>NZ_JBIVLK010000005.1:0-480003 GCF_044751215.1 Streptomyces sp. NPDC088730
TGGCCGACGGTCGGGAGCAGGATGTCGCCGCGCGGCTCGTTCGGCTTGGGCTCGATGGCGAACCTCAGGTCGTAGCCCTGCCCGACGACGTACTCTCCGAGCAGGTCGAACGCCTCCTTCATCCGGTCCAAAGCGAGACGGATGTCCTTCGCACCCCCGGACTCCGCACCCTCCCGGCCGCCCCACGCCACATACGTCCCGGCGCCCAGCTCGACGGCCAGATCGATGTTGCGGACGACCTTGCGCAGCGCGAACCGGCGCACATCACGGTCGTTGGACGTGAACCCGCCGTCCTTGAACACCGGATGCGTGAACAGGTTCGTCGTCGCCATCGGGACCTTGAGACCGGTGCGGTCGAGGGCGTCCTTGAAGCGCGTGACGATCGCGGCGCGCTCGGAGTCCGTCGAGCCGAACGGGATCAGGTCGTCGTCGTGGAACGTCACACCGTGCGCGCCGAGCTCCGCGAGCCGCTCGACGGACTCGACCGGGTCCAGGGCGGGGCGGGTGGCGTCACCGAAGGGGTCGTTGCCGCGCCAGCCGACGGTCCAGAGTCCGAAGGTGAACCTGTCGGCGGGGGTGGGGTTGAAGCGGTTCGACATTCTGCTGCCTCTTGTCGACATGCCCGGACGGCCGCGCTGCCGTACGAGCGATTTGTTTGCTGGCAGTACTAATACGCCATCCTGGCGCGGGTTTCTAGGCCATCCCTGTGACGTGCCCGTCACGCAGAGGCAACGTGAGGGTGGATCTTGCGACGTTGAGTCCCGGTTGGGGGTAGGGCTGAGGTGTGTGTTTGCGCATCGTCGAAGCGCTTCGAAAAATATTTGTTTTGTGTACGATCAAAACCTGGCTGGCGGCGCACCCCCGAACCCGCCCGTACCCCCGCACCGGCTAAGGAAGACCCCATGAAGTTCACCGACGGCTTCTGGCAGATGCGAGACGGTGTGGACGCCTCGTACGCCACCGAACTCCGCGATCTTCGGCTCGACGCCGACCGACTCACCGCCCACGCCGCCGTCAAGCGCGTGACGCGGCGCGGCGACACGCTCAACGCGCCGCTGATCACGGTGGAGGCGTTCGCCCCCGCCGAAGGTGTCATCGGTGTCCGCGTCACCCATCTCGCGGGCAGACGCCGCCCCGGCCCGGAGTTCGCGCTGCCCGGCGCCACCGGGGACGCCACGGCCACCACCCGCGGCGACGGCCCGGCCGCCGAACTCACCAGCGGCCCCCTCACCCTGCGGCTGCCCACAGAGGGCGGCTTCGGCCTGGAGTTCCTCGACGCGGACGGCCGCCTGCTGACCGCCGCCGGCCGCAAGGGCACCGCCTTCGCCACGGTGGCGGACGGCGGGCACCACATGCTCGCCCAGCTCGCGCTCGGCGTCGGTGAGACGATCCACGGCCTGGGCGAGCGGTTCACCCCGTACGTCAAGAACGGCCAGGTCGTCGACATGTGGCAGGCCGACGGCGGCACCAACAGCGAACAGGCCTACAAGAACGTTCCGTTCTACCTGTCCTCGCGCGGTTACGGCGTCTTCGTCAACCACCCGGGCAAGGTCTCCTTCGAGGTCGGCTCGGAGGCCGTCGGCCAGGTCCAGTTCAGCGTCGAGGACCAGGTCCTGGAGTACTTCGTCGTCGCGGGCCCCACGCCCAAGGACGTCCTCACCCGCTACACCGCGCTCACCGGCCGCCCCGCCCTGCCCCCGGCCTGGTCCTTCGGGCTCTGGCTCACCACCTCGTTCACCACCGACTACGACGAGGCGACCGTCACCTCGTTCGTGGACGGCATGGCCGAGCGCGGCATCCCGCTCTCCGTCTTCCACTTCGACTGCTTCTGGATGCGCGAGTACCAGTGGTGCGACTTCGAATGGGACCCGGAGACCTTCCCGGACCCGGCCGGCATGCTCGCCCGGCTCAAGGAGAAGGGGCTGCGGATCTGCGTCTGGATCAACCCGTACATCGCGCAGAAGAGCGCCCTGTACGCGGAGGGCGCGGAGAAGGGCTACTTCGTCCGCACCCCGGAGGGCGACATCTGGCAGTGGGACAAGTGGCAGGCCGGCATGGCGCTGGTCGACTTCACCGACCCCGAGGCCACCGCCTGGTTCCAGGGCAAGCTGAAGACCCTCCTGGACCAGGGCGTCGACGGCTTCAAGACGGACTTCGGCGAGCGCATCCCGACCGACGTCGTCTGGCACGACGGCTCCGACCAGGAGCGGATGCACAACTACTACACGCACCTGTACAACAAGGCCGTCTTCGAACTCCTGGAGAAGGAGCGCGGCCAGGGCGAGGCGGTCCTGTTCGCCCGCTCCGCCACCGCGGGCGGCCAGCAGTTCCCCGTCCACTGGGGCGGCGACTGCTGGTCCTCCTTCGGCGCGATGGCCGAGTCCCTGCGCGGCGGCCTGTCCCTCTCGCTGTCCGGCTTCGGCTTCTGGAGCCATGACATCGGCGGCTTCGAGGGCACCCCGGACCCGGCGGTCTTCAAGCGCTGGCTCGCCTTCGGCCTGCTCTCCTCGCACAGCCGGCTGCACGGCTCCTCGTCCTACCGGGTGCCGTGGGAGTTCGGGGACGAGGCGGTCGCGGTCGCCAGGCGGTTCACCGAGCTGAAGCACCGCCTGATGCCGTACCTGTACGGTGCCGCGGTCGAGGCCCACCGCACCGGTGTCCCGACCATGCGGCCGCTGCTGCTGGAGTTCCCCGACGACCCGGCCACCCGCACGGTGGACCGGCAGTACCTGCTCGGCCCCGACCTCCTCGTCGCGCCGGTCTTCAGCGAGGACGGGCAGGTCGAGTACTACGTCCCCGAGGGCACCTGGACCCACCTCCTGACCGGCGAGACCGTGACGGGACCCGGCTGGCACCGCGGCACGTACGGGTTCGACAGCCTCCCGCTCCTGGTCCGCCCCGGCGCGGTGCTGCCGCTCGGCGCGGACTCCTCGCGCCCCGACGGCGACTGGACGCGGGACCTGGAGCTGCGCGTGTACGCCCCCCAAGGCACCGGCGACTTCAGCCGCACGGTGACGGTCCCCGACCTCACGGGCGCACCGGCCGCCACGTACGCGCTGGTCCGTTCGGGCGGCACGCTCCGGGTCACGGCGGACACGGACCGGCCGTACGAGGTCGTGGTCGTCGGCGGTACGTCGCTGGACGTCGTCCTGGGCTGAGCCGGTACGGAGGGCCGAGCCGTCACGGCGCGGGGGGCGCCGTGACGAAGGGGGCGAAGTCGATGCCGGTCGCCTCGCAGCCGGCGTTCCACAACCGCTCCGCGCCGCGGGTGTCGGTGAGGTGGTCCCACACCGGTTCGCGCCGGGGCCTGCCGCGCAGCCCGAAGACGCGCGGCCCCCACAGCTCTCCGCCGAGCACGGCGGGGTCGAGCACGGCCCGGACCGCGGGCCACGCGCCGGCGTGCTTGCCCTGCAGGAGGAGGCCGGCCGGCGCGCCACCGAGCCGGGCACCCGTGGTCCGCACGTGGACGGGCGGCCGCGACGGGGTGAGCGAGTCGAGCGCCCCGCCGGGATGGACCACGATGCTCGCCACCGTGCTCCGGGCGGCGCGCAGCCTGCGGTCGAGTTCGAGGGCGAAGTGCATCTGGGCCAGTTTGGAGCGGCCGTAGGCGCGCTTGGGCCGGTAGTCCTGGAGGGAGTGCAGATCGTCCAGGTCGAGCTGCTCGGACTTGGCCGCGAAGCTGCCCACGGTCACGACGCGGGCCGCCGGTGCGGCCGACAGCAGCGGCATCAGCCACCGGGTCAGCGCGAAGTGCCCCAGATGGTTGGTGCCGAACATCAGCTCGTGGCCGGCCGGGGTCTCCTGGCGCGGCGGGTCGTCGAGGGCGACGCCGGCGTTGTGGACCACGGCGTCGAGGCGTTCCACCTCCAGGGACTCCACCGCCGGCCGGAGCGAGGCGAGGTCGGCGAGATCCAGCCGGACGGCCCGCACCTGGGCGCCGGGCACCCGCGAGCGGACCGAGGCACAGGCGGCTTCCGTCTTCGCTGGGCTCCGGCCGGCCAGCACGACGGTGGCACCGGTCGCGGACAGCTGCTCCGCTGTGAAGTACCCGATACCGGCATTGCCGCCGGTCACCAGGAACACGCGCCCGTCGGCGCGCGGTGGCCGCAGGACATCCCAGGGCGGCGTGGAGGACGTGGACGACGGCATGGCGGTGCGGCTCCTCGCGATCGGGGGCGGCCGCGGCTGTTCCGCGGGACACCCTCGGCATCAAGGTGTCAGCCGCCACCGACATACGGCCGACGGATCACCGACAGCCCCGCCGGCGAACGGGCCGGGCTCAGTCGCCGGAGGATGTCCGCCAGCTGTCGAGGTCGCTGTCGATTCCGGTGACGACCGGGCTTCCGAGCGGCGCGTCCTGCTCCGCGAGCCCCGTCTCCCGGAGTGCCGTGGACACCAGTCCTGCCGCTTCGAGCTCGGCTTCGTACCGGTCCGTGGCCTCGACCTCCAGGCGGATGGAGAAGGTGCCGTCGTCGTTGAGCGTCAGCAGGTCGAGCCCCTCGCTTCTGCTCAAGTCCGTGTGCCGCTTGGCCAGCGTCTCCTTCAGCGACGCGCGGGAGGTGTCGGAGATCCCGTTGACGAAAGTTCCGGGGACGGTGATGACGAAGGTGGTCACGACGGTTCCTGCTTCCGTTGTGTGAGGGGCGTCTTGTGCGGCTTCCCCCATTCTCGGCTCGCAACCAGGCGTGGGTGCCATCCGGGCGATGTCCGCCGTGTCGGACGGTCCGGCACGAGGGACGAGCCCCGGGTGTCCGAGGCCCGCGCACCGTACGGCGGCGCAGGGGGCGGACGTCCGGACGACCCGCCGGGCGCGGGGCCGGGCCGTCGCGGCGGCCCTGCTCGACCGGACCGTGCGCGTGGCGGCTGTCCTGCCTCTTGCCCGGCGGGCTGACCGCGCTCTACCTTACTCAAAAGTAAGTTTACTCTGGGGTAAGGAGTTGGCCTTGGTCGCCTACCGGACTGTCGTGGTCGGCACGGACGGCTCGGAGTCGTCGCTGGCAGCCGTCGAGGGAGCGGCCCGGCTCGCCGCCGCCTGCGGGGCCGAACTCGTGATCGCCTGCGCGTACGTACCGATGCGCGGGCCCGAACTCGCCGTGGCGCAGGACCAGCTGGGAGCCGAGGCGTACCAGGTGGTGGGTTCGGCCCCCGCCGAGGACACCCTGCGCACCGCCAAGGACCGGGCCCGGGTGCAGGGTGCGGTGAAGATGCGGTCCGTCGCGGTGCAGGACGAACCGGTCGCCGCACTCGTGCGGATCGCCCGGGAATGCTCGGCCGACCTCCTGGTCGTGGGGAACCGGGGGCTGCGCTCGCTGGCCGGGCGCATCCTCGGGTCCGTACCCGCGGACGTCGCCAGAAAGGCCGGACTCGACGTGCTCATCGTGCACACCACATGAGTGCGGCCGAACCCTCGGCGGAACAGCCGCCCGCGACCGGGGCCGCCGAACAGGGCCGGGCCGTCGAGGAGGTGCTCCTGGGAGGCGCCCGCACCTGGACGAGGCGGGACATCGCCGAACGGTCCGGGGTGGGGCCGGAGCGCACCGTGCAGATCTGGCGTGCGCTCGGGTTCCCGGCGGTCGGCGACGACGTACGGGCGTTCACCGACGCCGATGTGGACGCGCTGCGGGTGGGGGAGCGGCTCATCGAGGCCGGGCTCATCACGGAGGAGAGCGAGACCATGATGGCGCGCGCCCTGGGCCACCATCTGTCCCGGCTCGCCGAGTGGCAGGCGCACACCCTCTGGGCCTGGATGAACCACGCGTCGCACAGCCCTTCGGAGGGGCGGGAGCCGGCCGGCCGTGCCGCGGCGCTGCTGCCGGAGTTGGAACTGCTGCAGCGGCACGTGTGGCGGCGGCACCTCGCGGCCTGCACCGCACGGGTGCTCGCCGAGGCCGAGGAGGACGTGCCCGCAGAGCCGGGAGGCGTCCCGGAAGACGGGCCGGTACCGTCCGGCGAGGGCGCGGACGTCCGTGACCGGGCCGTCGGCTTCACCGACATGGTCGGCTACACCCGCATGACCCGTGGACTGGGCAGCAACGAACTCGTCCGGGTGCTCGACCGGTTCGAGAGGCTGACCGGCGATGTGGTCGCCGAGGGCCGGGGCCGGGTGGTGAAGACCATCGGGGACGAGGTGTTCTTCGTGTGCGAGGCGGCATCCTCGGCAGCCGACATCGCCCTGGAACTCACCGCCCGAGCGGAGACGGACCAGGAGCTGCCGCAGCTGCGGACGGGGCTGGCGTACGGCGCCGTCCTCAGCCGCTTCGGTGACGTCTACGGGGCAGCGGTCAACATCGCCGCCCGGCTCACGGCGGTGGCCCGCCCCGACGCCGTGCTGGCCGACACGGCCTTCGCCGGAGAACTGGAGGGCCTGGCCGGATACGAACTCAGAACGCTCCGACCGGTGTCGGTGCGCGGCTACAGCAGGCTGCGCCCGGTGCTGCTCCGGCCGGCCCGTCCCGGCAGGCTGCCCCGCGGCGGCAGGCGGGCCGGATGACGGCGCGCCGGCCCGCCCGGAAGTGGCCGTAGGCTCCCGCCCATGGCTCACCTGGACGCGAACCCCGAACGGCTGGCCGGAACATGGCACATCGTGTGCTCGTCGTTCCCCATGTGGCGAGGCGGCAGGCGCACCGACGCCACGTTCACCTACACCCCGCTGCCGGGCCGGAGTCCGGGCGCGCCCCGGATGCGGGACGAGGTCGCGTACCGGGTGCGAGGCCGAACGCGCCGCATCCGGGGTACGGACACCCGGCTGAGCTCCCGCCCCGGCACGGTCTACCGCTGGCGGGGCAGGGGTCTCCTGGCGGTGCTGACGAGCGTGTGGGAGGTGACGGAGACGGGCGAGGACGACGCGTGGGCCGTCATCGCCTTCACCCGGTCGCTGCTCACCCCGGCCGGCGTCGACGTCGTCGTCCGGGCCGGCCGCCTCACCGACCGGGCCGTACTGGCCGAGGCGAGGGCGGCGGCCGGCCGGTACGAGGCCGAGCCGCTCCCGCTCCCGGACAGCGGACCGGCGTCCGCTTGACCCTCCGCGTCCCCGGCCGCCGTCGCCCACCCGTCAGGCGCCTCCACGGCCCCGCGGGTCAGAACGCCTGGCGCTCCACGCGCTTCAGGCCGCGCACGGCCGGGATCGCCAGCAGCAGAACGCAGGCGACGAGCGCCATGGACCCGGCCACGTAGAGCAGCGGCCCGGCCCCCACGGCGAGCGCGAGCGGCCCGGCCGCCGCCTGCCCGACCGGCTTCATCACCAGCGAGCCGGCCGCGTCGTACGCGTGCACCCGGCCGAGGACGTTCTGCGGGACGTGGGTCTGCACACTCGTGTGGAACATGACGACCCAGAACGCCATGCCGATGCCGCTCACCCCGTAGCACCCGGCGATGAGCGGCGCGGGAAGGCCGAGAGCGATGCTCAACGGCATCGGCACCCAGAGCATCATCGAGAGGGCCCCGGCCCTGAGCGGGTACCGCGGGCGGAGCTTGATCGCGACGAGCCCGCCCAGCACGCTTCCCGCCCCCAGGGACGACATGACCAGCCCGAACACGGACGCCCCGTAGTCGGTGACGAGCGTGCTGTTGCCCAGGGTCGTGGTGGGGCCGGCTCCGGCCAGCTGCCAGAGCATGAAGACGACGATGACACTCCACAGCCAGGTCCTGGACCTGAACTCCCGCCATCCCTCCACCAGATCGGCGCGGAACGAGGTTTCGCCCTCCCGCCCGGCCGGTCCCATCGGGACCGACCGGATCCGGAGCAGGAACGCCCCGCTGGCCGCATAGGTCAGCGCGTCGAGGGCGACCACAGAGGCGGGCGAGGACACCGCCAGCAGCAGGCCCGCCAGGGACGGTCCGATGACGACGGTGACGGACTCCGAGACGCGAAGGGTGGCGATGGCCCTCTGCACGTCCCGGGAGATGCGCGGCGTGATGCTGGCGACTCCCGGCTGGAAGAGCGCGCTGCCCGCCCCGATCAGGGCCAGCAGCACCAGGATCTGCCACAGCCGGGGCGTGCCGAGCAGGAACAGCAGCGCGAGCAGTCCCTGGGAGCACAGCCGGGCCGCGTCGGAGACGATCATCAGCCGCCGGGCACCCAGGCGGTCGGACAGCACGCCGCCGAAGATGATCAGCGCCGCGAACGGAGCCACGAGTGCGGCGAGCGCGTAACCCACACCGCTCGCCCCGTACCCCGCGCGGATCACGGCGGCCGTGATCGCGACGGGGAGCATCGCGTCGCCCAGCAGGGAAGTGGTGCGGGCGGTGAAGAACCGCCGGAAGTCCGCCGTCCACAGTGCCGGGTCGGGCGGGGCCTCCTCGACTCGTAGGTCTCGGGTCACGTCCGAGCCGACCACCGCGAACCATCCCCTGTATGCCGTTGACTGCGCCCGGGGCGACCCTCTCACGCCTTGACCGCTGCCGGTCAACCGGGTGTGCGGAGAGTCCTAGACTGGGCCGGGTGAACCGGACAGATCGCCTCTACGCCCTGGTCGAGGAGTTGCGCGCCGTGTCACCCCGTCCGCGCAGCGCGCGCTGGCTGGCCGACCGCTTCGAGGTCAGCTCGCGCACCATCGAGCGCGACATCGGCGCCCTGCAGCAGACCGGTGTGCCGATCTGGGCCGAGCCCGGCCGCACCGGCGGCTACTGCCTCGACCGGAGCCGGACGCTCCCGCCGGTCAACCTCACCCCCGGCGAGGCGGTCGCGATGGCGGTGGCGCTGCGCGGGATGGAGGGGACACCGTTCCGGACGACCGCCGCGGCGGCGCTGCGGAAGCTGGTCGCCGCCATGGGGGAGGACGACGCGGCCGCCGCGCACGACATGGCCGGACGCGTCCACCTGCTCGGACCGGTGGACGCGCCCGCGCCCGCGCGGGGGCCGCGAGGAGTGACGGACGCGCTGTCCACCGGCCGCGTCCTGCGCATCGAGTACGGCGACCGCGAAGGCGCCGCGACGACGCGCGACATCGAGCCGCTCGGCTACATCGGCAAGACGGGTCACTGGTACCTGCTCGCCTGGTGCCGGACGCGGGACGCCCTGCGTGCCTTCCGCACCGACCGGATCGTCTCCGTCCACGTCACGGCCGAGGTGCCGGAGCCGAGGGAACTGCGTCGCGAGGACCTCGACATCCCGTACGGCGTCGTGCACCAGCTCTCGCTGAGCTGAGCCGACGGGGCTGAGCGGACGGGCAGCCGCCGGCCCGGCCGGCGGACCGGGTCAGGCCCGGACGAACGGCGGCCTGAACACGGCGAAGTGGTTGCCGGCCGGGTCGAGCAGGTGCGCGAAGGTCACCCCGACCGGATTGACCTGCGGCGCGCGCCGGACGCTGCCGCCCGCCTCCTCGACCCGGCGGCAGGTCGCCTCGACGTCCTCCACGAGCACGGTGAAGACCGCGTAGTCCGGCATCCTGCCCTCGGTGGCGAACAGCCCGCCGCTCATTCCCTCGCCGTCCCCCGTGGCGATGATCCGGTACGCCTGGTCGGTGCTCCTGGTGTCGTCGTGCGCGACCGTCCACCCGAACACGTCCCCGTAGAACCGCTCGGCCTCCGCCGGACGGGCGGTGCCGATCTCGAACCAGGCGACCGCGTTGAACTGAGCCATGACGTACATCCCTTACGTGTTCCGCCGGGCTCGTCCCGGCCCTGCCCACTCTCGGTGCCTCCGGCGACAGCCCCCTGTCGGTGTTTCCGGACGGAAACCGGGTGGGCGCGCCCACCCGACCCGCCACGGCCGGAATGGGATCGTGGACCAGCGGGTTCGCACCATCGACAGCACATGAGCGGTAACAGCACCGAGAGCGGATGGCCTTCACATGGGCGAGTTGATCCTGATCCGGCACGGCGAGACCGAGTGGTCCCGCAACGGGCAGCACACGAGCCACACCGATCTCCCCCTGACCCCCCTCGGTGAACGCCAGGCCCGCGCCCTCGCACCGCTGCTCGCGGACCGCGACATCGCCCTCACCCTGGTCAGCCCCTCGGTACGGGCCAGGCGCACCGCCGAACTCGCCGGGCTCGGCGCCCCCCGGATCACCCCCGAGCTGCGCGAATGGGACTACGGCGGCTACGAGGGCATCACCACGGACGAGATCCGCCTCACCCGCCCCGACTGGAACCTCTGGACGGACGGCGTCGCCGCCGGCCCGGAGGCGCACCCCGGCGAGACCCCCGTGGAGGTGGGCGAGCGGGCCGACCGGGTGCTCGCGATGGTCGGGGAGGCGGCCGGACGCGCCCGGGACGAGGACATCGTGCTGGTGGCCCACTCGCACTTCCTGCGCGTCCTGACCGCCCGCTACCTGGGCCTGTCGCCCGCGGAGGGCACGCTCTTCCAGCTCGCCACGGGCGCGGTCTCCCGGCTGGGCAGGGAACACGGCAACCCGGTGATCACCGCGTGGAACGTGTCCCTGCCGGAGAGCCTGTACCCCACCGCCGTTCCGGACGCCTCCCAGCCCTGAGACGGCCCTGAGACGGCCCTGGCCGGGCCGGGAGGCCGGGCGGTCAGCCCGCGTCGGACGGTTCTTCGTCCTTGTACAGGCCCCTCAGTTCGGCGACGCAGCCCTCTGCGACCGACGCGGCGAACCGCGGACACGTCCAGGACTCCGGGCTGCGGGTCTCCGCGCCCGGGGGAAACGCCTCCGGGTCCCAGAAGTGCGCCATCCCCTCGCGGAACCTGGCGTACCGCAGCGTCGGGTGCTCGTCCGGGTGCGAACACCCGGCGGGCAGGGGCGCGGCGGCGACGGGGCGCATGGTGCTCAGGACGCCCCGCACGACGGCGAGCGGAGGGGCCGGGTAGGAGTTGGACACCGCCTGGCGGGCCACCAGCAGCAGCACGGCGCGATCCCGCTCGTCGGACTGCGCGTGTCGACGGGCGGCCCACAGGGCCAGATCATCGGCGTACTGCTCGTTCCAGCTCTTGTGATCCGTCCGCTCCACCAGCTTCTCGATGTCCAGCCGGCCGTCCGCCCGCAGGTATACGGCGTCGGCGTGGGAGGTGTCGCGCTCCCCGAAGATCTCGTCGTGGCGCTCGCGCAGCAGCGAGAGCGTCTCGTCCGCGATCTCCGCCATGAGGACCGGGCACACCACTTGTTCCAGCGGGGGGTTGCGGCCCGACCTGATGCGGGACTGTTCGTAGACGTTCCGTCCGCCGGCACTGCTCAGCTCGATGCCGAGCTCCGCGGCGCCCGGTCCGCTGTCCGGCAGGGACGGGTGCCCGTCGTGGCCGCAGACGGCGTCCGCGAGGTGCGGCAGCGTCTCCTCCACCGCCGCGATCAGGTCGTCGAGCACGGACTTCGTACGCACCATGCCGGAGACCGCGTACCAGGTCACCGCCCTGACCACCATCAGCCGTCCGGCGCGGTCCGCCGGCGCCGCACCGGACAGTTCGGAGGCGTGGCTGCTGATCTCCCCGTCGATGTCGGTCCACGGCTTCGGGTATCCGTGCAGCAGCGCGGAGAGCGTATCGATCGCTTCCTTGGCCTCCGCCGGCAGCCGCGGCGGCACATCGGGGACGGAACCGGGGTGGACGATGTCCAGGGCTATCCGCGCGAATCCGGCCGCGTTGAGCGGGCACCGCCACTCGTCGCGGGGACGCTCCTCCACCCACGCGGCCGTCTCGTCGTCGAGCGCGGGAAGCAACTCGACGAGGTGCTCGTCCTCTGCCTCGTCATGGCTCCGGTACGGATGCGAGTCATGGGCGCAGTGGTGCTCGCGCAGGGTCCGGTCGGCGGTCTCCAGGGCCGCCACGGCCTGCCGGACGACCCCTTCACCGGGCAGCCAGGTGAGGTAGGGGGCCATCATCGTCAGCCCGATCGTCCACACGTGGGCCGATTCGCCGCCGGGGTCGGCGGCGAGCCGGGCGGCGCAGTCCAGCACCGTCCGGTCGTAGTCGCTGTTGCCCGACTCCTGATAGTTCTCCCGTATGTCCTCCCAGATCTCGCTGAGTTCGTCGAGCGCCGCGTCGTCCGTGTCGTCCGTGTCCATCACGGTCTTCATGACGCGCGGCGCGTTCGGGAGAGTTCCAGCCAAAGCGTTTACAGTCCCGCACCGTCGCGCTAACCTCCCCGGACCAGTGCTTGGGAGCGCTCCCAAGCACGGGTCGGCGGTGACCCTGATCCCGTCACCGCGCTCGCCTGCACGGTGGGGTGAGGACACGGGCGGCCGGCGTCTCGTGGGGAGATACCGGCCGCCCGTGCGCGCGTCGGGGTGGCCTGCCGGACGGTTGCCCAGAACGGGCACTGGTGCTCGGCGGCCGCCGTCCGGCAGGCCCACGACGCGTCGGTGATGACCGTGGACCAGGCCGGCGGCGGCGACGCGTACCGGGACAGCGGATATCTGGCTGCCACCAGGCCGGCGTCGTCCCCGAAGGTCGTGCGGAGGCCACGGGGCCGCGGGGTGCGGCGGCGCCCAGCGCAGTCCGCCGGCCGGCGGACTGGCGCACGGCACACCGAGGAAGTGCCGAACGGCCGCGGTCGATTCGCCCCCAGCGGTCCGGCCTCCACCCGCACCGGTGCGTGCGTCGGCGCCACCGCCGCAGCCGCCTCCGGAGGGCTCCCGGAGCAGCCCGCGGCGGACAGCGTGAGCAGCGCCGCGGCGGCGACGCGCAGCGCGGACGGCCTCATGGCGCACCTTTTGAGCCCATGGCGGGGCAGTAAGGGGCGGGCCGATGCCGGACGAAGGAGACGTGTCCCTAGAACTCGTCCAGCCGGACCACGATTCCGGTGTGACCCGTCAGCACCGCCGCGGCGCCGGCCCGGACGGCTGCCGCGCAGCGGGCATCGGTGAACGAGGCGGGGTCGTACGCCGAGGACGTGCCGAGTCCCTCGCCGCGGAACGAGGCTCCCGGCCACTCGACCGCCGTCACGTTCTGGGTGGGCTCGGCGAGTTCCGCACCGACGACCAGGAACTGCTGGGCGAGATGGCTCGGACTGACCGTCGTCAGGGGATCGATGAGGTCGTTGCCCACGCTGACGATGAGATCCGGGTGCAGCTCCAACGCCCGGGTGACGGCGGGCAGGAGGTCGGCGGCGCCGGACGCGGTCACGGTGCGCAGGTCCACGTCCGTCTCCTTCGCCCACTCCCTCACCGCCTTCGCCAGGGTCTTCGCCGGCCGGTCCCCGCCCGCGCCGAGCAGGACGACGCGGAAGCCGGGAGAGGGCCGGACCCCGGACCACGAACCCGGGCTCGGCGTGACGGTCGACTCCGGTGCGGGTGACCTGCCGGGGCCGGTGAAGCCCGCACCCAGCGCGCCGACGGCGGAGGGGGTGGGGCGCCGCTGTGACCAGTCGTCACCCGAAGCGCATCCGGTGAGCAGGGCGGCGGCCACCACCAGTACGGCGGCAAGGGGCGGGCGGTGCAAGGCGATCGTCCTCCGGGAGGAAACGTGGCGGCCGACCGGCGGGGAGCGGGACGGAACCGGTGCGGTATTTCCCTCATCCTGCGCGGCCGTTCCACACGATCTCCACCGTTCCGACCCGCATCGAACATTTGTTTTCTCATGGTTTGCTGACCGGTCGGCCCCGGTTCATCCACGACCAGCACGGTGCACGGGCAACCCTCAAGGAGACCCATGTCGCACCGTGTCCGCCGCCTGCTGCTCGTCTTCGCCGCGGCGGCCTTCCTCTTCTCCGGCCTCGTCGGGCCCGCCGCCGCCCATGGCTTCACCTCCGTCGTGTACGCGCACGTCACCGCCGACGGTGACGGCCCGCCGCGGACCGAACTGAAGCTGGAGTACGACCTGCTCGTCGTCTCCGCCGCCGACGCGGGCTCCGACGACCCTCTCTTCCGTACCGGAACCGAAGCGTTCGAGAACGGGGACGACCGCGCCCGCGCCGCGGCCCTCGACTCCCACCGCGAGACCGTCGTCGACTACGTCACCCGGCGCTTCTCGGTCGCCACGGGCGGCACCGGCTGTGAGCCGGCCCCCGTCGGCGGGTTCCGGATGGGCACGGAGGAGGGCGTCCCCTACGCGCTGCTCACACTCGACTGGACCTGTGCCGGACACGGCACCGGTGACCACGAGATCCGCAGCACCCTCTTCGCCGACCCGGAGGGCTACGTCAAGGGGACCAAGACCATCGTCACCTACGACGTCGACGGCCGTACCGGCAGCGCCGCCCTCGACAGCGGGCACCCGTCCTTCCCGATCAGCCAGTCCTGGCCGGAGCGCTTCTGGGAGTTCTTCCGGCTCGGCGCCGAGCACCTGCTCACGGGCACCGACCACATCCTGTTCCTGCTCGCCCTCATCGCCGGGTCCCGGCGGCCCCGCGAGGTCGTGCTCGCCGCGACCGCGTTCACCCTCGCCCACTCGGTGACGTTCCTGCTGGCCGCCCTGGGGCTGGTCGACGTCCCCGCGGGGCTGGTGGAGCCGGTCATCGCACTGTCCATCGCCGTGGTGGCGGGCTGGCACCTGTGGCGTCTGCGAGGGGGCGGCGCCCGGGCCGTGGAAGTCCGGGCGCCAGGCGGGAGCCGGTTCGCCCTGGACCGTGCCGGGTGGGCCCGGCTCGGCGTCGTGTTCTGCTTCGGCCTCGTGCACGGTCTCGGCTTCGCGGGCGCGCTCGGCATCGAGGCCTCGTGGTCATGGACCCTGCTGTGGTCCCTGCTGGTGTTCAACATCGGCATCGAGGCCGTCCAGCTCGGCTTCATCGCGGTGCTGTTCCCGCTCCTGCTGCTCCTCGGCCGCCGCTCGCCTCGGGCCGCCCGGTGGGTCACCGGAGCGCTGTCGGCGGGAGTGGCCGCCATGGGCCTCGCCTGGTTCGTGCAGCGCCTGACCGGCTCGTAGAAACCCCAGGTCAGCGGTGATGTTCAGCCACTGCCCCGATCACCGTCGCACGCTGTTCACCCGGTGCGGAGAACTTGGTGTCCTCCTTCGTGTGTGCACTTCACGCACACCGTTTGAACACAAAAGAATCGATACTTCATGAGAACGAACGCTTCCCAGCGGGCCCGTGGGCCTGTGCGGTATCGGTTGGCCAGCGGAGCCACCGCCGCCCTCCTGGGCTTGGCCGTGGCCTTCACGGGCGGACAGGCCGCACCCGCGGCCGCGGCGGAATCCGCCACGCTCTCCGGGATCGTCCTGGGCGTCGGCGCCAACGAGACCCAGCGCACCGTCAGCTGGTACTCCTCCGCCGACACCGCCCAGAAGGTCCAGCTCGCCCCCACCGCGAAGCTCACCGGTGGCGAGTTCCCCGCCGACTCCGCCGTCTTCGACGCCCTGGGCGCCAAGAACATCGCCGCCAGCGGCGGCTACAACCGGCGCGCCACGCTCACCGGCCTCAAGGAGAACACCGCTTACTCCTACCGCGTCGGAACCGAGGGCAACTGGTCCAAGGCGTACTCCTTCACGACCCAGGACTTCGAGGGCGAATACGACTTCCTCTTCCTCGGCGACCCGCAGATCGGCTCCTCCGGGGACCTGGCGCAGGACCAGGCCGGCTGGCAGGACACCCTGGACGTGGCCACCAAGGCCAACCCGAAGGCCGAGATCCTGGTCTCCGGCGGCGACCAGGTCGAGAGCGCCAACAACGAGTCCCAGTGGAACTCCTTCCTGGCGCCCGACCAGCTCCGCCAGTACCCGTGGGCCGCCACCATCGGCAACCACGACGTCGGCGGCAAGGCGTACGAGCAGCACTTCTCGACGCCGAACACGGACAACTCCGGTGCGCTGTACGCCAACGGCAACCCGGCGTCCGACACGTCCGGCGGCAACTACTGGTACATCTACAAGGACGTACTGTTCATCGACCTCAACAGCAACAGCTACGCCACCTCCCAGGGCGGCGGGGGCGACGAGGCGCACACCAAGTACGTCACCGACGTCATCAACGAGCACGGCTCAGAGGCCAAGTGGAAGGTGCTCGTCTACCACCACTCGATCTACTCACCGGCCTCGCACGCCAAGGACAAGGACAACAAGGCCCGCCGGGTCGACTTCCCGACGACCTTCTCCAAGCTGGGCGTCGACATGGTCCTCCAGGGCCACGACCACAGCTACTCCCGCAGCTACCTCATCAAGAACGGTGCGAAGGCCGACCCCGCGGAGCAGCCCGGCGCGGCCGATGTCTACCCCGGTCCCGGCGGCGTCCTCTACGTCACGGCCAACTCGGCCTCCGGCTCGAAGTACTACGACATCACCCCGCCCGACTCCAGCGGCACCAGCGGCGCGGGCAACGGCGCCGACCCGCTGAACCCGGACAGCTACTGGTACAACTCCGTCCAGAACCAGGAGCACGTCCGCAGCTACGTCAAGGTCCAGGTGCGGGACGAGAAGCTCGTCGTGGAGAACATCCGCAGCGGCAGCTGCGCCGCTCCCAACTCCCAGGTATCCAAGGGCGACTGGTGCAAGAACACCACCGCCGCCCAGCCGGTCGGCTCGGTCGTCGACAAGGTGAGCGTCCACCCGTACAACGGTGACGGCCAGTCCCTCCAGGTGAACGTGCCGAAGCCGGCTCCGGGCGAGTTCGGCTGGACCATCGACGGCTACAACGGCCTGGTGGACCTCGGCACCGCCAAGGAGGAGAACGGTGACCACTTCACCGCCTCCGGCAAGATCAACCCGATCCTCGTCTCCGACACCCGCCGGTCGCTCTCCCCGTGGGCGGTCTCGGCGGGCGTGAGCCGGTTCAAGGACGCGGACAAGACGTTCGAGGGCTCCTACCTCGGCTGGTCGCCCTACGTCCTCGACCAGGGCGCCGGAGCCAAGGCCGGTGCCGCCGTCCCCTCCGGCTACGGCGGCAAGGGCGAGGGCCTGGCCCTCTCCCGGGGCCTCGGCTCCGCAGCCCAGGGACACGCCCGCGGTACGGCCAGGCTGGGCGCCGATCTCGATCTGAAGATCCCGGACTCCGTCCAGAAGGGCGGCTACCGCGCCACCCTCACCCTCACCGCGCTGAGCAGCTGACCCTCCCCGCTCCACCGGCGTGGCAGGCTCCGGTACGCCGCAGCCTGCCACGCCGCCGTTCCCGAGAGAGACCCCATGCACGCAGTGGCACCACCTCGCCGCACCGCCGCCGTCCGCACCGTCCTCCTCTTCCTCCTCGCGGCCCTGGTGTTCGGCACCTCCACCGGCCCGGCGCGGGCGGCCGGGGGCGACGTCACCTGGACGGTCAGGACCGCCGCCAACGACTACGGGGAGGACCGGTCGAGCTTCGGCTACACCGTCAACCCCGGCGGTGCGGCCGAGGATGCCCTCGTCGTGGCCAACCACGGCACCGACCCCTTGGACCTCGCCGTCTACGCCGCCGACGGCTTCACCACGGACAAGGGCCAGCTCGACCTGCTCACCGAGGGGAAGAAGTCCCGCTCCATCGGCGCCTGGGTGAAGCCGGACCGCGCGAGCGTGCGGATCGCCCCCGGCAAGAGCGCCGGGATCCCCTTCACCGTCAAGGTCCCGCGCAACGCGCCCCCCGGCGACTACGTGGGCGGCATCCTGACGTCGCTCAAGCAGTCCGACGACGCCGAGGGTATCGCCGTCGACCGGCGCCTCGGCATCCGGATCAAGCTGCGCGTCAGCGGCGCCCTGAAGCCCGCGCTCGCCGTAGAGGACCTGCACATCGGCTACCGGGGGACCGCCAACCCCTTCGGCCAGGGCGACGCCACGGTGACCTACAGCCTCCACAACACCGGCAACGCCCTGCTCTCCGGAACCCAGAAGGTCACCCTCAACGGCCCCTTCGGGACGCTGGGCACCGAGGCCGGCGCCATCGCCGCACCGCCCGAACTGCTGCCCGGCGAGCGCTGGAAGGTCACCGTCCCCGTCCACGGCGTCACCCCGGCCGTCCGGCTCACGGCCACCGTCGCGGTCACCCCGCTCATCACCGACGCGGCCGGCTCCACCACCGCCCTCGACCCCGTCCGGACCACGGCCCACGGCTGGGCCGTCCCCTGGACGCTCCTGCTGCTCCTGGTCCTCGTCCTGGGCGCGGCCGTCGCCGCTGTCGTGCTCGTCCGCCGGTCGCGCGCCCGGCGTGCCCGGCGCGAGGAGGAGCGGGTGCGTGAGGCGGTCGAGCAGGCCCTGCGGGACAAGGCGGAACAGCGCTCCTGAGAGCCGGCGGCCCGGCGGACCGGCCGCACACACGCGAACGGGCCGCCCGGTGTGCGGGCGGCCCGTCCTCATGCGCTGTGCGGGTGACTCAGGAGATCAGCTCGATCTCCGCCAGCGTCGCCGCCGCCGTGCTCACCAGCCGGTACTTCGCGTACGACTTCGGAGCCCGCACCGAGAACACCCGGGTCTGCTTGTCCCAGGCGAAGGTCTGGCCGGACCGCTTGTCGAGGTCCTTCCAGGTGGTGCCGTCCGCCGATCCCTGCAGAACCCAGCCCGAGGGGGCCTTCGCCGCCGCGTCCGAGGTCAGCGTGTACTGGACCGGCTTCGTGCCGGCGGGGGCCGGCAGCTCCACCGACCCGGCCTGGGCGGAGGTCGCCGAGGTGTCGTCGAAGAGGGCGCCCGCGCCCTTCAGGACGTCCTTCTTCGGGGCGGGCACCTTGTCGTCCTTGGTGATGGAGACCGGGGCGGCGTTCTTGCCGGTGCCCCAGGCCGACGGCTTCGGGCCCATGTCGAAGTCCAGCACGCCGCCCCTGGCCAGCAGTTCGTGCGGCAGCGAGGTGGAGGTCCACTTCTTGCCGTTGACCTTCAGGCCCTGGACGTAGATGTTCTTCGCGCTGTTCTTCGGCGCCCTGACGACCAGGTCGCGGCCGTTCTCCAGGTGCACGGTCGTCTTGGTGAACAGCGGGGAGCCGATCGCGTACTCGCCGCTGCCCATGACCAGCGGGTAGAAGCCGAGCGAGGAGAAGAGGTACCAGGCCGACTGCTCGCCGTTGTCCTCGTCGCCGTGGTAGCCCTGGCCGATCTCGCTGCCCGTGTACAGGCGGCCGAGGACCTCGCGGACCTTCTCCTGCGTCTTGTACGGCTCGGAGGCCGCGTCGTACATGTACGTGACGTGGTGCGCGACCTGGTTGCTGTGGCCGTACTGGCCCATCCGCACGTCACGGGCCTCCGTCATCTCGTGGATGACGCCGCCGTAACTGCCGACGAACTCCGGGCCCGCCGTCTCCGGGGTGGCGAAGTAGGTGTCCAGCTTCTTGCCCAGGGCGTTCCGGCCGCCGTACAGGTTCGCCAGGCCCTTGCTGTCCTGCGGGGCGGTGAAGGCGTAGCCCCAGCCGTTGGTCTCCGTGTAGTCGTAGCCCCACACCCGCGGGTCGTACTGGTCGGACGGCAGCCGCCAGTCGCCCTTGGCGTCCTTGCCCTGGAAGAAGCCGGCCTTGTCGTCGAAGAGCTCGACGTAGTTGCGGGCCCGGTTCATGAAGTACTCGGACTCGTCCTTGTAGCGCTGCTTGTGCGTCTTCCTGTAGAGCGCCTGGCCCATCTGCGCGATGCCGTAGTCGTTGACGTAACCCTCCATCGACCAGGACATGCCCTCGTGGGTCGTGGTGTCGGCGTACCCGACGAACGGGGACGTCTCCATGCCCTTGCGGCCGACGCCGGAGGAGGGCGGGACCACCGTGGCGTTCTTCAGGGCCGCGTCGTACGCCGCCTCGGCGTCGAACTTCACGCCCTTGACGTAGGCGTCCGCGAACGCGACGTCCGAGGAGGTGCCGGTCATCAGGTCCGAGTAGCCGGGCGAGGACCAGCGGGAGATCCAGCCGCCGTCCTTGTACTGCTGGACGAAGCCGTCCACCATCTCGCCGGCCTTCTTCGGGGTGAGGAAGGAGTACGCCGGCCAGGTCGTCCGGTAGGTGTCCCAGAAGCCGTTGTTGACGTACACCTTGCCGTCGACGATCTTGGCGCCGGTGTGGGTCGGGGTGTCCGAGCCGACCTGCGGCGAGAACGGCGAGGCGTACTTGTCCTTGCCGCCGACCTTCTCGAAGCCCGAGTTCGGGTAGAGGTAGAGCCGGTACATGCTGGAGTACAGCGTGGTCAGCTGGTCGGCGGTCGCGCCCTCCACCTCGACCTTGCCCAGCAGTTCGTCCCAGGTGTCCTGGGCCCTGTCCTCGACCCGGTCGAAGGAGCGCGAGGCGGGGATCTCCGCGGCCAGGTTCTGCTTCGCCTGGTCGACGCTGATCAGCGAGGTGGCGAGGCGCAGGTTGACCGTGCGGTCCCGGCCCGCGTCGAAGCGCAGGTAGCCGGTCACATCGTCACCGCCGCCGCCGGACAGCTTGCCGCTGCCGGTGACGGGGGCGTCGAAGACGCCGTACACGAAGAGCCGGGTGGCACCCGTCGAGCCGCCGCTCTTCACGTCGGAGAACCCGGTGAAGGAGCTGGTCTCCGGGTCGAGGGTGAGCCCGCCGTCGTTGGAGACGTTGTCGAAGACCATGCTCGCGTCCTTGCCCGGATACGTGAACCGCATCCGCGCCGCGTGGTCGGTCGGCGTCATCTCGGCCTTGAGGCCGTTCTCGAACGTGACCCCGTAGTAGTGGGGCCTCGCCGTCTCGTTCTCGTGCCTGAACGGCAGCGCCCGTGCCTCGCGTGAGGCGTCCGGGGTGCCGGAGGCCGCCGAGGGCATCAGCTGGAAGGTCTGCCGGTCGCCCATCCAGGGGCTCGGCTCATGACTCGCGCTGAGGGCCTGCATGGTGGGCAGGTTGTCCGCGTTGTTGCCCGAGGCGTAGTCGTACAGCCAGCTCGTGGAGCCGGCGTTGGTCACCGGGGTCCAGAAGTTGAAACCGTTGGGGACGGCGGTGGCGGGGAAGTTGTTGCCCCGCGAGAAGCTGCCGCTGGAGTTGGTGCCGCGGACGGTGGAGGCGTAGTCGGAGAGGTGCGCCTTGCGCTTCTCCGGCGCCTTCGGGGCGATCTTGACGTCGTCGATCCAGCCCTGGAACTTCGACGGCCCCTTGGGGGAGTCGTACGCGACGAGGATCCGGTCGACGGTCTTGCCCGCCGCGACCGTGCCGATGCGCGCGTCGACCTTGTTCCACTGGTTGACGTACAGCCGCTTGGCGTCGGCCTGGCCCTGCGGGGTCAGCAGACCGCCGTTGGAGTCGGTGGCGCGCAGCTCGCTCAGGTACGTGCCGTCGGTGAACGCCAGGTCCACCGCGACGTGTGTGGCCGGGTAGGACAGGTCCGTCTCACCCATCTGGGGGTAGACCAGGTAGGAGAGTTCGGTGTCCCGGGTGACGGCGGTGTTGACGTCGAAGACCTTGTTGTACGAGTAGGCCCGGCCGTCCGCCTTGTGGGTGCCCGCGTAACGCAGCGCCTTCTTTCCGGTGAAGCCCGCGCCGGCCTTGGCGGTGGGGGAGCCGGAGGGGCCGCGGTCGATCTGGCTGCGCATGTCGTCGGGGGCCGGGGCGGAGGTGTCCCCGTCGGAGAACTGGACGTCGGCGAGCTGGGTCGCGTCGGCGGCGCCGTTGTTCTTCGTGATGTCCAGACGGAAGTGCTGGTAGGCCTTGTCCGTCGTGAAGTCGTAGGACTTGGTCTGGAAGCGTTCGGAGAAGGCCTGGCCGGTGCGGGAGTCCAGGTCCGTCCAGCTCTTGCCGTCCTGTGAGCCCTGGAGCGTCCAGTCCTTCGGGTCCCGTTCGGCGTGGTCGTCGGCCGAGGTCAGCGCGTAGGTGACGACCTTGACCGGCTCGGACAGATCGAACTCCGCCCAGGCGGTGGGCTTGAACGACAGCCACTTCGTACCGGATTCACCGTCGACGAGGTTCTCCTTCACCTCACCGCCGCCGGTGTTCTCGTCGCTCGCGCGGACGTCTGTGACCTTGTCGGTGACATTGCCCGGTATTCCGGCGGAGAAGCCGCCATCGACGCCCGATGTCCGCTTCTTTCCGTCCGGGCCTTCTTCGACGGTATTGCGCCAGTCCGGCTGCTTCTCGTCCTCCTCGAAGGAAGAACTGAAAGTCCGGTCGCCCGCAGGCTTATGACCCTTTTCTCCTGACCCGGCCGACTGAGCGGCGGCCGCGGTGGGGGCTGTCACGACCAGGACCAGTGAAGCCGCGATCAGCGCGACCGTACTGTTTTGTCTCTTGCGAGAACCGTGTCGGGGCTGCATGCCGAGCCATTCCTCCCGAGGAAGTGCGCTTGGACAACGTTGTCAGAAGCGTGCGCAAGAACCAGTAGGAAGTGAAGTGCCTGGTGGTGTCAAGGGTGTTGGTTGGAAGCCCGGTGTCGAATCAACCGTATTGCGGAAATCGTTACATCTGGAGGAGGCCGTGCGGTGCCGAGGTGTCCGCGAGGTCTCAACTCGGGAAAGACTGCCGCTCAAACCTGCATTCGATCTTGCTCAGTTGGGCGCAAGTGGACTATACCTGTCGGCGTCTGCACAGGAATTTTTCATCTGTGCGACAAGGGGGACAACGGGGTCCGGGCAACTCGACGCGCCACAGGTGCGTCGGCTGGCCCCTCCCCCTACACCCCCCACTGCAATGGCTAGCCTGCAACTGCAACACCCAAGCGCAACTGACCGCGGTGGCGGGGCCCTTCGCCTGAGGCGAATATCGATGGGCGACCGGTACAACACCGCCTGAGTCCTGGAGAAGGCGAGGACTTGAGCATGGCATCCACCTCCGCCCGCAAGAATGAGGGCCTTGGCCGTCGCGACGTGATCAAGCGGTCTGCCGCACTCGGTCTGATCACCGTTCCGACAATGAGCTTCCTGTCGGCGTGTGCGAGTAGCGACAGCAGCGACGACGACACGGTCAAGAAGGGCAAGACCAGCGCGAAGAACCCGCTGGGCGTCAATGACACGGCCGGTCTCGACGTGGTCATCTTCAACGGCGGCTTCGGCGAGCAGTACGCCATCGACGCCGAGAAGGAGTACACCAAGGCGTTCCCCAAGGCGAAGGTCAAGCACACCGCGACGCAGAAGATCCAGTCGCAGCTGCAGCCGCGCTTCAACGGCGGCACCCCGCCGGACCTGATCGACAACTCGGGCGCCGAGCAGATGGACATGGGTGTCCTCGTCGGCAAGAAGCAGCTGCTCGACCTGACGCCGCTGATGGACGCGCCGTCCTTCGACGACCCGAGCAAGAAGGTCCGCGACACCCTGCGGCCGGGCGTGCTGGAGATGGGCCAGTTCGACGGCGATCCGGTCTGGATCATGTATTACGCGTACACCGTGTACGGCGTCTGGTACTCGCAGACCGCGCTCGAGGGTCTGGATGCCCAGTACCCCGAGAACTGGGACGACATGCTCGCCCTGTGCGCGAAGGCGAAGAAGAAGGGCATCGCCGGCTGGACGTACGCCGGTAAGTACCCCTACTACCTCCCGTTCTCGCTCTACCCGTTCATCGCCAAGATCGGCGGCCGGGAGGTTCTCGACAAGATCGACAACCTGGAGCCGAACGCCTGGAAGGACCCGGCCGTCAAGGCCGCGTTCGAGGCGTACTACGAGCTGCAGCAGAAGGGGTACATCCTCAAGGGCACCGCGGGCCTGACCCACATCCAGTCGCAGACCGAGTGGACCAAGGGCAGGGCGCTCTTCCTCCCGAACGGTTCGTGGGTGGAGAACGAGGCGGCGCCGACCACGCCGAAGGACTTCAAGATGATGGTCGCGGCGCCGTCCGGACTGGACTCGTCCGACAAGCTGCCCTTTGGCACCATCTGGGCGTCCGGCGGCGAGCCGTTCATCATCCCGGCGAAGGCGAAGAACCCCGAGGGCGGCATGGAGCAGCTGCGCATCATGCTCTCCGAGGCGTCCTCGAAGAACTTCACCAAGCAGGTCAAGTCGCTGAGCGCCTTCAACGGCGGCACCGACGGACTGACCCTGTCCACGGCCATGCAGTCCGGCGTCGACGCGCTGAAGAAGGCCGGCGACAACGTGGTGAACCCGCGTATGCAGGACTGGTACGTGAAGCTCCAGAAGGAGCAGATCGGTGCGGGCCTCGGCGAGATGATGGCCGGGCGTCTGACGCCCGCCGAAGCCATCAAGAAGATCCAGGCCTACGCGGACGCCGCGGCCAAGGACCAGTCCATCAAGCACTACAAGCACCAGTGAGTAACCGTCACCAGCGGCGGCACCCGCGGAAAGATCGGGGTCGGTAAACGATGCAGCACGGCAAGTACCGCTTCATTGTGGGGTTCCTGGTAGTCCCACTGGTGTTGTACGCGGTCTTCGTCATCTGGCCGTTCATCCAGGCCATCTACTATTCGTTCACGGACTGGACCGGTCTGAGCCCCGACTTCAAGATGGTCGGCTTCGACAACTACACCAGGATGCTGAAGGACGACATCTTCTGGAAGTCCTTGCAGCACAGCCTCCTGCTCGTGCTGCTGCTGCCGCTGGTGACGCTGGGCCTCGCGCTCTTCTTCGCCTTCATGCTCAATGTCGGAGGCCGGCGGCGCAAGAACGCCGCGGTCTCCGGCGTGCGGGGTTCGGGTTTCTACAAGATCGCCTACTTCTTCCCGCAGGTGCTGTCGATCGTCATCGTCGCCCTGCTGTTCCAGTTCGCGTTCAACCCGCGCAGTGGAATGCTGAATTCGGCGCTCAAGGGAGTCGGGCTCGGGTCCATTCAGCCGGACTGGCTGGGTGACCCGAGCCTGGCGCTCATCTGCGTCATGTCGGTGCTGATCTGGTCGACGGTCGGATTCTTCGTCGTCCTCTTCTCCGCCGGAATGGCGTCCATTCCGAAGGACTTCTACGAGGCGGCGCTCCTGGACGGGGCCAGCCGCGTCACGACGTTCTTCCGGATCACCCTGCCGCTGCTCTGGGACACCGTGCAGTCGGGCTGGGTCTACATGGGCATCCTGGCCCTCGGGGTCGAGGCGTTCACAGCCGTACAGGTCATGACCGTGGGCCCCGGCGGCCCCGACTACTCGACCACCGTCCTGCCGCTGTACGTCTACCAGACGGCGTTCCGTGACGGCCAGGCCGGATACGCGACGACGATCGGCGTCGGACTGCTCATCATCACCATGGCGTTCGCCGCCATCGTGATGCGACTGGGCCGGCGCGAGCGGCTGGAGTTCTGATGCCGCGCTCCCCGGGGCGCGGTGCCCGGACCCCCAGCAGGCAAGACAGCCCGGCCGCGGCGGCCGGCTCGACAGTAGTACGAGGTGAGCACACGTGAAGGCCACTGACACCCCTCCCGTGGATAAGGTGACGGAACCGGCCCCCGTGTCCAAGGCGCCCGCACCGGCCGGCAAGGCGAAGAGCAGCGAGGGCAAGGTCCTCAACGTCTTCTCGCACGGCGTGCTGGTCATCTGGGCGATCCTGGTGGTCATGCCGCTGCTCTGGGCGATCATGGCCTCGTTCAAGACGGATGACTCGATCCTGTCGACGCCATGGGCGCTGCCGGACAAGCTTCACTTCGAGAACTGGTCGCGTGCCTGGGGTCAAGCGCACATGAGCGATTACTTCCTGAACACCATTCTGGTGGTGGGCGGTTCGCTCATCGGGACCCTGCTGCTCGGCTCGATGGCGGCGTACGTACTGGCGCGGTTCGAGTTTCCCGGCAACCGCTTCATCTACTACATGTTCATCGGCGGGATGAGCTTCCCGATCATCCTGGCGCTGGTCCCGCTGTTCTTCGTCATGAACAACATGGGCCTGCTGAACACGCGGCACGGGCTGATCATGGTCTACATCGCGTACTCGCTGCCGTTCACCGTCTTCTTCCTCACCTCGTTCTTCCGCTCGTTGCCGAGTTCGGTGGCGGAGGCGGCGATGCTCGACGGTGCTTCGCACACCCGGACGTTCTTCCAGGTGATGCTGCCGATGGCGAAGCCCGGCCTGATCAGCGTCGGTATCTTCAACTTCCTCGGCCAGTGGAACCAGTACCTGCTGCCCACCGTGCTGAACACCGATCCGAAGTACCGGGTGCTCTCCCAGGGCCTGGTCGAACTCGCCAACGGGCAGGGCTACAAGGGCGACTGGTCCGGGCTCTTCGCCGGACTGGTGATGGCGATGCTGCCGGTCCTCGCGGCCTACATCATCTTCCAGCGCCAGGTGGTGGCGGGCCTCACCGCGGGAGCGGTGAAGTAACTCCTCGAACGCTCGCACCGAACGACCGAACCGCCCGCCGGCATCCTCGCCGGCGGGCGGTTCGTCTGTTTACGGGGGAGTTAGCAGGGGTCGACGTGCGAGGGTCCGGTGCTCATCGGAGGCTTCGACTGCTCAAGGTCTTGACGGGGAGTACCCCAAAACGCTCAGCTTAGAGTTCACATGTTGGAGAAAATGGCAGGAGTGAGAGAGTCGATGGAGACTCCGGGGTCGCAGACATCTCTGCATCGCGCCAACCTTGAGCGGGTCGTGCGCGCCGTACGTATGGCGGGGTCACTCACCCAGGCGGAGATCGCCAGGAGCACGGGCCTCTCCGCGGCCACCGTCTCCAATATCGTTCGCGAACTGAAAGAGGGCGGCACGGTCGAGGTGACCCCCACCTCTGCGGGCGGCCGCCGCGCCCGCAGCGTCTCCCTCAGCGGTGACGCGGGCATCGTCATCGGCGTCGACTTCGGCCATACGCACCTGCGGGTGGCGGTCGGCAACCTGGCCCACCAGGTGCTGGCGGAGGAGTCCGAGCCGCTGGACGTGGACGCCTCCTCCGCCGAGGGCTTCGGGCGGGCGGAACAGCTGGTCAACCGGCTGATCGAGACGACCGGGATCAGCCCCGGCAAGGTGATCGGGGTCGGCCTCGGTGTACCCGGCCCGATCGACGTCGAGTCCGGCACACTGGGCTCCACGTCGATCCTGCCGGGCTGGACGGGCATCAACCCCAGGGAAGAGCTGGCCGGACGCCTCGGGGTGCCGGTCTACGTCGACAACGACGCCAACCTCGGGGCGCTGGGGGAGCTGGTCTGGGGGAGCGGCCGGGGGGTCAGCGACCTCGCGTACATCAAGGTCGCCAGCGGTGTCGGCGCCGGTCTGGTGATCGACGGGCACATCTACCGGGGACCCGGCGGCACGGCCGGCGAGATCGGCCACATCACCCTCGACGAATCGGGCCCGGTCTGCCGCTGCGGCAACCGGGGATGCCTGGAGACGTTCACGGCCGCCCGGTACGTGCTGCCGCTGCTCCAGCCCAGCCACGGTCCCGATCTCACCATGGAGCGGGTGGTCCAGCTGGCCCGTGAGGGCGATCCGGGGTGCCGCCGGGTGATCGGTGACGTGGGGCGGCACATCGGCAGCGGGGTGGCGAACCTCTGCAACCTGCTGAACCCCAGCCGGGTGGTGCTCGGCGGCTCGCTCGCGGAGGCCGGCGAGCTGGTCCTCGGGCCGATCCGCGACTCGGTCGCGCGCTACTCCATCCCCAGCGCGGCGCGGCAGCTGTCGGTGCTCCCCGGGGCGCTCGGCGGCCGGGCCGAAGTACTGGGCGCGCTCGCCCTCGTCCTGAGCGAGATGGGGGATTCAACCCTTTTGGAGAGCACCCTCCCCGCGGCGACTCCTGCCTTCACTTAGATAACGAATGGCACCGTTGTCATCTCGTTAAGGATTTACTCCTTGACGCTGGCCTCGCGGCCGAGTTGACTTCCAGCCACCTCGGCCGCAACGCTGCGGCCTCGTCAGGGAGGCACACCCGTAATGAACGCAATGACGCGACGCATCGTCATAGGCACGGCCGCGGTTTCCATGGCCGTCTCCCTCGCAGCCTGTGGCAAGGCGGGCGACGACAAGGACAGCGGCAGCGGTGGTGACAGCAAGACCATCGGCCTGCTGCTGCCGGAGAACAAGACCACGCGCTACGAGACCTTCGACCGCCCGATGATCGAGGCGAAGATCAAGGCGCTCTGCTCGGACTGCGACGTCAAGTACAACAACGCCGGCGGCGACGCCGAGACGCAGAAGAAGCAGTTCGACTCGCTGGTCACCCAGGGCGTCAAGGTCATCATCCTGGACACGGTCGACTACAAGGCCGTGAAGTCCTGGGTCCAGCAGGCCGAGAAGAAGGGCGTGAAGGTCGTCGCGTACGACCGTCTCGCCGAGGGCCCGATCTCCGCGTACATCAGCTACGACAACGAGAAGATCGGCCGCCTCCAGGGCGAGGCGCTCGTCAAGGCGCTGGGCGACAAGGCGAAGAGCAGCAACGTCGTCATGATCAACGGCTCGCCGCTCGACCCGAACGCCCCCTTCTTCAAGAAGGGCGCGCACAGCGTCCTGGACACCCAGGTCAAGAAGGTCGTCTACGAGCAGGACATCCCGGACTGGTCGCCGGACGAGGCGAACAAGAAGATGGGTGCCGCCCTCGACTCGCTCGGCAAGAACGGCTTCCAGGGCGTCTACTCGGCGAACGACGGCATGGCCGGCGGCATCATCACCGCCCTCAAGAAGCAGGGTGTGAAGGTCCCGGTCGGCGGCCAGGACTCCGAGCTCGCCGGTCTGCAGCGCATCCTCACGGGTGAGCAGTCCTTCTCGATCTACAAGCAGATCAAGCCGCAGGCCGACACCACCGCCGGTATCGCGGTGAAGCTCCTCAAGGGCGAGAAGTTCGACGACCTGGTCAACACCAAGGTCGACAGCCTCTCGGGCGAGTTCAAGGGCATCCCGTCGCGGCTGTACGACGCCACGGTCGTGACCAAGGAGAACATCGGCTCCACGATCGTCGCGGACAAGGTCTACAAGGCCTCCGACATCTGCACCCCCGAGTACAAGAAGGCGTGCGACGCCGCCGGCATCAAGTAGCACCGGCGGGCAAGCCCTCGGGGCGCCCCTTGCCAGTCCGGCCCCCGCCCCGTCAACGCCCCGCAAAGCGGGGGCGGGGCCGGACTCTCCCACCGGATCCGGTCGTCGGACTGCCGCCGCCCCAGGCCCCACGGCCACCAGGCGACGACGGTGGTCCGACGGCCCGAACCGGCACCCCCCTGTGCAATGCAGCACCATCCCCGCCGGTCAGGCGGCGAAGGAGATGATTCACGTGTCCGCTACGCCCGTGCTGGCGTTGCGCGGAATCTCCAAGCGGTTCGGCGCCGTTCAGGCGCTCACCGATGTGAACCTGGAGATTCACCCCGGCGAAGTGGTTGCCCTGGTCGGCGACAACGGCGCCGGCAAGTCAACCCTTGTCAAGACCATCTCGGGTGTCCACCCGATCGACGAAGGCGCCATCGAGTGGGAGGGCGGGACGGTCCGGATCAACCGGCCGAACGACGCCCAGGACCTCGGAATCGCCACCGTCTACCAGGACTTGGCCCTCTGCGACAACCTCGATGTCGTCGCCAACCTCTTCCTCGGCAACGAGCTGCGCAGCGTCTCCGTCCTCGACGAGATCGGGATGGAGAAGCGCGCCAAGGAACTCCTGGACACCCTGTCCATCCGGATACCCAGCGTCCGCATCCCGGTCGCCTCGCTCTCCGGTGGCCAGCGCCAGGTCGTGGCCATCGCCCGCGCCCTGATCGGCGACCCCAAGGTCGTCATCCTGGACGAGCCGACCGCCGCACTCGGCGTCGAGCAGACCGCCCAGGTCCTCGACCTCGTCGAGCGGCTGCGCGAGCGAGGCCACGGCGTCATCCTCATCAGCCACAACATGGCCGACGTGAACGCCGTCGCGGACCGGGTCGCGGTGCTCCGGCTGGGCCGCAACAACGGCGTCTTCGACGTCGCGACCACGTCCCACGAAGAGGTCATCGCCGCCATCACCGGCGCCACGGACAATGCCGTCACGCGCCGCCAGGCACGCACAGTCACGAAGGAGGACGCAAAGTGAGCGACCTCGCCAAGACCCCCGGGCCTTCCGCCGAGAAGACCGAGAAGGCCGGGCCGGGCGCCGCGGTGCCGGCCCAGGCGACCGTCCCCGCGGTGGACCCGCGCCTGCTCATCCGCGAGGAGGGCTTCAAGGGCTACTGGTCGGAGTTCACCCGCAAGGTGCGCGGCGGTGAGCTCGGCTCGCTGCCGGTCTTCGTCGGGCTGATCGTCATCGCGATCGTCTTCCAGTTCCAGAACAGCAACTTCCTCTCCGCCAGCTCCGTCGCCAACATCGCTGTGTACAGCTCCGGCCTCGGCATCATGGCGGTCGGCATCGTGTTCGTGCTGCTGCTCGGCGAGATCGACCTCTCGGTCGGCTCCGTGGCCGGTGTCGGTGCGGCCACCTGGGCCGTGCTCAACGTCAACCACGGCTGGCCGGAGTGGCTGGCGATCCTCACCGCCGTCCTCGCCGGGACCGCGCTGGGCGCCCTGCACGGCTTCTTCTTCGCGAAGATCGGGGTGCCGGCCTTCGTCGTCACCCTGGCCGGCTTCCTCGGCTGGAGCGGTCTGCAGGACTGGATGATGGGTGGCGAGGGCTCGATCAACACGCCGTCCGGCAGTGTCGTCGAGGACCTCACCAACTACTTCTTCGAGGACAAGGGCGTCGGCTACGGCCTCGCCCTGGTCGCCGTGATCGCGTACGCCGCGTCCCTCCTGGTGGACAGCAAGCGCCGCAAGGCGGCGAACCTGCCCGCCCGTCCGGTCACCGAGATCGTGCTCCGCACCGCCGTCGTCGCCGTCCTGTGCTTCGTCGTCGCGTACGTCCTGAACGAGCCGGAGGGCGCCCGCGGTCTGCCGCTGGCCCTGGTGCTCTTCCTCGCCGTCCTGGTGATCGCGGACTTCGTGGCCCGCCGGACCACCTTCGGCCGCCAGGTCTTCGCGGTCGGCGGCAACGCGGAGGCCGCGCGCCGCGCCGGTATCAGCGTGGACCGCATCCGCATCATCGTCTTCGCGCTCTCCGGCACGCTCGGCGCCTTCGGCGGGCTCTTCATCGCCAGCCTCTCCGGCGGCGCCACCAAGAGCGTCGGCGGCGGCAACACCCTGATGCTGGTGATCGCGGCCGCGGTCATCGGCGGCACCAGCCTCTTCGGTGGCCGGGGCAAGGTCTGGTCCGCGCTCCTCGGCATGGTCGTCATCCAGTCGATCCAGCAGGGCCTGAACATGATCGGCATGGCCAACGCCGTGCAGTACATGATCACCGGCGCGGTTCTCCTCGCCGCCGTGGTCATCGACTCGGTCTCCCGCCGCACGCAGAAGACCGCGGGCCGCGCCTAGTACCGCAGCCCGCACCGCCGACCGTGCCCGGCGCCCCTTCGGGGGGCGCCGGGCACGGTCGCGTTCCGGCACGGGACGGCCGCCCTCACGGTGACATTAGTGTGCGGTGCACAGTATCGTGTCACGCGTGGGCACCGATGAACTGATCCTCAGCCAGGCCCAGGAGCTGCGCCGCGGCACGGTCGTGCTGGCCTGCCTGGCGCTCCTGGAGGAACCGCAGTACGGCTACGCGCTCCTGGAGACGCTCGGGGACGCCGGGATCGCGGTCGACGGCAACACGCTCTACCCGCTGCTGCGCCGCCTGGAGAAGCAGGGGCTGCTCGTCAGCGAGTGGAACACCGAGCAGTCCCGGCCGCGGAAGTTCTACCGGATCAGCGCCGAGGGGGCGCGGGTCCGCACCGGGCTGCTGCGCGAGTGGCAGGCCCTGGACGCCTCGATAGCACGGCTGACCAAGGGGGACCGATGAGAACGCTGAGTGCGCCCGGCACCGGCACGCTGACCGACCGCTATGTGGCGGAGGTCGTCCGGCGCATCCCGGCCGGCCGCCGCGGCGACGTGGCCGAGGAGCTGTCCGCCACCATCGCCGACGCCGTCGAGGCCCGGGATCCGGACGACCCGGCGGCCGCCGAACGCGAGGTACTCACCGAGATGGGCGACCCGATCCGGCTCGCCGCCGGCTACGCGGACCGGCCGCTCACCCTGATCGGGCCCGAGCTCTACCCGGCGTACGTGCGGCTCCTCACGGTGCTGCTGCTCGCCGTGCTGCCGGCCGTCACCGCGCTGGGCGCGGTCCTCGACGTCCTGGACGGACGGGGAGCCGCCTCGGTGATCGGCGGGGCCGCCGGGACGGTGCTCTCCCTCGGCGCCCAGATGACCGCCTGGCTCACCGTGGTCTTCGCGCTGGCCGAGCGGTCCGGCAAGCGACCCGGCGCACCCGGCAGGGCGGTCTGGACGCCCGACGAACTGCCGGAGTCCCGTGCGCCGGGCAGCCGCGGCTCGGTGGCCTACGCCGGGACCGCCTGGCACGCGCTGCTGATCGCCCTGATCGTGTGGCAGCACACCGCGCGGCCGTACCGGACCGACGAGGGCGTGCACCTCGACGTGCTCGACCCGGGCCTGTGGTCGGGCTGGATCTGGCCGGTCCTGGCCGGGCTCGCCGGACTCGTGGCGCTCGACGCGATCCGGGCGGTGCGCGCTCCGACGCGGGCCCTCGCCCTGTGGCACATCGCCGCGGAGGCGGCGTTCACGCTGCCGCTCGCGTGGATCCTGTACCGGCGGGAGTTCTTCGACCCGGCCTTCCTGGCGGACGCCAACGGCGGCCGGCACACCCCGGACTCCTTCTACACCGTCGCGGTCCTGCTGGTCCTGGTGGCGGGCGTGCGCGGGGTGATGCGGCGGCTCGCGGAGGCGCGGGCCTGAATCCGCGGCGTCGTTCCCGTCACAGTGCCTGCCCGGAACCATTCGCGCGGCGCCCCGAACGCACAGGTGGGGCCGGTGCGCCCGGCCTCGGCGGGCGGGGCCGGTGGGTCGGCACACGCCCGCCCGATGTCCGTGGCGGCGAACGGAACATTAGACTCATCGGATCGGCATGCTCGACCAGCACAATCGCAAGGAGGCACGGTGACACAGCCGCGCGAAGCGCGTCATGCACGGGCGGTGGTGGGCGACGGATGGGATCTGCTGGCCAGCATCGGCGGACCGCGTGACCTGGACCGGCTCACCCCCGAGCAGCTGGAGCAGCTCGCCGAAGAGATCCGGACCTTCCTCGTCGACGCCGTCTCCAAGACCGGCGGACACCTCGGACCCAACCTGGGCGTGGTCGAGCTGACCATCGCCCTGCACCGGGTCTTCGACTCCCCGAAGGACAAGGTCCTCTTCGACACCGGCCACCAGAGCTACGTACACAAGCTCCTCACCGGCCGCCAGGACTTCACGAAGCTCAAGAGCAAGGGCGGCCTCTCCGGCTACCCCTCGCGCGCCGAGTCCGAGCACGACGTCATCGAGAACAGCCACGCCTCCACGGTGCTCGGCTGGGCCGACGGCCTCGCCAAGGCCAACGAGGTGCTGAGCCGTCCCGACCACGTCGTCGCGGTCATCGGTGACGGGGCGCTCACCGGCGGCATGGCCTGGGAGGCGCTGAACAACATCGCCGCCGCCAAGGACCGCCCGCTCGTCATCGTCGTCAACGACAACGAGCGCTCCTACGCGCCGACGATCGGCGGCCTCGCCAACCACCTGGCGACCCTGCGCACCACCGACGGCTACGAACGCTTCCTGGCCCGCGGCAAGGACCTCCTGGAGCGCACCCCCGTCGTCGGCAGGCCGCTGTACGAGACGCTGCACGGCGCCAAGAAGGGCCTCAAGGACTTCATCGCCCCGCAGGGCATGTTCGAGGACCTCGGGCTGAAGTACGTCGGCCCGATCGACGGACACGACCTGGAGGCACTGGAGTCCGCGCTCCAGCGCGCCAAGCGCTTCGGCGGCCCGGTCATCGTCCACTGCCTCACCGAGAAGGGCCGCGGCTACACCCCGGCGCTGCTGGACGAGGCCGACCGCTTCCACGCCGTCGGCAAGATCCACCCCGACACCGGGCTGCCCGTCGCCACCTCCGGCCTCGACTGGACCTCCGTGTTCGGCGAGGAGATGGTCAAGCTCGGCCACGAGCGCGAGGACATCGTCGCGATCACCGCGGCCATGCTCCAGCCGGTCGGCCTGACCAAGTTCGAGAAGGCCTTCCCGGACCGGATCTACGACGTCGGCATCGCCGAGCAGCACGGCGCGGTCTCCGCGGCCGGCCTCGCCACCGGCGGACTGCACCCGGTCTTCGCGGTCTACGCCACCTTCCTCAACCGCGCCTTCGACCAGGTCCTGATGGACGTCGCCCTGCACAAGTGCGGCGTGACCTTCGTCCTGGACCGGGCCGGGGTCACCGGCACGGACGGCGCCTCGCACAACGGCATGTGGGACATGTCGATCCTGCAGTGCGTGCCGACCCTCCGGATCGCCGCCCCGCGCGACGCCGACCAGGTCCGCGCCCAGCTGCGCGAGGCCGTCGCGGTCGACGACGCCCCGACGGTCGTCCGCTTCTCCAAGGGCGCGGTCGGCCCGTCGGTCAAGGCGGTCTCCACGGCCGGCGGCATGGACGTGCTCCGCGAGCCCGGCACCTCCCGGCCCGACGTCCTGCTCGTCTCCATCGGCGCGCTCGCCCCGATGTGCCTGGAGATCGCGGACCTGCTCGACGCCCAGGGCATCTCGACCACGGTCGTCGACCCGCGCTGGGTGAAGCCCGTGGACGAGGCCATGGCGCCGCTCGCCGCGCGGCACCGCGTCGTCGTCACCGTCGAGGACAACAGCCGGGCCGGCGGCGTCGGCTCGGCCGTCGCCCAGGCGCTGCGCGACGCGGACGTCGACGTACCGCTGCGCGACTTCGGCATCCCGCCGGTCTTCCTCGACCACGCCTCCCGCAAGGAGGTCATGGCCGAGATCGGGCTGACCGCACCGGACATCGCCCGGCAGGTCACCGGTCTGGTCGCCAAGCTCGACGGCCGCTACGAGACGGACGCGGAGAGCCGCTCCGTGGCGGAGCCCGTCCGGGACTGATCCGCAAGGCCACACCGCCAATGGGCCGGTCGCCCACCCTCCACGGGTGGCCCGACCGGCCCATTCGCGTGAAATCCCGCCCTGCGGGGCGTGCCGGAGGCGGGCCGGTCCGAATCTCCGAATCATGGCACCCACGACGAGTGCGTGGAGGTACGCCGGTGAGCACGCAGCAGGACCTGCCCCCCAGCCGGGACGGGCTGTTCAGGACCAAGACGATCGAACAGTCCATCCGCGACACCGAGGAGCCGGAGCACGCCCTCAAGAAGTCCCTCTCCGCCCTGGACCTCACGGTCTTCGGGGTGGGCGTCATCATCGGCACCGGGATCTTCGTCCTCACCGGCAAGGTGGCCAAGGAGACGGCCGGTCCGGCCACCGCCATCGCGTTCGTGGTCGCGGGCGTCGTCTGCGCCCTGGCCGCCCTCTGCTACGCGGAATTCGCCTCCACCGTCCCGGTGGCCGGGTCCGCGTACACCTTCTCCTACGCCTCGCTCGGGGAGCTGGTCGCCTGGATCATCGGCTGGGACCTGGTGCTGGAGTTCGCGCTGGGCACGGCGGTGGTGGCGGTCGGCTGGTCCGGTTACGTCCGCTCACTGCTGGACAACATCGGCTGGTCGCTGCCGAACGCGCTCTCCGGGACCGACGCGACGAAAGGATTCGGCTTCGACATCCTCGCGTTCGTCCTGGTCCTGATCCTCACCGTCATCCTGGTGCTGGGCATGAAGCTCTCCGCCCGGGTCACCACCGTCGTGGTGGCGATCAAGGTGGCCGTCGTACTGATCGTGATCATCGCGGGCCTCTTCTTCATCGACACCGCGAACTACTCGCCGTTCATCCCCGAGGCCCAGCCGCAGTCCGCCGGCTCGGGCCTGCAGGCGCCGCTCGTCCAGCTGATCTTCGGGTACGCGCCCACCAACTTCGGCGTCATGGGCATCTTCACCGCGGCCTCCGTCGTCTTCTTCGCCTTCATCGGCTTCGACGTGGTGGCCACGGCCGCCGAGGAGACCAAGGTCCCGCAGCGAGACATGCCGCGCGGCATCATGGCCTCCCTCCTCATCTGCACCACGCTCTACGTCGCCGTATCGGTCGTGGTCACCGGAATGGAGCACTACACCGAACTCTCCGTGGACGCCCCGCTGGCCGACGCCTTCAAGGCAGTCGGGCACCCCGTCTACGCCGGGATCATCAGCTTCGGCGCCGCCGTCGGCCTCACCGTGGTCTGCATGATCCTGCTGCTCGGCCAGACCCGGGTGTTCTTCGCGATGAGCCGTGACGGCCTCCTCCCGCGCTTCTTCTCGAAGACCCACCCGCGCTTCCACACCCCGTACCGCCCGACCATCCTGCTCGGCGTGATCATCGCGATCGTCGCCGGATTCACCAGCATCGACGAGCTCGCCACACTGGTGAACATCGGGACGCTCTTCGCCTTCGTGGTCGTCGCCCTGGGCGTCCTGGTCCTGCGCCGCACCCGCCCCGGGCTGCACCGCGCCTTCCGCACCCCGTGGGTCCCGCTGATCCCGGTGCTCTCGGTGGCCGCGTCCGTCTGGCTGATGCTCAACCTGCCGGCCGAGACCTGGCTGCGGTTCGGCATCTGGATGGTCATCGGCGTCGTCATCTACCTCACCTACGGCCGCAAGCACAGCCGGGTCCACCGCACCACGAAGGGAATGTCATGAAGTTCGCGGTCCTCGGAGGTACCGGGCTCATCGGGGCACAGGTCGTCAGGAACCTGAACGACGCCGGATACGAGGCGCTCCCGCACTCGAAGTCCACCGGTGTCGACGTCATCAGCGGCGAGGGACTCGACGCGGCGACGGCGGGGGCCGACGTCGTCATCGACCTGACGAACTCGCCGACGTTCGACGAAGCCGCACCGGAGTTCTTCCGCACGTCGACGGGCAACCTGCTGGCCGCGGCCCGGAAGGCCGGCGCCGGCCACGTCGTCGTCCTCTCGATCGTCGGCGTGGACAAGGTGCCCGAACTCGACTACTACCGGGCCAAGGTGCTCCAGGAGGAGCTCCTGGCGGCGGGACCGGTCCCGTACTCGATCGTCCGGGCCACGCAGTTCATGGAGTTCATCGACGCCGTGCTGTCCTGGACCACCGACGGCGACACGGTACGGCTGCCGGCCACGCCGATCCAGCCGATCGCCGCCGCCGACGTGGCGGAGGCGGTCACCCGGATCGCCGAGGGCGCGCCGCTGAACGGCATCCACACCATCGCGGGACCCGAGGTCTTCACCCTGGACGAGCTGGGCCGCCGGACGCTGTCCGGCCGGGGCGACAACCGCAGGGTCGTGACCGACCCCACCGCAGGCATGTTCGCCGCCGTCCAGGGAGACGCCCTCACAGACCCGGGCGCGCACCTCGCGCCGACCCGCTACGCCGACTGGCTCTCCTGACGTATCGCGCCCGCGCGATGACGGGTGATCAGCCGCCGGTGGCGGGCGACTTCCTGGCGGACGCGGGGATGGCGGAGTCCTCGCGCAGCGCCTTCCAGACCGTCCTGGCCTGCGGCTGAGCCGCCACCACGCGGTTGGGGTCGATCCTGTCGTACGCCACCGGCAGCATGATCGTCTCCATCGAGCCCGGGTCGACGCCTTTCATCGAACGGGCGAACGTCATCAGCGACTTGAGCGAGGCGAGACCCTCGTCGGTGGTGAGGGACTTGGTGGCGGAGTCGGCGATCCGGTAGGTGCCGGCCGGACTGCCCAGCAGGTTCTGCGACTTGACCTCGCTGAGCAGGGCGAGCAGGAACTGCTGCTGGAGTCCGATGCGGCCGAGGTCGCTGCCGTCACCGATGCCGTGGCGGGTGCGGACGTAGGAGAGGGACTCGGTTCCGTTGAGCTTGTGTGACCCGGCGGTGAGGTCGAGTCCGGAGGCCTTGTCGTGGATATCCTGGGGAACATCGACGGTGACGCCGCCTATGGCGTCGACGAGGTCCTTGAATCCGGCGAAGTTGATCTCCAGATAGTGGTCGATGCGGACCCCGGACATCTTCTCCACGGTCTTGACCACGCAGGCCGGACCGACCTGGGAGTAGACGGAGTTGAACATCACGCGGTTCGCGGAGTCCATGGTCGAGCCGTCGGACCTGACGCACTCGGGCCGGGTCACCAGGGTGTCGCGCGGGATGGACACGGCGACGGCCCTGCTGCGGCCCTCGGGGATGTGCACGACCATCGCGGTGTCGGAGCGCGCGCCGCTGACGCCGCCCCCGCCGCCCAGCGCCTTGTTCTCCGCCCCGGCGCGCGAGTCGGAGCCGAGCACCAGCAGATTCTGCCCGCTGGTGGGGAGCCTCTCGGGGCGGTCGTCCCCGAGCGCCCTGTCGATGTCGACGCCCTTGATGTTCCCGTCGAGCCGGCTGTAGAGCCAGTACGCTGTCCCGCCCGCGGCGATGACGATCACCAGGACCGACAGCAGGAGCGCCCGGCGTATTCGCCGGCCGCGCGTCCGCTCGCGCCCGCGACGGCGATTCTCCGGGGAACCCGGGCTGTCAGGTGTGCTGGCGTCCTGGCTCATTCTGAATGAGTCCTCACAACTGGTGTGCGCACGGGGCCCACAGCGGGATTGTGACGGCCCCTGGCACGTACCGGGGCCTGTTCCGGCCGCGAATCGTACGCTGGTGAGCCCCGGAATACCCCTGCTTACCGGGGTTTAGGATGTAACAGATTCGAATATGGGCGCGAGTTGTCGGATGTCAGTTCTGGAAAGGTAAACGCAGAATCATGCTCGGACAGGATGCCCGCGCGACCTCGAAGGTTGCTCCCGGGGCCCCAGCGCTACGCGGCATCTGGCTCACCCGCGGCAAGGACGGCAGGCTCACCGCGTACGTCGCCGGTGACGGCGGTCTGCGCCGCTGGTCGGAGACGCGTCCGGGCGGCCCGCAGTGGGACGCCCCGGATGTGGTGCGGCTGCCGAGACTGACGCATCTGTCCGTGGCGCAGAACTCCCAGGGCTACGTGCACTTCGCCGGCCGCCGCGAACGGCCCGCCGCCTCGGGCGGCGTCACCGTGGACATCGTGCACGCGATCCAGTACCAGACGGGACGCCCGGTCTCGTCCTGGAACTCGCTGGGCAACCCGCACAAGGAAGCCGACGTGGGCAGCAGGTTCGGCGCGCCCGTCGTCGTGGTGAAGGCCTCCGGTGAGGTGCACGTCGCCGCCCGCAACGGGCGCGGCGGCATGATGGTGCGCCGGGAGCGCGCCGACGGGAAGTGGCGCGGCTGGGAGGACCTGCGCTGCACGCGCATCAAGGAGGTCCCCGCGGTGGTGGCGCTCGATTCCGGCTGTCTGGAGATCTTCGCCTCGACCGGCAAGGAGACGCTCCACTGGCGGCAGGAGAAGCCCGGCGGCGGCTGGGGCGAGGTCGAGCGTTCGGCCCTCGCGGTCAGCCCGGGGTCGCTCGCGGTGCTGGAGACGGCGCCCGGCCGCGCGACGTACTTCTGGACCGACCCCTCGGGCGGCGTCGTCGCCTACCGGGCCGACGGCGCGCCGATGGAGCTCGGCGGCACGCCCGGCGACGGGGGGCACGCCGTGATCCGCACGGAGCTGGACGGGCTCGACTGCACGGTGCTGGCCCACCGCGGGGCGAACGGCGCGGTGGCCGTCGGGGTCGGGGTCACCGAGAACGAGGACGGCGGCGTGTGGTGGTCGGACACCGGCGCGGCCTGCCTGGGCACTCCGGCCCTGACGCACGACGCGCTCGGCCGGGTGGTCATGGCGGCCGTCGGCACGGACGGGGCGCCGCGGGTGGCACGTCAGACGGAGGGACCGGGGCTCGGCTTCGACGAATGGCGTGCGCTGTGAACGCCGTCCGGTGACACCGGAGGACGGCGCGGCCGGCCGCACGCCGGACCAGCGTGCCGGGCGGGGGCGTCGGCGTCCCCGGCTCAGGCCGGCGGGGCGGAGCGCGCCCCGGCGATCACGATGCGGACGAGCAGCTCGTAGCTCTCGTCCAGGCTCTCCGGCAGCCCGAACGCGCCACCGGTTTCCAGCACCGCGAAGCCGTGGACGGCCGCGCGCAGACAGCGGGTCATGTGGATCGCCGCCGAATCCGTCAGGCCGTACGAGCGCAGCGCGGCGAGGATGATGCCGAGCAGCCGCTCCCCGGCTTCGGCCGAACCCGGCTCCGGGGTCTGGAGCATCGCCGCGTAGCGGTGCGGGTGGCGGCGCGCGTAGCCGCGCCAGGCATCCATGAACGCGCGGATCGCCTCGTCGGCCGAGCGGCCGAGCACGGCCTGTCCCGCGGCGTCCGCCATGTCGTTCATGATCCGCGTCGAGACGAGGACGCGGAGTTCGGCGAGTCCGCGTACGTGCTTGTAGAGGGAAGGGGTGGCGACGCCCGCCCGGCCCGCCACCGCCGACAGGGTGAGGGCGGCGGCGCCCTTCTCGTCCACCGTCTCCAGTGCGAGGGCGACGACCGCGTCCGCGGACAGGGCCGCCCTAGGCACGCGCGGTCTCCTTGAGGAAGGCCAGCACCGCGGTGGCGACCTCGGCGGGGGCCTGGACTTGGGGGTAGTGGCCCACTCCCTCGATCATCTCCAGCCGCCCGAGCCCCGCGGGCAGGCCGGCCACGACGCCCTCGCCCTCGGCCCTGGGGTCCGGCCAGTCGGGGTCCAGCGTGCCCTCGACGACCAGGACGGGGCAGCGCACTCCGGCCAGCTTGGCGTCCGCGTCGGTGGGCGCGGACATGCCCATCTTGCTGACCACCGCCATCCGGCCCGGCCTGCGCAGGTCCGCCTCCAGGGCGGCGATGTGGGCCGCGTACCCCTCGGGCCTGGTGCCGGGGCAGGCGTGGTCCAGGTAGCGCTTCCACATCCCGACGCTGCGCAGCAGGCCCGTCGCCATGAGCAGTGACATGCCCTTGCGGTAGCGGGCGTTGGACAGCAGCGCGCCCAGGTCGGCCTTCTGCGCGCGGGTGAACGGGCCGAGCTCGACGACCGCGCCGACGAGGTCCGGCTCGTCGGCCGCCGCGATGGTGGCGGCGCCGCCCGCGAAGGAGTGGCCCACGATGACGGCGGGGCCGCCCAGATGCCGGATCAGGGCCAGCAGGTCCGCCGCCGCGTCGGTGCGGGTGTAGGAGCTCCAGCCGGCAGTGGACTCGCCGTGCCCGCGCTGGTCCATGGCGGCGACCCGGAAGCCGGCCGCCGCCAGCAGGGCCGCCAGCTCGCGGTAGGCGCCTCTGTTGTCACCCATGCCGTGGGCGAGCACGATCAGCGCGCCCTCACCGGTCACCTCGTACGCGAGCCGGCCGCCGTCGATGTCCAGGAACTCGGTCATGCCCACTCCCGTTGTTAATGTCGTTAGCCATGAAGCTAATATCATTAGCCTGAGGTGTCAACCGGCCGCACGCGGAAGGGCCGTACGGGAGATGTCCCGTACGGCCCTTCCGCTGCTGCGGCCGGCCCCTCGTGAGGCCCGGCCGGGTGAACTACGCCGGTACGCTCGCCACGCCCCGCGCCAGGAACTTCTTCCCGTTGACCCGCTCGGAGACGCCCTCGCGGTCCAGGTACGGCGTGATGCCGCCCAGGTGGAAGGGCCAGCCCGCGCCGGTGATCAGGCAGAGGTCGATGTCCTGGGCCTCGGCGACGACGCCCTCGTCCAGCATCAGGCCGATCTCCTGTGCCACCGCGTCCAGGACGCGGTCGCGGACCTGCTCCTCGGACAGGACGGTGTCGCCCTGCGTGAGGAGGGCGGCGACCTCGGGGTCGAGGACCGGCGCGCCGGAATCGTAGACGTAGAAGCCGCGCTTGCCGGCCTTCACGACCGCCGCGAGGTTCCGCGAGACGGTGAAGCGCTCCGGGAAGGCGCGGTTCAGCGTCTCGGAGACGTGCAGCCCGATCGCCGGGCCGACCAGCTCCAGGAGCACCAGCGGGGACATCGGCAGGCCGAGCGGCTCGATGGCCTTCTCCGCGACCTCGACCGGGGTGCCCTCGTCGATGACGTTCTGGATCTCGCCCATGAAGCGGGTGAGGATGCGGTTGACGACGAACGCCGGGGCGTCCTTCACCAGGACCGCGGTCTTCTTCAGCTTGCGCGCCACACCGAAGGCCGTGGCCAGCGAGGCGTCGTCGGTCTGCTCACCGCGGACGATCTCCAGCAGCGGCAGGACCGCGACCGGGTTGAAGAAGTGGAAGCCGACGACCCGCTCGGGGTTCTTCAGCTTCGACGCCATCTCGGTGACCGAGAGGGAGGAGGTGTTGGTGGCGAGGATCGCGTGCGCCGGGGCGACCGCCTCGACCTCCGCGAACACCTGCTGCTTGACGCCGATCTCCTCGAAGACCGCCTCGATGATGAAGTCGGCGTCGGAGAAGCCCTCCGCCTTGTCCAGCACACCGGAGACCAGGGCCTTGAGGCGGTTGGCCTTGTCCTGGTTGATGCGGCCCTTGCCGAGCAGCTTCTCGATCTCGGCGTGGACGTAGCCCACCCCCTTGTCGACGCGCGCCTGGTCGATGTCGGTCAGCACGACCGGCACCTCCAGCCGGCGCAGGAACAGCAGGGCGAGCTGGGAGGCCATCAGGCCCGCGCCCACCACGCCGACCTTGGTGACCGGACGGGCCAGGTTCTTGTCCGGGGCACCGGCCGGGCGCTTGGCGCGCTTCTGGACCAGGTTGAACGAGTAGATGCCGGAGCGCAGCTCGCCGCCCATGATCAGGTCCGCGAGGGCCTGGTCCTCGCGGTCGAAGCCGGCGGACAGGTCGCCGTCCTTGGCCGCGGCGATGATCTCCAGCGCGCGGTACGCGGCCGGGGCGGCGCCGTGCACCTTGGAGTCGGCGATGGCCTTGCCGCGTGCGACGGCCTGGTCCCAGGCGTCCCCGCGGTCGATCTCGGGGCGCTCCACCGCGACCGTGCCGTTCAGCACCTCCGCCGTCCAGAGCAGCGACTGCTCCAGGAAGTCGGCGCCCTCGAAGAGCGCGTCCGCGATCCCGAGCTCGAAGACCTGCTTGCCCTTGAGCTGACGGTTCTGGTTGAGCGAGTTCTCGATGATCACCGAGACCGCGCGGTCCGCGCCGATCAGGTTGGGGAGCAGTGCGCAGCCGCCCCAGCCGGGGACCAGACCGAGGAAGACCTCGGGCAGCGAGAACGCGGGCAGCGCCTTGGAGACGGTGCGGTACGAGCAGTGCAGCCCGACCTCGACACCGCCGCCCATGGCCGCGCCGTTGTAGTACGCGAACGTCGGGACCGCGAGCCCGGAGAGCCGGCGGAAGACGTCGTGGCCGCCCTTGCCGATGGCGAGCGCGTCGTGGTGCTCCTTCAGCAGCTCAACGCCCTTGAGGTCGGCGCCGACCGCGAAGATGAACGGCTTGCCGGTGATGCCGATGCCGGTGACCGTGCCCTCGGCGGCCTCCTTCTCGACCTGGTCGATCGCGGCGTTCAGGTTCGCCAGCGACTGCGGTCCGAAGGTGGTCGGCTTGGTGTGGTCCAGGCCGTTGTCCAGGGTGATGAGGGCGAAGTTGCCCGCACCGCCCGGGAGGTCCAGGTGGCGTACGTGCGCCTGGGTGACGACCTCGCCGGGGAACAGCTCGGCCGCACCCTTCAGAAGCTCGGTGGTGGAACTCACTTGCTGCCTCCGGCTGCGTCGAAGTGCGGGTTCTCCCAGACGACCGTGGCGCCCATGCCGAAGCCGACGCACATGGTGGTCAGGCCGTAGCGGACCTCCGGCTGCTCCTCGAACTGGCGGGCCAGCTGGGTCATCAGCCGGACACCGGAGGAGGCCAGCGGGTGGCCGTAGGCGATGGCGCCGCCGTACTGGTTGACGCGGGCGTCGTCGTCGGCGATGCCGTAGTGCTCCAGGAAGGCGAGCACCTGTACGGCGAACGCCTCGTTGATCTCGAAGAGACCGATGTCCGAGATGGACAGGCCCGCCTTGGCGAGGGCCTTCTCCGTGGCCGGGATCGGGCCGTAGCCCATGACCTCCGGTTCGACGCCCGCGAAGGCGTAGGAGACCAGCCGCATCTTCACCGGGAGGCCCAGCTCGCGGGCGACGTCCTCGGCGGCGAGCAGCGAGGCGGTGGCGCCGTCGTTGAGCCCCGCGGCGTTACCGGCCGTCACGCGGCCGTGGGGACGGAACGGGGTCTTCAGGCCGGCCAGGGACTCCATCGTGGTGCCCGGACGCATCGGCTCGTCGGCGGTGACCAGGCCCCAGCCCGTCTCACCGGCCTCGGCGTTGGTGCGGCGCACGGAGACCGGCACCAGGTCCTGCTGGATGCTGCCGTTGGCGTACGCCTTGGCGGCCTTCTCCTGCGAGCGCACCGCGTACTCGTCGGCGCGCTGCTTGGTGATGGTGGGGTAGCGGTCGTGCAGGTTCTCCGCGGTCATCCCCATGAACAGGGCGGACTCGTCGACCAGCTTCTCCGAGACGAAGCGCGGGTTGGGGTCCACGCCCTCGCCCATCGGGTGGCGGCCCATGTGCTCGACGCCGCCGGCGACGACGACGTCGTACGCGCCGAAGGCGATGGAGCCGGCCGTCGAGGTGACAGCGGTGAGGGCGCCCGCACACATGCGGTCGATGGAGTAACCGGGGACGGACTGCGGCAGACCGGCCAGGATTCCGGCGGTGCGGCCGAGCGTGAGGCCCTGGTCGCCGATCTGCGTGGTCGCGGCGATGGCGACCTCGTCGATCTTGGCCGGGTCCAGGTCCGGGTTGCGGCGCAGCAGCTCCCGGATGGCCTTCACGACGAGATCGTCGGCGCGGGTCTCGTGGTAGATGCCCTTCGGGCCCGCTTTGCCGAACGGGGTGCGGACGCCGTCGACGAAGACGACGTCCCGGATGGTACGAGGCACGGTGGCTCTCCTCCAGGGTGCGGGATGGCACTGCTGCGGGGCACGCCCGGAGGCGCGCCGCCACCGCTCATGCTACTTGCGGGTAACCAGACTGCCCAGCCCTGGTGCCGGGAGCGGCGAAGGTCACACACGCGAAATGGCCCGGACGGCCCCTCAAATCGGGTCGTCCGGGCCATGGGGCACGGAGTGAGCGGCCGAAGGCCGCGCAACCTGGCGTGAATACGCCCCTGTCCGATGCCTCTCAGGCCTCCGGAGTCAGCGCGCTGAACAGCAGCGGGGCGACTTGTTCGATCTGCCAGTGCCGTGCGCCGTACCCCGCGAGTGCGTTCTCCACCGCGTCCGGGGTCGGATTCTTCGGCGGCTCCCAGCACACCCGGCGCACCGTGTCCGGCGTGATCAGGTTCTCCTGGGGCATGTGCAGCCGCTCCGCCAGCTCGGACACCGCGGCCCGCGCGGCGTGCAGGCGTGCGGCCGCGGCCGGGTCCTTGTCCGCCCAGGCGCGCGGCGGCGGCGGGCCCGTCAGCGGCTGGCCGGGCTGCGGGAGCTCCGTCTCGTGCAGCTCCTTGGCCCGCTCGACGGCGGCCTGCCACTGCTCCAGCTGCCGCCGCCCCATCCGGTGGCCGAAGCCGGGCAGTGCGGTGAGCGCCTGGACGTTGGCCGGGACCGCCAGTGCGGCCTCGATGATCGCGGCGTCCCCGAGCACCTTGCCGGGGGAGATGTCGCGGCGCCGGGCGACCTGGTCACGGGTGTTCCACAGCTCCCGGACCACCGCCATCTGGCGGCGGCGGCGGACCTTGTGCATGCCGGAGGTGCGGCGCCACGGGTCCTGGCGCGGGGGAGCGGGCGGGGCCGCGGCGATGGCGGCGAACTCCTCCTGGGCCCACTCCAGCTTGCCCTGCCGGTCGAGCTCCTCCTCCAGGGCGTCGCGCAGATCGATCAGCAGCTCGACGTCGAGCGCCGCGTAGCGCAGCCAGGGGTCGGGCAGCGGGCGGGTGGACCAGTCGACGGCGGAGTGGCCCTTCTCCAGCGAGTAGCCGAGCACGTTCTCGACCATCGCGCCGAGGCCGACGCGCGGGAAGCCCGCGAGCCGCCCGGCCAGCTCGGTGTCGAAGAGACCGGTCGGCGTCATCCCTATCTCGCGCAGACAGGGCAGGTCCTGGGTCGCCGCGTGCAGGATCCATTCCGCCCCGTGCAGCGCCTCGCCCAGCCCGGACAGGTCGGGGCAGCCGACCGGGTCGACGAGCGCGCTGCCCGCGCCCTCGCGGCGCAGCTGTACGAGATAGGCGCGCTGCCCGTAGCGGTAACCGGAGGCGCGCTCGGCGTCGACGGCCACCGGACCGGAGCCCGCGGCGAAGGCGGCGATCACCCCGGCCAGGGCGTCGTCGGAGGCCACCACCGGTGGAATGCCCTCGCGAGGTTCGAGCAAGGGGATCGGCGCCGGGGCGACGTCGTCCGGGGGGGCGCCCCCGGTGGTTCGCAGTGAAGTGTCTGCTGCGGTCTCTTGGGCGTCGGTCACGTGTCAAGGGTATCTGTGTATGCACGGCGCCCGCCGACGGAACGTTCCGTCGGCGGACGCCGATGCACGTAAACCAGCCGGATCCGCATCTCTGCACACCGGCGGGGGTGTCGATTCAGTGGATGATGCCCGTCCGCAGGGCCACGGCGACCATTCCTGCGCGGTCTCCGGTGCCGAGCTTGCGGGCGATTCGGGCGAGGTGGCTCTTGACGGTCAGGGCGGACAGGCCCATGGAGACGCCGATCGCCTTGTTGGACTGCCCCTCGGCGACGAGCCGGAGGACCTCCACCTCGCGACCGGACAGTTCGCGGTAGCCGCCCGGGTGGCTCGGGGTGCCGGGGGGCCGGCGGTGCATGCGGGCGGCATTGGCGCCGATGGGGGCGACGCCGGGACGGGTGGGGTGGCCGATGTTGGTACGGGTGCCGGTGACGACGTACCCCTTGACGCCGCCCGCGAGGGCGTTGCGCACCGCGCCGATGTCATCGGCGGCGGAGAGGGCGAGGCCGTTCGGCCAGCCGGCGGCTCGGGTTTCGGACAGCAGGGTCAGCCCGGAACCGTCGGGCAGGTGGACGTCGGCTACGCAGATGTCGCGCGGGTTGCCGACGCGGGGGCGGGCCTCCGCGATGGACGACGCCTCGATGACGTCACGTACTCCGAGTGCCCACAGATGGCGGGTGACGGTGGAACGGACGCGCGGGTCGGCCACGACGACCATGGCCGTCGGCTTGTTCGGGCGGTAGGCGACCAGGCTTGCGGGCTGCTCTAGGAGAACGGACACCAGGCCTCCTGGGGAGTGGCGGTACGGGGCGGCTCGGGGATGAAGCCGGGGCGAACCGTGCTTGAAGGGTCATTGACCTCTTCGGCACCGGAGGCCCGCTCCTTTAGAGGAAGATCACGATTTGGTGAGTAACAATTCGGGCAAATAGGACATGCGATCGATTGTACGAAAAGAGAGCCGGTGCCTGTGCGAGGTTTATGACGCAGTGTCACGGACTGCGGAGACGGCGCCCCGGGCCGGGTCCGGCCGTCTGCCTGCCCGTCCTACGAGACCTGCGGCCCGCGCCGCTGCGGCAGCGTCACCACCGCCGCGTCGGCCGGTCCCGACGGCGGCAGGCCGGCGATCTGGCACAGCAGGTCGCCCCACGCCATCAGGTGCGCCGCTGTGTCCGGCACCCCGCCGCGCCCCTCCCGGGGCGTCCAGGACGCCCGGATCTCGATCTGCGTCGCGGGACGCCGCGCCCCCAGAGCGCCGAAGTAGTGCGAACTCGCCCGGGTGACCGTGCCGCCCGCCTCCCCGTAGCTGAGGCCGCGCGCCTCCAGCGCCCCGGTCAGCCACGACCAGCACACCTCCGGCAACAGCGGATCGGAGGCCATCTCCGGCTCCAGCTCCGCGCGCACCAGCGTCACCAGCCGGAAGCTGCCCTGCCAGGCCTCGTGCCCGGCCGGATCGTGGAGCAGGACGAGCCGGCCGTCCGCGAGATCGTCCTCGCCGTCGACGACGGCCGCCTCCAGCGCGTACGCGTGCGGAGCCAGCCGCTTCGGCGGCCGCGTCGGCTCCACCTCCAGTTCCGGGCGGAGCCGCGCGGAGCGCAGCGCGTCCACCGCCGAGCGGAACGCGGGCGGGACGGAACCACCCTCCGCACTGTCCTTGCTGTCAGTGCCGTCGGATTGACCGGAGAAGTGTCCCTGAGCCGGAGCCATGCGGGGAAGAGTAGGCGGAACCGGAGCCTCGCGCAGGGAGGGACACCCATGCGGGGCCGGGCTCCTTCCGCATGCGTGCGAAGATTCTGTGCGTGAGTGCCAACGATCGCCCTTCGGGCCAGCAGACGAAGACCTCCGCCGCCCACGAGTCGGCGTTCCTCAAGGCGTGCCGCCGCGAGCCCGTACCGCACACGCCGGTCTGGTTCATGCGCCAGGCGGGACGGTCGCTGCCCGAGTACCTGAAGGTGCGCGAAGGCATCCCGATGCTCGACTCCTGCACGATGCCGGAGCTCGCCGCCGAGATCACGATGCAGCCCGTCCGCCGCCACAAGGTCGACGCCGCGGTCTACTTCAGCGACATCGTCGTCCCCCTCAAGGCGATCGGCATCGACCTCGACATCAAGCCCGGCGTCGGACCGGTGATCGCCGAGCCGATCCGTTCGCGGGCCGACCTGGCCCGGCTGCGCGATCTCACCCCCGAGGACGTCTGGTACGTCACCGAGGCCATCGGCCTGCTCACCGCGGAGCTGGGGGCCACCCCGCTGATCGGCTTCGCGGGCGCCCCCTTCACCCTCGCCAGCTACCTCGTGGAGGGCGGCCCGTCCCGCAACCACGAGCACACCAAGGCCCTGATGTACGGGGACCCGGAGCTCTGGGCCGATCTGCTCGACCGCCTCGCCGAGATCACCGGAGCCTTCCTCAAGGTCCAGATCGAGGCCGGCGCCTCCGCCGTGCAGCTCTTCGACTCCTGGGTGGGCGCGCTGGCCCCCGCCGACTACCGCCGCTCGGTGCTGCCCGCCTCCGCGAAGGTCCTCGACGCCGTCGCCCCGTACGGCGTGCCGCGCATCCACTTCGGCGTCGGCACCGGTGAACTGCTCGGCCTCATGGGCGAGGCCGGCGCGGACGTCGTCGGCGTCGACTGGCGGGTCCCGCTGGACGAGGCCGCGCGCCGCGTCGGCCCCGGCAAGGCGCTCCAGGGCAACCTCGACCCCTCCGTGCTCTTCGCGCCGACCGAGGCGGTGGAGGCCAAGACCCGGGAGGTGCTGGACGCGGCCGCCGGTCTGGAGGGCCACATCTTCAACCTGGGCCACGGCGTGACGCCGAACATGGACCCGGACGCGCTGTCGCGGCTCGTCGAGTACGTCCACACGAGCACCGTCCGCTGAACCACCGGGGCCGGGCGCCGCGCTCAGGCGGTGCCCGCCTCGCGTACGGCCGTCACCGCCTTGCGGGCGGCCACCAGCACCGGGTCCCAGACCGGGGAGAACGGCGGGGCGTAACCGAGGTCCAGGGACGTCATCCGCTCCACCGTCATCCCGGCGGTGAGCGCCACCGCCGCGATGTCCACCCGCTTCGCCGCCCCGTCCCGGCCCACGATCTGCACGCCCAGCAGCCGTCCGGTGCGGTACTCCGCGAGCATCTTCACCGTCATCGGCCGCGCTCCCGGGTAGTAGCCCGCCCGGCCCGTCGACTCGATCGTCGCCGTGACGAACCGCAGGCCCACCGCGCGGGCGTCCTTCTCGCGCAGCCCGGTACGGGCGATCTCCAGGTCGCACACCTTGCTGACCGCCGTGCCGACCACCCCCGGGAACGTCCCGTAGCCGCCGGCGACATTGGACCCGATGATCTGGCCGTGCTTGTTGGCGTGCGTGCCCAGCGCGATGTGCCGGGTGCGGCCCGCCACCAGGTCGAGGACCTCCACGCAGTCGCCGCCCGCCCAGATGTTCTCGTGGCCGGCGACCCGCATCGACAGATCGGTGAGCAGCCCGCCGTGCGGGCCGACCGGCAGCCCCACCGCGCGGGCCAGCGCCGTCTCCGGCTCGACGCCGATGCCGAGCACCACCACATCCGCCGGGTAGGAGGAGTCCGCCGTCTCCACCGCGCTCACCCGGCCCTCTGGGCCGGTGCGGATCGCGGTGACCTCGGCCCGGTTCACCGTGGTGATCCCCAGGGCGTCCATCGCGTCGTGCACCAGACGCCCCATGTCGGGGTCGAGCGTCGCCATCGGCTGCTCGCCCCGGTTGAGCACGGTCACCTCGAAACCGCGCTTCAGCATCGCCTCGGCCATCTCGACCCCGATGTAGCCCGCGCCCACGACGACCGCGCGCCGGACCCCGCTCCCTGGTCCGGCCCGGTCCGCACGGACCGCCCCGACCCGGTCCAGGGAGTCCAGCAGCGCCTGGCCGTCGTCCAGGGTCTGCACCCCGTGCACCCCGGGCGCGTCCATACCGGGCAGCGACGGCCGCACCGGCCTGGCGCCCGTCGCGATCACCAGCTTGTCGAAACCGGTCCAGGCCGTCTCGCCGGACTCCCGGTCCAGGGAGCGCACCCGCTGCCCCGCGACATCGATCTCCGTCACCTCGGTGCGCATCCGCAGATCGATGTCCCGGGCCCGGTGCTCCTCGGGGGTGCGGGCGATCAGCTCGTCCCGCCGCTCCACGTCACCGCCGACCCAGTACGGGATGCCGCAGGCGGAGTACGAGGTGAAGTGGCCCCGCTCGAAGGCGGTGATGCTCAACTCGTCCGGGCCCTTGAGCCGGCGTGCCTGGGACGCGGCGGACATTCCCGCCGCGTCACCGCCGATGACCACCAGTCGTTCCGCCGTCATGCCAGTCCCTTCGATACCCCGTCCGAAGGCCCACGCTACGGCGCCACGGCCCCAGGAGCGTCAGGGGCGCCCCCGGGAGGCGCTCACTCGCCCTCCGGGCCCGCCTTCCGGCCCCGGCGGCCCAGCCGCTGCCACAGGACCACCACGACGGCGGCCACGGCCAGGAACGGGGCCGCCGCGCCCAGCGCCATCGCGAGCCACTTGATCACCGTCACGAACACGTGCCAGCCACCGCTCAGGGCGTCCAGGAACCCCGGACCGTCCTCGTCGTCGGCCACCGCCTTCGCGTGCGGCTTCGGCTCCGAGAGGTTGAGCGTGATCGTGGCCATCGTGGTGCGGTCCTTCAGCGAGGCCTGCTCGGCCAGCATCGATTCGAGCGCGGCCTGACGACTGCTCAGCTCACCTTCGAGCGACACCACATCGGACAGCTCGTCGGCCCGCTCCATCAGCTTGCGCACCCGCGCCACACTCGTGCGCTGGCTGGCGATCCGGCTGTCCACGTCGACGACCTGGTCGGTCACGTCCTTCGCGGTCGACGTGCGCGACAGCAGCTTGCCCGTGCCCGAGAGCTCCCGCAGCACGCTGTCGTACTCGCCCTGCGGAACCCGCAGCACCACATGCGAGGAGGCCCGGACGGCGTCGACCTGCTCGGTCTTCTCGTCGGCCACCAGACCGCCGGCGGCCTCCGCCGTCACCCGCGCGGCCGCCGCCGCCTCCGGCGCGCTCCTCACCTCCACGGACAGCGAGGCGGTACGGATGACATGGGCGGCGGCCGACGGATTCGGCTTCTTCGCCGCCGAACCGCCCGCGCCCTTTTCCGCGCCTTCGCTGCCCGGGGCCACGCCGTCCTGCTGCGCCGGGGCGGCGGCCCGGCGGTCCGCGCCCTTCGCGGTGTCGTCGTCACCGGCCGCGCCGCAGCCGCTCAACGCCAGCACGGCGGTGAGCAGTCCGGCGGCGAGAGCGGTCTGCCTGCGGCGGGCACCCGGACGGCCCGGACGATCCCGGCGCCCCCGACGGTCTGGATGTCTGTTCGCGTGAATGGCTGGTGCTGCGTGCATAAGTGTCCCCCCAGGACGAGTTGTTGCTGATACAGCTTCGACGCACGAGGGGCCGGTCGGGTTTGCCGATACGGGTTTCGAAGCGGTCACGTTCAGGACTCGGAAGCGGTTTGAGAGAGTGGGGGTATGCAGGCTTCAGCAAACGGCACGGACAGGGCCACGGGACACGTCGTCGTCATCGGCGGCGGCATCGCCGGACTCGCGGCCGCCCAACGGCTCCTCGGCACCGGGCTGCGGGTCACCCTCCTGGAGGCGACCGACCGGCTCGGCGGCAAACTCAGGACCGGCGAGGTGGCGGGCGTCCAGGTCGATCTCGGCGCCGAATCGATGCTGGCCCGCCGTCCGGAGGCGGTCGGCCTGGCACGGGCCGTCGGCCTCGCCAACCGGCTCCAGCCGCCCGCCACGGCCACCGCCTCGCTGTGGACCCGCGACGCGCTGCGCCCCATGCCCAAGGGCCATGTGATGGGCGTGCCGGGCGACCCGGCGGCGCTCGGCGAGGTGCTCTCGCCCGAGGGTCTCGCCCGGATCGCGCAGGAGCGGGACCTCACCCCGACCGAGGTCGGGGACGATGTCGCGGTCGGCGCGTACGTGGCCGACCGGCTGGGCCGCGAGGTCGTCGACCGGCTGGTGGAGCCGCTGCTCGGCGGGGTCTACGCGGGCGACGCCTACCGGATCTCGATGCGCGCGGCCGTACCCCAGCTCTTCGAGATCGCCCGGCGGGGCGGCTCGCTGCTCGACGGGGTCACCCGCGTCCAGGAGCGGGCCGCGGCCCGGCAGCAGACCGGGCCGGTCTTCCAGGGCATCGCCGGCGGGATCGGCACCCTCCCGGACGCGGTCGCCGCCGCCGTACGCGCGGGGGGCGGCGAGATCCTCACCGAGACCCCGGTGCTCGGGCTGACCCGTACCGCGAGCGGCTGGGACGTCCGCACCGACACCCGGGTGATCCCCGCCGACGGCATCGTCCTCGCCGCCCCCGCCTGGTCCGCCTCCACCCTGCTCGCCGCCGAGTCACCGGCCGCCTCCGCCGAACTCGCGGGCGTCGAGTACGCGTCGATGGCCCTGGTCACCATGGCCTTCCGCCGCTCGGACGTGACGGCCGCCGGAACGCTCGACGGGCGCTCCGGATTCCTGGTGCCGCCGGTCGAGGGCCGCACCATCAAGGCCGCCACCTTCTCCAGCCGGAAGTGGCAGTGGGTCGACGACGCGTCCCCCGACCTGTTCCTCCTGCGCACCTCGGTCGGCCGGTACGGCGAGGAGGACCACCTGCACCGCGAGGACGCGGAGATCGTCGACGTGTCGCGGAGCGATCTCGCGGCGGCGACCGGACTGGCCGCCCTGCCCGTGGCCACCGAGGTCACCCGGTGGATCGGCGGACTGCCCCAGTACCCCGTCGGCCACCTCGGCCGGGTCGCCCGCATCCGGGAGGAGGTCGCCAAGCTCCCCGCGCTGCGGGTCTGCGGCGCGGTCTACGACGGGGTCGGCATCCCGGCGTGCATCGCGAGCGCCCACCGGGCCGCGGACGAGATCACGGACGAGATCACGGGAGCGGGCACGGGGAGGATCGCGGGGGAGAGCACCGGGGAGATCATCGCCACGCCCACCCTGGTTCAGGGCACAGGGAGCGAGGCGGGACAATAGCCGTATGAGTGCTCCCGAGACTGTGACATCAAGCAAGGGCCCGAACGCCGGCAAGAAGGCGAAGGACCTCAACGACGTCGTCCGCTACACCCTGTGGTCCGTCTTCAAGCTCCGTGACGTGCTGCCCGCGGACGCGGACCGCGCCGCGTACTCCGGCGAGGTGCAGGAGCTGTTCGACCAGCTCGCCGCCAAGGACGTCACCGTTCGCGGCACCTACGACGTCTCCGGACTCCGTGCCGACGCCGACGTCATGATCTGGTGGCACTCCGAGACGGCGGAGGCGCTTCAGGAGGCGTACAACCTCTTCCGGCGCACCCGGCTGGGCCGGAGCCTCACGCCGGTCTGGTCGAACATGGCGCTGCACCGCCCCGCCGAGTTCAACAAGTCGCACATCCCGGCGTTCCTCGCCGACGAGACGCCGCGCGACTACATCAGCGTGTACCCCTTCGTGCGCTCCTACGACTGGTACCTGCTGCCCGACGAGGACCGCCGCCGCATGCTCGCCGACCACGGCAAGATGGCCCGCGGCTTCCCGGACGTGCGCGCCAACACCGTCGCCTCCTTCTCGCTGGGCGACTACGAGTGGGTGCTGGCCTTCGAGGCCGACGAGCTGCACCGCATCGTCGACCTGATGCGTCATCTGCGGGCCTCCGAGGCGCGGATGCACGTCCGCGAGGAGGTCCCCTTCTACACCGGCCGGCGCAAGTCGGTCGCGGACCTGGTGGCCGGGCTCGCGTAGCGAGCGGGTTCCGACCACCCCAACCCGGAAGATCAGACGGCGGGCACCGCGGCACCGTGTGCCGCCCGCCGTTCCAGCGACACCGGGTTCGGCTCCTGGTGCGGCGCGCAGCCTGCGCGCCGCACCGGCGTCGTTTTACGGCCCCTCGGCCACCCGGCCGGTCACGAGCTGCTGCCGCAGCTCGACCCGCCGCCTCCGCAACTGGACCCGCCTCCGCAGCTCGATCCTCCGCCGCAGCTGGACCCGCCTCCGCAGCTGGACCCCGAGCCGGAACCGCAGCCGCCACCCCCGCCGCCATGGCCGTGTCCGTGCCCGGAGGAGCCCCCGCACCCGCCACCGCCCGGCGTCGTACCGGCGCACCACGCCGCCGCGGCGAACGGGGCGCCGGAGGAATCCGAGAGGTGGGGCGAAGGCGTGGACGTATGGGCCGACCTGACCCGGGACGCGGCGAGCAGCTGCGCCCGAAGCTCGGGATCGGGTACGGCCCGAGGTCCCGCGACCGCCACCAGATGGGCCGGATCGGTCCGGTACCCGTTGGCCGCCAGGTACGCGGAGACGGCCCTGCGGCCCGCTTTGGTGATCCGGTACCGGGAGGCGGCCGCGCAGACGAAGCCGATGACGGCTCCGGCGACGAGCGGCAGGAACACCTTCGCGAGGAACGGGAAGTCCGGTCCGCCGACGGACTCCGACGAGGTGAACTCCTGGATGGTCACCGCGATCGAGGCCGGGATGGCGAGCAGGCAGAGCACCCCCTGCGCCACACCCCACCGGCCCCGGGACCGGCTGTCCGCGGGCGTGCTCAGCAGCCCGCGCGCCGCCAGCCCGTCGCCGATCTCCTGCACCGCGGGATGGCGCATCGTCGCGACCCGCAGGTTCCACAGCGCACCGCTCAGGGCCGCGGTGTGCTCCTGGAGCACGGCCCGTTCCACCGGGTCGTGCGCGAGGTGCCGGTGGACCGCGACGATGCCGGGCCCGCCGACGGCCAGCCGGCCGTCCGCGTGCATGGCGGCGAGCGCGGTGTCCACGACCCGGGCGGGGCCGCCGTTCAGGAAGGCCACCTCGAAGAGGTCATGGACGGGACCGCCGGGCCCGCGCCCCGCGCGGCGGCCCGTTCTGATCAGCAGCGTCGAGGAGACCGCGATGGCGATCACCATGACCAGGGCGGCGATGCTCGTTGCGGCCATGTCATCGCCCCGCGAGTACGGATCGGGCGGCCCGCGCCAGCCGGGTGGTGCGGCGGGGCGGGCGTGGTGCGGCCCGGTCCTGCCACCAGTACGTCAGCCGGCGGCGGGCGGCGCCGTCCTCGGGGCGGCCCGCGACGAGCAGCTGCTCCGCGAAGTCCAGCGCGTCGCGCCGGTAACCGGCGGACATCGGGCGGGCCTTGGCGTAGCCGAGGAACGCGTCCCGGTAGCCCTGCCCCAGGATCTCCGGGAGTTCGGGTGCCACCTTCGCGACGACATCGGCGCGCTTGGCGGCCAGCGCCCGGCTCTGCACCCCGAGCCGCCGGTGGTCGAAGCCCTCCGGTACGGGGGCGCCGGCGACCAGGGCGGAGAGCAGCGAGGCCTGCGCCACCGCGACCCGGTCCCGGGCGGCGTCCGGACCGGCGGCCCCGCGCACCGGGGCCGGGGCCGGGGCAGGGGCGGGTGACGGACCGGCGGGCCGGGTCCGGGGCACCCCGGACGGGCCCGCGTCGAGCGTGGCCCGGATCGCGTCCAGCTCGCCCGCCAGCTCGCCGGCCGGCGGGAAGTCGTCGTCGCGCTCCAGCAGTACCCCGGGCGGGCTGACCCGGGAGCGCAGCTCGGCCAGGACGTCGAGGACCGGTGCGGTGACCGGGTGGGCGTGCGTGTCGTGCCAGACGCCGTCCTTCTCGACGCCGCCCGCCACATGCACGTACGCGATGGCCTCCACCGGCAGCTCGTCCAGGGCCGTGGCCGGGTCCTCGCCCCGGTTGACGTGGTTGGTGTGCAGGTTGGCCACGTCGATGAGCAGCCCGACCCCCGTGCGCTCGACCAGCTCGGCCAGGAACTGGCCCTCGGTCAGCTCCTCGTCCGGCCAGCAGATCAGCGCCGCGATGTTCTCCAGGGCCAGCGGCACCGGCAGCGAGTCCTGCGCGATCCGCACGTTCTCGCACAGCACGTCCAGCGCGGCCCAGGTGCGCGGCACGGGCAGCAGGTGCCCCGCCTCCAGCACGGGGGACGCGGTGCGCGGTCCGCCCGCCCGTACGAACGCGATGTGCTCGGTCACCAGCGGCGCGCCCAGCAGCGCGGCCCGCTCCGCGAGGGCGGTGAGCCGGCCGGGCTCCGGGCGCTCTGCCCCGCCCAGCCCGAGCGAGACCCCGTGCGGCACCACGGTGACACCGCGCTCCCGCAACCGCGCCAGGGAGGCGGGCAGATGGTCGCCGCAGAGGTTCTCCGCGACCGCCTCCACCCAGTCGATCCCCGGCAGCGCCTCCACCTCGTCGGCGATCTCCGGCCGCCAGCCAATCCCGATACCCAGCTTCATGGTGTCCCCCCACTGCTCCACTCCGTGCAGGTGTCATGGCCCCGGCACACGGCGCTGAATCCGAGGAGAGGGACGTTCAGAGCTTGATTTGAGGTTCCCGAATCCCGCGAGGCTCTGCGGGCGCCCGGCGCTCCCCGGCCTCCGGAACCCGCGCGGCGCCTGCTGCCCCGGGCAGCGCCCGCCGTCGCCTCGGCGCCTACCGCCGCGGCGACGCCGGAAGGGAGCCGACGCGGTGGGCGCCCTCGGCCACCACGGTCTTCCCGGGGGCGATCTCGGTGAATCCGGCGTCCTCCACCACCGGCAGTCCGCTCACCGCGAGCTCCCGCCAGCGGTCCGCGGCCGCCGTGGCGACCGACAGCGGGAAGCCCGCCTCGCGCCAGGCCGTGCGCTCCTGCTCGGAGAGATCCCACCAGGCGAGCTGCGCCCCGTGCCCGACCTGCGCCATCTCCTTGCCCGCCGACATGTCGAGCTCCGGGTTCAGCCAGAGGACCGGCCCGGCGGCGGGGTCGGGTGCGGCGGGCGGCTCCGGGTCGTCCAGCTCCGTCCCGGAGACCTGGAGCTTGGCGAGCTCCTTGGGCCAGCCGTCCAGCGGCACCGGTGGGAACACCCGCACCTCGGCGCTCTCGCCGGTGACGGTGATCCCGGGCAGCGCGCAGGCCTTGCGCCACTCCGCGCCGCGCGCCCGCCGCACCACCTTGCGGATCCGGGCGTCCTGCCAGTCCCGCATCGCCTGTGCCCACTCGCCCTCGCCCACGGAGCGCTCGTCGGAGAGCATCACCAGCACCGCGCGGGCCGCCGTGCGCAGGGCGTCGGTGCGGGCCGGGGGAGCCGCCTTCTCGATATGGACGACCAGCGGGAGTACGTACTGCTGCGCTTCGTCCCGGTTCGTCCGCTCGGGGCGGAAGGGGCTGTCCGCGGGCAGGCCGGCGGTCTCGGACGGGGCTGCGGGGGTGTCGTTGCTGCTCACCCGTCCAGTCTGCCAGTCGCCCGGAGCCCGGCTCTTGGCGGAATGAATCCCTCCGGGTGAGGATGCACCGCATGAAGAGCGATCTATTCTCCAGCGAGCACATGGCGGAGCAGGCAACCGCCCCCGGAATGACCCTGCAGAACGCCAAATCGATCAAGTACGCGGTGAGCGGCGAGATGCACGCACGCCAGGGGGCGATGATCGCCTTCCGCGGCGACCTCCAGTTCGAACGCAAGGGTCAGGGCCTCGGCGGCATGCTCAAGCGTGCCGTCACGGGCGAGGGACTGCCGCTGATGGCCGTGCGCGGCCAGGGCGAGGCGTGGTTCGCGCACGAGGCGGCCAACTGCTTCATCGTGGAGATGGAGCAGGGCGACGTCCTCACCATCAACGGCCGCAACGTCCTGTGCTTCGACTCCACGCTCGGCTACGAGATCAAGACGGTGAAGGGCGCCGGGATGACCGGCGGCGGTCTCTTCAACAGCGTCTTCACCGGGTACGGAAAGCTCGGCCTGATGTGCGAGGGCAACCCCATCGTGATCCCCGTCACGCCGCAGCAGCCGGTGTGCGTCGACACGGACGCGGTCGTCGGCTGGAGCGCCCACCTGACCACCTCGCTGCACCGCTCGCAGAGCGTCGGCTCGATGCTGCGCGGCGGTTCCGGCGAAGCCGTCCAACTGCGCCTCGACGGCGAGGGATTCGTGATCGTACGGCCCAGCGAGGCCAAGCCGGAGAAGGCGTCCGCCAACTGAGTGCGGACATCCTGCGGCTGCGGGGAGTGGGCCGCCGGTACGGACTGGCGGGCCCCTGGGTGCTGCGCGGGGTCGATCTCGCCCTGCCCGCACGCGCCCTGGTCCGGATCGAGGGGGCCAACGGCACCGGCAAGTCCACCCTGCTGCGGCTTCTCGCCCGCGTCGACGCCCCCACCGAGGGCCGGATCTCCGGCGGCCGGCCGCGCACGGCGTACGTCCCCGAGCGGTTCCCGGCGGCGCTGCCCTTCACCGCCGCCGGATACCTCGTCCACCTCGGCCGCGTCCACGGGCTGCGCACGGCGGAGGCGGCGGCCCGCGCGGACGCGTGGCTGACCCGCTTCGGCGCGGCCGGCCACGCCCGTACCCGGCTGGCGGAGCTGTCCAAGGGCACCAGCCAGAAGGTCGCCGTCGCGCAGGCGCTGCTGGCGGAGCCGGAGCTGCTGGTGCTGGACGAGGCCTGGACCGGCCTGGACGCCGCGGCCCGCCAGGAACTGGACCGGGCCGTCGCCGAGCGGGTCGCCGCGGGGGCCACCGTCGTCTTCGTCGACCACGACCCGCGCCGGCTCGCGGGCGCCGCCGGCCACACGTTCCGCGTCGAGGGGCAGCGGCTGGTCGGGGTGCCCCGCGCACCGGCCGGGACGGACCCCGGCCCCCGGGTACGGATCGACGCCGTGGGTCCGCCGGGCGGCACGGCCCCCGCCGGACTGCCCGGAGACCCCGAACAGGCGCGGCGTGCGGACGGCGTGCTGCGGCTGACGGTGAGCGCCGCGCACTCCGACGCGCTGCTGAGCGCGCTGCTCGCGGCCCGCCCGCCCTGGCACATCCGCCGGCTCGCACCGGTGCCCGAAGCGCCCCCGTCACCCGCGGAGGCCGACGCCGACGCTGCCCCGGCCTCCGCTGCCGCCACCACCTCCACCGCTCCGGCCCCGGCCCCCTCCACCGCCCCCGGCGAGGCGCCATGACCGCGCTCGTCCGCTACCAGGCCGCTCTGCTGCTCCGCTCGCAGAGCTGGCTCGCGCCGGTACTCCTGTACCTGGCCTTCCTCGGCATCGGCATCCGCTCGGGGCAGCCCGTGCTGGATTCGCTCGGCTACGCCGCGGCCGGGCTGCTGCCCGTCACCGCGTGGCTCGTGCGGATCTGCGCCGGCCAGGAACCGCCCGCCGCCCGGACCGTCGTCGCCGCGGCGGCCGGCGGGCAGCCGAGGGCCCACCTGGCGGCGCTCCTCGCGGCGCTGGGGTGCGCCGGGCTGCTCGGCGCGGCGGCGACCGCGGCCGTGCTGCTGATCAGCGACCCGGCCGACGCCCGCCACACCGTCCGGGTCCCGCTGCCGTCCGCCGGGCTCGCCGGGCTGCTCGCGGCCGGCTGCTGCGTCCTGCTGGGGGCGGCGGTCGGGGCGCTGTGCACCCGTCCGCTGCTGCACCGGCGCGGCTGGTCCGTCGCCGCGACCGTGCTCGCCGCGCTGCTGGCCCTGGTGACCGGCGGATCGCCCGCGAAGTACGCGGTGACGGGGCTGGTCACCGGCTCGCTCACCGGCACCGTCCACCTGCCGGTCCTCCCCTTCGCCGGTGCCGCGGCCGTCGCGGCGGCGGCGCTCGCCCTCGCCTCCAAGCTCACTTCCGTCCGCGGCTGAGTAGGCTCCTGCCATGGACCGGAGCGCGCGTGACGAGGCGGACGAGAGCGTGGACGAGCCGGACGGCGGGCCGCCGTTCGCGGAGTGCGTGCTGTGCCGGAAGCCGACCGAGTACGCCGAGTCGGTCAGGGGCATCACCCTCTGCCCGGTCTGTGAATGGCAGGAGGCCCAGCGCACGGCCTGCTCGGGCTGACGCGCCGGCCGGGGCGATGCTCAGCCGCGCGTCAGCTCGGACACCTTGACGAAGCGGTATCCGCGCTTCCGCAGCTCCGGCACCACCTGGCCGACCGCCTGGCCGGTGACCGGCGCCGCGCTGCGGGTGCAGTGCATGACCACCAGCGAACCGGGCCTCACCCCGTCCAGCACCTGCTCCGCCACGGCGTCCGCGTCCGTCGCGAAGGCGTCGCCGCTGACGACGTCCCACTGCACCGCCGTCACCTTCTCCGCCGCGAGCGCGCGCAGCGAGGCATCGTCGTAGCAGCCGCCGGGGAAGCGGAAGTACGGCACCACATTGCGGGCCCCGGTCTTCCGGATCGCGCCGAAGGCCCGCTGCACCTCGCCGCCGATCTCGTCGGACCCCATGGCCGGCAGCCCGTAGCAGGGCGACGTGAAGGCGTAGTGGCTGTAGGAGTGGTTGGCGATCTCGAAGAGCGGGTCCGTGCCGATGGAGCGGGCCTGCGAGGGGTACTCCTCGGCCCAGCGGCCGGTCATGAAGACCGTCGCCGGGACCTTCAGCCGCCGCAGCAGGGCGATCAGCTCCGGGTTGTCGAAGTGCTCGCCGCCGGCCGCGCGAGGGCCCTCGTCGGCCGTCATGTCGGCGTCGAAGGTGAGCGCGACGACTTTGGCGGCGCTCTTCGGGCCCCGCTTCAGGACGCGGGCCAGGCCCTCCGGACCCGGCGCCAGGGTGGGCGGCGGCTTCGCGGCGGCGGGGGGAGCGCTTGAGGGGGCCTTCGACGGGGCTCCCGAGGCGGCGTCCGGAGGAGCGGCCAGGGCGGCTGCGGGCCGGTCGCCCGGGGCGTGCCCCGAGGTGCTCGCGCAGCCTGCCAGGGCGCTTCCGAGCACCACGCCCAGAACGGTCACGGCGGTCATTCTTCGCATAGAAGATGTCATTATCGGAAAATAACTGATCAACCGTCACCGGCTCGCCCGTGGTGCCCCGTGCCGCGAAGAGGCCCCCGGACGGCGGCGGGCCGGGCCGCCGCCGTCCGGGGGCTCAGTGGGTCAGTGCCACGGCCCCGTCACGGCGAACGTCGTTCCGGGGGTGTAGCAGTTCATGAACATCGTCCGGTGGTCGGGGGAGAACGTGACCCCGGCGAACTCGCCCCACTCCGGCTTCCCGGGCGTTCCGATGTTCTGCCGGCCGCGCGCCATCGCGTACACCTCGCCGCGCCTGGTCAGGCCGAACACGTGCTGGGCACCACCGCCGTCCTCGCACACCATCAGCCCGCCGTCGGAGGCCAGGCAGATGTTGTCCGGGGACTCGCCGGGCAGCTGGATGTCCGTACCCGGACCGAAGGCGATGACCAGGGTCAGCCGGCGCCGCTGCGGCTCGTACCGCCACACCTGTCCGAAGTGGTCGGCGGCCGATCCCTCCGAGCTGTGGGCGAAGCTGGAGACGAAGTAGACGGACGACCCGCCCCAGTAGCACCCCTCCAGCTTCTGGCCGTGGGTGATCCCCTTCGGCCCGAAGTCCTGGAACCGGACGGGCGTCTGTGCGGCCAGTGGATCCGGTACGGGGACCCACTCGATGCCCTCGAAGGCCGTCCCGGTCTCCCGCACCGCAGAGAGGTCGGGGACGCCCGGCACCCGCATGGCCTCCAGCCGGCCGCCGGCCCGGAGCGAGCCCGTGCCGCCCAGCGGTTTCTCCGGCAGGAAGCGGTAGAACAGCCCGAACGGCTTGTCGAACGCGTCCTCGGTCTCGTACACGACACCGCTCCGCGGATCGATCGCGACCGCTTCGTGCTGGAAGCGGCCCATCGCGGTCAGCGGCACGGCTCCGGTGCGGTGCGGGTCGGCGCCGTCCACCTCGAAGATGTAGCCGTGATCCTTGGTGTAGCCGTTGGTACCGGCCTTGTCCTCGGTCTCCTCGCAGGTCAGCCAGGTGTTCCAAGGGGTGCGCCCGCCCGCGCAGTTGACCGCCGTGCCGGCGATGGCGACCCGTTCGCCGAGCACCCGGTTGTCGCCGTCGAGCTCCAGGGCCGTGCAGCCGCCCTTGCCCATCGGGTCGTACGTGAGGCCATCGACGGCCGGTACGGCGATCGCCGCGTCGGCCCGGTTCTCGTGGTTGCGCACCAGCCGGACGTGTCCGCGCCGGCCGGCGAACGCCGCCATGCCGTCGCAGTGGCTGGGGACCGGGCCCTCGCCGGAACGGAGCGGATCGCCCTCGCGGGAGAGCACCCGGTAGCGGAAACCCTTCGGCAGGTCGAGCAGTCCGTCGGGGTCGGGCACCAGCGGGCCGTAGCCGGCGTGGCCGTGGGCGGCGGCGGTACCCGCGAAGAGTTCGGTGAACACCCCGGCGAAGGCGACCGTGGCGACCGCGGCGCCGGTGCCTGCCAGGACCTGACGTCGTGTCGCGGACTGTGGTGCTGCTGCGGATGACATGAGGCAACTTCCTGTGGGGGACAGGAGCAGTGACCCGCACGTGTGTACCACGCGTAACACCGCGCGGGAACCATGCGGGCCACCGGCCTCAGCTGTGTCCGATCAGTGTCCCGGGCCGCGGACGGCCCGAAACGTCACTCAGGCGAGCGACGCGCTGAGCGTGATCGTCGTGCCCGTCAGCGCCTGGCTCACCGGGCAGTTGGCCTTCGCGTCCTCGGCCGCCTTGACGAAGCCCGCCTCGTCGAGACCGGGCACCTCGCCCACGACGGTGAGGTGGATGCCCGTGATGCCGGTGCCGGGCACGAAGGTGACCGCGGCCTGGGTGTTCAGCCGGGTCGCAGGGGTCTCGGCCGAGGCCAGCCCGTTGGAGAGCGCCATCGAGAAGCAGCTGGAGTGCGCTGCGGCGATGAGCTCCTCCGGGCTGGTCTTGCCGTTCGCCTGCTCCGCGCGGGACGGCCAGGAGACCGGGTAGTCCCCGATCCCGGAGGAGTCGAAGGTGACGACACCGCTGCCCTGGAGCAGGTTGCCTTCCCAGACCGTGTGCGCCTGACGCGTGGTAGCCATGCTGGTTCCCTTCAAACGGAATACGCGGTGGTGCGGTGCGGCGGGCCACTTCGTCGTGTCCCGCCGGTGTTACGCCCCCGAACCTACTGCGCCACCAGTCCCTCTGCGTCGCGCGCCAGTGCCGTCAGCCTGGAGATTGCCCGGAAGTACTTCTTCCGGTACCCGCCGTTCAGCATCTCCTCGCTGAACAGCCGGTCGAACGGCAGCCCGGCGGCGAGGACCGGGACCTCCCGGTCGTACAGCCGGTCCGCGAGCACCACGAGCCGCAGCGCGGTCGACTGGTCGGGCACCGGCTGCACCTCGGTGAGGCACACCGCCCGCAGACCGTCCGTCAGCGCGCCGTACCGGCTCGGGTGGACGCGGGCCAGGTGGTCGAGCAGCGCGGGGAAGTCGTCCAGGCTGGCGCCCTCGGTCGCGTACGCGGCCCGGGTGACCTGCTCCTCGGAGAACGGCGGCGGGGCGTCGGGCAGACCCCGGTGCCGGTAGTCCTCGCCGTCGATGCGCAGCGGGCGGAAGTGCGCGGAGAGCCCCTGGATCTCGCGCAGGAAGTCGGCGGCGGCGAACCGGCCCTCACCGAGCTTGCCCGGCAGCGTGTTGGAGGTCGCGGCCAGCGCCACCCCCGCCTCGACCAGCCGGCTCAGCAGCGAGGAGACCAGCACCGTGTCGCCCGGGTCGTCGAGCTCGAACTCGTCGATGCACAGCAGCCGGTGCCCGCTCAGCGTCTGCACGGTCTGCTGGAAACCGAGCGCGCCGACCAGGTTGGTCAGCTCGACGAAGGTGCCGAAGGCCTTCAGGGAGGGTGCTGCGGGCGTGGCGTGCCAGAGCGAGGCGAGCAGATGGGTCTTGCCGACGCCGTAGCCGCCGTCCAGGTAGACCCCGCGCGGTGCGCTGGGCGCCGTCGGCTTCTTCCCGAACCACTTGCGCCTGCCTTCACCCGAGGCGTGTGACCCGCCGAGCCCGGCGGCGAAGTCGCTCAGGACCTCGACCGCCTCGGTCTGGCTCGGCTGGTTCGGGTCCGGGACGTACGTATCGAAGCGCACCGAATCGAAGCGCGGCGGCGGCACCATCTCCGCGACCAGCCGGTCGGCGGGGACACGCGGTTCGAGGGCGCACAGGGACAGCGGGGCCGTTTCGGCTATGGGGCTGGGCCCCGGCACGGCGTGGGAGGACGACACAACTGTCTACCTTACGGGCGTGCCAGACTGCCTGACATGCGACGCCTGTTCCCTGTGACGGACCTGACAGCGGCTGAGGACCGGGGCGAGTGGAGCCTGGACGCCCTCGCCGACGCCTACGCCTACCCCGACACGGACGGCCCCTGGCTGCGCGCCAACATGGTGTCGACGCTCGACGGGGCCGCCCAGCACGACGGCCGCTCCCAGCCGATCTCCTGCGCGAGCGACATGCGGATCTTCGGCACCCTGCGGGGGCTCGCGGACGTGGTGATCGCGGGCGCGGAGACGGTACGGCTGGAGGGGTACCGGCCCGCCCGCGCCCGGGAGGCCTTCGCGGCCCGGCGGAAGGCGGCCGGTCAGGGGCCAGCACCGGCCGTGGCCGTGGTGAGCGGCAGCCTCGACCTGGACTTCTCGCTCCCGCTCTTCGTCTCGCCGCTGGTCCCGACGCTGGTGCTGACCGGTGCGGACGCGCCGCCGGACCGGATCGCGGCGGCCCGGGAGGCGGGCGCGGAGGTGGTCGTCGCGGGGGAGGGGGCCCGGGTGGACCCCGCCAGGGCGGTGCGGGAGCTGGCCCGGCTGGGCCACCGGCGGCTGCTGACGGAGGGCGGGCCCAGGCTGCTCGGTCAGTTCGTGGCGGCGGGCGCGCTGGACGAGATGTGTCTGACGCTGGCACCGATGCTGACCGCCGGGGACGCCCAGCGGATCGCGGGCGGCCCGTCGGTGGCCGTGCCGGAACGATTCGCCCTGGCGTCGGTACTGGAAGAGGCCGGGTTCCTCTTCTCTCGGTACCGTCGGATCTGACAATCAGCGGAATATACCGTTCCGGTTAGCGTTCGGTGGGCAGAATGGAACGCGGACCCCGTGCGAGCACGGGGAAGGATGGTTTCAGCAGTGGCCGGCGACGGTCACTGAAGCAGAAGGGCGCCTGTGGTGTTCACCAGCGTTTTGATGATCGAGAAGCCCCTCACTTCCGAGGACGTCGAGTTCGTCACCACCCTGCACGGGGAGGAGCAGATCTCCTTCGTCGTGCTGATGCAGCCACGAGGCGACCAGGCGGATGTGCTGTTGCGGGCCATCGACGACCTGGCGATGGGCGAACTGAAGGAAGCGGCCCGGGAGAGCGAGGAACCGGAGGGCAGAAACGCCAGGGAGTCCGCCGAACTCGCGCTCGAAGTGTCGCTGGAGGCACTGCGCCAGTCGGGCTCGGAAGCCGTCGGACAGGTGATCGAGACCCACCCCCTGGAGAAGCTCACCTCCGTGGTCGAGGAGTCGGAGGCCGACGAGGTCATCGTGCTGACCGCGCCGCACTACGTCGAGGAGTTCTTCCACCGCGACTGGGCGTCCCGCGCCCGGCACAAGGTCGGCGTACCGGTGCTCAAGCTCTTCGCGCACAGCGAATAGGCTGGGAGGCCCCACCCGTACCGACCCTGGGAGACACACGCATGGCACCCGGTATTCCTGCCGCCATGGAACGGCCGCACTTCATCGGCATCGGCGGCGCCGGAATGTCGGGCATCGCGAAGATCCTCACCAGTCGCGGCGCGAAGGTCGCGGGCAGCGACTCCAAGGAGTCGCCCACCGCCGGGGCGCTGCGCGCGCTGGGGGCGACCGTCCACATCGGGCACGCCGCCGGGCACCTGGCGGACGACGCCAGCTGCGTGGTCGTCTCCAGCGCCATCCGCGCCGACAATCCGGAGCTGGTGCGCGCCGGGGAGCTCTCGATCCCCGTCGTGCACCGCTCCGACGCGCTCGCCTCGCTGATGGAGGGAGTGCGCGCCATCGCCGTCGCGGGCACCCACGGCAAGACGACCACCACATCGATGCTGGCCGTCGCCCTGACCGAGCTGGGCCTCGACCCCTCGTACGCGATCGGCGGCGACCTCGCCGGACCCGGCACCAACGCCACGCACGGCGAGGGCGAGATCTTCGTCGCCGAGGCCGACGAGAGCGACCGCAGCTTCCAGAAGTACGACCCCGAGGTCGCGATCGTCCTCAACGTCGAGCTGGACCACCACGCGAACTACGCCTCGATGGACGAGATCTACGACTCCTTCGAGACCTTCGTCGGCAAGATCGTCCCCGACGGCACCCTGGTGATCTCCGCCGACCAGGCCGGCGCCGTCGAGCTGACCCGCCGGGTGCGCGACCAGTCGGCGCTCAAGGTCGTCACCTACGGCGAGGCCGCGACCGCCGACGTACGCGTCCAGAAGATCAACCAGCGCGGCCTGACCAGCGAGGTCACCGTCGTCCTGAACGGGAAGTACCTCACCTTCACCGTCTCCGTCCCCGGCCGCCACTACGCGCTCAACGCCGTGGCCGCCCTCGCCGCCGGCGTCGCCCTCGGCATCCCGGCGCACAACCTGGCCTCGGCCCTCGGCAAGTACACCGGCGTCAAGCGCCGCCTCCAGCTCAAGGGCGAGGCGGCCGGCGTCCAGGTCATCGACAGCTACGCGCACCACCCCACCGAGATGACCGCCGACCTCGAAGCGATGCGCGGCGCCGCCTCCGACGCCCGCCTCCTGGTCGTCTTCCAGCCCCACCTCTTCTCCCGCACCCAGGAGCTCGGCACCGAGATGGGCCAGGCCCTCGCGCTGGCCGACGCCTCCGTGGTGCTGGACATCTACCCGGCCCGCGAGGACCCGATCCCCGGCATCACCAGCACCCTGATCATCGACGCCGCACGGGCGGCTGGTGCCGACGTCACCGCCGTCCACGACAAGGCCGCGGTCCCCGAGGCCGTCGCGGGAATGGCGAAGCCCGGCGATCTCGTTCTCACCATGGGAGCGGGCGACGTCACGGACCTCGGCCCGCAGATCCTGGACCACCTGTCGAGCTGAGGGAGCCACTGTGCCGTACGACATCGACAAGCCCGACGAGGAGTGGCGGGCGGAGCTGTCCCCCGCCGAGTACGCGGTACTGCGCCAGGCCGGTACCGAGCCCGCCTTCGTCGGCGAGTACACCGACACCAAGACGACGGGCGTCTACTCCTGCCGCGCCTGTGACGCGGAGCTGTTCCGCTCCGACACCAAATTCGAGTCGCACTGCGGCTGGCCGTCCTTCTACGACCCGAAGGACAGCGACGCGGTCGAACTGATCCAGGACCGCACCCACGGCATGGTCCGCACCGAGGTCCGCTGCGCCCGCTGCGGCTCGCACCTGGGCCACGTCTTCGAGGGCGAGGGCTACCCGACCCCCACGGACCAGCGGTACTGCATCAACTCGATCTCGCTGCGGCTCACGCCGGACGGAAGCTGAGCCGAGGCGCGGGGTCAGACCTGCGCCCGAGCCACCGCTGATGCCCCGGCACGGGGCATCAGCAGGGTGGCCACGAGCGAGACGGCCGCCCACGCCCCCGCACCGGCCGCGAGCGCGAGACCCGCGGAGACATCGCCCCCGGCAGCCAGCAGGCCGGCCAGCACGACGCCGTTGAGCAGACCGCTGGCCGTGCCGGCCGCCGTGTGCCACGGTGCCCTGCGGACCACCGTCCCGACCGCCCTGCGCAGCCCCAGGCCGGCGAAGAACAGCGCGGGGACGCCGAGCACGCCCGACAGCAGCGCTGTCCACCAGGGCGACGGCGGCCAGACGAGCAGGAACACGACGGCGAGCACGGTGCAGAGCATCGCCATGAGCAGCAGACCGGTGTCCGCGGCCGTCTTGTCGTCCGGTGCGACGGTCGGAGCCCCCATGTAGGCCGCCGCCATGGCGACCAGGAAGACCGGCAGGCACAGGGACACGGTCCAGACCGGGGCCCAGCCTGTCAGCAGCGCGAACTGGGACCAGAGGGCGCCGGTGGTGAGCAGCGCGATCCACGACGACTCCCGCCCGGCCCCGGGGATCGTCCGGGCGACGGCGGGCGTGGGGGCCGCGTCCGGCTCGGTGGCCGGGGCGGGCTGCGGCACCGGAGCCGCAGCAGGTGCCGGTGCCGGTCCGCGCGGGGGCCCGGCCACCGGTGCGCGAGGCGCGTCGACCGTCGGGGCAGCGGCGAGCTCCCGTATCCCGGGGATGCCCGGAGGCCCGTCCCCAGGGCCGTCCAGCACTCCGCGCAGACGCTCGGACACCTCGTCGGCCGTGGCGGGCCGATGGTCCGGGTCCTTGCGCAGCAGGGAGATGACCAAGTGGTCGAGAGCGGCCGGAACACCGGGACGCAGACTCCTCACCGGTTCCGGCGTCCCGTTGAGGTGCTGGGCCAGTACCGACCACCCGGCCCCCTCGAAGGGCGGTCTGCCCGCGAGGAGTTCGTACAGCAGGCAGCCCAGCGAGTAGAGGTCGCTGCGCCCGTCGAGAGTCCGGTCGCCGCGCACCTGCTCCGGTGACATGTAGGCGGGCGTGCCGATCGTCGCCCCGGTGCCGGTGAGCCCGGTCCCGGACTCCTCGACCAGCCGGGCGATGCCGAAGTCGCAGATTTTCAGGTCGTGTTCGCCGTCCCCGTACACCATGACGTTCGCCGGTTTGATGTCCCGGTGGACGACGCCCGCCCGGTGGGCGGCGGCGAGGCCGGCGCAGATCTGGAGCCCCCAGGCCACCACCGACTCGACGCTCCGCCGGTCCGTGGCGGTGAAGGAGGCCATGGAGCGGCCGGGGACCAGCTCCATGACCAGGAAGAGCACCTGGTGTCCCGCGACGGCGGCCTCGCCGTGGTCGTGGATGGTCACGATGCGCGGGTGGGTCAGCCGCGCGGTGGCCCGTGCCTCCTGGCGGAACCGTGCCGCCGACTGGCTGGTCGCGAGAGGGCTCTGGGTGATGACCTTGACGGCCACGTCACGGTCGAGCCGTGAGTCGACCGCCCGCCACACCTGGCCCATACCGCCGGCCCCGAGCATCTCCACCAGCCGGTAGCGGCTTTCGAGCACCTCTCCGTGCACCGAGCGCCCCCTTCGATCGTCGTGTCCGGGGCGTTGCGACCCGGCGGCGCCCCCACGGCTCCCGGGGCAGGATCCTACGCAGCGACCGGCGCGGAAACCCGCCGGGCCGGAGATCCCCCCGTGCGCGGGGCTCAGGCCTCGTCGGTCTCCGGCTTCAGCAGCGGGTGCACCACGCCGGGGAAGACCCGGGCCCGCACGACCTCCTCGGCCGAACCGCCCTGGATCACCGTCTCCGCCACACCCCAGGGCCGGCCCGGCAGCTCGACGAGCAGCGTGTACGAGGCGGGGCAGCCGGTGCACTCGTAGCGGTCGACCCAGGTCTCCACCTCGGTGGCGCTTCCCGGGTACCGCGCCACGTGCCGGTGCCGGGCGTGGCACCGCTCGCACGTCTCGCCCGGCTCGCAGGTGCCGCCGCACGGGCACGGCACGTCGAAGGACTCGGCCGGGCGCCACCGCTGGGTCAGGACCGCCTCACGGGTGGCGCCCATGTCCTTCATCGCCTTGAGGTTGCGGGCAGCCACGTTGTACGACTCACCGGTCGCGGCCATCCGGTCCCGGATCACGTCCTTGCGCCCGCGGTTCGTCGTCATCTGTTCCTCCTGGGGGTGTCACGCAGCCCGCCAGGTGGCCCACGAGATCGGTAGGCCCCAGGTTACCGGGCGCGGTGAGGCGCCCGCGACAATCCGGGGCCCGCCCGCGCCCGGCGGACGTCAGCCCCGGCGGACCCGGCCCGCGAGCCGCCTGCCCAGCCGGCCCAGGGTGCCCTGGCTCCGGCGGTTCCAGTCCCGGAAGGCCTCCGCCCGGCCGCTGCTGCCGGAGCGCCCGACGGCCTCCTCCACGGCCGCGACCCCGTCGGCGGACAGCGCGCGCACGGCGGGGCGCAGCACCTCCTCCAGCAGGGCGGCGGTGGTCCGGCTCCAGTCGGCCCCGGCGTGCGGGTGGGCCGTCCAGACGGCGAAGCAGCCGGCCGCGTAGCCGGGGTCCGCCGCCAGCCTGGCCCGGACGCCGGGGCCGTGCGCGGCCCGGTCGTACGCGGCGATGAGATCCGCGTCGGCGCTGTGCGCCAGGGCGTACAGCTCGGCCTCCGGCCCGTCCGGGGCGAGCAGCCGGGCGGCCAGGGCGCCGTAAGCGTGGCCGAGCACCCCCGGCTCCACCGGCTCCGCGCCCGGCCGCAGTGCGCGGACCCGCTGTGCCCACTCCGGCTCGCCCTCCCCGGAGCGCAGCTCGCGGGCGAAGTCCAGCAGCAGCAGGGCCCCGCGCTCCCGGCCCGCGATCTCCTGCGGGAAGCCGCGCAGCAGGTCGTGGGCGAGCTGGGGCGCCGCCTCCTCTTCGGCGGGGGCGTTCAGCGCGGCGGCGACCAGGTGCGACCAGGTGCCGGCCGTCCGGTGGGCGTCAGAGGTCGCGGTCTCCAGCAGCAGCCGGGCCTCGGCCACCGTCGGAGCGTCCTCCTCCCAGACCAGGCCCACCGCCGTCCGCAGCACCAGCGGTTCCGCGAACGGCGACATCCCGGCGGCCCGCAGCACCCGCTGCACCGCGCCCACCCGGTCGTCGCCGCAGGCCGCCTTGGCCTCGGGCGCCTCCGCGCACATCCGCAGGTGCGGCAGCAGCTGCGTACCGGTGAACGGCAGCGCCACCCGGCCCAGCAGCCGCTCCGCCCCGGCCGGGTCCTCCGGCGCGATCCGGTCCAGCGCGCCGAGCAGCGCCGTGCGCACGTCGAACTGTTCGTCCATCAGCTCCAGCAGCGCGGGCGCCCAGCCGGGGGAGTCCGGCGCCGCGGAGTCCCGGGTGTCCGCGAGGAGACCGGACGCCAGCCGCCGCACGACACCGGGCAGCAGCTCCGCGCAGTCCACCCCGAGCAGCCGGGCCACCCGGAGCAGCTGCACGGTGCGGGCCACGTCAAGACCGGTCCCCGGGCCGCTCAGCTCGGTGACGATCTCCGGGCCGAGCACCGCGGCGACGGCCTCGCCCTCCGGGCCGCTGAAGGCGGTCCGGCCGGGCAGCTCCACCGAGCCGTTCCCGCCCCGCACCGCCTCCGTCACCAGCATCGCGGCCAGCGGGGCGGTGGTCGTCGCGGGGGAGCGGCCGTCCAGCGCGGCGAACAGCCGCCCCGCCGCGTCGAACTCGGCCCCGCTGCGGTCGTCGACGCCCGCAGCGGTCAGTGCCTCGACGAGCTGCCGGGTGCGCTTCGCGTCCAGCGCGTACGGGCGCTCGGCGGCCCAGGCGGCGGCCGCGGCCCGCCCGCACGGCCCCAGCGCGATGCCCGCGCACAGGGCCGTCACCGCGACAGGCCCGGCGGCGAACGGCTCGCCGGGCAGCTCGGCCGCCTCCCGGAACAGCTCCGGGGTGCGGCTCCGCCAGATCCGGGCCGCGGTCTCGGCCCAGGCGTCGTCCACCGTCCCCTCCGGGCGAGGACCGGTGCAGGTGTGCACCCGGAACCCGGGCCCGGACAGCTCGTGCGCGTCCTGCGGCAGCACGCCCACGACGCGCTGCGGGGCGCGCTCCGGGTGGCGGGTGTACGTGGTGAAGGTCAGCAGCTCGGCGCTGGAGGGCGGCAGGACGGCGGCGGCCAGCGCGATCCACCGGGCCACGTCCGCGCTCTGCCGCTCGACGAGCACGACCTGCACGGACTCGCCGGAGTCGGCGGGCTCGCTCACCCGGCGCAGATCGGCCAGCACACCCGCGAGCCAGGGGCCGCGCGAGACGGCGAAGTCGTTGAGGCCCTCACGGTCGGCGGCGCTGCCCGTCGCGACGGACAGGGCGGTGACCGGATCGACGGCGGGCATCCGGTCCGGGGTCGCGGCGGCCCAGCGGGCGGAGCGGCAAACGGTGATCGGGAGCATCCCGCCCGGCAGGCGGGTACCGGCGGGGAGGTGGACCGCGTGGGCGTGGAAGCGCAGCGAGGACAGCTGCGCGGTGCGTACCGGCACGGTCCGGGCCAGCAGATGGCTGCCGTCGGACAGCGCGCTGAAACTGAGCGACTCGGGCAGCGCGCGCAGCGCGTTCTCGGTGACCTGGCGGGCGGTGCCGGTCGGCGGCTCGTACGCCAGGAGCGGTCCGGCCTCGGTGAGCGCCGCCGCGGGTATCGCCGCGTCAGCCGCCGTGAAACGGGCGGGTATCTCCGCGTCCTCGCCGCTCTCGGGTCCGTCCCCGGCCGTTGCGGAGGTGTAGTGCAACTGCGCGAGGCTCATGCGTCGGCTCTCTTCGTTCCTGCCATGAAGGTCCCCTGCCACCCGCACCCGCCGTCCGTGGTGGCAGCGCCGACCCGGCAGAGCGACGACCCCGGCGGGGAGAGTTCCGCAGTCGCTGGGGCGACGCTATCAAGTACCCGCGTGCGCTTGCGGCGAGAAGCCGGGGCGGGGGCGGGCGTGGCGGCCTTGTGCCCGATGGCAGGCCCTCGCCAGGCTGGAAAAATGATCCTTCCCTTCACCCACGACGGTGAGACCGGCAGCGTGACCATAGACGTTGAGCAGGTCGACGATCCTCGGACGATCGGCAAGCATCCCGCCATGCGGGGCTATCCGTGCTGCACGTCCACCGTGGCGTATCCGGGCAGGGGGTACCGGGCCATGTTCGGCTGGGTCCAGTTCGTCCGCTCGACGGACAACGCGTCCGGCGGTGCCGACTTCGACATGGACCCGTTCATCCTGTTCGAGGACGCGCCCTCCCCGTACTGCTTCTTCGGCATCAACCCCACCCTGTTCGACGCCCCGTCACGGGCCGAACGACGGCCGATGGCCTGGCTCGCGCACAGCTTCCTGGCGTACACGCCGCTGGATCGCGAACAGCGGTGCGTGATACCCCTGACCGGCTTCTCCTGGGGCTTCGGCATCGACGCCGAGGGAAATATCCCCGTCCGGCCGGCGGCGGCTCTCACCGCCGCCGACTGGGACGAGCACCTGCCGTACCTCGGTACCAGCTATCCCGCCTGGGAGTTCGAGAAGTGGCGGGCGGACCCTCAGTCCTGAACGGCGTAGCCGACGAACCGGGTCCAGGCGGTGGGTGCGAGGGCGAGCTGCGGGCCCTCGTGCACCTTGGAGTCGCGAATGTGGACGGTGGTGGGGCAGGTGGCGACCTCAACGCAGGAGTCGCCGGAGCTGCCGCTGTAGCTGGACTTGTGCCAGGACAGGGCGACTTCGACGCAGCTGTCGCCGTCGCCGCCGCTGTAGCTGCTCTTGAACCAGGCCAGTTCGGTGGTGCTGCTCATAACGCTCCTCGCATCTGCCGCAGCAGGCTCAAGGAGTCCTCTGGGGAGAGAGCCTGCGAACGCATCCTGGCATATCGCATTTGGAGCGTGCTCACCACTTTGGGATCGGAGATGAACTGGCCGCTTTCCTGGCCCTCGCAGTAGCCGAACCAGCGGTTCTCCGGGGTCTCCAGAAGCTGCATCGACCCGTCCAGCCCCGCGTGCCGCTCCCGCTTCACCGGGATGATCTGGATCTCGATGTTCCGCTGCGAGGCGAGCTCCAGGAGGTGGTCGATCAGCTCGGCGGTGACGTCCGGGCCACCGAGCCCGCGCAGCAGCAGATGCTCCTCCAGGATGAAGCTGTAGGCGGTGTTGGGCCGTTGCAAAAGCTCCTGGCGCTCCAGCCGGGCTGCCAGCTGCGTCTCGATCTTCTCGTCGCTCAGGAGCGGCAACTTCTCGGTGAACAGCGTCCGAGCGTACGCCTCCGTCTGCAACAAGCCCGGAATCAACCGGCACTCGTACGTGTAGAGGGCGATGGCCTCCTGCTCCAGCTGCGCCCACTGGCGGAACCAGTTCGCCAGCCCCGGCCGCCGCGACAGATGCTTCGCCGCCGCCTTCAGCACCCCCAGGCCGTCGAGCACCGACTCGGACCGCTCCACGAAGAGCGGCGGCGGAAACCTGCGGCCCTGCTCGATCGAGGCGACCGTCGGCACGGAGTACCGCACCATCGGGGCGAACTGCTCCTGGGTGAGCCCGGCCCGTTTGCGCAGGACTTTGAGTACCTCCCCGAACGACTTGAGGCTCTCCGAGTACTCGGGTTCGTCGGTCATGCGCGGCCGCCTTTCGCGTGCTGTCCCCGATCCGCAACCCGCTCATGGTCACGCATCGTGACCCATACTGTCCACGCTCCGTACCCGTACGCTGACCGAGCGTACGGGTTCCGTAGCTGGTCGCCGGGGGCCCCGCCGCGCAGGCTGAGCCGCATGGAACCACGCGTCACCCCCCACTCGCCGCGCACCGAGCGGCTCTTCGTGCAGCGGTTCAGCTCCACACCCCGAGGCGCGCGGCTCGCCCGCAGACTCGCCGTTCACCAGCTGAACGTCTGGGGCATCCCGTACCGCTCCGACGTGTCCGGTACGGCCGCGCTGCTGGTGGCCGAGCTGGCGGCCAACGCGGCGACGCACGGCCGCGTACCGGGAAGGGACTTCGAGCTGCTGCTCGGCATGATCGCCGGATGCCCGGAGGTGCTCGGCAGGCTCAGGATCGAGGTGTCCGACACCCGGGGTGAGCGCCGCCCGCCCGGCCCGGGGAAGGTCGTGAAGCCGCCGCCCGGGTCGGGCGGCGGATACGGGCTGGTGCTTGTCGAGGCGTTGGCGGACCGGTGGGCGGTGCTGGATCGCGTGCCGGGGAAGACGGTCGGCGTGGAACTGGACCTGGTGTACTGAACCGGGCCCCCGCTCACGCCCGGTCACGCTCTCCCGGCTACTCGAAGCGGGACGTGTCGCCCGCTCCCCGCCGTACGATCTCCAGCTCGCCGCTGGAGAAGTCGATGACGGTGGTCGGCTCCGTGCCGCAGTCGCCGGAGTCGACCACGACGTCCACCTCGTGGTCGAGCCGCTCCTTGATCTCCCAGCCCTGGGTCATCGGCTCCTCCTCGTCGGGGAGGAGCAGGGTGCTGGAGAGCAGCGGCTCCCCCAGCTCGCCCAACAGGGCCTGGACGACGGCGTGGTCGGGGATGCGGACGCCCACGGTCTTCTTCTTCGGGTGCAGCAGCTGGCGCGGCACCTCCTTCGTCGCCGGAAGGATGAAGGTGTACTGGCCGGGCGTCGCCGCCTTGATCGTGCGGAACACGTCGTTGTCGATGTGCACGAACTGCCCGAGCTGGGCGAAGTTCTGGCACATGAGCGTGAAGTGATGGCGGTCGTCGAGGTTGCGGATCGCGCGGATGCGGGTGATGCCGTCACGGCTGCCGAGCTGGCATCCCAGTGCGTAGCAGGAGTCCGTCGGATACGCGACGAGCGCGCCCGAGCGGATGCTGTCGGCCACGTTGCTGATGGTGCGCCGCTGCGGGTTTTCGGGGTGTACATCGAAATACTTCGCCATTCGGCGAGTCTACGGCCGTGGCCGGGGTCCGGCCCGTAGGCGAGATGCATCATGCAATCAATGTGTACTATGCATTTCTAGTGGCTCATGCACAACGAATGCAACATGCATACAATCTATGGTATATCTGCACAGAGAGGCGGCCTTCCCGGCAGGAGGCGGGCCCGCAATCGCAGTCGAAGGAAGCCTCGCGTGGACATGCCTGTGGACCGGATCGAGTTCGAGACCATGCTTCTCGGCCGCCATATGAACCTGCTCGCCTCCCGTGGCGGCGGGCGACTGGACCGGAGTGCCTACATCCTCCTCAGCCGCATCCAGGTGGAGGGCCCGATGTCCATCGGTGACCTGCGCGATGCCTTCGGCCTGGACGCCTCCACGCTGAACCGGCAGACCGCCGCCATGCTGCGGGCCGGTGTCGTCGAGCGCATCCCCGACCCGGAGGGCGGCATCGCCCGGAAGTTCGTCATCACCGAGGAGGGGACGCGGCGCCTGGACCGGGACCGGTCGGAGAACCTGGACGGCCTCGGGAGGCTGCTGGCCGACTGGACGCCCGAGGAGGCCGCCCAGCTCGCGGACAGCCTGGCCCGGCTCAACCGCGACATCGAACGCCTCGACGGACGGCCCTGGCCGCGCGACAAGTCCTGATCCGATGACCCTTCTGAGGCTCGTACGAAAAGTCGCTGATTAGCCATCAATGATGTGATTGCTTCCCTGCGTTGTCCCGCCCTAGCGTGATAGGTGCGCGGACGGCGCTGTTCCTGTCGGCCGCACACGGGAAACGGGGAGGGCCACACCTATGCGCATGCGTACCTTATTGACGTCGGCTGCTCTGACCACCGTGCTGCTCGCCGGTTCCGTAGTTCCCGCGACGGCCGCACCGGCCACCGCGAAGGGACCCGGCGTCTTCGTCACCAATGGCGACCGCGTCCACATTTCGAGCACCCCGCCACGCACGGCGTCGGCCCACGCCTGGTGGACCCATGTGAGTGGCCCCGGTACCAAGGCCAAGGTCACCATCTGGCTCCAGATGAAGTCGGGCAAGAAGTGGCACTCGGTCGCCAGAAACGCGAAGAACCTCAAGTCCGGCAACGGCGGCAGCGCCCGCCGGGTCGTCGCGCGCAAGAAGTGCGCGAACCGCAACAAGCGCCAGTGGCGCACCAAGATCGACGTCGACCTCATCGGGGTGGCCGACTCACCGGAGAAGGCCTACACGAAGCCGGTCACCGTCAAGTGCGGCGTCTGATTCCCTGGTGCCAACACCCGCTCGATCCAGGAGTACGACCATGAGTGACACCGGTCCGGGCGCCACCCTCATCGTGGGGCTCCACGGGGTACTGGACCGGCACCCCTGGATCGACCGGGTGAGCGCCGAGTCCGACCTTGAGGAGGACGTCTTCAGCCTCGCCGTGAAGCGGGCGTCCGCCTACGCCTGGAGCTCCACCGTCCTGACGGACAAGCCCGCCGCCGACAACCTCTGGGACCACAACGACGCCGACGGCGACTGGACGCAGGACGGGCAGGTCCGTCAGCTGGCCTGGCTCCAGTCGTCGCTTCCCCGGCCCCTGAACATTCCGGGGAGGCGGCAGCGCACCCGCCGCCTCCCGGTGCTCCCCGTCATCACCGTCCTCTCGGACGCGCTGCGCCGCGTCGGCACCGTACGCCTCACCGGCACGCACGCCCTCGTACCGCTGCACCGTGCCGGGGACGCCCGCGTCGAACTCGCGGAGGTCGCCGACTGGTTCGCCCTCGCGGACCCCTCCGGCGCGGCCTCGCTGACCGTCACCGTGTCCGCCCTGCCCTCGGCGGATCTCGGCGCGCGGGCCGCCGAGATCCGCGACGCCGCGCTCGAACGCACCTATGGGCACCTGGGGGTCGAGCCTCTCAAGCCCGTCACGGTGCAGACCCCGGGGCTGGCACAGCCCCTCGCCGGAGTGGTGCAGGCAGAGGGGCTGCGGCGGGCGCTCGCCTACCGCTGCGAGGCGCGCGAGTGGTCGACGGATGTGGCCGCCTGGGCGACCGAGGTGTTCGCGGACTCGGTGCGGGCGGTGACGGGGCTCTCGGGCCTGATCCTCATCACGGTGTCCTCGGACGTGTGAAGTGCGGGCGCTCAGGGGTGGCGGACGTCGCGGGTCCGGGGCCCCGGCCGGAAGAGCAGCAGGTACACCGTGGCGACCATCGCGACCGCCTGGGCCACGACGGTGACCCGCTTCTCGGTGAACCAGACCGGTTCGTACATGCTCGGGAACGGCCCCCAGGCGCCGATGTCCGCGTACCGGTAGATCAGCAGGAGCGCGAGTCCGCCGGTCGCGACCGACCAGGCGAACAGATCGGCCGGCCACCGGCGCCAGACCAGCACGAGCAGCGCGGCCAGTGCCGCCATGGCCGCCTCGATGCGGAACAGCGTGCCCTGGCTGATGTCGGCCATGACGGCGTCGTACCGCCCGGCCAGGTGCGCGTGCACATAGGCGTCCACCGCGAGACCGGCCGCGGCGAGCACCCGGGCCGCACCGCGCACAAAGCGGCCGGAGCCGCCCCCGTGCGAGCGGCCGTCCGGTGTGACGGGGAGTTCTGCGGACATTGCGGCTCCATTCGCGCCGGTGGCCGTCGGGCGGCGTCCGGGGCTCACTTGACGGTGAGGGTCCCCGTCATGAAGGGGTGGATCGTGCAGTCGTACGGGTACGCGCCGGCCTTCGACGGGGCGGTGAAGGTGGCCGACTTGCCCGGGGCGATGTCGCCGGTGTCGAACGCCTTGCCCTTGGTCGCCGTCATCGTGTGCGTGGTGGTGTCGTCGTTCGTCACGGTGATCCGCGTACCGGGCGCGACGGTCTGCCTGGCGGGCCGGAACGTGAAGTCCTTGATGCTCACCTTCACCGCACCGCCGGCGGGCGGCCGGGACGAAGCGGACGCCGAGGGCGGCGCCGTCGTGGCCGGGACCAGCGAGGGTGGCGTGGCGGGGGCCGACGAGCTGCCGCCGCCTCCGCCGCCGCTGTCCGAGCAGCCGGCCAGGGCCGTCAGCGAGAGGGCGAGGGCGGCGGCGGAGGCGGCGAACCGCGTCCGGCCGGTACGGAACGGGAACGGCATGGCGTCTCCGGGGGCGCGGGGGCCGGGCCGGCCGGGGTCAGTACCCGTTGCCGGTGCCACTGCTGCTACTGCTGGTCGGCGTGGCTGTGGCGGTGGTGACCTGCTTGCCCTTGGCGTTGACGACGTACCACTTGGCGCCGAACGCGTCGACGCCCTGGCCCTTCGCGTCGCCGGGCTTCTTGTCCTCGTCGAAGAGGTACAGCGGGTGGCCGTTATAGGTCACCTGCTTCTTGCCGTCGCCGCGGGTCGTCGTCCTCAGCAGCTTCGAGCTGACTCCGGTGCCCGCGGTCGGCGTCTTCTTGTCGAGCAGCGGAGGCCATGCCTTGGCGCAGTCCCCGGTGCACGCGGACTTGTTCTCGGTGTCCTTGTCGAACACGTAGAGCGTCATCTTCTTCTCGTTCACCAGGGTCCTGCCGTACGTGCCCTTCCTGACGGAGACCGTCGGGGCGGGGGACGGGGACGGGCTGGGGGACGTGGCAGCGGCGGCGGGCACGTCGGCCTGGCGTGCGCTGTTCAGGCCGCCCGTGTCCGTACCGCCGGAGCCGCCGCTGTCGGATCCGCTCCCGGAGCATCCCGCCGCCGCGGCGGCCAGGAGAGCTGTGGAGGCCAGTACCGCGGCCGTCCTGGTGTGGCGTTTCATCGGGGCTCCTCGGTCGTCCTGCCGCCCGCACGAGTGGGGCGGGGTCGGCCCCAGTGGACCGCAGGCCCGGAGGGCGGGCCATCGGGGCGGAGCTGTTCGGGTAGCGGGCCGGGCGGCCGCCCACCGGGGCATCACCCGATCGGCGGAGCGTGCGGGTTCGCCGCCATCAGTGAGCCGTGCGAAACGGTAAGTGCCCTACACCGAAGCCGTCTTGATGGTGCAACAGTTTCGCGGACAGCCGTCCCGCACGGTCCCGCGCTCATAGGATCAGGGTGGTCTTCGGGGAGACGGGGTGGCGGATCGTGGGCTACGGCGGGCCGGTACACAGGTACGGAGTGCTGGTGCTGGCTCCACTGGTGCTGGTGGCGTGCTCCAGCGGCGGCGGGAGTCCGGGCGGGGAGGGCAGGAGCACCCGGGCCACCGGCGTCGCCACCTCCGAACCGGCCCCGGACATCACCTCGGGCATCGAGGACACCGGCGACATCGAGGCGGACCCGGCCAGGCTGCCCACGTCTCGCGACGAGGCCCTGGCCTTCATCGACCTGGTCATCGCGGACCCCGCCAGCTTCGGGCCCGACGTGATCAGGCGGAGCCCGTACGAGAGCGACCCGGCCACCTGGCCGGTCCTCGGCACCGACTGCGTCTGGCAGCAGCAGAAGCCGTTGTCGAGCGTGCTGGCCACCCGCGGCCGCTCCTTCGAGGTGCCCGCCGCCGGCGGCAAGGGGCCGGTACGGCTCTCCGCCGTCGTCACCGTGCACCGCAGCCGCGAGGGCGCGCGGTGGGAGATGGCGGAATCGGTGGAGGAGACGATGCGCTGCCCCACGCAGCAGCTCCAGAAGGGCGAACTGATCGGCTCGCTGGTCGCCGCCGCACTGCCGCATGGCGAAGGCGGCCAGGTGAACTCCGCGGACGCGCTGACCGAGATCGGGCAGTACAAGAGCTCCACGCTCGGCGGCCCCTTCCCGTACGTCTGGCAGCAGGCCCAGACCCTCCAGTTCACCGTGGCGGTGACCGGAAAAGGGGCCAAGGGGCGGACCGAGGAGGAACTCGACGAGCTGACGAACCAGGCCCAGGCAGCCATGCTGCTGCGGCTCAAGTCGGCCGTCGAGAAGCAGAGCTGAGAGAGCTCGGAGCTGAGAAAGCCTAGTGCTGAGAGAGCGGAGAGCGTGATGGAACGGCTGCGTCCCGCAGACCCCTCGACGATCGGCGGACACCGGCTGCTCGGACGGCTCGGCGCCGGAGGCATGGGCGTCGTCTACCTCGGCCGCACGGACGGCGGAGCCCTGACCGCGATCAAGGTGATCCTCCCGGAGTTCGCCGAGAACGAGGAGTTCCGGGCCCGGTTCCGCCGCGAGGTCGAGGCCGCCCGCCGGGTGGAGACCCCCTGGGCGGTCGCGGTCACCGGTGCCGAGACGGAGGGGACGCGCCCCTGGCTCGCCACGGCGTTCGTGCCGGGTCCCGCGCTGTCGGAGGCCGTCGCACGGTGCGGGCCGCTGCCCGCCCGCAGCGTCCGGGTGCTCGGCAGGCTGCTCTCCCGCGCCCTGACCGCCGTGCACGCGGCGGGCCTCGTCCACCGGGACGTCAAGCCGGGCAACGTGCTGCTCACGGTGGACGGGCCGCGCCTGATCGACTTCGGGATCGCGCGGGCCACCGACGCCACCGCGCTCACCGCCGCCGGCCTCGTGGTCGGCACCCCCGGCTTCCTCTCGCCCGAACAGGCCTCCGGCGACGGCACGGCGGCCGGACCCGCGAGCGACGTCTTCTCCCTCGGCTGCCTCCTGGCGTACGCCGCGACCGGACGGCCGCCGTTCGGCAGCGGAGCCGTCGACGCGCTGCTCTACCGGACCGTGCACGACGAACCCGACCTCGAAGGGGTCCAGGACCCCGGACTCCGCGAACTGCTCGGCGCGCTGCTGGCCAAGGAGCCGGCCGACCGGCCCGCCGCGGCTGAACTCGACACCCGGATCACCGAGGACGCGCCGAACGGCTCCATCGACTGGCTGCCGGACGACGTCGTGGCGCTGATCGCTGCCCGGTCCGCCGCCATGCTCGACCTGCCCGGCATCGAACCCACCGTCGCCGACCGGGGAACGCCGCCGCCCGAGGCCCGTCCCGGCCGGCGGAGACTGCTGCTCGCGGGCGCCGGGGCCGTCATCGCGGCAGGCGGCGGATTCGCCGTAAGGGAATGGCCGCGCGACGACTCCGGCGCGGCCAGGACCGGCGAACGGGCCTGGGCCATCGGCGTACAGGCGGACCTGTCCGGCCCGCAGAGCGCCGCCGGACGGGCCCAGGAGCGCGGGGTGCGGCTGGCCGTCGAACAGTTCAACTCCCGCGAGGACAAGCCCTTCACGCTGACCGTCAAGGCGATCGACGACGGCGGTGACGTCAAGCGCGCGGTCCGGGCCGCCGCGCGGTTCACCCGCGACCGCGACGTGCTCGCCGTGGTCGGCCCCACCGGAGACCACACCACGCAGGCGGTCCTCACCACCTACGACGAGGCGATGCTGCCGCTCGTCACCGTCTCCTCGATGCTGCTCTCCTACGCGGCCGGCTCCAAGAAGTCGTTCTTCCAGGCGGTCCCCTCCGACGGCGTGCTGTGCGCGCCCGTCATCCGCAGGCTGGTGCTCCGGCCGGACGTCGAACGGCTCGGGGTGCTGCTCGACCGGGTCGGCGGCCAGTCCGCCTACCAGGTCGGCTACCTCACCAACATGCAGACCGGCGTGATCACCACCGGCACCGCCTATCCGCGCGTGGTGCCCGCCGGGACCAAGGACCTGGCCCCGGTCATCGAGGACATGCTCCAGCACGACAGCGACGCCTTCTTCTACGCGGGCGACGCGGCCGGAGCCGCCCGCACCGCACGCGCGCTCGGCGGCACCCCCTTCAAGGGCCCCCGGATGGCCATGCACACGGCCATGCAGCCACGCTTCCTCAAGGACGCCGGACAGGCCGCGGAGGGCTGGGAGTTCACCGCGCCCTACACCGACGCCACGGCCCCCGGCGCCGAGGAGTTCGCCGCGGCCCACCGCTCGGCGTACGGCTCCGCCCCCGCGCACTGGGCCGCGGAGGCGTACGACGCGGCCGGGCTCGTGACCGCCGCCGTCACCGCCCTCGCCGGAAGCGGGGCCAAGCCGGTGCGGCCGGCCCGGACCGCCCTGGTCGCGAAGATCGCCGGGTCCTCGTACAAGGGCGTCTCCCGGACCTACGCCTTCGACGAACTGCACCGGCTCAAGGGGGCGGACGCCTACCTCTACGGGGTGCGGGACGGGCGCTTCGTCCACCTCGGCGCCGCGCCGAAGGCCGAGAAGACCTGAGCCGAATGCGCCCTCTCACCTCGGACGACCCGCGCACCATCGGCGAGTACCGCACCCTGGCCCGGCTCGGGGCGGGCGGCATGGGCGTGGTCTACCTGGCCCGCTCCGCGGGCGGGGCGCTCGCCGCCGTGAAGGTGATCCGCGCCGAGCACGCCGCCGACCCCGGATACCGCGCCCGGTTCCGCCGCGAGGCCGAGTCCGCCGCCCGGATCACCGGCCCCTGGGTGGTCCCGGTCACCGGGGCCGACACCGAGGCCCGTGAGCCCTGGCTGGCCACCGCGTTCGTCCCCGGCCCCTCGCTGGGCGAGGCCGTCGGGGAGCGGGGCCCCCTGCCGGAGGCCACGGTCCTGGCCCTCGGCGCCCGCCTCGCCGGAGCCCTCGTCGCGGTCCACGAGGCGGGTCTCCTGCACCGCGACGTGAAACCCGGCAACGTGCTCCTCGCCCTCGACGGGCCCCGGCTCATCGACTTCGGCATCGCCCGCCACGAGGGCGCCACCGCGCTCACCGCGACCGGCGCGGTGATGGGCACGCCCGGCTACCTGGCGCCCGAACAGGCCTCCGCGGGGCCGCTCGGACCGGCCTGCGACGTGTTCTCGCTGGGCTGCGTCCTGGCGTACGCGGCGACCGGGCAGCGCCCGTTCGGGTACGGCGCGGCCGCCGGAGTGCTCTTCCGCACCGTCCACGGCCGGCCGGACCTGGCGGGGCTGCCGTCCGTGCTGCTCCCGGCGGTGACGGCCTGCCTCGCGAAGGACCCGGCGGACCGCCCGACGGCGGCGGAGGCCGAGCGGCTGCTCACCGGCGACGGCACCGGCTGGGAGGTCCCGGGCCTGTCCGCCGCGGTCGCCGAACGCTCCGCCGCCGCCCTCGCCCTGCCGGACCCGGAACCCCCGCACCCCGCAGAGGACCGGACCCCGGCCCCGGACCGCCCGAGCCGCCGGCGCGTCCTCACCGCAGGGGCCGCCGGAGCGGTCCTGCTCACCGGCGGCGGAACCACCGCCTGGCTGGCCGCCCGGCGGGGCGGCGGCACCGGAGCGACGCCCCGCACGCTCCCCACGTACACGATCGGACTGCACACGGACACCACAGGACCGGGCAAGGCGGTCGGCCTCGCCCATGAACGAGGCGCCCGGCTCGCCGTCGACGACCACAACTCCCGTACGGACAAGACGTTCCGGCTCGGCCTGCGCGTCGAGAACGACGCGGGGGACGCCACCCGCGCCCTCGCCGTCGCGGACCGGCTGGCGGCCGACCCCGCGGTGCTCGCGGTCATCGGACCGACCACGGACGTCCCCGCCGCGGCGGTGGTCAGCCGCTACGCGAAGGCCCGCCTCGGCCAGGTGCTCGTCGCCGCGCGGTACGTGACCGACTCGGCGGACTCCGAGCAGCTGTGCGTACTGCGCCCCTACGACTCCTCGCTCGCCTCCGGACTGATCAGCCACATGGCGCGGGACCGACACGTCACGAAAGCCGTGGTCATCGAGGACCGGGCCGATCCGCAGGGCAGCTGGAGGGCCGCCAACCCGTTCCGGGACGCGAAGACGGGCCGCGTCACCGTCACCACGCACACCGTCGCGGCGGACGCCGGCGGTTTCGCCCCGGCCGCCCGCGCCGTGGTCGGCGCCGGGGCCGGAGCGGTCGTCTACGCGGGCACGTCCCCCGCCCGCGGCGCCCGCTGCGCCACCGCGCTGGCCGCCGCCGGGTTCACCGGAACGGCCCTGTCCAGCGGCCCCGTCCTGGCACCCGGCTTCCTGCGGGGGGCGGGCAGGGCCGCGGAGGGCTGGGTCTTCGCGGAGGCGTACACCGACCCCACGGCCCTGCCCGCCGCCGAGGCCTTCACCGCCGCGCACCGCAAGCGGTTCGGCGCGCCGCCCGCCACCTGGGCCGCAGAGGCCTACGACGCGGTCGGCCTGATCGCGCGGGCCGCCGGTACCACCAGCGCCACCGACGCCCTGCGCGGCGGAATCGCCCAGCGGGTCTTCCGTACCCGGTACCGGGGCATCACCCGACGGCTGGCCTTCGACAGCAGCCACCTGGTCCCGCGCAAGGAGGGCATCTTCCTCTACCGGATCGACGACGGACGGGCCCGCTTCCTCGGCCTGTACGGATCGGTACGGTGACCGTGCGCAGCCGGCCGCGGAACGTGGAAGGGGTGCCGGATGGCCGGACCCGGGCTTTCCGCAGGTGTGCTGGAGCTCTCCGCCGGGTCGGTGGAGTACGACAACACCGGGCGGCGACGGTCCGGTGCCCGTCCTGCTGCACGGGGTCGCCAGGTAGGCCGGGCGACGCCCGCGCGACCTGGGCGTGAAGCGGAGCTGCGGCCGCGCTTAAGAAAACCTCGATGGACCTGGGGCGCGCGGTACGGCAGATTTCTCCGTGACGGCGGAGGATGGTGCGCGGCAGCCGGTACCAGCGCGCTGCCACGCCGTCCCCTCATTCCTCCCCGGGCCGCAGGCTTCCTCAGGCATGCCCCCTGCCCGGGGAGCTCAACGCCGTACCAGGTACAGGGAGCCGCAGCCGTGAAGGCACTCGTGAAGCAGAAGGCCGAGCCGGGACTCTGGCTGATGGACGTTCCCGAGCCGGAGACCGGTCCCTCGGACGTGCTCATCAAGGTGCTCCGTACCGGCATCTGCGGTACCGACCTGCACATCCGCAACTACGACGGCTGGGCGCAGCAGGCGGTGAAGACGCCGCTCGTCCTCGGCCACGAGTTCGTCGGAGAGGTCGCCGCGATCGGTCCGGACGTCGTGGACATCGCGGTGGGCGACCTGGTCAGCGGCGAGGGCCACCTGGTCTGCGGCAAGTGCCGCAACTGCCTGGCCGGCCGCCGCCACCTCTGCCGCTCCACGGTCGGGCTCGGCGTCGGACGCGACGGGGCCTTCGCGGAGTACGTCGCGCTGCCCGCGTCCAACGTGTGGGTGCACCGGGTCCCCGTCGACCTCGACGTCGCGGCGATCTTCGACCCGTTCGGCAACGCCGTGCACACCGCGCTGTCGTTCCCGCTCGTCGGTGAGGACGTCCTGATCACCGGGGCCGGCCCGATCGGCATCATGGCCGCGGCCGTGGCCAAGCACGCCGGAGCCCGCAACGTCATGATCACCGACGTCAGCGAGGCCCGTCTCGACCTGGCCCGCAAGGTCGGCGTCAGCCTCGCGCTCAACGTCGGCGAGCAGACCATCGCGGACGGCCAGCGGGAGCTGGGACTGCGCGAGGGCTTCGACATCGGCCTGGAGATGTCCGGCCGCCCCGAGGCGATGCGCGACATGATCGCGAACATGACGCACGGCGGCCGCATCGCCATGCTCGGACTGCCGTCGGAGGAGTTCGCCGTCGACTGGGCCCGGATCGTCACCTCCATGATCACGGTCAAGGGCATCTACGGCCGCGAGATGTACGAGACCTGGTACGCCATGTCCGTGCTGCTGGAGGGCGGCCTCGACCTCGCCCCCGTGATCACCGGCCGCTACGGCTACCGCGACTTCGAGGCGGCCTTCGACGACGCGGCGAGCGGACGCGGCGGCAAGGTCATCCTCGACTGGACCGTCTGACCACCCCCGTATCCAGCTACCGAGCCGGGAGACACCCCTCATGTTCGACTCCGTACGCGACGACATGCGCACCACCCTCGAAGAGATCGAGGCCGCCGGGCTGCACAAGCCCGAGCGCGTGATCGGCACCCCGCAGTCCGCCACCGTCGCCGTCACCTCCGGTGGCCGCCCCGGTGAGGTGCTCAACTTCTGCGCCAACAACTACCTGGGCCTCGCGGACCACCCCGACGTGATCGCCGCCGCGCACCAGGCACTGGACCGCTGGGGCTACGGCATGGCCTCCGTCCGCTTCATCTGCGGCACCCAGGAGGTCCACAAGGAGCTGGAGCAGCGGCTCTCCTCCTTCCTGGGCCAGGAGGACACGATCCTCTACTCCTCCTGCTTCGACGCCAACGGCGGCGTCTTCGAGACCGTCCTCGGCCCGGAGGACGCGGTCATCTCCGACGCCCTCAACCACGCCTCGATCATCGACGGCATCCGGCTGTGCAAGGCCAAGCGCTTCCGCTACGCCAACCGCGACATGGCCGACCTGGAGCAGCGGCTCAAGGAGGCGTCCGGGGCCCGGCGCCGACTGATCGTCACCGACGGCGTCTTCTCGATGGACGGCTACGTCGCACCGCTGCGCGAGATCTGCGACCTGGCCGAGCGCTACGACGCCATGGTCATGGTCGACGACTCGCACGCCGTCGGCTTCGTCGGCCCCGGCGGGCGCGGCACGCCCGAGCTGCACGACGTGATGGACCGCGTCGACATCATCACGGGCACCCTCGGAAAGGCGCTCGGCGGTGCCTCCGGCGGCTACGTGGCCGCCCGCGCCGAGATCGTCGCCCTGCTGCGCCAGCGCTCGCGCCCGTACCTCTTCTCCAACTCGCTGGCCCCGGTCATCGCGGCGGCCTCCCTGAAGGTCATCGACCTGCTGGAGTCCGCGGGCGACCTGCGCGAGCAGCTCAACGCCAACACCGCGCTCTTCCGTACCCGGATGACAGCGGAAGGCTTCGACGTCCTGCCCGGCGACCACGCCATCGCCCCCGTGATGATCGGGGACGCGGCGAAGGCAGGCCGGATGGCGGAGCTTCTCCTGGAGCGCGGTGTGTACGTGATCGGGTTCTCCTACCCGGTCGTCCCGCAGGGCGCGGCCCGTATCCGCGTCCAGCTGTCCGCCGCGCACTCCACGGCGGACGTGAATCGCGCGGTCGACGCCTTCGTCGACGCGCGGGCGGCGCTGGGGGAGTGAGGCCCGGCGGGGGCATCCCTCGCGACCTGGGACAATAGGGCACATGATCGATGCACGGCGGCTGCGTATTCTGCGTGCGGTGGCGGACCACCGCACGGTGACCGCCGCGGCCGCCGCGCTCTACCTGACCCCCTCCGCCGTCTCCCAGCAGCTGGCCGCGCTGGAGCAGGAGACCGGGCACCGGCTGGTCGAGCGCAACGCCAGGGGCGCCAGGCTCACCTCGGCCGGGGAGATCCTGCTGACCCACACCAACGCGGTGCTGGCCCAGCTGGAGCGGGCCGAGGCGGAGCTGGCCGCCTACGGCGCGGGCGACGCCGGGACGGTCACGGTCGCCGCGTTCGCCACCGGCATCGGTCTGGTCCTCGCCCCCGCGATCGCCGCCCTCAGCGAGTCCGCACCCGGCATCCGGGTCCGGGTCCAGGACGCGGAGGGCGACGCGAGCGTCCCGATGGTGCTGGACCGGCAGGCCGATGTGGCCGTCGCCGTCGAGTACCGGGGCGCACCGGGCGAGGACGACCGCCGGCTGATCCGGGTGCCGCTGTACTCGGAGCCGTTCGACGCGGTGCTTCCGGTCCGGCACCGGCTGGCGGACCAGGAGCAGGTGGCGATCGCCGAGCTGGCGAAGGACACCTGGATCGGCCCCTACCCGGGCAACCCGTGCCATGACGTGGTGGTCCTGGCCTGCGAGTACGCGGGCTTCGAGCCCGCCCTCGAACACTCCTCCGACGACTTCCACGCCGTGGTCGCGCTGGCCGGCGCGGATGCCGGGGTGGCCCTGGTGCCCAGATCCGCCCTGCGCGGCATGGCCCTGACCGGCGTGGTGGTCCGCCCGGTGCACGGCAGCGCCCCGACGCGCCGGGTGTTCGCGGCGGTACGCCGCGGCGCGGAGGCGCATCCGCTGATCGCCCCGGTGCTGGACGCGCTGGCGGGGGCGGCGGGCGGGGTCGGGCTCGGGCGCGGGACGGGCTGAGGCGCCGGGGTCCGCCGTCGACCGGGACCTCGGCCTCACCGTCCTGGTGGACGCCTGCCACGACACCGGCCCCGAACCGCACCGGGACCTGACGGAGAACGTGTTCCCGCGCTGGGGGACGTCATCGCGGTCGAGGACTGGGCCAAGACCCTCGCATCGTAGGAGCGGGGCCGGTGGACGTGACACGCCCTAACCGGTCCGGCCCGCACCGCTCCCCGCCCCCGGCAGCAGCGTGCCCGCCGCCGCGGCCAGGGTCACGGCCAGCGCCAGCACGCCGTACCGGACCGGCGGGAGGTACGGCAGCGAGCCCGTGGCGGTCAGCGCGAACGCGAGCAGGGGGACCGCCGCGACCGCGGTTCCGACGGCCAGGCCCGCCACCGTGACCAGGGCCGTCTCCAGGGCCCGCATCCGCAGCAGCTGGCCGCGTCCCGCGCCGACCAGCCGGAGCAGGCGGAACTCGGGGCGGCGGCCGACCGTGATCAGGGTCAGGGTGCTGACCACCGCCAGCAGCGCGAAGCCGCCGATCACGCCGACACCGATGACGATCAGGGCGTCGTCCTGGTCAGAGGTAGAGGGGCTGATCCGTACGTCGTCCGCCCTCGCCGGACGGACATCGACCCCCGGGTACGGTGCCAGCGCCCGCCGTACGGCCGAAGCCGCGTCCCCGTCCTTCGAGCGCACCAGGACCTGCCGGTCGCGCGGCGCCGAGACGTGCGCGGCGAGGGCCTCGCGCGGGAGCATGAACTCGCCCAGGCCCAGGGAGCGTTCGTAGACCGCCACCACCCGGAGCCGGACCTTCGCACCGTCGCCCAGGCGCAGCCGCACCGTGTCACCGACGCCCGCGCCGAGTTCGTCGGCCCGGTCCCTGCCGACCGCGACGGTGCCCCGGCCGGTGAGCCGGGCCGGATCGCCCGCCGTGACCCGGGCGTCGAGGGTGCCGGACAGCTGGTCCGCCGTGACGCCCAGGACCGGGTAGCGGTCCAGTTCCGGATCGCCGGTCTGGCGGTGGGCGAGGACCACGGACGACCGGAGCAGGCCCATCGCGGCGGAGACCCCGGGGGCCCCGCGCACCGCGTCGGCCACGCCGGACGGGATGCCGGCGGCGGGCCCCGTCACCACCAGGTCCGCCCGCAGGGCGTCCGAGGCCTGGCGGCCGGCGGCCCGCTCCAGCGTGCTGCCCGCCGCCAGCTGCACGCAGACGAACGCCACGACCAGCACCACCGGGGTGAGCGCCGCCCCCAGCCGCCGGTGGTGCGCGGCGGCGGAGCGGGCAGCCAGGAATCCGGCGGCCCCGCCCGCCCACCGGACCGGCGCGCCGAGGACGCGCATCGAGATCCGCGCGACCCACGGGCCGAGCAGCGCCACCGCGATGATCAGCGAGGTCGCGGCGGCCGAGGCGGCGAGCGCCGCCGCCTGACCGCCCTGCGCGGTCGCCGCACCGGCCGAACCCAGCCCCGCGACCGCCAGCAGCACCCCGGCGGCGGTACGCGCCCGCCCCGGCTCGCCGGGCTCCGGCGCCCGCGCCGCGCCCAGGGCCACCGCGGGCCGCAGCCGGGTGATGGAGCGGGCCGCCAGCACCGCCACCGGCCGGGCCGCGAGCGCGACGACCAGCGCGCCCGCCGCGCCCGCCGCGAGCGGCAGCCACCACGGGACCGGCAGCGGCAGCGGTTCCGTGGTCAGCAGCGACCGCATCAGCAGCCCCAGCGGCACGGCGAGGACCGCTCCCGGCAGCGCGGCGGCGCCCGCCACCCGGCCGGCCTCGCGCCCGACGGCGGAGCGGAGCTGCCGGGGAGTCGCCCCGACCGCCCGGAGCAGCGCCAGTTCACCGGACCGCTGGTGGACGGCCTGGGCGAGCGTGGTGGCGATCACGAGCAGGGCGACCATGACCACGGTCGCGGCGATCGACGCGAGCATGGTCAGCAGATCGCCCCGGGCGCCGAGGGCGTCGAGCTGCTCGGCCTCACCGCGACCGGCACCCGTCAGTACGCGCGGTCCGCGTTCGCCACCGCCGTGCCCCTTCCCGCCGGGCCCGGCCACCGCCCCGTCCAGGGCCGCCCGCAGCGCGTCCCCGGAGACGCCCCGCTCGGCCAGCACGCCGATCGCGTCCACCGTGCCGGGATGCCCGGCCAGCCGGGTGAGCCGGGCCTCGGTGAAGAAGACGGCGGGCGCGCCGCGCCGGTGACCGGTACGGGCCACCCCGCTGACCGTGTACTGCCTGGCCGCCCCGTCGACCTGGAGCGTCACCCGGCCACCGGGCCCGCCGCTCCCGGCCGCGAGCGCGGAGTCCACGACCACCTCGGACGCGGACCTCGGCGCGCGGCCCCCGGTCAGCTCGTACCGGGTCAGCGCGGCGGCCGGCCAGGAGCGCCCCACGGCCGATGTCCCGCGGCCCGCCACCACCGGGACCGAGTCGTCCGCGACCGCCCGCGCCACGCCCTCGGCCGCTGCCGCCCGCGCCAGCACCGAGCGGTCCAGCCGCACCCGTTCCGGCAGGTACGCGGTGGCCGTCTGCGGTTCGCCGCCCCACGGCTTCGCGGTGTACGTGACCCGCTGGTCGGCCACCACAACCGCGTCGGCCCCGGCGTACCGCTCCACCGGCGGCACCGCCAGCAGCAGCGAGCCGAGCACCAGTGCGAACGCCCCGAGCAGCGCCGTCGCGGCCGCCGTCGCCGCGAACACCGCCACCCAGGCGCGCCGATGGGTGTCCAGCGAGCGCCGGGCCAGGAACGCCGAGGCCCGCCGCATCCCGGCCCGCGCCTGCGCGCCCGCGACCGCCCCGGTGCGGGGCTTCCTGTCACGCGTCTTCGTCCCGCTCATCGCAGCCGGCCGCCGTCCATCGTCAACACCGTGTCGGCCCAGCCCGCCGCCACCGGATCATGGGTGACCATCACGACCGTGCGGCCGTCGCGCCGTACCGCGTCCCGGAGCAGCCCCAGCACCAGTTCCGCCGACTCCGGATCGAGGGACGCGGTCGGCTCGTCCGCGAACACCACCTCGGGTTCGGTCACCAATGCCCTTGCCACCGCCACCCGTTGCTGCTCACCGCCCGACAGGGCCGTCGGTCCGCCACCGCCGCGCCCGGACAGCCCGACCCGGTCCAGCAGCCGTCGTCCGCGCTCCAGTACCCGGGCGGCCCCGGGGTCGGCACCGGCCAGTACCAGCGGCAGCACGACGTTCTCCTCGATGCTGAGCGAGGGCACCAGGTTCAGGGCGTGCGACTGGAAGACGAAGCCGATCCGGTCCCGCCGCAGCCTGGTCAGCGCCGCCTCGGAGAGCCCGCCGAGATCGGTCCGGCCGATCCGTACCGTCCCCGACGACGGACGGTCCAGGCCGGCCGCGCACTGCAGGAACGTGCTCTTGCCCGAACCGGAGGGACCGACCACGGCGGTGAAGCTCCCGGCCGGGACCGCACAGCTCACGTCGTCCAGGGCGACCACCTCCCGGCCGCTGCCGCGCCGCCCGTGGCGCCGGCTCACCGACTCCAGCTCCAGCGCCGCCGTCCGCACCGCCGTGAATGTGTCCACCCTGGGTCCCTTCGCTTCTGCCGGTCATCCGTCCTGACCTGCGTAAACGCTATGAACCGGGGGCTGGGGGGACCAGGGCGCGGGCTCCCGGACGATGGTGCAGCCAGCTCCACCACCGACCGTGGGGGTCACCCCACTCCGATGGCGGACCCGCCCCCGTAATGTGGTGCGGCATGAGCAGTACGCCCACTCCGCTGACGGCCGCCGTCCGGCGTTCGTGGCATGCCTCCCAGTACCTCCTCATCGGCATCCCGGTCGCGCTGGTCGCCTATGTCGGGGCGTTCCTGGTGGTGGCGGTCCTGTTGTTCGGCGCCGTGCTCATCGGGCTGCCCGCCCTGCCGGAGGCGGCCAAGGTGCTGCACCGGTTCGCGGAGTCCGAGCGGCGCAGGGCGGCCGCGTACCTCGGTGTGCCGTTCCGTCCGACGCGCTACCTGCCGCTGGACCGGGGCGAACTCTCCGAGCGGGTCAGGCGGGTGCTCAGCGACCCCACGAACCGGCGCGAGGCCCTCTGGCTGCCGGTCCAGGCCCTCCTCGGCAACGGGATCGGCTACCTCACGATGGTGCTCTGGCCGGTCGGGATGCTGGTGGACGGGATCGGACTCTCCGCCGTACACCTGCTGGACCGGCGCACCGCCGACGAGTACGGCACACCGCCGCCCGTGCGGCGCGGCTGGGTACTGCGCTGGCACCCCGTACTGGCGGACCTCTCCGCGAGCTGGACCCGGTCCCTGCTCACGGCCTCGCCGTCCGCGGAACTGGCCGAGCGCATCGACGAGCTGACGGAGAGCCGGGCCGGTGCGGTCGAGGCGCACGGCGCCGAACTCCGCCGCATCGAACGGGACCTGCACGACGGCGCCCAGGCCAGGATCGTCGCCCTGTCGATGCGGGTCGGCCTGGCCAAGCAGCTCCTGGACCGGGACCCGGCCGCCGCGCGCCTGCGCCTGGAGGAGGCCCAGGACGGCGCCGACGCGGCGCTGGCCGAACTGCGGCACGTCGTGCGCGGCATCCATCCGCCGGTACTGACGGACCGCGGACTGGACGGCGCCGTAAGGGCGTTGGCGGCCGGGGCGGGTATCCCCGTCACGGTCGTACTGGACGGCGTCGAGGACGGACGGCGGCTGCCCGCGGCGATCGAGGCCGCCGCCTACTTCGTGGTGGCGGAGGCGCTCACCAACATCAGCAAGCACAGCGCCGCGACGGCCGCGTCCGTACGGATCGACCGGGCCCCCGGCGTACTGCTCGTGTCCATCGGGGACGATGGCCGAGGCGGCGCGGACGAGGGCGCCGGCAGCGGGCTGGTCGGGATCAGGCGGCGGATCGCCGCACTGGACGGCACCACCCGCATCAGCAGCCCCATCGGAGGGCCGACCGACATCGAAGTGGAGCTGCCGTGCGGATCGTGATCGCGGAGGACAACGCCCTGTTGCGGGAGGGCCTGATCCTGCTGCTCACCAGCTCGGGGCACGAGGTGGTGGCCGATGTCGCGGCCGGGCCCGAGGTGCTGCCCGCCCTGCTGGCGCACCGCCCGGACGCCGCCGTGCTCGATGTCCGGCTGCCGCCCACCTTCCGCGACGAGGGGCTGCGCGCCGCCGTCGCCGCCCGCGGGGAACTCCCCGGCCTGCCGATCCTGGTCCTCTCGCAGTACGTCGAGGAGACCTACGCCGCCGAGCTGCTCGCCCAGGGGGCCCAGGGCATCGGCTATCTGCTCAAGGACCGGGTGGGCCGGGTCGACCAGTTCCTCCAGGCCCTCGACCGGGTGGTGGACGGCGGCACCGCGCTCGACCCGGAGGTGGTGAGCCAGCTGATGACCCGCAAGGCGTCCGCGAAACCGCTGCTGAGCCTCACACCGCGCGAGCGGGAGGTCCTGGAACTGATGGCCCAGGGCAAGGCGAACGGCACCATCGCCGCCGAACTCGTCGTCACGGAGCGGGCGGTGAGCAAGCACATCGGCTCGATCTTCGCCAAGCTCGGCCTCGGACCGGACGACGGAACGGTCCACCGCCGGGTCCTCGCCGTGCTCGCCTACCTGGAGGGCAACGGGACGCGCTGAGCCGCGTCCGGCGCGTCAGGCGGGCTGGAGCAGATCCCAGCGGTTGCCGTACAGGTCCTCGAAGACCGCGACCGAGCCGTAGACCTCGTGCCGGGGCTCCTCCAGGAAGCGGACCCCGGCCGCCAGCATGCGCGCGTGGTCTGCGGCGAAGTCCTCCGTGTGCAGGAAGAAGCCGACCCGGCCACCGGCCTGCGCCCCGACGCTCGCCCCCTGCTCCTCGTCCTTCGCGCGGGCCAGCAGCAGCCCCGAGCCCTGACCGCCACGCGGACGCACCACCACCCAGCGGGAGCCGTCGCCCCGCTCCGTGTCCTCGGCCAGCTCGAAGCCGAGGGCGTCGGTGTAGAAGGCGAGGGCCTCGTCGTAGTCGCGGACGACCAGGGTGACCAGGGCGATGTGGGACATGGGGTTCCTCGGATTCCTCGCGGGACGGAAGGGGCGGCCGCCGGGCCCGTAGCGGGACAATATCCGCCATGGAGACCAGTGACCTCACCGGGCTGACGGCCCGCGCGCGTCGGCTCGCCCTGACCGGGAAGCGCCGGGTCCTCGGCCTGGCGGGTCCGCCGGGAGCCGGGAAGTCCACCCTGGCCGCAGAACTGGCCGACAGCCTCGGGCCGCTCGCCGTGCTCGTGCCCATGGACGGTTTCCACCTCGCCCAGGCCGAACTGGAACGGCTGGGCCGGGCGGACCGCAAGGGCGCGCCCGACACCTTCGACGCCGCCGGGTACGCCGCCCTGCTCCACCGGTTGCGGGCGCCGGAACCGGGCACCGTCGTGTACGCCCCGGCCTTCGACCGGGCCCTGGAGGAGCCGGTCGCCGGTTCCGTCCCGGTCGGCCCGGACATCCCCCTCGTCATCACGGAGGGGAACTACCTGCTGCACACGGAGGGCGGCTGGGCGCCGGTGCGCGGGCTGCTCGACGAGGCGTGGTACCTGGAGCTCGACCAGGACGTACGGGTCCGCCGGCTCGTCGACCGGCACGTGCGGTTCGGGAAGCCGCGCCCGTACGCGGAGCGCTGGGTCGCCGGCTCCGACGAGGCGAACGCCCGGCTCGTCGCCGGGGGACGGGACCGGGCCGACCTCGTCGTGCGGCTCGGGAGCAGGTGAGGAACCGCACCGGCACCGCCCCTGACCGCTCGCGCGGGCGCCCCGCACCCGGCAGGATGCGGGGAGCCGTTTCGTGCCGCCAGGAGGTCCGCATGTCCAGCCCGAACCAGCCCGCGCCGTTCACCGCCGACGACTACCGGGCCCGGATGGAGCGGGCCGCCGCGAGCGCGGCCGCCGCCGGACTCGCCGGCGTCCTGGTCGCACCTGGACCCGACATGGTCCACCTGACGGGATACCGGCCCACCGCGGACACCGAGCGCCTCACCCTCCTCGTCCTCGCCGCCGGACAGGACCCCGTCCTGGTCGTACCGACACTGGAGGCGCCCGACGCGGAGAAGTGCGCCGGCGCCCCCGCCCTGACCCTGCGGGACTGGACCGACGGCAAGGACCCGTACGCCGTCACGGCGCCGCTGCTCGACGCCAAGGGGCGGTTCGGGATCAGCGACAACGCCTGGGCGATGCACCTGCTCGGCCTCCAGCGGCTGCTGCCCGGCACCTCGTACGCCTCCCTCACCGAGGCGCTGCCGATGCTGCGCGCCGTGAAGGACGCCGCCGAGCTGGACCGGATGGCCGCCGCCGGGGCCGCCGCCGACGCCACGTACGAGGAGATCCTCAAGGTCCGCTTCTCCGGCCGCAGGGAGACCGAGGTCGCCGCCGATCTGGCCCGGCTGCTCACCGAGTACGGGCACTCCCAGGTCGACTTCACCGTGGTCGGCTCCGGGCCCAACGGCGCCAATCCGCACCACGAGGCGGGGGACCGCACCATCGAGCGCGGCGACATGGTGGTGCTCGACTTCGGCGGCCTCAAGCACGGCTACGGCTCCGACACCTCCCGTACCGTCCACGTCGGTGAACCCACCGCGCAGGAGCAGCGGGTCCACGACATCGTGCGGGAGGCGCAGCAGGCCGGCTGCGACGCGGTCCGGCCCGGCGCCGCCTGCCAGGACATCGACCGGGCCGCCCGCGCCGTCATCACCGAGTTCGGCTACGGCGACCGCTTCATCCACCGCACGGGCCACGGCATCGGCGTCACCACCCACGAACCCCCGTACATGATCGAGGGCGAGGAGCAGCAGCTCGTCCCCGGCATGTGCTTCTCCGTGGAGCCCGGCGTCTATCTGCCGGGCCGCTTCGGTGTCCGGATCGAGGACATCGTCACGGTCACGCAGGACGGCGGCCGCCGCCTCAACGCCACCGCCCGCGACATGGCGATCGTCGAGTAGCGGCGAACGGCCCGCGGGTCAGCCCTGCGGCTCGCGGTCGCGGAACCGGTGCAGCACGTCGTACGGGTACGGCAGCGGACGGGCGCTCGCCTCGTCCAGCCGCGCCGTCTGCTCCGGCGTCAGTTCCCAGCCCACCGCGCCCAGGTTGTCGGTGAGCTGCTCGACCGTCCGCACCCCGACGATGGGCGCGGCCACGGCGGGCCGGCCGAGCAGCCAGCGCAGCGAGACCTGCGCCGGGGTGCGCCCGGTCTCCTCCGCGACGGCGACGACGGCCTCGACGACCCGCCAGGTCTCCTCGTTGTCCCGCTCCCGCCAGGCCTCGCGCCCCAGCTCCCGCTGGTAGCGCGCCTCCCGGGTGTCCGGTGCGGCCTCGCTCATGCCGCGCCGGTACTTCCCGGTCAGCCAGCCGCCCTGGAGCGGGCTCCACGGGATGATGCCGACGCCCTCTGCCCGGCTCACCGGCGCCAGCTCCCACTCCACCTCGCGCGCCAGGAGGTTGTAGAGCGGCTGGAGGCTGATGTAGCGCTCCCAGCCGTTGCGGGCGGCCAGGTCCTGGGCGCGCTGGAGCTGCGAGGCGGAGAGGTTGCTCGCGCCGAGGTAGCGCACCTTCCCCGACCTCACCAGGGTGTCGAGCGTGGACAGGGTCTCCTCGACCGGTGTCGTCGCGTCCCACACGTGCGTCTGGTAGAGGTCGATGTGGTCCGTGCCGAGCCGCCGCAGGCTCGCCTCGACCGCCGCGACGATGTGCTTGCGGCTGAGCCCGCCCGCGTTGGGCGCCTCGCCCGTCGTTCCGAACACCTTGGTGGCGACGACCAGGTCATCGCGTCTGCGGCCCTTCAGCCAGCGGCCCACGATCTCCTCGGAGACGCCCTGCTGGTACACGTCCGCCGTGTCGATGAAGGTGCCGCCGGCCTCCGTGAAGGCATCGAGCACCCGGTGTGCGCCCGCCTCGTCCGTGTCCTGGCCGAAGGTCATGGTGCCCAGGCACAGTTCGCTGACGCGCAACCCGGACCGGCCGAGGAATCGCTGCTGCATAAGGGTCCTCCCGTTGGTCTGACGGCAGCAGGCTACGAGTTGAAGTGCGCTTCAGGGCAAGCGGATTACGGGCGCGCGCCGCTCCTCGCGCTCAGCCGTGGGCCAGCACCACGCACGACTCCGCGGGGAGGTGCAGCAGACCGTCCGCACCGGGTGGCCCGGCCGGCTGCCAGGCGGCCAGCACCCTGCCACCGCCGCTGCGGTGCCGGCCGCCGCCGAGCGGGATCGCGGCGGGCTTCTCGTCCAGGTTGACCGCGATCCGCAGATCGCCCCTGCGGAAGGCGAACCAGCGGGCCTCGTCGTCGTACGCCGGTTTCACCGTCGCCAGGTCCGGGTCGCAGAGGTCGGGCATGGCGCGGCGCAGCGCGATCAGCTCGCGGTACCAGGCGTGCAGCCGGGCGTGCGGCTCCCGGCCGGGTTCGTCCCAGTCCAGGCAGGAGCGGTTCCGGGTGGCCGGGTCCTGCGGGTCCGGGATGTCCTCCTCTGCCCAGCCGTGCGCGCCGAACTCCCGCCGTCTGCCGTTGCGCACCGCCTCGGCCAGCTCCGGATCGGTGTGGTCGGTGAAGAACTGCCAGGGCGTACGGGCGCCCCACTCCTCGCCCATGAAGAGCATCGGCGTGAACGGACCGGTGAGCACGAGCGTTGCCGCGCAGGCCAGCAGGCCGGGGGAGAGGGAGGCGGCGAGCCGGTCCCCGAGCGCCCGGTTGCCGATCTGGTCGTGGGTCTGGGCGTAGCCGAGGAAGCGGTGGGCGGCGGTGCGGGTGACGTCGACGGGGCGGCCGTGCGTACGGCCCCTGAAGCCGGAGTAGGTGCCGTTGTGGAAGAAGGCGCCCGACACGGTCTTCGCCAGCGCGGCCAGCGGGGCGACGGCGAAGTCCGCGTAGTAGCCCTGGGCCTCGCCGGTGAGGGCGGTGTGCAGACAGTGGTGGAAGTCGTCGTTCCACTGCGCGTGCAGACCGGTGCCGCCCGACTCCCGGGGCGTCGTCGTGCGCGGGTCGCAGAGGTCGGACTCCGCGATCAGCGAGAGCGGGCGGCCCAGTTCGGCGGAGAGCGCGTCGGTGGCCGCCGACAGCTCCTCCAGGAACGTCAGCGCCCGGTTGTCGGCCAGCGCGTGGACCGCGTCGAGCCGCAGGCCGTCCAGCCGGTAGTCGCGCAGCCAGGCGAGCGCGCTGCCCAGCAGGAACGCCCGCACCTCGTCGGAGCCGGGGGCGTCCAGATTGACCGCCGCGCCCCACGGGGTGTGGTGCGTCTCGGTGAAGTACGGGCCGAAGGAAGGGAGATAGTTGCCGGAGGGGCCCAGGTGGTTGTGGACCACGTCCAGGACGACGGCGAGCCCCAGGCCGTGCGCCGTGTCGACAAAGCGCTTCAGCCCCTCCGGACCGCCGTACGGCTCGTGCACGGCCCACAGCGAGACCCCCTCGTACCCCCAGCCGTGGACACCGGGAAAGGGGCAGACCGGCATCAGGGAAACATGGGTGATGCCCAGCTCGGCCAGATGCCCGAGCCGCGCGGCCGCCGCGTCGAAGGTGCCCTCCGCGGTGTACGTACCGACGTGCAGCTCGTACAGGACCGCGCCCGGCAGCCCGCGCCCGGCCCAGTCGGAGCGCCACGCGTACGCGGAGTGGTCCACGACCGCGCTCTCACCGTCCGGCCCGTCCGGCTGGCGGCGCGAGCGGGGGTCGGGGCGCACCGGCCCGCCGTCGAGGACGAAGCCGTAGCGGTCGCCGTCCCCTGCCGCCGCCCGCACCGTCCACCAGCCCGCCCGTACGGGATCGCGCTCCATGGACCGCAGCTCACCGGCCAGCCGCAGAGCGGCCGACTCCGCATCCGGTGCCCAGACGTCGAACAGCATGCGACGCTCCTCGTCTCCTCGTTCCGGCCCACGGTCGGCAGAAGCCGCGATCACCGACCGACGACACTGGATCGAGCCCGTTACTGGCGATTAAGGTCTGGTTCTGATCACTGCCCTGCCGACTTCTGCCATACGCACTCCCTCTTGGACCGCCCCCGATTGCCGGTGGTCCTGCCAACGGCTGTGGAGGCCGAGATGACCGTTCCGACGTTCCCGCCCGGTTTCCTCTGGGGCGCCTCCGCCTCGGCGTTCCAGACCGAGGGGGCCGCCGGGACCGACGGCAAGGGGCCCTCCGGCTGGGACGCCTTCGCCGCGCAGCCCGGACGGATCAAGGACGGTACCGACACCACCCGGGGCACCGGCTTCCACCGGCACTACCGGGAGGACGTCGCCCTGCTGGCCGGTCTCGGCGCCGACGCCTTCCGCTTCTCGGTGAGCTGGCCGCGCGTGATCCCCGGCGGCACCGGGCCGGTCAACGCCCGCGGGCTCGACTTCTACGACCGCCTCGTCGACGAACTCTGCGCCCACGGCATCACCCCGGCCCCCACCCTCTACCACTGGGACACCCCGCTCCCGCTGGACGAGGCGGGCGGCTGGCTCAACCGGGACACGGCCCACCGCTTCGCCGAGTACGCCGGCATCGTCGCCGAACGCCTCGCGGACCGCGTACCCATGTGGATCACCATCAACGAACCGGCCGAAGTGACCCTGCTCGGCTACGCACTCGGTGAGCACGCGCCCGGCCGCACCCTCCTCTTCGACGCCCTGCCCGCCGCCCACCACCAGCTCCTCGCCCACGGACTGGCCGTCCGGGCGCTGCGGGCCGCGGGCGCCGGGAACATCGGCATCGCCGTCTCGCACTCCCCGGTCTGGACCGCGGGCGAGAGCGAGGAGGACCGCTTCGGCGCCGACCTGTACGACACCCTCACCAACCGGCTGTTCTCCGACCCGCTGCTCACCGGCCGCTACCCCGACGAGAACTTCGCCGCGCTGATGCCCGGCCCGGTCGAGGACGACCTGCGGACCATCTCCACCCCGCTCGACTGGTACGGGGTCAACTACTACAACCCCACCCTCGTCGGCGCTCCCGCGGCCGCCGCCCTCGACACCTTCGCCGGGTTCGACATGCCCGCAGAACTGCCCTTCGGGATACGGCAGATCGAGGGGTACGAGACGACCGACTTCGGCTGGCCCGTCGTCCCCGACGGACTGCGCGACACCCTCGTCAAGCTCAACGAACGCTACGGCGACCGGCTCCCGCCGCTCTACATCACCGAGAACGGCTGCGCCATCGACGAACCCGTCGAGGACACCCGCCGGATAGCCTTCCTCGACGCCCATCTGAACTCGCTGCGGGCGGCCATCGACGCGGGCGTCGACGTACGCGGCTACTTCACCTGGTCGCTCACCGACAACATCGAGTGGATCGAGGGGGCGGGCAAGCGGTTCGGTCTGGTCCACATCGACTACGAGACGCTGCGCCGCACACCCAAGGACTCCTACGCCTGGTACCGCGACATGATCAGGGAACAGAAGCGGCGGAGCGCCGGTCCGGGCGGCCGGACCGGCGCCGACCGGGGCTGACGGCCGCCCTCAGCAGGCGGAGGCGAAGACCCGCTCCAGGACCTGACGGCCGGCCCGGCCCCAGGTCGGCTGCCCGCCGGGAAGGCCCCGGTCCCACGCCCGGCCCACCGAGACCAGCACGAGGGCCTTCAGCACGGCCCGGCCCTGGGCCCGTCGCACGGTCGCCTCGTCCGTCCCGCCGTACGCGTCGAAGAAGTCGCCGTCCGAACCCAGCGGCAGCAGCTTCCACGCGGCGGCGAGGTCGACGGCCGGATCACCGGCGCAGAGATCACCGAAGTCGACGACGCCGGAGATCGCGCCGTCCGCGACGACGACGTTGGCGGGGTGCAGATCGGCGTGCAGCCAGACCGCGGGGCCGGTCCACGGCGGCGCCGCGACCGCCCGGTCCCACACCCGGCGCACGCGCGCCACGTCGACCGCCTCCGCCACCCCGGCGAGCAGGCCCTCGAAGTCGTCCGTGACCGTCGCGAGGGAGCCGCCACGCCCCGGATCGGTGGGGGCGTCCGCCGGCGCCGGCCGGTGCAGGGCGCGGAGGAACCCCGCGAGGTTCGCCACAGAGCGGGCGGCGTCGGTGACCTCGACGCCGTCCGCCGGTTCGCCCGGAACCCAGCTCACCAGGGACCACGGCCGGGGGAAGAGCGCGTCCGGCTCGTTCAGGAACCGGGGCGTCGGCACGGGCAGCGGCAGCTGCCCGGCGAGCTCCGGGAGCCACCGGAACTCCTTGCGCAGCAGCTCAGGAGCGCGTTCGGTCATCGGCAGCCGGACGACCAGCTCTTCCCCGAGCCGCCAGAGCTGGTTGTCCCAGCCGGAGTCGACCCGCCGGATCTCCAGACCGGCCAGGTCCGGGTAGCGGTCCCGGACCAGGGTGCGGACGAAGCCCTCGTCGACGCTGTCACGTTCCATGTACTCCTCCAGACGATCACGCCCAGCCTAGGGTCTGTCCGCCGGAGCACCCGGTCCGTCAGTCCCACACCATGTCGAAGGCGCGCTCGAAGTTGACGTACCCCAGCCGCTCGAAGGACTTCGCCATCGGTACGTTGCCGAGGTCCGTCGCGGCCCGGATCCGCTCCACCCCGTCCTGCCCGGCGAGTACCCGGGTCCCCTCGGTGAGGAGGTCGTCGATGTAGCCGTGGCCGCGCCGGGCCGGCAGCACACCGATGTACGCGATGATCGGGTTGTAGTCGTTGCGGGCCGGGATCACGAAGCCCACCGGTTCGCCGTCCGGCAGCTCCGCGACGCGCCACCACTCGCGCGGCGTGGTGTAGCGGGCCAGCTCCTCGTCGTAGTGCTTCTCGGCGGCCGCGAGCGGCGACAATCCGGAGGCCAGGTCCTGCCGGCCGTGCGCGTCGAGGGTGCCCTCCATCACCGGCGCCATCAGCGCGAGGAGGTCCTCGCGCCCGGCGACCGGGCGGAACCGCAGCCGGCCGCTGTCGGCGGGCACCGGGGTGCCCGCGCGCCACTCCAGGCGCAGCCGCTCGACCAGCATCCGGGCGCCCGCGCGCTCCATCACCCGGATCCGGGCCTCGACGACATCACGGACCACCGGGTCCTCGCGCCAGTCGGGCGGGACGAAGCGCCCGTACTCGGGACGCGGCCCGCCGGCGGGCAGCACCGCCGCGCTCGCCGTCTCCAGCAGCCGCAGGCCCAACTCGCCCCGCTCCGGCTCGGGCAGGGTGTCGTCGAGGTCGAAGATGTCGAGAAGGAGCGGCGCACCGCCGTCCCGGCTCCACCACGCGATCCGCGCGACCACCCGCTCGCCCCGCAGCGCCACCCACATCCACTCCGGGCGGCGCCGGCCGGAGCCGAGGTCTTCCGCCAGTTCGTGGTTCAGGACGTACGGCAGCCGGCGGAAGAGATCCAGCTCCCGCGGGCCGGCGAGCGGACGGATGGTCAGTTCGATCGGTGCGGCGGGCACAGAGTCTCCAGGAACTACGGGGGCGCCCCGACGGTCGTCGGGCGGCACGGCGGCAGACGGTAGCAACGTCCCGTTCCGGGCGCCCGTGAATATCCGGGCGGAGGCTGTGCGGGCCTCCGCCCGGCCCGCCGCCGCGCAGGTCAGGAGCGAGGAAGGGGCGGCCGTTCTGGACACGTTGGGGCCATCGGCCCGACACTTGTCCCTGTGACGTCCTCCTTCGAGTTCCACACGTATCCCGCGCGGGTGCCCGATGCCCAGCGCGACCGTGTTCTCGGCGTGCTCAGAGAAGGCGCGGCGCAGGGAAAGCTCTCCCACGACACCTTCGTACGGCGCATGGAACTGGCCCTGACCGCCAACCGCTCGGAGGAGCTGGCGGCACTCACCGCCGATCTGGACACCGGGGGGCGGCTGTCCCGGCAGCTGATCCGGGTCGTCAGCGGGGTCTCCGGCTTCCCCGGCCGGGTGCGCAGGGCCTGGTGGGCGGAGCGGCTGCCCAAGCTGCTGCTGCCGGCGCCGAGCCCCTACCCCCTGCTCATCGGCCGGGACCCGGGCAACGGGCTGCGCTTGAGCCACGAGACCGTCTCCCGGACGCACGCCGAACTCACCGTGCACGGCGGCCGCTGGCTGCTGCGCGACCTGGGCTCGACCAACGGCACCTGCGTCAACGGCCAGCGCGTCACGGGGACGGTCTCGGTGCGCGAGGGGGACCAGGTGAGCTTCGGCACGATGATGTTCCGGCTCTCCGCCCCCGCGCTCCGGCCGCCCGCGTAGGGCTCTGGGAGCACCTCACGCCTGCTGGTGCAGCCCCCGGCCCGCCAGGGTCAGGAAGGTTTCACCGACCGCCTCCGAGAGCGTCGGGTGCGGGTGCACATGGTGGGCGACGTCGGACGGCTCGGCGTCCCAGCCGACGATCAGCTGGCTCTCCGCGATCATCTCCGAGACGTGCGGCCCGACGAGATGGACACCCAGGACCCGGCCGTCCCGCTCCGCGACCACCTTCACCATCCCGCCCTGCCCGTGCACCATGCCCTTGGCGACCGCCGTCAGCGGCATCGTGCCGACCACCACATCGTGCCCGGCGTCACGGGCCCCGGCCTCGGAGAGCCCCACGGCGGCGGTCTGCGGGGCGGAGTACGTCACCCGGGGCACCGCCGCGTAGTCCACCGGTGCCGGACGCAGCCCGGCCAGCGTCTCGGCCACCAACAGGCCCTCCGCGAAGGAGGCGTGGGCCAGCCCCGGGGACGGCGGCGGCAGCAGGTCGCCCACCACGTGGATGCCCGGCACCGAGGTCTCCAGCCGGTCCCAGTCCGCCGGGACCACATGCCCCCGCTCATCGGTGGACAGTCCGGCCGCCGCCAGCCCCAGCCCGTCCGTCACCGGGACCCGGCCCACCGCCACCAGCAGCCGCTCCGCCTCCACCGTGCGGGTCTCGCCGCGCGGGGTCCGGACAGCGGCCCGCACCCCGTCCTCCAGCACGGTCGCCTCCAGCAGCCGCGCACCCGTGCGTACATCGATCCCGCGCCGCTTCAGCCCGCGTGCCAGATGCCGGGACACATCGGCGTCCTCCAGCGGCACCAGCCGGTCCGCGGCCTCCACCAGGGTGACCCGGGCGCCCATCGAGCGGTGCAGGGAGGCGTATTCGACGCCGATCGCCCCGCCGCCCAGCACCAGCACCGACTCCGGCAGACCGGCGGCGAACAGCGCGTCGTCGCTGGTGACCACCCGCCGCCCGTCGGCCGTGAGACCCGGCAGGGTGCGCGGCCGTGACCCGGTGGCCAGCACGATGCCACGCCGGACGGCGACCTCCCCGTACCCGCCGATCCGGACACCGCGCGGACCCGTCAACTCCGCGCTTCCGTACACCACGTCCACCCCGGCGCGCGCGAGATGGCCGGTCACTCCGCGGTGGTTGCGGTCCACGATGTCGTCCCGGGTCGCGACGAGCGCGGACCAGTCCACCGACTCCAGGGTCGCCTTCACCCCCCACCGCTCACGCGCCTCCGCGATGCCGTCCACCAACTCCGCCGCGTGCAGCATCGCCTTGCTGGGGACGCAGCCCCGGTGCAGACACGTGCCGCCCACCTTGTCGCGCTCCACGAGCACCACCCGCAGCCCGAGCGCCGCGGACCGCAGCGCGGTCGAGTAGCCGCCCGTCCCCCCGCCGATCACCAGCACATCGGTCTCGGTCACCTTTTCCGTCTGTGTCATGGCTCCCACCCTCCGCCGCACCGTTGTCATGAGTCCAAGGCAATGTTTGTGTGGGACCGATGCAGAACGTCTATGGCAGAGGGCGGGGAACGGATCGATGAGCCTGCGGCAGATGGAGTACTTCCTCACGGTGGTCGAGGAGACCTCCTTCACCCGGGCCGCCGAGCTGCTCCACGTCACCCAGCCCGCGCTGTCCCACCAGATCAAGGCCCTGGAGCGGACCGTCGGCGGCGCCCTGCTCGAACGGCTGCCGCGCGGCGTGCGGCTGACCCCGATGGGCCGCGCCTTCCTGCCGCACGCCGAACGGTCCGTGCGCAGCGCGGCCCAGGCCCGGCGCGCGGCACGGGCGGCGGCCGGCGCGGAGGGCGGCGAACTGCACATCGCCACCGTGCACGCGATCGCCGTCGGCATCCTCCCCGAGGTCTTCGCCCGCTGGCGCGCCGGCCACCCCGGCGTCGGCCTCGTACTCCACGAGTACGCCACCACGGAGGCCCTGGAGGAACAGATCGAGCGCGGCACCGCCGACCTCGCCGTCGGCCCGCCGCCCGCCGACTGGCCGGGCCCCCTCGTCCCGATCGGTGAGGAGAGCATCGTGCTGGTCGTGCCGTTCGACGACCGGCTCGCCGGACGCGCCTCCGTCCGTCTCCAGGAGCTCGCGGACCGCCCCTGGGTGCGGTGCGCGATGGAGGCCGTCGTGCACGGCCGGCCGTTCCTGGACTGGGTCTGCGCCGAAGCCGGCTTCGTACCGCGTACAGCGGTGCGGACGGAGCACACCTCGACCGCGGTACGGATGGCCGCCGCCGGGGTCGGAATCGCGACCGCCCCCGCGCATGTCGTGCGCGGAGCCGTCGGGGAGGACTGCGCGGTGCTCACTGTGGACCCGCCGTGGTCCCGCCCGCTCGCGGTCTTCTCCCGCGTCGAACTGACCGGCGCCGCCGCCGCGTTCGCCGGACTGCTCGCCGCGTCCCGGCCACCGGGCGCCCGGCCCGCCCCCTGACGTCTGTCCGGACTGCCCCCGCCGCCGCACGGCCCGCCCCGTCACCCGGACGGCCGCGCGCCGACTGCGGCGGGCCCGTCCGGGTGATCCCCTGAGGGGGACCGCGCCGCACACCGGCGCACCGACCGCCCGGGGGTACGGATGCAGGCCGACGCCCCAGGAGGCATACCCGCCCCGACGCCCTCGCCCGACCACCGCCCCGCCGGACCGTCCCGCTCCGCCCGTCCGGGAGCCGGCCCGAGCCTCCTCGCCCCCGGCGCCGCCCGCGACCCGTACCGGCTCTACCGGGTGCTGCGTGAGGACCATCCGCTCTGCTACGACGCCCCGCTGGGCGCCTGGCTGGTCAGCCGGTACGACGACGTGATCGCCGCGCTCACCGGCCCACGGTTCACCGGCTTCCCGCACGACGGGGCGCCGCGCGGCGGCCCCGCCCCGCTCGGCCTCTGCCACGGCAGCGCCCGCTGCCTGCCCCGCGAGCGGTACACGGTCGTCACCGGCACCGTGCCCCGGCACCTCGCGGAGCGCGTCGAACGGACCGCGTTCGTGCTGGCCCGGCGCATCGCCGGGCGGCGGCAGGCCGATCTCGTCGAGGAGTTCTGCCGCTGGCTGCCCGCGGGCAGCGGTCCCTTCCGGACCCGTAACGGCGACCCCGCCCACCTGGGCGACGGGCCCTGTACCCGGCACACCGGACTGCGTGAGACGGCTCTCGCCTCGTTCCTGGCCAACCTGCTGGACGACCCCGACCTGCTGGCCGCCCTGCGCGTCGAACCCGCGCTCGCCGGCCGCGCCTGGACGGAGACGATGCGGCGGGACCCGCCCGTCCAGGTCGTCCTGCGGCGCACCCTCACCGAGGTCACCCTCAGCGGCGGCACCCTCCCGGCGCGGGCCCCCGTCGCCTGCCTGATCGGCGCGGCGGGACGCGATCCGGAACGGTTCGCCGAACCGGACCTGTTCGACCCCTTCCGCCGCGACCAGGGCCGCACCACCGGCGGACCGGCGGGCTGCCCGGCCGTGGTGCTCGGACGGCTGGAGGCCGAGCAGGGGGCACGCGCCCTGCTGGACGCCATGCCGGGGCTCCGCTGGGCGGACGGATTCAGGCCGTCCGCCACCGGCCTGCTCACCCGGGGTCCGAGGTCCCTGCTGGTGCGGCCCTGCTGAGGAGCGCCACCGGCCCCCGGTCGAACAGCTCGGCCACCGCGACCCCGCCGCCGGAGAACTTTCGGCCGGGCGCCAGCAGATCCCGCCACACCCCGTCGTCCGGCAGCGCCAGCTCCGTCCCGCGCCAGCCGCCCGCCTCCGCCAGCCGGAGCGACAGCCGGGTCACCGCGGTGACGACCTCGCCCGAGCGGCAGAAGGCCAGCAGGTGCCCGGCCGCCGGTCCGGAGGCCGCCAGCGGGACGTACGTCCCCGACTCCCCGAACACCCCGGGCCGCTCGCGCCGCAGCCGCAGCGCCGCCGCCGTCAGCGCCTCCTTCCCGGACGCGGGCGAGCCGGGGGAGGGCGGCGAGAACGGCCGCCGGTTGTCCGGGTCGACCAGCGCCAGGTACTCGCGCTCGGTGCCCTGGTAGAGGTCCGGCACCCCCGGCATCGTCAGCTGCACCAGCGCAGCGCCGAGCACATTGGCCCGGACATGCGGGGCGAGCGTGGCCGCGAACTCCGCCAGCAGCTCCCGCGCCGGGCCGGTCGCGGCGGCGGGACCGGCGGCCACGAAGTCGGTCATCGCCCGCTCGTACCCAGGATCGGGCTCGGTCCAGCTGGTGAAGAGACCCGACTCACGCACCGCCTTGAGCAGCGCCGGCACCAGCCGCGCCGCCTGCTCACCGGCCGGGAACCCCACACAGCCGAACGCGGTCTGCCACGCCTGCCACGCCAGCTGCGGATCGGGGGCCGCCGGGGCCGTCCGGGCCAGCTCCGCCACCAACCGCGACCACCGCCCGGGACACTCGGAGAGCACCGCCACAGCGGCCCGGACATCGGCGCTGCGCTTGGTGTCGTGCGTGGTCAGCGCGGTGCCGGTGGCCGGCCAGTCCCGGGCGAGCCGGGCGCAGAAGGCGTGGAAGTCCTCCGGCGCCACCGCCGGCGCGCCCGGATCGCCGCCCACCTCGTTGGCCGAGATCAGCGGCACGTACCGGTAGTACGCGGTGTCCTCGACCGACTTGGCCCGCAGCGCGGACGCCGTCTGCGCGAACCGGTCGCAGAACGCCGCCCGGTCGCCGCCGGGACCGAGCCGGCCCAGCGCCAGCTCCCGCACCACATCGACGGCCGCCGCCTCCTCCCGCACCGCGAACACCGCCTTGGCGTCGCTCACCGCCGTCGCGTCCAGCGCCGCCGCGGCCGACTCCGTACAGGGCCCGCCGGCCGTCACGTACGGGCGGTAGACCGGCACCCGGACCAGCAGTTCACGCACCGCGGTGCGCAGCGCCCACGGGGCGTGGTCGCGCAGTGCGGGGTCCGCGGCGCAGACGCGCGAGGCCAGCCGGGTCAGCAGCGCGGTCTCCGCGGCCAGCTCATGGGTGACGACGCGGTAGGCGGCCCGGCGCACGGTCGCCTGCCAGTGGCCTCCCCGGTCGACCGCCGGGGAGGCGGACTCCCGGTAGTGGCCCAGCAGTTCCGCCGCGCCCACCGGGTCGACGAAGAGACCGTCGATCCGGTGCAGGGCGTCGTAACCGGTCGTCCCGGCCACCGCCCAGCCGGCCGGCAGCGGCTCCGGGCCGGTGAGGATCTTCTCCACCACGGTCCACGCGCCGCCGCTCGCCGCGGAGAGCCGTTCCAGATAGCCGGCCGGGTCGGCGAGGCCGTCGGGGTGGTCGATCCGCAGCCCCTCGACGGTCCCGTCCCGGACCAGTCCGAGGATCTTGGCGTGGGTGGCGGCGAAGACCTCCGGGTCCTCCACCCGCACCCCGATCAGCTCCGAGACGGTGAAGAACCGCCGGTAGTTCAGCTCGGTGCGGGCCAGCCGCCACCAGCAGAGCCGGTAGTGCTGGGCGTCCAGCAGTCCGGGCAGCGGGAGGCCGGAGGTGCCGGCCCGGAGCGGGAACTCCTGCCCGCCGTGGCGCAGCACCTCCCCGTCGACCCGGAACCCTTCCATCTCGTCGCCGAGCCGGCCGCCGAGCACGGGCAGCAGGATCTTCCCGTCACCCGCCGCCCAGTCGATGTCGAACCAGCGGGCGTACGGGGAGCCGGGCCCCTCGCGCAGGACCTCGCGCAGCGCGTGGTTGTGCCGCGGGTCGGCGGCCATGTGGTTCGGCACGATGTCCAGGACCAGCCCGAGCCCGTGGCGCCGGGCGGTGCGGGAGAGCCTCCGCAGCCCCTCCTCGCCGCCCAGCTCCGCGCGCACCCGGCCGTGGTCGACGACGTCGTAGCCGTGCGTGGAGCCGGGCACCGCTTCGAGGACCGGCGACAGGTGCAGATGGGAGACGCCGAGCGTGGCGAGGTACGGCACGGCGTCCTCGGCGGCCGAGAACGGGAAGTCCGGCTGGAGCTGGAGCCGGTACGTGGCGGAAGGCGTCATGAAGACGTTCGTACCCAGATCCGGGCCGCCTGTGTCACCCCGCCGCGGACAAGGGTCTGTCCGGCGGATCGGGGTCGGAAGGGGCGCGGTGTCCGGTGCGGTGCGTCGCAAGGCGCGGGAGCGTCCTCGTCGCAGAGCGATTCGGGCGTTTCGGCGGCGCGGCGAGGTGCCGTACCAGGCACCGTGACCCAGGCCTGATCCGCCGGACAGACCCCAGGGGCCGGCCGGCGGCCCCGCACCCCGCGCGCCTTCCCGCTACGCGGGCCGCTGGAGCACCACCATGCTCCGGCCCACCAGCGTCACCCGGTCGCCCGCCGCCACCTTCGGTCCGGCGCCGGTCAGCACGCCGGCCGGGCGCGCCGTGTCGACGACCACATGCCACTGCCGGCCGTGGTTCACCGGGACGGCGAACTCCAGCGTCTCGGCGCCCGCGTTGAACATCAGCAGGAAGGAGTCGTCGGAGATCCGCTCGCCGCGGGGCCCCGGCTCCGAGATGGCGTGCCCGTTCAGAAAGACCGTCAGGGCCTTGGCGTGCGCCGCCTGCCAGTCCCGCTGGGTCATCTCCTGGCCCTCCGGCGTGAACCAGGCGATGTCCGAGAGCTCGTCGTGCGTGCCCTCCACCGGCCGTCCGTGGAAGAACCGGCGCCGCCGGAAGACCGGATGGTCGCGGCGCAGCCACACCATCGCCCGGGTGAACTCCAGCAGGCTGCGGGAGAGCCCGCCGCCCGGCTCCGCCGAGTCCTCGCCGTCGTCGTCGGCCGCCGTCCGGGCCGGGTCCGGCCAGTGCACCCAGGACAGCTCGCTGTCCTGGCAGTAGCCGTTGTTGTTGCCCTGCTGGGTGCGGCCGAACTCGTCGCCGTGGCTCAGCATCGGCACGCCCTGCGACAGCATGAGGGTGGCGATGAAGTTGCGCATCTGCCGCTCGCGCAGCTCCAGTACCTCAGGCCGGTCCGTCTCGCCCTCCACCCCGCAGTTCCAGGACCGGTTGTGGCTCTCACCGTCCCGGTTGCCCTCACCGTTGGCGTCGTTGTGCTTCTCGTTGTACGAGACCAGGTCGTGCAGGGTGAACCCGTCGTGGCAGGTGGCGAAGTTGATCGAGGCGAGCGGCCGGCGGCCGTCGTCCTGGTACAGGTCGGAGGAGCCGGTCAGCCGCCCGGCGAACTCGGCCAGGGTCCGCGGCTCACCGCGCCACAGATCCCGCACCGTGTCCCGGTACTTCCCGTTCCACTCGGTCCACAGCGGCGGGAAGTTCCCCACCTGGTAGCCGCCCTCGCCCACGTCCCACGGCTCCGCGATCAGCTTCACCTGGCTGACCACCGGGTCCTGCTGCACCAGGTCGAAGAACGACGACAGCCGGTCCACCTCGTGGAACTGGCGGGCCAGGGTGGCGGCCAGATCGAAGCGGAAGCCGTCCACATGCATCTCGGTCACCCAGTACCGCAGCGAGTCCATGATCATCTGGAGCACGTGCGGGGAGCGCATCAGCAGGGAGTTCCCGGTCCCCGTGGTGTCCATGTAGTAGCGCTGGTCGTCGGTCAGACGGTAGTACGAGGCATTGTCCAGGCCCCGGAAGGAGAGTGTCGGGCCCAGGTGGTTGCCCTCCGCCGTGTGGTTGTACACCACGTCGAGGATCACCTCGATACCCGCCTGGTGCAGTGCCCGTACGGCCTGCTTGAATTCGAGCACCTGCTCGCCCCGGTCGCCCCAGGAGGCATAGGCGTTGTGCGGGGCGAAGAAGCCGATGGTGTTGTAGCCCCAGTAGTTGGCGAGCCCCGCGTCCGCCAGCCGGTGGTCCTGCACGAACTGGTGCACCGGCATCAACTCGATCGCCGTGACCCCGAGCTCCGTCAGATGCGCGATGACCTCCGGGTGCGCCAGTCCGGCGTACGTACCGCGCAGCTCCTTCGGCAGTCCCGGATGAAGCATCGTCAGGCCCTTCACATGGGCCTCGTAGATCACCGTGCGGTGGTAGTCCGTACGGGGACGCCGGTCGTCGCCCCAGTCGAAGTACGGATTGACCACGACGGACGTCATGGTGTGCGGCGCCGAGTCGAGGTCGTTGCGCGCGTCGGGCCGGCCGAACGGATAGCCGTACACCGCCTCGCCCCACTGGATCTGCCCGGCGACCGCCCGCGCGTACGGGTCCAGGAGCAGTTTCGCGGAGTTGCAGCGGGCGCCGTGCTGCGGCTCGTACGGCCCGTGCACCCGGAACCCGTACCGCTGACCCGGCATCACCCCGGGCAGGTAGGCGTGCCGGACGAACGCGTCGGTCTCCCGCAGCTCCACCGCCGTCTCGGAGCCGTCGTCGTGCAGCAGGCACAACTCGATTCGGTTGGCGGCCTCCGAGAAGACCGCGAAGTTGGTCCCGGCGCCGTCGTACGTGGCACCGAGGGGGTACGCCTGTCCCGGCCAGACCTGCATAGGTTTCGACTCTTCCACTCTGATGCGGTTGCCTGGGGAATGCGGGCTCCCTGCCAGATCTTCCCCGAAAGGGCGGCCCTTACCTAGGACCGACCGGCAATCGGGGGACGGCGTCGCGGAGTCCGGTCAACATCGGGCCTCTTCCTGTCGCCCGGAACCCGAATCCGGCGGGCCCGGTCGGCCCGCTGCCCGGTATGCGGCCTGCCCTGGGGTGTTTAATCACTATGAATCCGCTCACTACGGCAGATCTCGTCCCAGAGAACAGGCATGATCCGTAGGGGAGTTGAAGAAGGAGCCTGCGCATCCGGCTGCACCGGCTCCCGCTCCCGGAGTACCCTTCCTTGATCGTTGGTGGGGGGAGTGGAAGGCGGTGTGCGGGTGAGCTCGGGAGGCTTCGAGCTGCCCCCAGGTGACGCTGGTCACGAGGGGGACGCCACCGATGTGCCGCCCGGCGCGGTCTCGCTCGCCCGGCCCCTGGAGATCGGCGCGGAGCTGGACTGGGGAGCGGACGCCTGGAGCGAGGTGCGCACCCGCGCGCAGCGGGCCGGGCGCGCCTATATCTGGCTGAATCTCGTGGAGCAGCGGCTGCGCGCGGTGGTGGCCGCGGTGCTCCAGCCCATCTACGAGCCGGTCCACGGCGAGGACTGGGTGGTGGCCGCGGCGGGACCCGCCGGGCAGGAGTGGGTGCAGCGCGCCGTCGCCGTGCGCGAGGTCTCCCGCCGCAAGGGCTATCTGCTGGACCCGGCCGACGACAACGTACTGAGCTTCCTCACGCTGCCCCAGCTGCGTGAGCTGATGGTCCAGCACTGGCCGTGCTTCGAGCCCTACTTCGACGACCGCCGCGATGTGGAGCTGGCCCTGGACGAGCTGGAGGTCGCGCGCAACGTGGTCTCCCGCAACCGCGCGCTCAACGAGGCGGTCCTCGCCCAGGCCGAGCGCGCCTCCGCGCGGCTGCTGGAGATCCTCGGCAGCGGCGCCTCGGTGCCGTCCGCCGACCGGCTCCCCGTCGACGCCGTCGAGGAGCTGGTGGGCGACCGGTACGCGGACGTGGTCTCCGTCCACTCCGACCGGGTGCGGCTCCAGCGCCAGCTGCCCGCGGAGGACCTCTTCGGCGGGGCGCGCCGGCTGGACGCGATCGGCATAGGGCTCAATCTGCTGGTGCAGAACTTCTCCGGCCGCCGGCTGATCCGGCTGGCCGAGTCGGGCTGCCGGGTCCGGCTGCTCTTCATCAACCCGGCCAGCAGCGCGGTCAAGCGCCGGGAGCGGGAGCTGGGCCTCAAGAAGGGGGAGCTGAGCCGGACGGTGGAGATGAACATCCTCCACATGCGCCGGGTCCGCTCCAAGCTCCGCGACCCGGGCGCCTTCGAGATCCATGTCTTCGACGAGACCCCGCGCTTCACCGCCTACCTGGTGGACGGCGACGGCGCCGACGCGGTGGGCGTCGTCCAGACGTATCTGCGCCGGGCCCGGGGCATGGAGGCGCCCGTGCTGGTGCTCAGGGGCGGTGGCCGGGCGGTGGTGCGGGCCGGGCAGGACAGCGAGCACGGGCTGTTCGAGACGTACCGCGAGGAGTTCGAGTCCGTGTGGACAGACTCCCGGCCGGTCTCCTGACGGGCGGACCTCAGGGGGGTGCTGTCAGTGGCCCGTGCGAGGGTGGTCGTCACCTGGGGGAAGCACCACGAAGGAGGTAAGGGATGAGCTGGCATCAGCACGCGCTGGTCGGCTTCGACCTGGAGACGACGGGTACGGAGCCGCTGGAGGCCCGGATCGTGACGGCCGCGGTCGTCGGTCTCCGAGACGGCGACGCGGAGCCGGAGCGGCAGCGCACCTGGCTGGCGGATCCGGGCATCCGGATCCCCGCGCAGGCCTCCGCGATCCACGGCATCAGCAGCGAGCGGGCGGCGGCGGAGGGCCGGCCGGTGCGCGAGGTGGCCGACGAGATCGCCGACACCCTGACGGACTACTGGCGCCAGGGCGTGCCGGTCGTCGCGTACAACGCCGCCTTCGACCTGACGCTGCTGACCGCGGAGTTGCACCGGCACGGACTCCCCTCGCTGAGCGAGCGCCTCGGCGGGGCGGGGATCGGCCCGGTCGTCGACCCGTACACCATCGACCGGGCGGTGGACCGCTACCGCAAGGGCAAGCGGAATCTGGAGGCGGTCTGCGTCGAGTACGGCGTGGTCCACGGCGGCGCCCACGACGCGGGGGCGGACGCGCTGGCCGCGGTGCGGGTGGCGTACGCGATAGCCGCCCGGCACGGCTCGGTGGCCGCGTTGTCCGCGGCCGAGCTCCACGAGCGGCAGATCGCGTGGTACGCGGAGTGGGCCGCCGACTTCCAGCAGTTCCTGCGCCGCAAGGGCACGGCGGACGCGGTGATCGACGGCCGCTGGCCGGTACGGGAGCCGGTGCTCGAAAAATCAAGCCCGTCCGGCGATTGAGGACAGAACGCTCAGAAGGGGTACCACCGCACCGCCGTGTCCCCGTCGCGCAGCGACGCCACGCGCCTGCGGAACTCCACGAGCGCCTTCGGGTTGGCCGGCGCGTGCTGCGCGACCCACGCGCAGCTCGCCGTCTCCCGCGCCCCGCGCAGCACCGCGCAGCCGTCCCACTCGCGGACGTCCCAGCCGTACGCCGAGGTGAACGCGTCATAGGCCTCGGCCGGCAGCCCGTACCGGTCGCGGGACAGGGCGAGCACCACGAGGTCGTGCTCGCGCAGATCCGTGGAGAAGGTCTCCAGGTCCACCAGGACCGGCCCGTCCGGGCCGACATGGACATTGCGCGGGAGCGCGTCGCCGTGGATCGGGCCCGGGGCCAGCCGGGGCACCAGTGCGTCGGCGGCCGTCGCGAAGCCGTCGCGGCGCTCGCGCAGATACGCGGCGTCGGCCGGGTCGATCGCGTCGCCCGCCAGGGTCAGCCAGCGCTCGACCCCGCCGAGCAGCTCCCGCCGGGGCAGGGTGAGGCCCTCCGGGGCCGGCAGCGCGTGCACCGCGGCGAGCAGCGGCGCCAGATCCCGCGGCTCGGCCGGCCGCACCGGCTCGGGCAGCCGGTGCCACACGGTCACCGGGTGGCCCTCGACGAGCCGGGCCGCGGGCTCCGCGCTCCGCACCGCGGGGACACCGGACGCGGCGAGCCAGCGCGCGACGGCCACCTCGCGCTCGGCCCGCTCGCGCAGCTCGGGACTGCGCACGGCGTCCCGGCCGATCTTGACCACCAGGTCGCCCACGGCGAACACCGCGTTCTCGCCCAGCGCGAGCAGTTCCGCGCCGCCGGGGTGCCCGGCAGCGGTCAGTACCTCGCGCGCTCGCATCTCGTTCATGGATCCGATTTTCGCATCTGTGCAGGTTGCCTTGACGAACCGGCGGCGCCTCAGCACGATTGCGGAGGCCACCTGAGCGGCCGGAACGGTATCAAGCCGGTCGAATGACGCAAAGGGGGCTCATTCATGACATTGGCGAGTGCAACCGTGCAGTCCGGGCGGCACGGACCGCCGGACGGCCCGCACGGCAAGGACCCCGCGCGGATCAACCGGAACGCCGGTACCTGGTTCCTGGTACTGCCCGCCCTCATCCCGATCCTGGTCCTCAGCGTCGGCCCGCTGCTCTACGGCATCGCGCTCGCGTTCACCGACGCCCAGTCCGGGCGGACCCGGTCCACCCAGTGGACCGGGGTGCTGAACTTCCGGGACCTGCTGCACGACGGACTGTTCTGGGACTCGTTCCGGATCGGCCTGGTGTGGGCGGTCGGCGTCACCGTCCCGCAGTTCGTGCTGGCCCTGGGCCTCGCGCTGCTGCTCAACCAGAACCTGCGGATGCGGTGGCTGGCGCGGGCCCTGGCGATCATCCCGTGGGCGATGCCGGAGGTGGTCGTCGGCATCATGTGGCGGCTGGTCTACAACCCGGACGCCGGAATCCTCAACGAGACCATCCGCGATCTCGGCCTCGGCGACGGCCGGGACTGGCTGACCGGCCTCGCCACCGCGCTGCCCGCGGTGATCCTGGTCGGGGTCTGGGCCGGCATGCCGCAGACCACGGTCGCCCTGCTGGCCGGTCTGCAGAACACCCCGCACGAACTCCACGAGGCCGCGGCCCTGGACGGCGCGGGCGCCTGGCGCCGCTTCCGTACCGTCACCTGGCCGGCGCTCAGGCCGGTCGCCCTGTCCATCACCGCGCTCAACTTCATCTGGAACTTCAACTCCTTCGCCCTGGTCTACGTACTGACCAACGGCGGTCCGGGCGGCCGGACCCGGCTGCCGATGCTCTTCGCGTACGAAGAGGCCTTCCGGTACGGGCAGTTCGGCTATGCCGCGGCGATGGGCTGTGTGATGGTCGCGGTGATCTCGGTGATCCTCGCCGTGTACCTCGTGGGACGGCTCGGGGGAGGCGAGGACCGATGAGCATGCCTACCCGCAGGTCCGTGCGGGCCGGACAGTACCTCGCGCTGCTGTGCTACCTGGTCTTCCTGGCGTTCCCGTTCCTCTGGCTGATCTCCACCGCCTTCAAACCGGCCCCCGAGCTGGGCTCCCTGCACCCCACCTGGATCCCGCACCACCCGACGCTCGACAACTTCCGGGCCGCCTTCGACGAGCAGCCGCTGCTGCGGGCCGCCGCCAACTCGCTGATCGCCGCCGTCTCGGCCGGGCTCATCGCGGTCGTCATCGCCACCCCGATGGCCTATGTGATGGCCCGCCACCGCTCGCGGCTCTCCGCCGCCGCCACCGGCTGGGTCGTGGTCAGCCAGGCGTTCCCGTTCGTCCTGCTGATCATTCCGCTCTTCCTGGTGCTCAAGTACCTGCATCTGATCAACACGCTGTGGGGGCTGATCATGGTGTACGTCGTCTGGTCGCTGCCGTTCGCGCTGTGGATGCTGGTCGGCTACGTACGGGCGGTGCCGCCCGAACTGGAGGAGGCGGCGGCGGTCGACGGCGCGAGCCGGCTGCGGACGCTCGTCTCGGTCACCGCACCGCTGCTGGCCCCCGGGATCGTCGCCACCGCGCTCTTCGCCTTCATCACCGCCTGGAACGAGTTCTTCTTCGCGCTCGTCCTGCTCAAGACACCGGAGAAGCAGACCTTGCCGGTCGTACTGACCCACTTCCTCGGCGCGGAGGGCGCGAGCGACCTGGGGCCGCTCGCCGCCGCCGCGTTCCTCGCCACCCTCCCCTCGCTCGTCCTCTTCGCGGTCATCCAGCGGCGGATCACGGGCGGCATGCTGGCCGGGGCGGTGAAGAGCTGATGCGCGCAGTGGCACGCACGGCAGCCGCGGCGGCCACCGCGCTGGCCCTGCTGCTGACCGGGTGCGGCGGGGGCGGTGGCGGGCAGACGGATGGCAGGATCACGCTCCGCTTCCAGTCGCTGGCCTGGCAGAAGGAGTCCGTCGACGCCAACAAGCAGCTGGTGAAGGAGTGGAACGCGAGCCATCCCGATGTCCGGGTGCAGTACGTCCAGGGCAGCTGGGACAGCGTCCACGACCAGCTCCTCACCTCGTTCGAGGGGGACGAGGCACCCGACGTCATCCATGACGCGTCCGACGACCTCGCGGACTTCGCCTACGGCGGCTACCTCGCCGATCTGCGCACCCTGCTGCCGGGCCGGCTCACCGCCGACATCCCGCGGCAGAGCTGGCGCACCAGCACCTTCGACGGCGGCGTCTACGGCGTGCCCTTCCTCCAGGAACCCCGCGTCCTGATCGCCAACACCAAGATCCTCAAGGCCTCCGGGGTCCGCGTCCCGACCCCGGAGAAGCCCTGGAGCTGGCCGGAGTTCGGACGGGTCACCAAGAAGCTCACCGGCAAGGGCCGTTACGGAGTCGCCTGGCCGCTCAAGGAACCGGTCTCCGTCACGCTCAACCTCGGCCTCTCGGCCGGCGGTGAGCTGTTCCACCGAGGCGCCGACGGGAAGGTCACGCTCGCCATGGACGACGGCGATCTCGTCGTCCCCCGGACCATCCACGACCAGGTCAACACCGACCACAGCGCCGCCCGCACCGCGCTCGGCATGGGGGGCGGCGACGCCCTCCCCGGTCTCTTCGGCGGCAAGTACGCCATGGTGCCGCTGGGGTTCTCCTACCGTCAGCAGGTGGTCGAGCAGGCCCCGGAGGGCTTCGAGTGGACGGTGCTGCCCGCCCCGGCCGGGAGCGCCGGCCCGGCCCAGGGCGTGAGCCCGCAGACCCTGTCTGTCGCCGAGGACAGCCCGCACAAGAAGGAGGCCGTGGAGTTCATCGACTTCCTGCTCCGGCCGGCGAACATGGTGCGCCTCGCCAAGGGGGACTGGATGCTGCCCACCGGCAAGGAGGCGCTGGCGGACCCCTCGCTGCACACCCCGGACCGGGGCTGGGCGACCGGCGTCGCCCTCGCGGGCGGACTGCGTTCCGCGCCCGCCCAGTCCGTGCGCGGCTACCCCGAGTGGAAGGACAAGGTCGCCACCCCCGCGTACCAGGAGTACTACAGCGGTGCGATCGACGCGGCCGAACTGAGGAAGCGTCTGGTCGAGGACGGGAACCGGGTGCTGGCCCGCTACCAGCGCTGAGCCGCGCCCCCTCCCCGCGGCCCGGCGCAGGCCGGCCCGCGGGGAGGGCCCTGCCGTGTCAGCCGTGGTACGGGGCGGCGACGTCCAGGACCCAGGTGACGCCGAAGCGGTCGGTGAGCATGCCGTACAGCGGCGCCCACTGCGCGGGCTCCAGCGGGCTCACGATGGCGGAGCCCTCGGCGAGCCTGCCCCACAGGGCCCTGATCTCCTCGGCGCCGTCACCCCGCACGGAGACGAAGAACGGGTTGTCGCCCTGGCTCCAGGGCAGGTGCGAGGGCACGTCGTAGGCCATGACGTGGAAGCCGTCGGCGCCGGTCACCTCGCCCCACATCACCCAGTCCGCCTCGCTCTCGTTCCGTACGGCACCCGCGTCCTTGTAGGTGACCGCGACGGTGCGTCCGCCGAAGACGGACCGGTAGAAGTCCAGCGCCTCACGTGCGGCGCCCCGGAAGTTCAGATGGGTGGTGGTCGTGACGGACATGGCCTGCTCCTTGCCTCGATGTGACACCTGTGCGCCGTCGGCCGTCGATGCCGGACGGCGGCTGCGGCCGGGACCGGAGTCCATGTCTCCGGGCGGCTCGTGCGCCACGATGGCAGGAGTAGCGGACAGGGTGTGTCCGCTACTCCTGGGAGCATCGGCATCATGCACAGGACATCGGCCCGGCTGCTCGCGCTGCTCTCGCTCCTCCAGACGCCCCGTGACTGGTCCGGGGAGGATCTCGCCGAGCGGCTCGGCATCACCTCGCGCACCGTGCGCCGTGACATCGACCGCCTGCGCGAACTCGACTACCCGATCACGACCGCCAGAGGACCGGCCGGCGGCTACCGGCTGGAGGCCGGCACCCATCTGCCGCCCATGCTGTTCGACGACGAGCAGGCCGTCGCCCTCGCCGTGGCGCTGCGGACCGCGGCCGCCGACGCCACCGTCGCCGAAGGCGCTTCCCGCGCACTGGCCACCCTCGGACAGCTCATGCCGCCCCGGCTGCGCCACCGCATCGACCTGTTGCGCCTCACCGCGGTCCGGCCGCCGGCGGCCGAAGACACCCCGCGGCCCGACGCCCAGGTGCTGCTGGACCTGAGCCGCGCCATCCGCGCCCACGAGGAGCTGCGCTTCGACTACGCCCGGGGCCCGGGTACCCCGGCCGATGACGTCCGCCGGGTCGAACCCCACCACCTGGTCACCCGGCAGCAGCGCTGGTACCTGGTCGCCTGGGACCTCCACCGCGAGGACTGGCGCACCTTCCGCGTCGACCGGATCCGGCCCCGTACCCCCACCGGCCCCCGCTTCGCCCCGCGCGAGCTGCCCGGCGGCAGCGTCTCCGCCTTCGTCACCAGCCGGTTCCGCGGCAACGACGGCAGCACCACCGACTGGCCCTGCCGGGGCGAAGTCATCCTCCGGCTGCCGGCCGCCGACGTGGCGCCCTTCGTCCGGGACGGCATCGTCGTGGAACTCGGCCCGAGCCACTGCCGGCTCGTCCTCGGCTCCTGGTCGTGGACCGGTCTCGCCGCCGCCCTCGGCCGCTTCGACGCCGAGATCGAAGTCGTCGGCCCGCCCCCGCTGGCCGCCGCGTTCGGGGACCTCGCCGCCCGCTACGCCCGCGCCGCCCGCCCGTCCTCCACGGCCGAGGAGCCCCGCTGAGCAGGGCGAACACGTCAACTGACGGCAGCGGTAGGGAAGCTGGTCCGGCCTGGACACGGATGGCCGGATTCTTATTACGAAACTTTGTTGAGTAAGTTACAGGTGGATGAAGGTCTTGATCTGAGCGCGTCAATAAGCGAGGGTTTCGAGCCAGCCCCCGGAGATCTTCCGGCCGAGGGCCAATCCCCCCACAAAGAATGACGAGGAGACCCCTCTTCATGGCACTTCACAAGCGCACCCACCGGATCAAGCTCACTGCCGCGATCACCGCCGTGGCCGCCGCGGCCGGCATCACCCTGCTGGGCAGCCCCATGGCCGGTGCGGCACCCGCCCCCGCCATGGGCAAGATCTACGGTGCCGACGCGGCAACCGCCGTATCCGGCAGCTACATAGTCATGCTGGACCACAAGGCCGACAAGTCGAAGCTCGCCAAGGAGTACGGCGGCAAGCTGAAGCGCAACTACAGCTCCGCCATCAACGGCTTCTCCGCCAGCGGCCTTTCGCAGACCGAGGCCAAGCGGCTCGCCGCCGACCCGTCGGTCTCCAAGGTCGTCCAGAACAAGAAGTTCCACGTCGACGCCACCCAGGAGAACCCGCCGTCCTGGGGTCTGGACCGCATCGACCAGACAGGGACCACGGGCGACAACGCGTACACCTACCCGGACGGCGCGGGCGAGGGCGTGACCGCGTACGTCATCGACACCGGGGTCCGCATCACCCACGAGGAGTTCGAGGGCCGGGCCAGCTACGGCTACGACGCCGTGGACGACGACGACAACGCCGACGACGGCTACGGCCACGGCACCCATGTGGCCGGAACCATCGCCGGTGCGACGTACGGCGTCGCCAAGAAGGCCAAGATCGTGGCCGTCCGGGTCCTCGACGACTCGGGCTCCGGCACCACCGAGCAGGTCGTCGCCGGCATCGACTGGGTCACCGCGAACCACCAGGGCCCGTCCGTCGCCAACATGAGCCTCGGCGGCGGCGCGGACGAGGCGCTCGACGCGGCGGTCCAGAAGTCCATCGCCTCCGGAGTCACCTACGGAGTGGCCGCCGGCAACGATTCGGGCGACGCGAGCGAGAACTCCCCGGCACGCGTCCCGGAGGCCATCACGGTCGCCTCCTCCACGGTGGACGACGAGCAGTCGTCGTTCTCCAACTACGGCTCGCTGGTGGACCTCTACGCCCCGGGCTCGGACATCACCTCGGCCTGGAACGACAGCGACACCGGGTCCGACACCATCTCCGGTACGTCCATGGCCACTCCGCACGTCGTCGGTGCCGCCGCCCTCTACCTGGCGGGACACCCCGACGCCACCCCGGCGGACGTCGCCACGGCACTGACCGACGGAGCCACCCCGGACGCCATCGGCAACGCCACCGCGGGCACCGCGAACAAGCTGCTGAAGGTCGTCGAGTAGCAGCACCGCTCCCCGAACCGGCGGCCACCGCGCCCTCCCCCACGGGGCGCGGCGGCCGCACGGCTCGGGCTGATCGTCCTATGGTGTGCCCATGACGATGTACGCGGCGCTGCTGCGCGGGATCAACGTGAGCGGCCGGCGCAAGGTCCCGATGGCCGGACTCCGCACCCTGCTCACCGGGCTGGGCCACGGCGACGTCGCGACGTACCTGCAGAGCGGCAACGCGGTCTTCAGCAGCGGATCCGGCGACGAGAACACCCTGGCGGCGGAGCTGGAGCGGGCCATCGAGGCGCAGTTCGGCTTCCCGGTGGAGTGCCTGGTGAGGGACGCCGCCTACCTCGCCGCCGCCTGTCCGTTCCCGGCCGTCGCGCTTCAGGGCAGGCAACTGCACGTCACGTACTTCGACCGGCCCGTCGGCGCCGCCCGCTACGCCCCGCTGGACGCCGCCGCCTTCCTCCCCGAGGAATTCCGGCTCGGCGACCGCGCCCTCTACCTCTACGCCCCCGACGGGCTGGGCCGCTCCAAGCTCGCCGCCGCCCTCTCCCGGCCGTCCCTCAACAAGGGCCTCACCGGTACCTCGCGCAACTGGAACACCGTCGCCAGACTCGTCGAGATGACCGGAGGCGGGGCGTGAGCGAGCCGACGCCCGGCGTGACCGCGGCGGTGGAGGGCGAACTCCGCCTCCTCGACCCGCTGGTGCGGGCCTCCAGCGAACTCCTGGTCCAGGTCCTGCACCCCGACTTCCGCGAGGTCGACACCACCGGCCGGCACCGGGACCGGGACACGGTCATCACCTCGCTCATCACCGGCACCGCCGCACGCCCCGGGCAGCTCACCGCATCCCGCATGCGCGGGGTCCAGCTCGCGGACGGACTCGTCCACGTCACCTTCGACACCGAGGCCAAAGGGATGCGCGCCCACCGCAGTTCACTGTGGCGGCTCACCGCCGCCGGCTGGCTGCTCTACTACCACCAGGCCACCCCCTTCGTCGCGGGCCCGGAGACCGACAGGCGCTGAGCGGCGACGGCGGCACCTTCGGCGGCAACCGGTCAGGAACGCGGCGCCCGCCGGGCCCGCGCCGCCCACCGGCCGTCCGTACGGGAGATCCCCACCGGATGACCGAAGCAGTCGCTGACCTGCTCCGTGGTCAGCACCTCGTCCGCCGCACCCGAGGCCAGACAACGCCCGCCGCGCAGCAGCATCGCGTGGCTGGTGGAGGCGGGCAGCTCCTCCAGATGATGGGTGACCAGCACCGTCGCCAGCTCCGGGTGCTCCTCGCGCAGCGCGTCCAGACTGTCCAGCAACTGTTCCCGGGCGGCCAGGTCGAGACCGGTGGCCGGCTCGTCGAGCAGCAGCAGCCGGGGCTGCGGCATCAGGGCGCGGGCGATGAGCGTACGGCCCCGCTCGCCCTGCGACAGCGCGGGCCAGCGCGCCCCCTCCTTGCCGCCCATGCCCAGCATCTTCAGCAGCCGCTCCGCCCGCTCCCGCTGCTCCGGACCGGCCGACCAGCGCGGCACCGGCTCGATCGAGTTGGTCAGCCCCGTCAGCACCACGTCCTTCACCGAGAGCGGCGAGCGCAGCGGATGGCGCGGATCGACGTGCCCCAGCAGCGTCCGCAGCTCCCGCAGGTCGACCCGCCCCAGGGTGCGGCCCAGCACCTCCACGGTGCCCCGGGTGGGGTGCCTGAGCGCGCCGAGGAGCCCCAGCAGGGTGCTCTTGCCCGCACCGTTGGCGCCGAGCAGCGCCCAGTGCTCCCCGCTGCGCACGGTCATCGAGATCGAGTCGAGCAGGACCTTGCCGTCCCGTACGAACGTGACGCCGTCGGCCCTGATCACCGGAACCGGGGCCGTGGGCGAGGAAGGGGCGAGGGGTGCGGTGGTGGTCACGTGCGGTTACTCCTTCATGCGGATGCCAGCGCCTCCAGGAGGCTCATGTCGTCGGTCGACAGCGAGATCTCCCCGGCCCGGAGGTTCTCCGCGAGATGAACGGGCGAACCGGTGCCCGGAGTCGGGCACAGGACGGGGGAGTGGTGCAGCAGCCAGGCGAGGGCGATCTGCCCACGGGTGGCGCCGTGGCGTTCGGCGATCCCGGCGAGCGCAGCGGCGTCCTCGCCGGTCAGCGCGCCGTTCGCCAGCGGGAACCAGGGCAGGAAGGCCAGGCCGTGGGCCTCGCACACCTTCAGTACCGCGTCCGACGAACGGTCCAGGAGATTGAACCGGTTCTGCACCGAGGCGATCCCGGTCAGGGAGAGCGCCTGCTCCAGCTGGTCGGCGGTAAGGGTGTCCAGACCGATGTACCGGATCTTACCCTCCTGCCGCAGCTCATCCAGAGCGCCCAGCTGCTCGGCCATCGGCACCCGCGGATCCAGCCGGTGCAGCTGGTAGAGGTCGATCCGGTCGGTCCGCAGCCGGCGCAGACTGGACTCGCACATCGCCCGCAGGTCCTCGGGCCGCCCCGCGATGTGCCAGCTGCTGTCACTGGTGCGCACCACACCGCCCTTGGTCGCGATCACCAGATCGTCGCGGTACGGGTGCAGCGCCTCGGCCACCAGCTCCTCGGCGACCCCGGGGCCGTAGTTCTCCGCGGTGTCGATCAGGGTCACGCCTCGGTCGACCGCCGCCCTGAGCACGGCCAGAGACTTCTGGCGGTCCGCGGGAGGCCCCCAGTACCCGGGGCCGGTCAGCTGCGCGGTGCCGTAGCCGAGACGGCGCACGGGCAGCTCGCCGGCGAGGAGGAAGGTGTCACCCGGGGATCTGAGCTCGTTGGACATGGAGAAACAGTATCCCCGCCGACTGTCGCTTTTCTTCAATACCCGGGACAGCCGCCGGTCCTAGCCTGGCCTGCATGAAGACCGAGCACGCCCCTATGACCGAATGCGCCGCAGAGGCGGCCCGGGTCGCCCGCGCCGTCCGTCCCGCACAACTCGACAGCTCCGCCACCCCCTGCGAGGGCTGGGACGTCCGGGGGCTCGTCAACCACTGGGTGCTCTACACCTCGCACGGTATGGAGCACCGCGCCCTGCGCACCGAGATCCCCGAGGAGCTCACCACGCGCGACTTCACGGCGGACGCCGACTGGGCCGAGCGGTACGCGGCCCAGCTGGACCGCGCCGTCGCCGCCTGGTCGGACCCGGCCGCCTGGGAGGGCACCATCGGCCGGGGCGAATCGGCGTCCCCGGCCGCGGACACCGCCGAGATGCTCATCATGGAGACGGCGCTGCACGGCTGGGACGTCGCGCGGGCCACCGGACAGGAGTTCCGGCTCTCCGAGGACACGGCCGACTGCGTACTGAAGACCGTGGAGAAGACGGCCGGGCTCTACCGACGGTACGAGGGCTTCGCCCCCGAGATCACCGTCGGGAACCCGGTGTCCCGCTTCGAGCGGGCCCTGGCCCTGAGCGGTCGCGATCCGCAGTGGACCGCCGCCTGAAAGTGGCCCAGCCGGGCAGCCGCTGAATGGCCCGGCCGGCTGCGCCACCGGCTGGCTAGGCTCACTCCATGACCACTCACCGCAGCGCGGAGAACACCCCGGACGGCAGCCGGGAAGCGGGCAGGCCCGTCGTCGACTTCTGGTTCGACCCGGCCTGCCCGTTCGCCTGGATCACCTCCCGCTGGATGCTGGAGGTGGAGCAGCGGCGCGACATCGAGCTCCGCTTCCACGTGATGAGCCTCTACCTGCACAACACCGGCAACGAACTCCCCGACTGGTACCGCGCCCTGGTCGACAAGTCGATCGGACCGGTGCGGGTGGCCGCGGCCGCGGCGGAGCAGCACGGCGAGGCGGTCCTGCGGGATCTGTACACCGCCTACGGCACCCGGATCCACCAGGGCAGGAACGAGGACTTCGACGAGGTGATCGTCCAGTCCCTCGACGAGCTGGGCCTGCCCGCCGCACTGGCCGCCGCCGCCCACGCGGACACGTACGACGAGGCGCTGCGGCGCAGCCACGACGCGGGCAAGGACCCCGAGGCGGACGCGTATGTGGGTACGCCCACCCTGCACGTCGACGGGACCGTCTGGTTCGGCCCGGTCCTGCGCGCGGTGCCGCGCGGCGAGGAGGCCGCGCGACTGTTCGACAGCTTCCGGGTGCTCGCCGGCCACGACGACTTCTTCGAGCTCAAGCGGGCCCGCACCGGCAGCCTCGACGTCGGCTGAGCGGGGCCACGGACCGCCGCGGCCCCGGCTACGCGCTGAGCGACGCCATCCCGGCGGCCGGCACCCCGGCCTCGTCGTACCGGTCCAGCAGCAGCCGCGCCAGCTCCGGCGACGGGCCCAGCACCCCGGCCAGCACATCCGCACCGGCCGCGCCCGCCGCGATGCGGTCAGGGAGGCGGCCCGGCGCGATCACGTAGGGCGCCACCGCGACCCTGCGCACGCCCTCCGCCCGCAGGGCCCGTACCGCGTCCCCGGTATCGGGGTAGCCGCCGGCGGATACAGCGGAGGCGAACGCAGGCCGCACGGAACACCAACCGGTGTGCCGCAGCTCCCGCGCGATTTCAGCGATCACTGCGATCGCCTCCGGGTCGGTGGAGCCCGCCGAGGCCAGGACGAGCCCGGTCGAGCCTCTGTCGCCGGGGCGGACCCCGGCCTCCCGCAGCCGCCGTTCCAGGGCGGAGTTCAGCAGCGGCGAGGGGCCGAGCACCTCGGCCTGCCGCACGCGCAGCCGCGGCAGCCTGCCGCGCGCCTCCCGCAGTACCGCCGGGATGTCCGACTTGGCGTGGAAGGCCCGGGTGAGCAGCAGCGGAAGCGCCACCACCTCACTCACGCCCTGCCCGTCCAGCCGCTCCAGGACCCGTGGCACCGACGGCGCGTTGAAGTCCAGGAAACCGGTCTCCACCCGCAGCCCCGGCCGCAGCGCCGCCGCCCGCGCGGTGAGCGCGTGCACGGTCGCGGCGTGCCGGGGATCGCGGCTGCCGTGGGCGATGACGAGGAGGACCGGAGAAGTCATGTCGAAGCTCAGTTCTTGACGAGGAGACCGCGGCTGCGCAGGACCCACCGCTCCAGCGGGCTGAAGATGAGCAGGTCGATGGCGATGCCGACGATCAGGATCAGGAAGATGGCGAGGAAGACCATCGACATGCTGCTGGTCTCGCGGCCCTGCTCCAGCAACTGACCCAGGCCCACGCCCAGGTCGGGCGAGGAGGCGATGATCTCCGCGGCCATCAGCGAGCGCCAGGAGAAGGCCCAGCCCTGCTTCAGGCCGGCCAGGTAGCCGGGCAGCGAGGCCGGCAGCACGATGTGCCAGGTGCCCCGCAGTCCGGTGGCGCCCAGCGTCTTGCCGGCCCGCAGGTGCAGTGGCGGGATCTGGTCGACACCGGCCACGAGCCCGTTGGCGATCGACGGGACGGCGCCGAGCAGGATCACCGCGTACATCATCGTGTCGTCCAGGCCCAGCCAGATGACCGCGGGCGGCACCCAGGCCACCGAGGGCAGCGACTGCAGCCCGGAGAGCACCGGGCCGATCGCCGCGCGCACCAGCTTCACCCGGGAGACCAGCAGCCCGAGCGGGGTGCCGATGACGAGCGCGAGGAGGAAGCCGAGCAGACCGCGCGAGACGCTGGTCCAGATGTAGCCGAGCAGGGTGCCCTGGGCCCAGGCGTCGGACACCTCGCCCCAGACCTGGGACGGCGAGGGCAGCTTGTAGTCGTCGGTGACCTTCGCCCAGATCAGGATCTGCCAGACGATGAGCACCAGTGCGACGGCCACCACCGGAGGCAGCACCTTCTGCGTCACTACCTGGCGCACCGGGGTCCGGCTGATCCGTACCGCGTCGAGAGCGTCGAGCCCCGCTTCGAGGCCGGCCATGTCCTGGGCGGCGTCCTTCGGGGCTCCGGCCCCGGCGGTGCCGCTCCCGGCGGTGGTCTCAGTGCTGGCCATGTCGGCGGATCTCCCCACGCAGTTGTTCGGTGATCTCGACGGAGAGCTCCGCCACGGCGGTGTCCTCGATACGGCGCGGCTGCTCGATGTCGACCGTCCACTCCCGGGCGATCCGGCCCGGCCGCGAGGAGAGCAGCACGACCCGCTCGGCGAGCCGGACCGCCTCGCGCACGTTGTGCGTGACGAAGAGGACCGAGACGTTCGTCTCGCGCCAGATCCGGGTCAGCTCGTCGTGCAGCACATCGCGGGTGATCGCGTCGAGCGCGGCGAACGGCTCGTCCATCAGCAGCAGCCGGCTGTCCTGGGCGAGCGCGCGGGCCATCGCCACCCGCTGCCGCATACCGCCGGAGAGCTCGTGCACCCGCTTGCCGTACGCCCCGCCCAGCCGGACGAGTTCGAGCAGCCGCTCCGCCTCGGTGCGGCGCTCCGCCTTCGGTACGCCGCGCAGCCGCAGCGCCAGTTCGATGTTCTTGCCCGCGGTCAGCCAAGGGAAGAGCGCGTGCTCCTGGAACATCAGGGCCGGCCGCCCGCCGGGGGTCTCGATGGACCCCTCGGACGGGCGGTCGAGCCCCGCCACCAGATTGAGCAGCGTCGATTTGCCGCACCCGGAGGCTCCCAGGAGGGTGACGAACTCGCCGGGAGCGACATCGAGCGTGATGTCGTCCAGGACGAGCTGCTGCCCCTGCGGTCCGCCGAAGGACTTCGAGACGTGGTCGAGACGGGCGGCGTGCCCGACCGCCGTGCGGTCCTCGGCCGTGGTGAGCGTGGTCGTGGCCATGGTCGTCACCTCCTGGGAGATCCTGGAACGGGTCGGTGCTACTTGACCGAGAGACCGGCGTCGGCGACCCCGGGCTTGCCCGCGGCCTTGAGGACCTTGTTCAGCGGCCTCAGGTCGTAGATGCCCTTCAGGTCCGGCTCGTCCAGCAGACCGGCCTTCACCGCGTGCTTGGCCTCGGCGTCGAGCGTGGCGGCCAGCGGGTCGTCGGTGAACTCGATGGACTTCCAGGCCGGGTCGATGACGTCGGCCGGAAGCTCCTTGCCGGACAGCGTCTTGAGCGCGGTGTTGGCGGAGGCCTTCGCCTTGTCCGGGTTGGCGTTGATCCACGCGTTGGTGTTGACCGAGCCGCGCAGCACCGCCTCCACGACGTCCGGGTGCTGGTCGAGGAACTTCTGCGACACGATGATGTTCGTGATCACGAACTTGTCGTCCGGCCAGAGCTTCCGCTCGTCGAGGAGCACCTTCGCACCCTGCTCGACCAGCTTGGACGCGGTCGGCTCTGGCACCCAGGCGCCGTCGATGGAACCGGACTTGTAGGCGTCCGGGGTCACCTTGTTGTCGGTACGGACCACGGAGACGTCGCCCTTGCCGCTCTGGGCGTCGACCTTCCAGCCCTTCTCGGATATCCAGTTGAGCAACGCCACGTCCTGGGTGTTGCCGAGCTGCGGGGTGGCGATCTTCTTGCCCTTGAGGTCGTCCAGGGTCTTGATCTTCTTCGGATTGACGACCAGCTTCACCCCGCCGGAGGCCGAACCGCCGATGATGCGCAGGCTCTTGCCCTTGGACTTGGTGAAGCCGTTGATGGCGGGGGAGGGGCCGATGAAGCCGATGTCGATCGAACCGGCGTTGAGCGCCTCTATCTCGGACGGGCCCGCGTTGAACGTCGAGGGCTTGACCTCGGTGGAGCCGAGCTCCTTGGCGATGATGCCTTCCTGGATGCCGACCAGGGCGGTGGCGTGCGTGAGGTTCGGGAAGTACCCGATCTTCACGGTGCCCGCGGAGAGCTTCTTCCCGCCGTCGGAGACGTTGGTCTTCTTGGCGTCGTCGTCCTTCGAGTCGGAGCCGTAGCCGCAGGCGGTGAGCGCCACGGCGAGCAGCGGCAGGGCAGCGGCGGCGGCGATGCTGCGGCGCAGCGTGGTACGTGGGGCAGACACGGGAGGGTTTCCTCTCGGAGGCCCGGTGCTCACGCCCCCGGTAAGGCGGGGAACGCGGCCGGGCGGTCGGCAGGTCTTCGTCTGAACTGGCTTTGCGGGCGGTGCGGGTGGTGCTGCCGGGCGCGCAGGCAGTGCGCGTACGTCATCGCGCACATCGTGCGACCCCGCCCTGGCCGCTGCCGAGGGCGCCGCTGCCGACGCGGCCGCCCTCCTTCGCGAAGGTCGAGAAGATGTCCCTGCTCATCAGAAGTCCCACTCCGCTTCGTCGTCCGCCGGGGCCGCCGCCCGCACCACGGCGGCGAAGGAGGCGCCCGCCATGCCGGCCGACAGGGTGGTGCCGTCCGCCGGGTCGATCAGCAGGAAGGAACCGGTGCGGCGCGAGTCCGCGTACGCGTCGAGCGCGAGCGGCTCCGCGGTGCGCACCACGACCCGGCCGATGTCGTTGGCGACGAGCTGTCCCGGGGCCGGGTGCTGGGAGAGGTCGTCCAGGGTGAGGCGGGACGGGATGTCCTTGACTATTGCCTTGACCGTGCGGGTGGTGTGCTTGATCAGCACCCGCTGGCCCACGGTGAGCGGCCGGTCCGCGACATGGCAGACGGTCGCCTCGACGTCCTGGGTGACCGCCGGGGCGTCGTCCGACGGAGCGATCAGGTCACCGCGTGAGACGTCGACGTCATCGGCCAGCCGGACCGTCACCGACTGCGGGGCCCAGGCGATGTCCACGCTGTCGCCGAGCAGATCGATCCCGGCGATCGTCGACGTGCGGCCCGAGGGCAGTACGGTGACGGGCTCGCCGACCCGGAACACCCCGGCGGCTATCTGACCCGCGTAGCCCCGGTAGTCGCGGTGCTCCGGGGTCTGCGGACGGATCACGTACTGGACCGGGAAGCGGGCGTGGCAGCCGGTGAGGTCGTGGCTGACCGGGACGGTCTCCAGGTGCTCCAGAACGGTCGGCCCGCCGTACCAGTCCATGTTGGAGGACGGCTCCACGACGTTGTCGCCGGCCAGCGCGGAGATCGGGATCGCGGTGATCTCCGGGACGCCGAGCGAGGCCGCGTAGGCGGTGAACTCCTCGGCGATGGCGGCGAACACCGGCTCCGCGTAGTCGACCAGGTCCATCTTGTTCACGGCCAGGACCACGTGCGGGACCCGGAGCAGTGCCGCGACGGCGGCGTGCCGGCGGGTCTGCTCGACGACCCCGTTGCGGGCGTCCACCAGCACGACGGCCAGCTCGGCGGTGGAGGCGCCGGTGACCATGTTGCGGGTGTACTGCACATGGCCCGGGGTGTCGGCCAGGATGAACCGGCGCCGGGTGGTGGCGAAGTAGCGGTAGGCGACGTCGATGGTGATGCCCTGCTCGCGCTCGGCGCGCAGTCCGTCGGTCAGCAGCGCGAGGTCGGGCGCCTCCTGGCCGCGCTTGCGGGACGCGTCCTCGACCGCCTCCAGCTGGTCGGTGAGGACCGACTTGGAGTCGTGCAGCAGCCGTCCCACGAGGGTGGACTTGCCGTCGTCCACGGACCCCGCGGTGGCGAACCGCAGCAGCGTGGTGGTCGACAGCTGCTCGGCCAGCTGGATGGGTGTGGTCATGTTAGAAGTACCCCTCGCGCTTGCGGTCTTCCATCGCGGCCTCTGACATCTTGTCGTCGGCGCGGGTCGCGCCCCGCTCGGTGAGCCGGGAGGCGGCGATCTCGGTGATCACGGCGGCCAGCGTGGTGGCGTCGGAGTCGACCGCGCCGGTGCAGGACATGTCGCCGACCGTGCGGTAGCGCACCTGGCGGGTCTCGGTCCGCTCGTGCTCCTTGGGGCCGCCCCAGTCGCCCGCGGTCAGCCACATGCCGGAGCGGCTGAAGACCTCGCGCTCATGGGCGAAGTAGATCTCCGGGAGCTCGATGCCCTCGCGCTCGATGTACTGCCACACGTCCAGCTCGGTCCAGTTGGAGATCGGGAAGACCCGGACGTGCTCGCCGGGTGCGTGCCGGCCGTTGTACAGCTGCCACAGCTCGGGGCGCTGGCGGCGGGGGTCCCACTGGGAGAACTCGTCGCGCAGTGAGAAGACCCGCTCCTTGGCGCGGGCCTTCTCCTCGTCGCGGCGGCCGCCGCCGAACACCGCGTCGAAGCGGTGCTGCTGGATCGCCTCGGTCAGCGGCACGGTCTGGAGCGGGTTGCGGGTGCCGTCCGGGCGTTCGCGGAGCTTCCCGGCGTCGATGTACTCCTGGACGGAGGCGACGTGCAGCCGCAGCCCGTGTTCGGCGACCGTGCGGTCGCGGTACTCCAGGACCTCGGGGAAGTTGTGCCCGGTGTCCACGTGCAGCAGTGTGAACGGTACCGGCGCGGGCGCGAACGCCTTGAGCGCCAGGTGCAGCATCAGGATCGAGTCCTTGCCGCCGGAGAACAGGATCACCGGCCGCTCGAACTCCCCGGCCACCTCACGGAAGATGTGCACCGCCTCGGACTCCAGGGAGTCCAGGTGGCTGAGTGCGTACGGATTGGCGGTGCCTTCCGACACAGTCGCGACGGTCGTCACGCTGCACCCCTCTCGCTCAGCAGCGCGTACAGCTCCGCCGCGGACTCCTGCACGGTCTGCTGGTGCGACTCGATCCGCAGATCGGGCGATTCGGGTGCCTCGTAGGGGTCGTCCACCCCGGTCAGCCCGCTGATCTCGCCCGCCGCCTGCTTGGCGTAGAGCCCCTTCACGTCGCGCACCGAGCACACCTCGACCGGAGTGGCGACGTGCACCTCCAGATACGCGGTGCCCCCGGCTCGGTGGCGCTTGCGGACCGCCTCCCGGCTGTCCGCGTACGGCGCGATGACGGGGACCAGCACCTTCACTCCGTTGGCCGCCAGCAGTCCGGCGACGAAGCCGATCCGCTGGACGTTGGTGTGCCGGTCCTCGCGGGAGAAGCCCAGGCCCGCGGAGAGGAACTCCCGGATCTCGTCGCCGTCGAGCACCTCCACCCGGTGGCCCTCGCCGCGCAGCCGCTCGGCGAGTTCGCGGGCGATGGTGGTCTTGCCCGCGCTCGGCAGACCGGTCAGCCAGACGGTGGCTCCCGTCTCCGTCACGCTCATCGAAGTCTCCTGATCAGTCGTCATCAGCCGTGCAGCCCGCACTCGGTCTTGGCGCTGCCGGCCCAGCGGCCGGCGCGTGCGTCCTCGCCCTCCAGCACCCGGCGGGTGCAGGGCGCGCAGCCCACCGAGGCATAACCGTCCATCAGCAGCGGGTTGGTGAGAACCCCGTGCTCCGCGACGTACGCGTCGACGTCCTCCTGGGTCCAGCGGGCGATCGGTGAGACCTTGACCTTCTGCCGCCTATCGTCCCAGCCGACCACCGGGGTGTCCGCCCGGCTGGGGGACTCGTCGCGGCGCAGCCCGGTCGCCCAGGCAGTATACGAAGTCAGCCCCTCCTCAAGGGGCTTGACCTTGCGCAGCTTGCAGCAGAGGTCCGGGTCGCGGTCGTGCAGCCTCGGCCCGTACTCGGCGTCCTGCTCGGCGACGGTCTGCCGCGGGGTCAGGGTGATGACGTTGACATCCATCACCGCCTCCACCGCGTCGCGGGTGCCGATCGTCTCGGGGAAGTGGTACCCGGTGTCGAGGAAGACCACGTCCACGCCCGGCAGGGCCCGGGAGGCGAGGTGCGCGACGACCGCGTCCTCCATCGAGGAGGTGACGCAGAAGCGCGGCCCGAAGACACGGGTCGCCCAGCTGAGGATCTCCGTCGCGGAGGCGTCCTCCAGCTCGCGTCCGGCCCGCTCGGCCAGCTCCCTGAGCTCCCGCGACGTGAGCTCCTCGACGTGCAGAGTGCCCGTCATATCCCGTCCCCTCCAACGTCGTTGCGCACCGGCCCCCGGGACAGCAGGCCCAGGAACTTCAGTTGGAACGCCCGGTTGCAGGAGGCGCATTCCCAGGCCCCGTGTCCCGCCTCGTGCGGGCGCAGGTCCTCGTCACCGCAGTAGGGGCAGTGGAACGGTGCGGCGCGCTCGCTCATGACAGCGACTCCGCGCTGGCCCGCGCCGCCCAGGTCGCGAAGCGCTCGTCGCCCTCGCGCTCCTTCTGGAAGTTGCCGAGGACCCGCTCGACGTAGTCGGGCAGTTCGTCGGACGTGACCTTCAGGCCGCGGACCTTGCGGCCGAAGCCGGCCTCCAGGCCCAGCGCGCCGCCCAGGTGCACCTGGTAGCCCTCCACCTGATTGCCCTCGCCGTCCAGCATGAGCTGGCCCTTGAGGCCGATGTCCGCTGTCTGGATGCGGGCGCAGGCGTTGGGGCAGCCGTTGATGTTGATGGTGAGCGGCTCGTCGAACTCCGGCATGCGGCGCTCCAGTTCGTCGATGAGCGAGGCGCCGCGCGCCTTGGTCTCGACGATCGCCAGCTTGCAGTACTCGATGCCGGTGCAGGCCATCGTGCCGCGTCGGAACGGCGACGGCTTCACCTGGAAGCCGAGCTCCTCAAGCCCGGCCACCAGGGAGTCGACCCGGTCCGGCGCCACGTCGAGGATCAGCATCTTCTGCTCGACGGTGGTGCGCAGCCGGTCGGAGCCGTGCGCGGCGGCCAGATCGGCGATCTTGGTGAGGGTGGGACCGTCGACCCGGCCGACCCGGGGCGCGAAGCCGACGTAGAGGCGGCCGTCCTGCTGCTCGTGGACGCCCACGTGGTCGCGCCAGCGGCTGCTGGGCTGCTCGGGGGCGGGGCCGTCGAGCAGTGGCCGCTTGAGGTACTCGTCCTCCAGTACCTGGCGGAACTTGACGGGGCCCCAGTCGGCCATCAGGAACTTCAGCCGGGCGCGGGTGCGCAGCCGCCGGTACCCGTAGTCCCGGAAGATCCCGACGACTCCGGCCCAGACGTCGGGGACCTCGGCCAACGGCACCCAGGAGCCGAGGCGTTCGGCGAGCCGGGGGTTGGTAGAGAGGCCGCCGCCGACCCAGAGGTCGAAGCCGGGTCCGTGTTCGGGGTGGACGACGCCGACGAAGGCGATGTCGTTGATCTCATGAACCACGTCCTGCACGGGCGAGCCGGAGATCGCGGTCTTGAACTTGCGCGGCAGGTTCGAGAACTCCTTGCTGCCGATGTAGCGGTCGTGGATCTCGTCGACCGCCGGGGTCCCGTCGATGATCTCGTCGGCGGCGATCCCCGCCACCGGGGAGCCGATGATCACCCGCGGGCAGTCGCCGCAGGCCTCCGTCGTGGACAGGCCGACGGCCTCCAGCTTCTGCCAGATGGCCGGGACGTCCTCGATGCGGATCCAGTGCAGCTGGATGTTCTGCCGGTCGGTGACATCGGCGGTGCCCCGCGCGTACTCCTGCGAGACCTCGCCGATCGCCCGCAGCTGCGCCGCCGTCAGCCGGCCGCCGTCGATGCGCACCCGGAGCATGAAGTACCGGTCGTCCAGCTCCTCCGGCTCCAGGACCGCGGTCTTGCCGCCGTCGATCCCGGGCTTGCGCTGCGTGTACAGGCCCCACCAGCGCATGCGTCCACGAAGGTCGTTCGGGTCGATCGAGTCGAACCCGCGCTTGGCGTAGATCGTCTCAATGCGTGTCCGCACGTTGAGACTGTCATCGTCCTTCTTGAACTGCTCATTGCCGTTGAGGGGGGTGTAGTGCCCCAGGGCCCACTGGCCTTCGCCGCGGTGGCGTCCCGCCTTGCGGCGAGGTGCGGCGGGCGCAGGCTGTTCCGGGGTAGCGGCCATGACGGTACGTCCTTCTGGACTGCGGGAGGGCGGCTCTGAACTGCACACTCGCGTCTGGGCGCGGCGGTGCGCAGGGTTTGCAGAGGAAAGGGATCGCGGCGGTGCTGGAAACTCTCAGCTTGCCGGACAGATGGCGCTGGACATGCGGCCGAGGTCGACGTGGCGTCGACTCACCAAGGCAATTCCAGTTCCAGACATGACGGAAGCGTGTCACGCGAATCTCGGACCAGTCCACCACTATCCATGATGTGGACGAGACTGTCCCGTCAGGTGAGACGCTGTGGCGCCCGTCACTGAGGGGGCGGGCGCCGGGCCGTCCGGATAACCGGACAACCGTGCGCATTTCCCACGAGCCCCCGGCTACGGAAGCAGCTCCCGGCCGGAACCCGGCCACGGACCCGGAGTTGCCACGTCGGGCTCCCTCTCGGTCCTGGTGTCGAAGAGCCGGAAGCCCCGGCGCAGGTAGTTGTCCATCGCGTGCGGACCGTCCTTCGAGCAGGTGTGCAGCCAGACCCGCTTCGTCGCCGGCCGCTCCTGCCAGCGCTCCGCCAGGTCCCAGGCGCGGGCCACTCCGTACGAGAGGAGATGGCCGCCGATCCGGCGCCCCCGGAACGCCGGTATGAGACCGAAGTACATGATCTCGACCACGCCGTCGTCCTGCGGGTCCAGCTCGATGTAACCGGCCGGCGTCCCGTCCGCGTAGGCCACCCACGTCTCCGCGCCGGGCCGGTCCAGCGCCTCCTGCCACTGCGCGTACGTCATCGACAGCCGGTCGGTCCACCGGACGTCGCCGCCGACCGCCGTATACAGGAAGCGGCTGAACTCGGGCAGCGGTATCCCGGACCGGACGATCCGGACGTCCCCCTCCGGTGCGGCGGAGGGCCGCAGATCATCGGGAGAGGTCTGCTCCAGCGACCAGACGGTCACCTCTGCGGTCGGTTCTGCGGGGCGCTCGGGGTTGCTCATGACTGCCAGAAAACCATGCCCCCCGGCCCCGGCCCAAGCCGGTCCCGGCAGCCGGACGGCCGCGACCTGCGCGGACACCGTTCAACGGTCCCCACGGGCCCGCGCGTACCCGTTCAAGGCACGCTGCGCGCCGCCGTCACCACCGGGGCCTTCGAGCGCGGCAGCAGATCGCCCGGGTGCTCCGGATGGACCACCTCCACCTCGACCCCGTCACCGAAGCGGTACGGGCGGTGCGCGAGCACCTCCGCGAGATGGCGCCGCAGCCGGGAGATCTCGGCGCGCACCGTCACCGTCCTGGTCGGATCACCGAAGATGTCCTGCGCCAGCTCGGAGGCGGTACGTCCCTCGCGGTGCAGCGCCAGCGCGAACAGCAGCTCGGCGTGGCGCGGGGACAGCCGCTGCGTCCAGGTGCCCACCGGACTCACCACGTTCACCGCGAGGCTGCGCGGCCGGCTCAGGTCGAGCACGACCCGGCGCGGCGGGCTGTCCATCGCGCCGTCGGCCACCTGCACCAGCCAGCCCCCCGGCAGCGGCTCCACCCGGCACATCCCGAGCGAGGGCAGCCACACCCGGCCCGGCCGCAGGGACTTCGGCAGCGGCAGCCGGTCCACCGGCGGCATCCCGGTGACCGCCGCCAGCCAGCCGTGGCCGTCCACGGCCAGCGCCCGGCCGCCCAGCCGGCACAGCATCGGCGCCGCCACCGAGCGCAGCCGGTCGATGGACTCCAGATGCCGGGTCCTGATCTCGCTCTCCGCCAGCCGGGCCACCGAACCGACCAGGGCGAGCGTCGTCGGATGGAAGGTGGACGCGGGGCCGCTGATGTCGACGATCCCCATCAGCCGGCCGTCCCGCGGATCGCGCACCGGGGCCGCCGCGCACGTCCACCCGTGCAGACTGCGCACGAAGTGCTCCGCGGAGTGGACCTGTACCGGGGCGCGCGCCGCGATCGCCGTGCCGATCGCATTGGTGCCGGTGCTCTCCTCCGACCAGGCGGCGCCCTCGGCCAGGCAGATGTCGTCGGCCCGCCGCAGCACCCCCGTGTTGCCCTGGCGCCACAGCACCCGGCCCTCCACATCGGTGACCACCATGATCTGCTGCGAGGCGTCCGCGATGGCCGTCAGGGCGTCACCGAGCAGCGGCATCACCTCGCCCAGCGCGGAGCTCCTGCGCCGGTGCTCGATCTCGTCCGGCTCCAGCAGCACGCTGTGCGTGGACTTCTCCGGATCGATCCCGCTGCGCAGCACCCGGTCCCACGAGTCGCCGATCTCGGTCCGCGGCGCGAGCGGCATGCGGTCACCGGCCAGCCGCGCCTCGCGGGCACGGTGGATCAGGCGCGCGGCCCGGTCCGACTCCCGGACCGCCAGCCGCATCACGTCGACAGGACTTGCCTCCATGCCGGATCCCCCCTGGAGCCTCTTGATACCCGTGCCAAGGACGCGGAGCCCCATCCTGCCGCTGCCGGGGTCCCGATGCCGCAACTCCGCACAATGGTTGCAACCCCCTGCAACTCTGGCGATGCTCCCCGGTCCGTACAAGAGTGGCGGTACACCGGACGGCGCGGCCTCGGCCCCGAAGCCCGGTGTGTACAGCATGGGGGGTGGTGCCGTGTCGGCGCAGCACCACCCCCCGTTGCTGCCCCCGCGCGCCCCGAGGACCGGTATCAGCCCTCCACGGGCCGGGCCCGTGCCACGACCGACGCCAGATCCAGGGTGTGCGGCAGCGTCCCGAACGCCGAGCCCCAGTCCCCGCCCAGCCGTGAGGCGCAGAACGCGTCGGCGACCTCCGGCGGCGCCCAGCGCACCAGCAGCGAGCCCTGCAGCACCAGGGCCATCCGCTCCACCAGCCGCCTGCCCCGCGCCTCGATCCCGGCCAGATCCGCCAGCTCGGTCAGCAGGTCCTTGATCGCCCGGTCCAGCCGGTGATCGGCGCCCCGCGCCAGGCCGACCTCCGAGAGGAAGGCGTTCAGCGCCAGCGGCTCGCGCTGCAGCGCCCGCAGCACATCCAGCGCCTGTACGTTCCCCGAGCCCTCCCAGATCGAGTTGAGCGGCGCCTCACGCAGCAGCCGGGGCATGCCCGACTCTTCCGCATAGCCGTTGCCGCCCAGGCATTCGAGCGCCTCGCCCACCATCGGCGTGCAGCGCTTCGTCACCCAGTACTTGGCCGCCGGCACCGCGATCCGCAAGAACGCCGCCTCGCTCTGGGTCCCGGCGTCGTACGCGGCGGCCAGCCGCAGCGCCAGCACCGTCGCCGCCTCCGACTCCAGCGCCAGATCGGCCAGCACATTGCGCATCAGCGGCTTGTCCACCAGCACCCCGCCGAACGCGCTCCGGTACGTGGCGTGGTGCACCGCCTGCGCCACCGCCTGCCGCATCAGCGCGGCGGAGCCGGTCACACAGTCCAGCCGGGTCGCCGCCACCATCTCGATGATCGTGCGCACCCCGCGCCCCTCCTCACCGATCCGGCGGGCCCACGTACCGTCGAACTCGACCTCGGCCGAGGCGTTGGACCGGTTGCCCAGCTTGTCCTTGAGCCGCTGGATCGCGAAGGCGTTGCGGGTGCCGTCCGGCAGCACCCGGGGCAGCAGGAAGCACGTCAGGCCGCCGGGCGCCTGCGCCAGCACCAGGAACCCGTCGGACATCGGCGCGGAGCAGAACCACTTGTGCCCGGTGAGCAGATACTCGCCCTCGGCCGACAGCGGCTCGGCGCGCGTCGTGTTCGACCGGACGTCCGTGCCGCCCTGCTTCTCCGTCATGCCCATCCCGAGGAGCGCCCCGGCCTTCTCCCCAGCCGGCCGCAGCCCCTCCTCGTACACGTGCGAGGTCAGCAGCGGCTCCCAGCCGGCTGCCGCCGCCGGGTCGGCGCGCAGCGCGGGCACCGCCGCGTGCGTCATCGAGAGCGGGCAGCCGTGGCCCGCCTCGGCCTGCGTCCAGACCAGGAAACCGGCCGCCCGGCGCACATGCCCGCCCGGCCGGTCCCAGGCGTCGGTCAGACCCGCGGAGACCGCGTGTCCGAGCAGCCGGTGCCAGGCCGGATGGAACTCCACCTCGTCGACGCGGTTCCCGTACCGGTCATGGGTACGGAGCCGGGGCGGATTCTCGTTCGCCTGCTCACCCCACCGCCGCGCCTGCGCGGAACCGGCGGCCCGGCCGAGCCGGACCAGGCCGGCCCGCGCCTCGTCGAGCAGCTCGGGCGGGAGGTGCCGGTCCACGGCCTCGGTGAGCGCGAGGTCCGCGGAGTAGACGTCGTAGCCGAGCAGGGGAGGGGGTTGGTTGGACACTGTGTGGGTGGTGGCTGCCATGCCGATACGGTATGGACGTGCAGGCAGCAAATGAAACACCCGAGCGGCCACCGGGCCGGCTCCACCGGGCGCGAGTCCTCTACCGCAACGTCTCCAAGCGGCAGATGGCCTGGCAATTGCTCAAGGACACCGTCAACTCGTGCATGGAGTACCGCATTCTGGGACTCGCGGCCGAGGCGGCGTTCTTCACCCTGCTCTCCCTGCCGCCGCTGCTGCTGGGGCTGATCGGCCTGCTCGGCTACGTCGACGAGTGGACCAGCACCACCACGGTCGCCTCCATCGAGAACAACATCCTCAGCGCGGCGCAGACCGTGCTCTCCCAGCGCGGGGTCAACGACTTCGCCAAACCGCTCCTTGCGGACGTCACCACCGGGGCCCGGCCCGACGTCATCTCGATCGGTTTCGCGATCGCGCTCTGGTCCGGCTCCCGCGCGGTCAACGTCTTCATCGACACCATCACCGTGATGTACGGGCTCGACGGCCAGCGCGGCATCGTCAAGACCCGGATGCTCGCCTTCCTGCTGTACGTGGTGGCGCTGCTGCTCGGCGCGATCGTGCTGCCGCTCCTGGTGGTCGGCCCCGACCGGGTCGTGGAGTACATCCCCTGGGGCACCGAGCTGATAAGCGTCATGTACTGGCCCCTGGTCATATTGCTGTCCATCGCCTTCCTGACAACGCTCTACCACGTGTCCGTCCCGGTCCGCTCGCCCTGGATCGAGGACACCCCGGGGGCGCTGATGGCGCTCGCGATCTGGGTGCTGGGCAGCTTCCTGCTGCGGATCTACCTCACGAGTACGGTCGAGGGCCCGACGATCTACGGATCGCTCGCCGCACCCATCGCCGTACTGCTGTGGATCGGCGTCTCCGCGTTCGCGGTGCTGGTGGGCGCCGCCGTCAACGCCGCCATCGACCGGGTGTGGCCCTCGGTCGCGACGGCCGCGGCACGTGCGGCCAACGACCGGGTGCGCGCGGTCCAGGCGGCGGAGTTCGTGGCCCGCACCCAGGCCGGGGGCCGGCACGACGACGTGGACGACGACGAGGACGAGGGGGACAGCCCCTACATGCCGTCCGAGTTCCCGGAGCGGTGGTCCCGGTTCCTGCCGCCCGACGACGTGAAGTCCAGGCTCCAGCCGGGCCGCGAGAAGGACCCGGACAAGCCGTACCGGCCCAGCGAATAAGGGCGGGCGTCAGCCGGTGGCAGCGCCGGGCGGCTGCGGCGGGGCCTGCGGTGGCCGAGCGGCCTGGGCCGGCAGTACGGGCTGCGGCGCCGGTGCGGAACCGGGCGACCACGACAGCTTGACCGTCAGATGGCCCTCCACCGCGCTCTTCGCGATCACGGCCCCGGCCTCGGTGGTGATCTTCACGCCGAACTCGATCTCCACCCCGTCCGGTTTCAGCGTGCCGTCCCGGAACACCGCGAGCGCCGATTCGGCCGCCGCCCGGATTCCCTGGAGCGCGTGGTCGAAGGTGCGCCCGGAGCGGGCCAGGGCGTTGCCGTCCCGCGAGACCAGCTGCGCACCCGGAGCATGCCGGTCGACCTCGACCGTCACCGTCGCGCCGCTGTCGGTGGTGAACTCCATCAGTGCCGCCATGACCGCCCCCGGGATGCCGATTCCGCCCGTTTTCCGTGTGCCTGTCCTTCGACGAGAATAGTGGCATGGGCGACCGGTACGAAGAGCGCGCGTCGAGACTCGACGGCGCGAAGGTGTGGACGCTGACCGTGGAGCCGGGCTCGGCCCACCCGGTGCTGCCGGACGGCTGCATGGACCTGCTCTGGATCGGCGGCAGGCTGCTCGTCGCGGGCCCCGACACGCGTGCCGAACCCGCGTCCGTGAGCGACGGGGGCAGCTTCGCGGGCATCCGCTTCGCCCCCGGCACGGCTCCCGCCCTGCTCGGCGTACCGGCGCACGAACTGCGCGACCGCCGGATCGCGCTGGCCGGGCTGTGGCCGGACGCGGAGGTCCGCGAGCTCGCCGAACGGGTCGCGGAGGCCGCGGATCCGGCCGCCGCCCTGGAGGAGATCGCCCTGCGCAGGGCGGCCGCCACCGCGCCCCCGGACCCGGTGATGACGTATGCCGCCGCGCAGCTGGACCGCGGCCGGTCCGTCGCGGACACGGCACGGGCGGCCGGCCTCGGCGCCCGCCAGCTGCACCGCCGCTCCCTGGCGGCCTTCGGATACGGCCCCAAGACACTCGCCCGGGTCCTGCGGCTCCAGCGCGCGCTGGCCCTCGTACGGGCCGGAAAGCCGTACGCCGATGCCGCGCTCGCGGCGGGCTGCGCCGACCAGGCGCATCTCGCCCGGGAGGTGCGTGAACTGGCCGGCACCACCCTGACCGGATACCTCGCCGCCTCCCAGGAAGCGGTCTCCCAGGAAGCGGTCTCCGGGGAAGCCGCCTCCTAGGACGCGGTGGCGGCGAACAGCGACACCGCGCAGCCGTCCGGGTCGAGGACGACGGCGTACCGCTGCCCCCACACGGCGTCCCACGGCTTCAGATGGCCCCGGTACCCCGCGTCCGTGAGTTCCGCGTAGACGGCGTCGACCTCCGCCGGACTGTCGCAGCGGAAGGCGAGACCGAGGCGCTCACCGCCCTTCGGCCCCGACCACTCGGGATCGAAGGAGCGGACGACGTCCTCGGTGTCCCACAGCAGGCGCTGTCCGCCCGGGAGTGCCACTTCGACATGGGGCGCGGATTCCGCGTCCGCGGGGATGCCGAGGCCGAGCCGGCGGTAGAAGGCGAGCGATGCGGGCAGATCCGCGGTGGTGATGGCGACCGCGTCGAGTCGTGGAGTCATGGTCCGACGGTAGGCCGGGCGCCCGCCGGCGGTCTTGTACGAATCGGTCCTGCCCGCCGCCCCGGCCCGGCCCCGTCATACCTTCCCGGGCGCGTCCTGCGGGTTCGCGAGGCAGTGCTCCGGGGAGGTGCCCGGGTCCGTCAGGGCCAGGCCGAGGGCGGCGCGTTCGGTGACCCAGCGGGTCGGGCGGTGGCGCGGGTCGCCGGTCGTCGCGTACAGGGCCCGGTGCAGCTCCAGCATCCGGGCCGCGCCGATCCGGTCACCCCAGGCGAGCGGCCCGGCCGGGTAGCCCAGACCGGTGGTGACGGCCGGATCGATATCGGCGGGGGCCGCCAGACCGCGCTCCGCGATGGACGCCGAGACCGACACGATGGAGGCGAGCAGCCGCTGCGCGACCGTGCCCGCCGTGTCCCGGACCACGGAGACCGCGAACGGCCCGACCCCGTGCGCCGCCCGTGCCAGCACCGCGCGGGCGTCCCGCGCGGCCGCCGGTTCAGCGGCGGGTGTCACCGCGAGTACCCGGCGGCGTCCGGCGGCGGGCAGCGGGTCCACGCCGAAGGTGCGCCCGGCGGGCAGCCGGTGCGCGGCGACCGCGGAGGCGACCGTGGTGCCCCAGACCGGGACCAGCACCAGCGCCCCGGCCGACGGCTGCGGCTCCGCTTCGACCGTGGCGCCCGCAGCGCTCAGTGCCTCGCGCAGCGCGGCGGCGTCCCGGTCATCGGGTGCGGCGGCGAAGACGTGCACCGGGCGGTCCGGGTCGCCGGTGACCGGCGCCTCCGCGGCCGGGGCGGGCGCCTCGGAGCCGTACGCGAACCAGCCGCGTCCGGTCTTGCGGCCGAGCAGTCCGGCGGTCACCCGGTTCGGGGTGAGGTAGGAGGGGCGCAGCCGGTCCTCGTGGCGGAAGCCCGCCCAGATCGAGTCGATGACGGCGGCGGTCACATCGAGTCCGGTGAGGTCCATCAGCTCGAACGGGCCCATCCGCAGGCCGAGTACGTCCCGCGCGATCCGGTCGATGCCCGCCGGGTCGCTGACGTTCTCCTCCAGCAGCGCGAGCGCCTCCGTCACGAGTCCGCGCCCGGCGTGGTTGATGAGGAAGCCGGGGGTGTCGGCGACCGTGACCGCGCGGTGGCCGCAGCTCTCCACGAACTCCGTGAGCAGCGCCGGGATGCCGGGCCCGGTGGCCGCGCCGGGCACGACCTCGACGATCCGCATCAGCGGCACGGGGTTGAAGAAGTGCAGCCCGGCCAGGCGCGTCGGGTCCGCCAGCGTGGCGGCGATCCGGGTCACGGACAGCGAGGAGGTGTTGGTCGCGAAGACGGCGGAGCCGGGCAGCGCCCGCTCCAGCCGGCCGAAGACCTCCGCCTTGGTGGCGAGGTCCTCCCGCACGGCCTCGATGACCAGCTCGACCTCCGGGCCCGCTGCCCACGGGTCCTCCAGCGGGACGAGACGTGCCACGGCGGCCGCCGCTTCGTCGGCGGTCGTCCGGCCCTTCTGCACGGCCCGCTCCAGCATGGAGCGCACGAAGCCGGCCGCCTCCGTCACCGCCTCCGTCCGTACGTCGCCCAGCTCGACGGTGTGTCCGGCCACGGCTGCCCACTGGGCGATGCCGCGGCCCATGGCTCCGGCTCCGACGATCCTGATACGCATGGCGGTTACGGTCCTCTCGGGGTGGGGGCAGGTGGATCGGTCCGGTGGCCCCCGCGGATCTTCGCGGGGCCCGTGGCGCGTCCGGCCGCTCAGCGCAGGTACACCCGGTCCGGGTCGACATCCTCGCGCAGCAGCCGCAGTTCGTCCCGCGTCGGGGGCGGTACCTCTTCGACCGTGCCGGCGACCCGGAGGTCCCAGCCGGTGGCCGCCCTGACCCGGTCGACCGTGACGCCCGGGTGGACGGCGACGAGCCGCAGCTCCTCGCCCACCCCCTCGCGGGCCAGGATGCCCAGTTCAGTGACGACCCGGGTGACTCCGGCGCCCAGCGGCCGGATGCCCTCGGCCAGCGCCCGGTCCGGTCCCGGCGTGGTGCAGAAGTCCAGCTCCGCGGCGAACGAACGGAGGTGGTGACGGCGCATCACCACGAAGACCTCGCGCGAGTTGGCCATCACCTCGACGCCGCCCCCGGAACCGGGCAGCCGGACCGAGGGGCTGTCCCAGTCCCCGATCACCGAGGTGTTGAGGCTGCCCCAGCGGTCGATCTGCGCGGCGCCGAGGAAGCCGACGTCGATATGGCCGCCCTGGAGGACACAGCCGAAGAGCACGGGCATCGGGATCACCGCCTCCGCGTCCGTGACCAGCACGGCGTCGGCGATGGTCTCCGGCAGCCGCGAGGGGTGGGCGCCGCAGACCCCCGACTCGTACACCACCTCGATGTCCGGGGCGACCGTCAGACGGGCCAGCTCGGTGGCGAGCGTCGGCAGCCCGATCCCGGCGAACACCGTCCGGCGCGAGGCGAGTTCGCGGGAGGCGACGACGGACAGCAGCTCGGAGGAGGTGAGGGGGGTGCTCACAGCCGCCGCCCGTAGTCCACCGGCGCGCTGAGCGCCTCCCCGACGGCGAGCCCGGCCCAGTACTCCGCGCCGAGCTTCTCGACGTACTCGGTGTGGTCGGCCGTTCCGCGCACCCACTCGTCCAGCCAGTCCTGGAGCCGCCGCGGGTCCTTGCTGATGTGCGACCAGGCCCGGTAGAAGGCGTTGTCCCGGTCGTAGTACCCCTGCGCGAAGGACGGGTGCGCGCCGCGCGGGCAGCAGACGACGGCATCGACCGCGTGGGCGGGGACCAGGGTCCGGTTCGGGTCGGAGCGGATCACCGAGTCGTCCACGATCTCCTCCACCACCACGACCGCCTTCCCCGCCGCGTACACCGCCTCGGCCTGGACGCCGGTCAGCCCCCACATCTGGGTGTTGCCGCCGCGGTCGGCGCGCTGCGCGTGGATGATCGTCACATCCGGGTTGACGGGCGGTACGACGTAGATCTGCTCGGGTTCGCCGTCCGGGCCCGGATAGGGCGAGGTGACCTTGCGCAGACCGCTGTTGACGGACGGCAGATCGCTGCCCCCGTAGGAGCGCAGCGGATAGAACGGCAGCCGCTGGGAACCGGCGAGGTAACGGCAGACCATCCCGTAGTGGCTGTACTCCTCGAAGGCGAGCGGCGCGGGATCGGCGCTCTCGACGCGGCGGCGCAGCTCACCGAGCGAACCGGCCGAGGAATTGCCCACGAACGAGGAGACCAGCCGGGTCACGCACCCCGCGGCGAGCATCTGGTCCACCACGATGTCCGCAGTCATCCGCACGACGGTCAGGTCCCGGCGGCCCTGCCGGATGATCTCGTGACCCGCGGCGGTCGGGATGAGATGCGTGAAGCCTTCGAGGCAGACGGTGTCGCCGTCGTGGACGAAGCCGGCGATTGCCTCCCTCATCGGCATCGTCTTGTCCTTCGTGGCCACGGTGCTCCTCCGCTGCAGTGCGTCGCTCCACCGTGTCAGCGGCCATTGATCGGTGTCCAATACCAAATTAAGGTCGGATCGAGACGGCTCATTGATCAATGGCCGCTTGCGGCAAGGGGGGATATGGAACTGCGCCATCTGTCCGCGTTCGTCGCCGTGGCCGAGGAACTGCACTTCGGCCGGGCCGCCAAGCGGCTCCAGATGGCCCAGCCGCCGCTGAGCCAGCAGATCCGGCAGCTGGAGAAGGAGCTGGGTGTCCAGCTCTTCGAGCGCAACACCCGCTCGGTCCGGCTCACCAGCGCGGGGGAGTCGTTCCTCCAGCCGGTACGGACCGTGTTCGACGACCTCGGCGTCGCGGTACGGGCCGCGAAGGCGGCGGGCCGCGGCGAGTACGGCCGGGTCGGCATCGGCTTCGCGGGCGCCTCCAGCCACGAGACGCTGCCCCGGCTGACCCGGGCGGTGCGCGCCGCCCACCCCGGCATCGAGCTGGTGATGACGGGCCAGACCTACGCCAACGTCGCCCTGGCGCGGGTCGCCGACGGCTCACTGGACCTGGGGTTCGTACGGCTTCCGGTGACCCAGCCGGGCGTCGCCCACCGGGTGATCGACGAGGAGGAGCTGGTCTGCGCGCTCCCGTCCGACCATCCGCTCGCCGCCCGGGACAGCGTCTCCATCGAGGCCCTGGCCGGGGAGCCGTTCGTCTCGTTCCCCGCCAACACCGGCTCGACCGTCCGCGACGCGATGGTCGGGGCCTGCGAGGCCGCCGGGTTCAACCCGAGGGTGGTGCAGGAGGCCCCCGACTCGTACACCATCATGGCGCTGGTCGCCGCGGGCGTCGGGGTGACCCTCACCGTCACCTCCGTCCAGCACATCCAGCAGAACGGCCTCGTCTACCGCCCGCTCGCCGGTCCGCCCGTCCGGCGCCAGGCCGCCCTGGCCTGGCGGGCCGACAACCCGTCCGCCGCCCTGCGCGCGGTGCTCGCCGTCGCGGAGGACGCCCTGCCCACACCGTCCAGTTGACCGGCCGCCCCCATTGAGACGCGCCGCGTCCTGAACCAGGGGCAACTGGATATTGGACCGGCTCGGCGGCCGGGTGCGAGGGTCGCACCACACCCCCGGCCGCCCCCACCTCCGGCCGATGCCCGCCCCCGTTCCTCCGCCCCGAAAGGCCCCGCCGTGCCAGACCCGAACGATGTCGTGATCTGCGAACCGCTGCGAACCCCCATCGGCCGCTTCGGCGGAGCGCTCGCGGGGCAGGCGCCGGCCTCCCTCGCCGCGCTCGTCATCGCCGAGGTCGTCGCCCGCACCGGGATCGACCCGGACCGGGTCGACGAGGTGATCCTCGGGAGCGCCTACCCGTCCGCGGAGGCCCCCGCCATCGGCCGGGTGGCCGCGCTCGACGCCGGGCTCCCGCAGTCCGTCACCGGCACGCAGATCGACCGCCGTTGCGGCTCCGGGCTGCAGGCGGTCCTCGACGCCGCGATGCAGATCGGGGCCGGCTTCAGCGAGGTGGTGATCGCGGGCGGCGTCGACGTCATGAGCGCGGCCCCCTACTACACGCACGACGGCCGCTGGGGCATCAAGGGCCCCGGCCTCCAGCTGCACGACTCGCTCGCCCGGGGCCGGGTCACCGCGGGCGGCGTCCACCACCCGGTCCCCGGCGGCATGATCGAGACCGCCGAGAACCTCCGCCGGGAGTACGGCATCAGCCGCGCCGACCAGGACGCCCTCGCCCTGCGCTCGCAGCAGCGGGCGGCCCGCGCCGCGGCCGAGGGCCGGTACGCGGCGGAGACCGTCCCCGTCACCGTGCGGAACCGCAAGGGCGAGACGGTGGTCACCGCCGACGAGCACCCGCGCCCCGACACCACCGCCGGGCAACTCGCCGCGCTCCGCCCGATCATGGGCAAGTCCGACCCGGCGGCCACCGTCACGGCGGGCAACGCCAGCGGCCAGAACGACGCGGCCGCCGCCTGCCTGGTGACCAGCGCCGCCACGGCGGAACGGCTCGGCCTCACCCCGCTCGTCCGGCTGGTCTCCTTCGCCCGCGCCGGAGTGCCGGCGGCGACCATGGGCATCGGCCCCGTCCCCGCCACCCGCACGGCGCTCGCCCGCGCCGGGCTCACCCTCGCCGATCTGGACCTGATCGAGCTCAACGAGGCCTTCGCCGCCCAGGTGCTGGCCTGCACCCGCGAACTGGGGCTCGGCGAGAAGGACCACGAGGAGCGGATCAACGTGAACGGCTCCGGCATCTCGCTCGGCCACCCGGTCGGCGCCACCGGCGCCCGCGTCCTCGCCACGCTGACGCGGGAACTGCACCGCCGCGAGGGCCGGTACGGGCTGGAGACCATGTGCATCGGCGGCGGCCAGGGGCTGGCGGCGGTCTTCGAGCGCATCGCGGCCTGACCCCCGCCGTTTCCGGACGCTCCCGCGGCCGCCCTTCGGGCGACGACGGCAGTTTGACGACAGGCCCTAGCGGCTCGCCCGCACACTGTCGCGGGGCGGCGGCGCCAGGTGGTCCGGCGCGGAGTCCGGGTCCGTCAGCCGGTTCAGCCGGGCCGGTACGTCGAGGCCGACCAGCAGCACGACGATCACCGTGCCCGCGAAGGTCAGCACCGCCAGTGCCCGGCCCAGGTCCATCCCGGAGGCGAGGTGTGCGCCCAGGACCGGGGCGACGGCTCCGCCGAGGGCGCCCACGTTGTACGTGAAGCCCAGTGCGGCGCCCCGGCTCGCCGTCGGGAAGTGGCCGCCGATGTAGCGCGGCAGCAGTCCGGAGATGCCGAAGCTCGTCGCCTGGAGGAGGAAGAGCAGCATGCCGAGCAGCAGCAGGTTGTCGTGCACGGCGAACACCGGATAGACGAAGGCGAGCGAGGCCAGCAGGGTCAGCGCGTACGCCTTCTTCGTCCCGATCCGGTCACCCAGGAAGCCCGCCACCCAGCAGCCCACCATGGTGCCGAAGCCCGCGAAGTACAGGACGTCGGTGACCTGGTCCGTGGTGTAGCCCAGCTCGGTCTTCAGATACGTCGGCAGCAGCGCCTGGATCGGCCACGAGTACAGGAACGCGAAGAACAGCGTGACGATCATCGACAGGTACAGCACCCAGCTCCGCTTCCCGCCCAGCTGTACGGCGAACGCGGCGAGCGAGAGACCGGCGACCACCGCGAGCGCCGGGACCATTCCGGCGCCGCCCGGTGTGAAGACGAGGAACAGCGCGACCGTGGCGACGACGACCAGCACCGTGTTGGCGGCGGACCGGGCGCGGGTGGCGAACAGCGGCGCGAACGGATTGGGCCTGGCGCCCTTCTCCGCGACGGACTCCGTCCACTCCTCCGCCTCCGGCAGCGAACGGCGCATCCACAGCGCGATGGCGATCGGGACGAGACCCAGGTAGAACATCCAGCGCCAGCCGAGCGAGGGGACCACCCAGTCGTAGACCTGGGCGGCGAGCACCGAGCCGACCGAGAAACCGGAGATCAGGAAGCCGCTGGCCCGGCTGCGCATCCCGGCGGGCCAGCTCTCCATGACGTACGTGGAGCTGGCGCTGTACTCACCGGCCATGCCCATGCCGATGGCCAGCCGGGCGGCGAACAGGCTGTGGTAGTTCCAGGCGAACCCGCAGGCGAACGTTCCCACCGAGTACAGCAGGATGCTCAGCACCATGGAGAGCTTGCGGCCGTACCGGTCACCGATGGCGCCGAGGACCGCCCCGCCCAGCCAGCGGGTGATGAACGCGCCGGAGATCAGGCTGGCCGCCTGCACCGTGCTCAGGCCGAACTCGTCACTGATCTCCGTCAGCACGAGGGTGATCAGCACGAAGTCGAAGCCGTCCAGGACATAGCCGATCCAGGCGGCGAGAAACGACTTCCACTGGGTGCGGCTGACCTGGCGGTACCAGGGGAGCGTGGGGGGTGATGTGGTCTGCACGGTGACTCCAGGATGCGGGACGGCGCTCGTCCTCGAACAGCCGTCCCGCGTGGTGGGGGAGGGTCAGGGCCGGGCGATGCCCGCGACGAAACGGGCGGTCAGGGCCGTCGGGGCGGTGATGGCGGTGCCCACGACGACACTGTGCGCCCCGAGCCGCAGGGCCTCGGCCGCCTCCTCCGGGGTGTTGATCCGGCCTTCGGCCACGACCGGGACGTCGATCGCGGCGGACAGCGCGGCGACCAGGCCGAGATCGGGTCCGGTCTGCTCAGGCGTGCCGGGCACGTAGCCGGAGAGGGTCGTGGAGACGAAGTCGGCTCCCCGCGCGGCCGCCGTGACGCCCTCTTCGAGCGTGGAGACGTCGGCCATCACCAGCGCGCCGGCCGCGTGGACCGACTCGACGAGGTCCGCGAACGCCGAGCCGTCGGGGCGCGGCCGGTCGGTGGCGTCCGCCGCGACGACGGCCGCACCGGCCTCGGCCACCGCCAGGGCGTGCCGGACGGTCGGCGTGATGTAGACGCCGGTGTCGCCGTCCTTCCACAGGCCGATGACCGGCAGGCCGACGGCCTCCACGATCGCGGCGACGACCGCCGGCTCGTTGGCGCGGATCGCCGCGCCGCCACCGGCGACGGCCGAGAGCGCCAGGCGCACCAGGGTCGCGGTCTCCCGCATCGGGTCGCCGGGCGGGGCCTGGCAGGACACGATCAGCCTGCCCTGAAGTGCTGCGGCGAGGTCCCGCGCGGCCGGGTTCTGAGCGGTCATCGGTGGGCTCCCGGGTGGTGGAGGGGAAGGGTGGTGGTCAGGGCGGCCGCTCCGAGCACGGCCGCGTCGTGGCCGAGGAGCGGCGCCCGGGGGACGAGCCCGCGCAGCGGTTCCATCAGCTCCGAGACGAACGCGGCGCGCAGGGCGTCCTCGTACAGCGGGCCGATCCTCGGGACGCCGCCGCCGACGACGACCCGGTCGGGGCCGAAGGCGTTGGCGAGTCCGCCGAGCACATGGCCCGCGGCGGCCGCGCCCGTGGTGATCGCGGACACCGCGGCCGGGTCGCCCTGCGCGGCCCGTACGGCGACGGTCTCCAGCCGGTCCACCGGTGCACCGGTCAGCCGCTCGTAGTGGGCGGCGATACCGGGGCCGGAGGCGATGACCTCCAGGTGGCCGGTGGACCCGCAGGTGCAGGGCAGCCCGGCCGCCTCCGGGCTGGGCAGATGGCCGAGGTGCCCGGCGATGCCGGACGCGCCGTGCAGCATCCGCCCGTCGACGGCGATCGCGCCGCCGACCCCGGTGCCGATGGCGGCGAAGAGCAGCGAGCCGCGGCCCTGCTGTTCCGCGTTGAGCGCGGCGAGCTCCGGGCCGGCCGTGGCGCGTACGTCGTTGTCGCAGGCCACCGCGTACCCGGTGCGGTCCGCGAGGCCGGCGCCCAGCGCGGTGCCGGCCCAGCCGAGGATGGAGTCGGTGGCGCTGGTGACCATGCCGGTGCGGGGATCGACCACCCCGGCCGCCGCGATGCCCAGGACCGCGGCGGCCCTGCCCGGGTCGGCCTCGGCCGCCGCAGCGGCGAGCGCGTCGAGCACCGCCGCCGCGCCGGCACGGGCCGGGGTGGGGCGGCTGTGCCGGGCCAGGACCGTGCCGTCGGCGCCGAGGAGCGCGGCGGCGATCTTCGTACCGCCGAGGTCGAGGCCGACGACGGGGCGTCCCTCCGGCGCTGTCCTCACGGTCGGGGCCACCGGTGCCGTCATGGTCATCGGACCGGCGGCAGACCGGCGGCGCGCAGCAGTCCGGAGACCAGCGCGACGGATTCGGCGGACAGCTGGATCTGCGGGAACGCGGTGTCGCCGCAGTCGATGACGCCCAGCAGCCGGAGCGCCGACTTGAACGAGCCGAGCGCGGAGGAGCTTCGGCCCATGTCCGCCTCCGGTCCGGCGTCCACCATGGCGAACAGCGCGATCAGCCGCTCCTGCTCCTCGGCGGCCAGCGCCCAGTTCCCGGCCCGCGCGGCCTCGTAGAGCCGTACGTAGCCGGCCGGGTCCACGTTGCCGATGCCGGGGACGACGCCGTCGGCGCCGGCCAGCAGCGCCGCGTCCACGGTCAGTTCGGAGCCGGTGAGGATGCTGAAGCCGGGCACCGGGCCGTGCGCGCGGCCCTCGCGGCCACCGAGTTCGACGATGAGCCGGCGCAGCCCGCCCTCGTCGCCGCTGCTGTCCTTGAGCCCGGCCAGGGTGCCGTCCTCGGCGAGTTCGCGGACCAGCGCGGCGGACAGCTTGCTGTGCACGGCGACCGGGATGTCGTAGGCGAACAGCGGCAGGTCCACCTCGGCGCGCAGCCGGCGGAAGTGCCCGGCGATCTCCTTGCCGTGGGTGCGGGTGTAGAACGGCGCGGTCGCGACCAGGGCGTCTGCGCCGAGCCGGGCGGCGGACCTGGCGTGCTCGACGACCCGGGCCGTGGTGGTGTCGATGACCCCGGCCAGCACGGGGACCCTGCCGTCGGTCGCGTTGACCACGGTCTCCAGGACGGTGGCGCGCTGCTCGTCGGTGAGGTAGGCGACCTCGCTGGTGGACCCGAGCGCGAAGAGTCCGTGCACGCCCCCGCCGACGAGGTGCTCGACGAGCCGGGCCAGGGACGCGGTGTCCACCTCCCCGTGGGGGTCGAGCGGGGTGCAGACCGGCGGGACTACGCCCTGCAGCGGTGCGGTCAGAGACATGGTGGAGGCTCCAGCTGATCGGGATGCCGATCCGGGCTGTCGGGCTACGCGGATCGAGACGTGAGACGTAAGATGTCCTATGTCTGGCTTCACCTTAAACAGATGCTCCTGTGACCGGTCAAGGGGCAACGGCACCTCAGGAGGATGTTGTGGCGCGGCCCACCATGGCTCAGGACATCGAGCGAAGGATCAAGGAACTGATCCTGGAACGCCGGCTGGCGCCGGGCGACGCGCTGCCCACGGAGGCCGAGCTGATGGAGCTCTTCGGCGCCGGGCGGGTCTCGGTGCGCGAGGCGCTCAAATCGCTCCAGGCGGTCAACGTCGTCGAGATCCGGCGCGGATTCGGCACCTTCGTCGGCTCGCTCTCGCTGTCACCGTTCGCCGAGGGGCTCGCCTTCCGCGCCGCGGTCCGCCACCGCCAGGGCGAGCCGGGCCTCGCCGAGCTGATGAAGGTGCGCGAGGCCCTGGAGGCGGGGCTGGTGGGCGCCGTCGCGGCCGGTATCCCGGGCGAGGACCTCGGCGTCCTGCGGGCGCTCGTGGCGAAGATGGAGGAGGAGGCGGACGGCGGCCGGGTCGCCCGCGCCACCGACCGGGCCTTCCACCTCGCGCTGTACGCCTCGCTCGACAACCACCTGCTCAGCGAGGTGCTCGACGCCTTCTGGGCGGCGATGGACCGGGTCCGCGAGGATCTCGACGACGGCCATCAGGACCCGTGGGTCACCTGTGCCCAGCACCACGAGATCGTCGAGGCGGTGGCGGCGGCCGACGGCCTGCGCGCGGTACGGGCGATGCGCACCCACTTCGACGGCATCCGCACCCGGCTCCTGCCCGCCCGATGACCGGACACCCGGCTCCTGCCCGCCCGATGACCGGACGGCGCAGAGGAGTCCAAGGGCCGGGACGCGTAAGTCCATAGAGACGTGGCCCCGGCGGGTGCACCCTCGGCGCGGGACATCGGATGGTTCCGGCCGGTCACGACGGCTCGTCCGGCGTGACAGCAACCCGCGGCCGGGGCACGGGCCTCCGTGCACAGGGGCCGGTGCCCCCGGCCCGCGCGCACCAGAGAGGGATCACATGTCATTCATCAGCGCGTTACGCCGCTGCGCCGTGCCCGCGGCGACAGCAGGCCTGCTCGTGGCGATGGACCCGACGGCGGTCGCCGCGGTCGGCGGCGGCAATGTCTCGGTCGGATGGTCGATCGGTGGCACGCCGTCCGCCGGGCTCACCAACATCACCTTCCCCATCACCGTCAACCCCGCCACCGCGCACCTGGACGGGATCTACTTCGCCCAGCAGTACAGCTTCGCCGACGCCATGGGCTACACCGGGCTTCAGCCGCGTCCGGACAGCGGCGGGCACGAGCGGCTGTCCGCCCGCTTCTCCACCTTCACCGCGGGCGCCACCACCAGCGACCCGCTCTGCCACGACGGAGCCGACGGCGGGGCGGGCGTCACCTGCGCCGTGGACTTCGACGCCGTGTACGGCCACCGCTACGACATCCTGGTCGAGCGCACGGGCACGAACACCTGGTCCGGTACGGCCACCGACACACAGACGGGCGCCGCCACCCACCTCGGCACCTACACGCTGCCGGCGGGGAGCGGAAACCTCCAGGGCTCGCAGGGCGGCTTCGTCGAGTACTACGCGGGCATCCCCAGCTGCGCCGAAATGCCCAGGGCGGACGCCGTGTTCGGCGGCCCGACCAGCACGGACGCCGGAGGCCTGAGCGGCACGTCCACGGCCAACTACGAGTACAGCGACTGCGTCGGCGAGTCCGGCTACGCCGCGGAGCCGGCCGGGACGGGCACCCACATCACCCGCGGCTTCGTCTCCTGAGCGCAGCCGCCCGAACGGCTCGGGTCCGCCCGCCGCCCCGGCGGCGGACGGACCCGGCCGGCCCGGTCACGGGGTGACCGTCACCGTCCCGCTGCCCGACGCCGCCTTCCCGTCGGACCGGAACGTCGCGGTCAGCGTCGCGTCGCCCGAGGCGCCGGCCGGCACGGTGACCGGGATCCTGATGTTGGCGCCCTGGCCGGGCTTCAGCGCCGGGATCGCGGTCTGCCGGGCCGTCCAGCCGCTCGGCACGGTCAGATCGACCGTGCCCGCGCCGCGGGTCACGTCCATCCGGTTCACCACCCGGACGGTGATCTCGGCGCCGGTCCCCGCCTTCAGCGTGGCGGGCGGGGTGATGGTGACGTCGGCGCAGGTGCCGCCCAGCCACTTCAGATCGAACGAGTCGTACGTGATGTGCTCGTAGTCGCCGCGCTCGTACAGCAGCCCCACCCTGCCGTCCGGCAGCCGGGTCAGGGTCGAGTAGGCCGCGGCGCCGGGGTCGACGACCTTCCGGATCGGCCAGGTCTTCCCGTTGTCGCAGGACATCTTGACGGTGAGGTTGCGCCGTGACCCGGTGTCCGCAGTGTTGCTGAACAGCAGCCAGGAGGACTGCGGGTCCGAGGCCGGGGCGTCCGGGGCGTACCGGATCACCGAGGCGTTGTTCGCCGGATCGGGAAGCGCCGTGTCCCGGACGAACGGGGTGTAGGTGGCGCCGCCGTCCGTGGAGTACGCGATCGTCCGGTAGGGCGCGGAGCGGTTGTTGAGCATCACCGTGCCGTCGTTCAGCTCGACGGTCTTGTTCTCGTCCCCGCCGGGGCCGACCGGCTTGCCCATCTTCCAGCTGGCGCCGTGGTCGTCGCTGTACGCGCTCGCCGCGTAGTTGGCGCCGTTGACGCGGACGGCGTACTGCTGGATCAGCCGGCCCCTGTGCGCGCCGTTGCGCAGCTGGATGCCCTCGCCGGACGCCGCGAACATCCCGGCCCAGGCCGGGTCCTTGATCTGCTTGGTGATCCGGCGGTGGGTCCAGGTCAGTCCGTCGTCGTCCGAGTAGCTGTAGTCGGCCTGGAGGACGTCGGGGTCGCTCTCGTCGTTGCCGGTGGCCGAGCCCCCGAAGCCCTGGTTCACGCCGGCCGCGTAGAACAGGAAGATCCGGCCGGTGGTCCGGTCGACCAGCAGGCTGGGGTCCCCGTAGCCCTTGGGCGCGGCGTCCTTGCGGACCACCTGCTGAGGCTGCCAGGTCGTACCGCCGTCGGTGCTGCGGCGCAGCACGACGCCGATGTTGGAGGGCAGGTCCGCGAGGGTCGGACGGGCGTCGTACGCCGCCAGCAGGGTGCCCTTGACCGAGGTGGTCAGGGCCGGGATGCGGTAGTGGGGGGAGCCCACGCCGTCGACGGTCAGGTCCTGGGACGTGAGGGCGCCGGGGGCGGGCGCCGCGGCCTGCGCGGTGCCGGTCACGGCGACCACCAGCAGGGCGGCGCTCAGCAGGGCGACAGGGACAGTTCGCTGCATGGACGATCTCTCTTCTCGGAAGGGTGGTGCTTCTCGGAGGGTGGGAGACTGGGGGGTGCGCCGGGGCTAGGGAACGTGCAGGGAGCAGACCCGGCTGCCCGCGTCGAAGATCCGCAGATCCTTGATCATTTTCAGTACGACCCGGTGATGGCCCCGCTCGTTTGGGTGGAGCCCGTCACCGAGCAGGGACAACGGGACCTGGCCGCCGTTGCCGTCCAGCCAGTCCTTGTAGTGATCGACGAAGACGGCGTCCTGCTGTACCGCCACCTCGCCCATGACCTGGGCGTACCGCGCAAGCCCCACCCGGCCCGGCCACTTCGCCGGATCGACCGGGTTGGGCGCCTGGAGGACCGGCACCGGGGAGCCGGGCAGCGCACGCACCGAGCGCACCAGTGAGACGAGGTTGGCCCGGTAGGTCTCGGGGCCGAGTCCGGACGTCGCGATGTCGTTGGTCCCGATCATGATCGAGACGACCTGCGGCGAGAAGGCGGTGACCCGCTCGCCGAACCGCGCGACGAGTTCGGCGCTGGTGGCGCCGCTCACCCCGGAATCGATCACGAAGTCGCGGTTCTTCGGCTTGCCCAGCTCCCAGCGGACGCGCTCCGTCCAGTGCTCCGGATAGCTGCGCCAGCCGTTGGTGTGCAGGGCGCCGTGGGTGATGCTGTCCCCGGTGAGGACCCAGGTGGCCGGGGTGTCGCTGTTCAGGATCGTGGAGATCCGGCCCAGGTCCGCCAGGTCGGGACGCGGGCACTGCGCGACCAGTTCGGTCCCGGTCAGTACCCGGTCCCAGACCGCGGCCCGCTCGACGGTGCCGGTGCAGAACCACTCGCCGCCCGGGTGGTCGCTGTCGGTGTTGCGGCCCAGGGCGAGCGCGGTGAGCCTGGAGACGCTGCCGAAGAAGGCCTGCCGCGCGGTCGCGTACACCACGCGTCCGCCGGCGTGCAGCTCGGTGCCGGAGGCGTTGACGGTGACGGCGACGGTGTGGCGCAGCCCGTCGTCGTACCGTGTCCGGGTCATGACATTGATCAGCACCGATCCCTTCTCGCGTACGGAGAACTGGAGTGCGCCGCCGCTCAGGTTCAGGGTCACGTTGGAGGACGGCGCGGTGGGGTCGGAGGCGCTGAACAGCGTCATCGCCTCGTTGCGGCTGGTGGTGCGGAAGGTGACGACGATGGTTCCCGTGGTCAGCGGGGCGAGTACGCCGACCTGGTTCGACAGGTCTACGTACTCGCTGCCGTCCAGGTCCACGGGGGTGTCGTGGTCCAGGACCGGGCCGCTGCCCGCGGCGGCGGAGGCGCGGCCGCCCAGCTGGGTGCTCAGGGCCGCCGCGCCTGCGGCGAGGAGCATGGATCGTCTGCGCACGGAAGGTGCCTCCGCTCAGGAGTGTCCGGCCCGCCCCGACGGCGGACCGGCGAACAGGTCGCGCACCCAGGCCAGTTGCTCCCGCTGCTGGTACTCCGCGCCGCCCTCGTGCCCGTTGAACGCGTAGACCCGTACGTCCTTGGGCCCGGCGTAGCCGTTGTAGGCGGCGAAGCAGGTGGAGGGCGGGCAGATCTCGTCCATCATGGCGACCGAGAACAGTGCGGGAGCGGTGGCGCGGGTGGCGTGCAGCGCCGCGTCGAAGTACGACAGCGTGCTGAAGACGGCTTCGGTCCGGTCGCGGTGGAGCCTCAGGTACTCGGCGATCTCGGTGAACGGCGGGCGCCCCGAAATCTCCGTCGCGCGGGGGAAGTCGCAGAGGAACGGCACGTCCGGCATCACCCCGGCCAGCCCCGGCACCAGCCCGGACACGGCCAGCGCGATACCGCCGCCCTGGCTCACCCCGGTGACGACGATCCGGTCGGGATCGATCCCGGGGTGGCCGCGCACCGCCTCGACGCAGCGCACCGCGTCGGTGAACAGCCGCCGGTAGTAGTACGTCTCCGGGCTCTCGATGCCACGGGTGAGGAAACCGGGGACGGCCCCGGCCGCTCCGGCGTCCGGGTCCGCGGTGTCACCGCCCGCCGCCGACCAGCCCTGGCCGCGGGTGTCCATGACCAGGTGGGCGTGACCGGCCGCGGCCCAGAGCAGGTTCTCGTGCGCGAGGCCCCGGCCCCGGCCGTACCCCAGGAACTCCACGACGCAGCCGAGGGGTTCGCGCGAGCCGGCCGGCATCCGCAGCCAGCCGCGCACCGGTTGGCCGGCGAAGCCGGGCACCGTCACGTCGTAGGTACGGATCTGGGTGAGCCCCGTGTCCACCTCGGCGAACACCGGCTTCCACGCCGGGTCGTCCCCGGTCCCGGCCAGGGTCCGGGACCAGAAGGCGTCGAAGTCCGCCGGAACGGGGAGCGGCGGCCGGTAGTCGCGGCAGTCCGCGAGCGAGAGATCCGTCAACGGCATGGAGGTGCCCTCCTGGGGGCGCGGCGGGAGGTGCCGGGGTGGGAGGTGAACCACGGGTCATCAGACGGATGACGTCAGATGTCCTGTCGGCACACGGACCCTAGGCAGCTGCCGCGGTACCCGTCAAGGGTGCGCCAAGCCGCGCCCGGGAAGGCGGCGGCCCTCCCGCACTCGGCTTGCCGGCGCGCCGGCAAGCGGGTTCAGCCCTTGGCGCCGCCGCGGGACCGCGCCTCCGAGATCCGGCGCCTGACCGGGGCGTAGTGCTCGCCGAGCGCCTGCATGAAACCGGGAGTGTCCTTGGCCCGCGCGGCGTCCACGATGTTCTGGTGGGCCACGATCGTCGCCGTCTCGTCGGCGTGGGTGAATCCGTCGAGATGCGGCGCGACGATCGTGTACACGTCCCAGAAGGCCATCGAGAGCTGGCCGATCAGTTCGTTGCCCAGCGGGGCGACGAGCAGCGCGTGGAACGCCCGGTCGGCGTCCACGAAGCCGTGCCCCTCCTGCGCGCCGGTCTCGCGCATGGTGGCCACCAGGCCGTCCAGCGCGTCGAGCTGCTCCGGCGTGAGCAGCGTGACGATGCGGTCGGCCATGCCGCGCTCGAAGAGCTCGCGCACGTCGACCAGGTCGGCCATCACCTGGAAGTCGTCGTCGGGGGAGAGCAGTCCGCGGAAGGTCAGGCTCTCCACCAGTGCCGACAGGCTCAGCCTGCCGACGTAGGTGCCGTGTCCGTGGCGGACCTCGACGATGTCGAGCGCGTTGAGGATCTTGACGGCCTCGCGGACGCTGGAGCGGCTGGCGCCGAGGGCCTCGCACAGGGCGGGCTCGGTGGGCAGCGGGTCCCCGGGGCGGAGCCGTTCTTCGAGGATGTACCGCTTGATGCCGTCGACGACTTCCTGCCGGAGCAACTGCCGGCCGGGCCTCGTTCCGGACATATGTGAACTCCCCACCTCTTGACCCCTCTCGATTGTCAAGCTACGTTCCCACGCTATCAAGGCATCAGACATCTGACGTCTGATGCTTCAGGTTCCGCGGTCCCCGTGAACCACCGATCCACCGCCCGTCTTCACCCCTGACGCCCCACCTCAAAGTCCCTGGAGGACCCGTGCCCGAGCTGAGAGCAGCCGGTGTCGAGCGCCGCACCTTCCTGCGTTACACCAGTGCGGTCGGTGCCGCGGCCGCCATCACGGCGAGCCTCGCCGCCTGCGGCGGACCGTCCTCGACCGCCGACGGATCGATGGACAAGGGCAGCGGCAGCGACCTCATCGAGGCCGGCCTGTCCTACCCGCTGTCGACCGGCTTCGACCCGATGATCACCTCGGGCGCGACCCCGTACGCCGCCAATATGCACATCTTCGAGGGTCTGGTGGATCTCGATCCGGCAACACTCGTGGCACGTCCCGCGCTCGCCACCGAGATGCCGAAGAAGATCAACGCCACCACCTACCGGGCGACGCTGCGCAAGGGGGCGACCTTCCACGACGGCTCCGCCGTCACCGCGGAGGACGTGGTGTTCAGCTTCGAACGCATCCTGGACCCGAAGAACGCCTCGCTGATGGCGCAGTTCGTGCCCTTCATCGACACGGTCGAGGCCGTCGACGCGGGCACGGTCGAGTTCAAGCTCAAGTACCCCTTCGCGCTCTTCCCGTCCCGGATAGCCGTGGCCCGGATCGTCCCGAAGAAGATCGTGGCGCCCGACCCCAAGGCCTTCGACGCCAAGCCGGTCGGCTCGGGGCCGTACCGGTTCGTCTCGGCCACCCGCGAGGACAAGATCGTCTTCGAGGCGTACGACAAGTACAACGGCGCCCACCCCGCCAAGGCCAAGAAGATGGTCTGGCGCCTGATGTCCGACCAGTCGGCCCGCGTCAGCGCCATGGAGTCGGGCCGCGTCCAGGCCATCGAGGACGTCCCGTACATCGACGTCAAGCGGCTCTCGGGCAACGCGAAGACGGAGTCCGTGCAGTCCTTCGGGCTGCTCTTCCTGATGTTCAACACCGCCGACAAGCGGTTCGCGGACAAGCGGGTGCGCCAGGCGCTGCACTACGCCCTGGACACCGAGAAGATCATCTCCACCGCGATGGTCGGCAACGCCGCACCGGCCACCGGCTACGTGCCCTCGACCCACCCCGACTACCACAAGGCCGCGACCGTCTACACGCACGACGTCGCCAAGGCGAAGCAACTGCTCGCGGACGCGGGCGTGAAGAACCTCGCGTTCACCGTCCTGACCACCGACACCGGCTGGGTCAAGGACATCGCCCCGCTGCTGAAGGAGAGCTGGGAGCAGGCGGGCGTCAAGGTCACCCTCAGCATCGCCCAGTCCCCGGCGCAGTACGCCAAGGTCGACAAGGGGGACTTCGAGGTCCTCGTCGCCCCCGGCGACCCGTCCGTCTTCGGCAACGACGCCGACCTGCTGCTGCGCTGGTTCTACTACGGCTTCTGGCCCGAGAGCCGCTACGGCTGGGGCAAGTCCGCCGCGTACAAGAAGGTCAAGCAGACCCTCGACAAGGCCGCCCAGGCGGGCGACGACGCGAAGCGCAAGGAGCTGTGGGGCCAGGTCACCGACCTCGTCGCGGACGAGGCCGCGCTCTACCCGGTCCTGCACCGCAAACTCCCCACCGCCTGGACCGAGAAGGCGCTGCCCGGCTTCAAGCCGCTGCCCACCACCGGCCTGTCCTTCCTGGACGTCAGCCGCGCCTGACCGCCCCCGACCGGGTCACCGGGCCCGCCACCGGCCCGGTGACCGGGCGGCCCGGAAGCCCCAGCCGGCCCCCGGGCCGCCTCCCAGCCGGCGCCGCTCGTCCGGCGCCAGATCGCCCGGTCCGGGACACCAGACCCCGCTGTCCCGGACCGGCCCGCCCAACCGCAAGGAACCCGACGATGGTTGCTTTTCTCCGGCTCGCGCTGCGCCGCGTCGCGATGATGCCGGTGATGATCCTCGGCATCGCGCTGCTCGTCTTCGTGGTGCTGCAGTTCTCGCCGGCCGACCCGGCCTTCAACGCGCTCGGGGAGAGCGCCACGCCCGAAGCCCGTGCGGCCTTCGCCGACGCCAACGGACTCAACGACCCGTTGCCCGTACGCTACTTCCACTTCCTCGGCCAGCTGCTCCACTTCGACCTCGGGATGACCGTCCCGCCGAGCCAGCCCGTCGTCGACCGGATCACCGCCGCCTTCCCGCTCACCCTCCAGCTGACGGTCCTCGGCCTGGTCCTCGCGATCGTCCTCGCGGTCGTCTCCGGCGTCCTCGGCGCGATGTACCGCGACCGCTGGCCCGACCAGCTGTTCCGGGTGCTCTCCATGGCCGGGGTAGCCGTCCCGTCCTTCTGGCTCGGTGTCCTGCTCATCCAGCAGTTCGCACTCAACACCCGGATCTTCCCGACCGGCGGCTACACCAACCCCGCCGACTCCTTGAGCGGCTGGCTCCGCACCATGGCCCTGCCCGCCTTCTCACTCGCCGTGCCCGTCGCGGCCTCGCTCGCCCGGCTCGTCCGCACCTCGATGGTCGCCGAGCTCGACCGCGACTACGTCCGCACCGCACGCGGGAACGGCCTGCCGGTGTTCCTGGTGATCCGCTCGGTGCTGCGCAACGCGCTCGTCACCCCGCTCACCGTGCTCGGCGTCAAGGTCGGCTACCTGCTCAGCGGCGCCGTCGTCATCGAAGCGATCTTCGACCTGCCCGGCATGGGCAAGCTCATCCTCGAAGGTGTCACCGGCGGCGATGTCGCCCTGGTCCAGGGCACCGTACTGACCATCGCCATCGCGTTCCTGGTGGTCAACGTCATCGTCGACCTGCTCTATCTGCTGGTCAACCCGCGCATCAGGACGGTGTGACATGTTCGCCACGGGCCGTCTGGCCAATAGGCTCTCCCGACCGGGCATCGCGTTCCGCGCCCTCCCGGTCACCTCCCGCGTCGCGCTCTGCGTGCTGCTCGTCGTCATCCTCGGCGCCGTATTCGCCCCGCTCCTCACCCAGGACCCGCTCACCACCGGCACCCCGGTCCAGGCCCCGGGCGGCGGCCACTGGTTCGGCACCGACCGGGCCGGCCGCGACGTCTTCGCCCGCGTCGTGCACGGCTCGCGCTACTCGCTGATCATCGGACTCGGCTCGACCGCCCTGGCCCTGATCGCCGGCGCCCTGCTCGGCGCACTCGCCGCCACCTCGCGCAAGCTCGTCGACGAGTCCGTGATGCGCACCCTCGACGTGGTGATGTCGTTCCCGCCGATCGCCCTGGCCGCCGTGCTCGTCGCGGTCTTCGGCACCAGCGTCCCGGTCATCATCTTCACCATCGCCTTCGTCTACACCCCGTCACTGGCCCGGGTGGTCCGCGCCAACGTCCTCTCCCAGTACGGCGAGGACTACGTCGCGGCCGAGAAGGTCATCGGCGCCCGGCGCGGCTACATCGTGCTGCGGCACGTCGCCGTCAACTGCATGGCCCCGGTCATGGTCTTCGCCACCGTGATGGTCGCGGAGGCGATCATCTTCGAGGCGAGCCTCTCCTTCATCGGCGCCGGTGTGCAGGACCCCGACCCCAGCTGGGGCAGCGTGCTGGCCTACGGCCGGCAGATCCTCCTCGCGGGCGGCTGGTGGGCCACCTTCTTCCCCGGCCTCGCCCTGCTGGTCACCGTGCTCGCGCTGAACATCCTCTCCGAGGGCCTCACCGACGCCTCCGCGGCCCCGAAGAAGCCCCGCGCGGGAGCGGAACCCGCCCACACCGTCACGGCGCCGGACCCGGTGGAGGCCCGCTCCACCGTGGACATCGACGCCGCCCTCGCCAAGCTCGCGGAGCGCGTCCACGCCAACGGCCCGGCCCTCACCCCGGTACCGCAGGACGCCGCCGAACTCCTGGTCGTACGGGACCTCGCCATCCGCTTCCCCGACCGGTACGGCACCGTCCCGGTCGTCGACGCCCTCGACTTCACCGTCCACGAGGGCGAAACCCTCGGCCTGGTCGGCGAGTCCGGCTGCGGCAAATCCATCACCAGCCTCGCCGTCATGGGCCTCCTCGCCCGCAACGCCGAGGTCAGCGGCGAGATCCTCTACCGGGGCCGGGACCTGCTGAAGCTCCCGCCCAAGGAACGCCGCGCCCTGATGGGCCCCGAGATCGCGATGGTCTACCAGGACGCGCTCTCCTCCCTCAACCCGTCCGTGCTCGTCGGCACCCAGCTGAAGCAGCTCACCTCGCGCGGTGGCACGAAGACCCCGGCCGAACTCCTCGACCTGGTCGGCCTCGCACCCGAACGCACCCTGCGCAGCTACCCGCACGAGCTCTCCGGCGGCCAGCGCCAGCGCGTCCTGATCGCCATGGCGCTCTCCCGCAGCCCCCGCCTGCTCATCGCGGACGAGCCGACCACCGCCCTGGACGTCACCGTGCAGGCCCAGGTCGTCGAACTCCTGGTCCGGCTGCGCGACGAACTCGGCTTCGCCATGGTGCTCGTCAGCCACGACCTCGCGCTCGTCGGTGACCTGTCGCACCGCGTCGCGGTGATGTACGCGGGCCGGCTGGCCGAGATCGGGGACACCCGGTCCGTGCTCACCGCCCCCACCCACCACTACAGCCGCGGCCTGCTCGGCTCTGTCGTCTCGCTGGAGGCGGGCGCCCAACGGCTCCACCAGATCCGCGGCGTCGTCCCCGCGCCCCAGGGCTTCGGTACGGGCTGCCGGTTCGCCTCGCGCTGCGGCGCCGCCACCGAGCTGTGCCGCACCACCACCCCCGCACTCACCACGCGCACCGGCGCGCACGACCACGGCTTCGCCTGCCACCACCCGGCGAAGGCCGCACAGCTGGAAGGGAGCACCCTGTGATCAGGCTCGACGGCGTCCACGTACGCCACAAGGCGCGCAGCGGAGGCGTGTTCCGCCGCGACGCCGTGCACGCCCTCACCGACGCGAGCCTGGAGGTGAAGCGCGGCGAGATCGTCGGCCTGGTCGGGGAGTCCGGCTGCGGCAAGTCGACGATGGCCCGGGTGCTGACCGGACTTCAGAAGCCCACGGAGGGCACGGTCACCTTCCACGGCAAGGACCTGTGGGAGATGCCCGGGGCCCAGCGGCGCGACGACTTCGGCTCCGCCGTCGGCGTCGTCTTCCAGGACCCCTCGACCGCACTCAACCCCCGGCTCACGGTCGAGCAGATCCTGCGCGACCCGCTCGACGTGCACCGCCGGGGCACCCGCGAGGAGCGCCGGGCACGCGTCGGGGAACTCCTCGACCTGGTCGGCCTCCCCGGCCACACCCTGGCCGCGCTGCCCGGACAGCTCTCCGGAGGTCAGCGCCAGCGCGTGGCCATCGCCCGCGCGCTCGCGCTCGAACCGGAACTGATCGTGGCGGACGAGCCGACGTCCGCGCTCGACGTCTCGGTCCGCGCCCAGGTCCTCAACCTCCTGGTGGACCTGCGGGACCGGCTGGGCCTCGGCATGGTGTTCATCTCGCACGACATTCAGACCGTGCGCTACCTGGCCGACCGCATCGCCGTCCTCTACCTCGGCCGCATCGTCGAGGAGGGGCGCGCGGCCGATGTCGCGGGCGCCCCCTCACACCCGTACACCGAGGCACTGCTCTCCGCGACCCCCAGCCTGCTGGAGAGCACCGAGCGCATCGTGCTCACCGGACCGGTCCCCTCCGCGACCAACCCGCCGAGCGGCTGCCCGTTCCGCACCCGCTGCTGGAAGGCCGACGAGGCGTGCGCCACGGTCTTCCCGGTCCGTGCCGAAGGCCCGGACGGACACCGCTGGCACTGCGTCCACCCCCAGACCCCCGCGTCCCCCTCCGGGGACCCGACCCCCGTACCGTCCGCAAGGAGTACCGCATGACCGCCCGAACCCCCCGCTACTCGGGAGTGATCCCGCCCGTCGTCACCCCGCTCACCGCGGACGGCGAGCTCGACCGCCCCTCCCTGGAGCGGGTCGTGGGGCATCTCCTCGACGGTGGTGTCAGCGGGCTGTTCGCCCTCGGCAGCTCCGGTGAGACCGCCTATCTGACGCCCGGACAGCAGGACCAGGTCATCGAGGTCATCACGGGGGCCGCCGCGGGCCGGGTCCCGGTCCTCGTCGGAGCGATCGAGACGACCACGAACCGGGCCATCGAGCGCGCCAACCGCGCCGCCGAGCTCGGCGCGGACGCCGTCGTCGTCACCGCGCCCTTCTACACCCGCACCCACGACGCCGAGATCGACCGCCACTTCAGGCAGGTCGCGGCCGCCGTGGACGTACCGCTCCTCGCGTACGACGTACCGGTCTGCGTGCACAGCAAGCTCGATCCGGAGCTGCTGCTGCCACTGGCGGCCGACGGGGTACTGGCGGGGGTCAAGGACTCCAGCGGCGACGACGGCTCGTTCCGCCGGCTGGTCATCGGCGCCCGGGAACTGGCCGGCTTCTCCGTGCTCACCGGCCACGAACTGGTCGTCGACGCGATGATGCTCGGCGGCGCCGACGGCTCCGTGCCCGGACTCGGCAACGTCGACCCGCACGGTTACGTACGGCTCCACGAAGCGGCCGTACGCGGTGACTGGGCCGCGGCGACCGCCGAACAGGACCGCCTCGTCGGGCTCTTCGACATCACCCGCGCCGCCCGCCCGGGAACCGCCTCCGCCACCGCCGCCGGACTCGGCGCCTTCAAGACGGCGCTCATGCTGCGCGGGATCATCACCACCAACGTGATGAGCCCGCCGATGCGCCCGCTGGACGCGCAGGAGACGGCGACGATCGCCGGATACCTGGAGCGCGCGGGGCTCTCCACCGTCTGAGGTCCGTGCCGTCGGGCACACGTCGGAGGCCCGGTCGGACAGCGCACGCTGTCCGACCGGGCCTCCAGGGCTGTCGCTATCGCTCAGCGGCAGGCTCGGCTCAGCCCTGCGACTTGCGGCTGCGGCGCATCAGCAGCCCGCCACCGAGCACCATCGCGGCGCTGGCGCCACCGGCGATACCCAGGTTGCTGTTCGCACCGGTGTGCGCCATCTGCGGCGGCTTGTGGTGGTGCGTCGGCTTGTGGGGGTGCCAGGTGTGCGTCGGCGGGTTGTGCGTCGGCGGGTTGTGGGTGGGCGGGTTGTGGGTCGGGGGGTTGTGGTGCGGCGGGTTGTGCGTGGGCGGGTTGTGGTGCGGGGGGTGGTGCGGCGGGTTGTGCGTGGGCGGGGCCGGCGGGTTGTGGTGGTGGCCGGGAGGGCAGTCGCCGTGGTGGTGATGGTGGTGGTGGCCCGTGGTCGGGGGCTTCGGCGGCTGGTGGTGCGTCGGCGGCTTGTGGTGGGTCGGGGGCTTGGGGTGCGTCGGAGGCTTCGGGGTCTCCCGCCCGCCCTCGTCGTTCTCGCAGTGGTTGCCGAACGCCGGGTTCAGCAGGCCGACCACGTCGACCGTGTTGCCGCAGGCGTTGACCGGGACGTCGACCGGGGCCTGGATCAGGTTGCCCGACAGCACGCCGGGGGAGTTGGCCGCGACGCCGTCGGCGCTCGCGCCCTGGGCGTGGCCGCTGCCCGATCCGCCGCCCTTGTTCTCGCAGTGGTTGCCGAACGCCGGGTTCAGCAGGCCGACCACGTCGACCGTGTTGCCGCAGACGTTGACGGGCACGTGCACCGGGACCTGCACGGTGTTGCCCGAACCGACGCCGGGTGAACCGATGGCGGCGCCATCGGCCGAGGCGTCCGCGAACGCGTAGCCGCCGGACGCGGTCAGGATGCCTGACGCCGCCGCCATGACGAGCACGCTTTTACTCAAGGCTTTTCGCATGGGTGCCCTCTCTTAGGACATTTCGCGCGGGCGCAGTGCCCGCAGTTCATTCATCAGCCGGTGCAGCAACCCTCGGGTATGCCAGTACTGCTGGGTGAGCGTCCCGTCGGGCGGGCTTGACTCCACCCATAACGACGCACGGGTGATCGGGAAACGTGGAATCCGTGAGAATAATGTGACCACCCGGACGGCCTACGGATGGGTGTTCGCTTTCTGGATTCGAGTCATCGGACCGCACTGCACGCCGTTCGGCGCAAAGGAAGTTGATACTTGAATCGAAACGTGCGATTACCGAATGTGCGGCGGATTCACCAGCCTCATTCGTACGGATGTCCGCTGATCCCCGGCATTCGAGTGAATGGACATAACCAAACGTCCGGAAGCGAGTTGGTCAGTGCGCTCCGGTACGGGGTATCCAGTACGAGAAGGGTTCATCGTGATCAAGAAGGTTCTGGCTACGGGTGCCGTTGCCGCCTCCATCCTCGGTCTCGGCGCCGCGCAGGCGATGGCCATCGGCAACGACGGCGGCACCACGTCGGTCAACGGGAACGGCGCCTCGCAGTCGTTCGGCAACGCCGAGACCCACGGCGACGGCAGCCCCCAGTTCGGCCTGGTCCAGGGCTCGCTGAACAAGCCCTGCGTCGGCCTGCCGCTCAAGGCGAACGTCGGTTCGCTGATCGGCCTCGTCCCGATCGCGGTCCAGGACGTCAACGTCCTGTCGTCGCCGCAGAACCAGCAGTGCACCGAGAACTCCACCCAGGCCAAGGGCGACGAGGCGCTGTCGCACATCCTGGACGACATCCCGGTGCTCTCCGGCAACGGTGCCGGCAACCGCTGATCCAGCTGTGCACAGGCCCCGGGCCGCCGGCGTCCTCCCCGTGCGGCCCGGGGCCTGCTGCTGCCCTCCAGGAGCTCGTCCGTGAGCGGTCCACTGACCGCGACAGCGATGTCGCGTGACCGGAACTGCGTCATTCGGGCGGACTTTGAGGAATCTTCGGCCAGAAGAGTTTCGCTTACCGTCTTAAATCGTTACGAATTACAGCGGCGGAGTTACGAGTGGCCAGAACCCGCGCTCGTGCGGCACGAAATTCGTTGCCGCTCCGGACTCCGTCAAAGAAAGGGTTGAAAGTGAAGTACACCAAGATTGCCGCCGTTGCCGCCGGAACCCTCATGGCGATCGGTGCGGCCACCCCGGCCTTCGCCGACTCGGGCGCCGAGGGTGCGGCCGTGGGCTCCCCGGGCGTTCTGTCGGGCAACGTCGTTCAGATCCCGGTTCACGTGCCGATCAACCTGTGCGGCAACACCGTGAACGTCATCGGTCTGCTGAACCCGTCCTTCGGCAACACCTGCGTCAACGCCTGATCGTTGTACCGCTGAGCCGGTCTCGGCACCGGTCTGCCCCGGATCGCATCTCCTGCGATCCGGGGCTTTCCTCTTTCCCGCACTCTCCGTCCCGGGAGTTCGCGGCCCTGCCCGGACACGGTGAAAAGGCCTGCGCCGTTTCCACCGGCCCGGGGCGCGGTGCGCCGGCGGCTGGGGGCTTACATCCGGGCGGGCGCGCGGGACGGAGCACCGACAGTTGACCATCGAAATGCCTCCGCTGTCCCGCGGTCACACTCGATTCAGTGAATAGTCATGCAATCGATCGAGTGGCCCGGCGACTCGATCCGAGAAAAGCCGAAAACCGCCAGTTGCCCGCTCGCGGTCGGGTCGTTAGCCATGGGGAAAGCGGCAGAAGTCACAGCTAAAGAGGGCTGGTGCGGCGCGGGGACGCGACCGAAACAGCTGCCGCTGCAGAAGGGAACCTGAAAGTGAAGTACGCGAAGACCGCCGCGTTCGTTGCCGGCTCCGTGGTCGCTCTCGGAACGGCTGCTCCCGCCTTCGCCGTTACCACCGCGACGGCTCCGAACTTCAGCCTCGACGGCGGGATCAACCAGGTGGTGGCCGCGGCCCCGCAGGCCGTCGACCCGATCGTCGACACCGTCGACGGTGCCACCAGCAAGCTCCAGAAGGACGGCACCGTCACAAAGCTCGCCGGCCAGGCCACCGGTGCGGCCAAGGGTGCCGCCCCGCTCATCGGTGGTCTCCCGCTCGGCGGCTGACCACTGCCGGGGCGGCGGTTGCCGATCCGAAGCGTTCCACACCACTCCGGTGCCCTGCCTCCCGTGAACGGACGGAGGGCGGAAGCACCGTTCGAGTGAAGTCCCACAACCATTCCCGCGGCCGCGAGTTGATCAGAGCGCTCAGGTCAGCGGGCAACAGAAAAACCCAGAAGGGCTAGTCAATGATCAAGAAGATTATGGCCTCGGCGGCCGTCGCCGCCTCCATCGTCGGCGTCTCCGCCGCGGTGGCCCCCTCGGCCATGGCGATCGGCAACGACCAGGGCACCACCTCGGTCAACGGCAACGGTGCCATGCAGTCGTACGGCAACTCCGCCACGCACGGCGACTGGAGCCCGCAGTTCGCGCTCATCCAGGGCTCGCTCAACAAGCCCTGCATCGCGCTGCCCGCCAAGGTCAACGCCGGTTCGCTGCTCGGCGTCGTACCGATCTCGGTCCAGGACCTCAACGTCCTGTCCTCGCCGCAGAACCAGCAGTGCACCGAGAACTCCACCCAGGCGAAGGGCGACGAGGCGCTGTCGCACATCCTGGACAGCATCCCGATCCTGTCCGGCAACGGTGCCGGCAACAACTAGTCCCACCCGTCGTACCCATGGGGCCGGCCCGTCCACACGGACGCGTCGGCCCCATGGCGTTTCCTCCGGGACGCGCCCCGCGACGGCCCCGGAAGGGCGGGTCCGCTGGGCCGGTTGCCGTAGTGGCAGCGGGCGCTTTCCGTCGTACCGGGTATGGCCCCCTCATGGACCAGTACGACAGCAGGAGCCCCCAGGACCGCCGCCCCGCGGAAGGCGTCACACCGATCTACGACCGTCTCCTCGCCGAATGGCAGGCGACCCGAGGTGATCCGGAGCCCGTGAAGCCCGATTCGCCCCGCACCGCAGGGCTGGTGCCTGCGGCGCGCACCTCGGGCGAGGACTTCCCGGGTTGACGAGCAGGTGTCGAACTTACGCGGGATCGAACCCATTTGAGTGGTACTGCGCAACTGTCGGGGCTGTACGCGGTTGATCAGTACGTCCCAGAACGGGGCGTTCCGAAAGGTGAAGTGTGATGAAGAAGATGATGGCCGGCGCGGCCGTAGCCGTGTCCATGGTCGGCCTGTCCGCCGCGATGGCCCCCGCGGCCATGGCGATCGGTAACGACCAGGGCACGACGTCGGTCAACGGCAACGGCGCAAAGTCCTCCTACGGCAACAGCGTGACCCGGGGCGACGGCAGCCCGCAGGCCCAGCTCATCCAGGGCACGCTGAACGACCTGTGCGTCGGCGCGCCGATCAAGGCCAACGTCGGTTCGCTGATCGGCCTCGTGCCGATCGCGGTCCAGGACGTCCAGGTCCTGTCCAACCCGCAGAACCAGCAGTGCGCCGACAACTCCGTCCAGGCCAAGGGCGACGAGCCCCTGTCGCACCTGGTGAACGGCATCCCGGTCCTCTCCGGGAACGGCGCCGCCAACCGCTGACGCCGGACACACGTGCCACGGGAGGTCCGGGGAGTCCCGGGCCGCCCGTGACGCGTCGGCGGGACACCTGGAACGCGGGATGCCCACCACCCTCCGTGGGGTGGTGGGCATCCCTCGTGTCCGGGGAGGTCAGCCCAGGCTGCGTACCGGCAGCACGCAGTGCGCGGAGGTGGCGATGACCTCCGGGTCCCCGGCGAAGGACCGCAGCGAGTCCTCGGTCACCGGGTTGCCCGGCGCACCCTGCGGCCAGGGGCGGGTGGCGAACATCGCCTGTACCTCGCCCTGTTCCTGGGCGGCCGCCAGCCACTCCGGCCGGGCCGGGTACTGGGCGGTGAAGTGAGGCAGTGTCAGAACGGCCTGCCCCGCCTGGACGAGGAGCTTTACCGGGAGCCCGGGTGTCTCGTCGGCGCGCACCGGGGCGCCGCCGATGTGCAGTCCGCTGCGCTCCAGCGCGATGCGCATGGCGCTCTCGCCGGCCGCCGGGCCGTCCGATCCGTCGCCGAGCGAGTACCCGAGCAGGAAGGCGACTTCCCGTCCGTTGTGGGGATGTTCGCCGCTCCAGCCGATCAGGGTGAGGGTGCCCAACTGGGCCTGGGTGAAGGTGCCGGTGGCTGTCTGGGGGGAGGTCATGTCCGGCACCCTAACCGGCTGTGACCGGTCGATCCCCATGCGTATCACTCGATCGAGGGATAGTTGAGGATATCGGTGCTCCCGGGCCCGGACCACGTCGCTCCGGAGTGCCCGGTGCCGAACGCCGGGACGGAACGCCACGCTAATTCGGTTGACGTCCCCCGACCGCCCCGCGCTATCGTTCACGGTGTTACGGACGGCGGGCGAGACCGCAGGTCCAGGACCGTGCGTGAACCAGGAGGTGAGGACATTGATGACTGTCATTGCGGTGGGCGCTGCCCACAAGCCGAAGTGCATCTGTCCCACCCCCGTGGCCGCCGGCTGACCTTCTTCGACTTCTGCGCCGCCGTGCGCAGTGCCGGGGCCACCCTGTGAAGGGTTTCCCTTGTCTCTCCCGATCTCCTCTTCTTCCTTCTCCTCCTCTCCCTCGCACCCGCTGACCGCCTACGGCTGGGACGACGACTGGGCGGCCGAGTTCGCCCCCTACGCGGCACAGGGGCTGCTGCCCGGCCGCGTGGTGCGGGTGGACCGAGGGCAGTGCGACATCGTCACCACCCTGGGCACCGTCCGCGCCGACACCGCGTTCGTCGTGCCCCGCGACCCGATGCGGATCGTCTGCACGGGTGACTGGGCCGCAGTCGACCCCGAGGGCGACCCGCAGTTCGTCCGTACGCTGCTGCCCCGGCGCACGGCGTTCGTCCGTTCCACCTCGTCCAAGCGCTCCGAGGGACAGGTGCTCGCCACCAACGTCGACCACATCGCCATCTGCGTCTCACTGGCGGTGGAGCTCGACCTGGGGCGGGTCGAACGGTTCCTGGCCCTCGCCATGTCCAGCACCGCCGGCGACGCGCTGCTGCGTGACGGGGCAGCCGCCGGCGAGAGGACGGCCGAGACCGTCGTCGTCCTCACCAAGGCCGACCTGGTCCCGGACGCCGCCACGCTGTCCCACCTCGTCCAGGACGTCGAGCGCCTCGCCCCGGGGGTTCAGGTGCTGCCCGTCAGCTCCGCCACCGGCGAGGGCGTCGACGTGTTCGCCGCGATCGTCTCCGGCGGTACGAGCGTGCTGCTCGGGGCCTCCGGCGCGGGCAAGTCCACCCTCGCCAACACCCTGCTCGGGCACGACGAGATGGAGGTGCGGGCCACCCGCGACATCGACGGCAAGGGCCGGCACACCACCACGACCCGCAACCTCCTGGTGCTGCCCTCCGGCGGTGTGCTCATCGACACCCCCGGGCTGCGCGGGGTCGGCCTGTGGGACGCGGAGAGCGGTGTCGGCCAGGTCTTCTCCGAGATCGAGGCGCTGGCCGAGCGGTGCCGGTTCCACGACTGCGCCCACGAGGCCGAACCGGGCTGTGCGGTGCTGGCGGCGCTCGCGGACGGATCGCTGCCCGAGCGGCGCATGGACAGCTACCGCAAGCTGCTGCGCGAGAACCAGCGCATCGTCGCCAAGACCGACGCCCGGGTCCGCAACGAGATCCGGCGCGACTGGAAGCGCAAGGGCGCGGAGGGCCGGGCCGCCATGGCGGCGAAGCGCGGCCTGGTCCGGTAGCCGGGGGCCTGGTCGACGTCCGAAAACCGCGAGTGCGGCGGTGCGCGGTGCCGCACACTGGACGGTGTGATGGACGAAGAGACCAGGTACGAGGCGGTGAGCAGCCGCGACGCGCGTTTCGACGGGGAGTTCTTCTTCGCCGTCGAGACGACCGGCATCTACTGCCGGCCGAGCTGCCCCGCCGTCACCCCCAAGCGGAAGAACGTCCGCTTCTACCCGACCGCGGCCGCCGCCCAGGGCAACGGCTTCCGGGCGTGCAGGCGCTGCCGCCCGGACGCCGTTCCGGGCTCCGCCGACTGGAACGTCCGGGCCGATGTGGTCGGCCGCGCCATGCGGATGATCGGCGACGGCGTGGTGGACCGGGAGGGCGTCCCCGGTCTGGCCGGCCGGCTCGGCTACAGCTCGCGCCAGGTGCAGCGGCAGCTCAACGCGGAGCTGGGCGCCGGTCCGGTGGCCCTGGCGCGCGCCCAGCGCGCGCACACGGCCAGGGTGCTGCTCCAGACCACGGCCCTGCCCGTCACCGAGATCGTCTTCGCCGCCGGTTTCGCGAGCGTGCGACAGTTCAACGACACGATCCGGCAGATCTACGCCCGCACCCCCAGCGAACTGCGCGCGGAGGCGGGCACCGGACTGGGCGCCTCGGTCAGGGAGGCGCGCACCACCGGAATCCCGCTCCGGCTCGCGCACCGGGGGCCCTACGCCGCCCGAGAGGTCTTCGACCTGCTCGCCGACGGGACGGTCGCCCGGATCGAGGAGGTCAGCGGCGAGCCCGGCGGCCGCACCTACCGCCGCACCCTGCGCCTTCCCTACGGCACCGGCATCGCCGCCGTGGACGAGCGGTCCGCCGGGAGCTGGCTGGATGCCCGCATCCACCTCACCGACCTGCGCGACCTGACCACGGCGGTGCAGCGGCTGCGCCGGCTGTTCGACCTGGACGCCGATCCGTACGCCGTGGACGAACTGCTCGCGGCCGATCCGCTGCTCGCCCCGAAGGTCGCCGCCCGCCCCGGTCTGCGCTCGCCGGGCGCGGCGGACCCCGAGGAGTTCGCCGTGCGGGCCCTGGTCGGTCCCGCGGCCGCGGCGGAGCTCGTGGAGACGTACGGGAAGCGGCTGGACGTGCCCTGCGGCGGGCTCACCCATGTGTTCCCCGAACCGGGCGTGCTGGCCGGTTCGGCGCCCGGTCCTGAGCTGCGGGCGCTGGCCGCGGCGCTGGCCGACGGCGGCGTACGGCTGGACGCGGGCGCCGACCGGGACGAGGCCGAGCAGGCCCTTTCGCGGCTGCCGGGCGTCGGACCGGCGACCGCGGCCCTGATCCGGATGCGCGCGCTGGGAGACCCGGACGTCGACCCGTACGGGACACCCGGCTCGGAGCGGTGGCGGCCGTGGCGTTCCTACGGGGTGCGCCACGCGCGGTCCACGGGCCGGGTGTCCGGCTGAGCCTCAGGCGGGCAGGCCCCAGCTGGGTGCCGGTGCGTTCGCGGTGACCGGCCGGACGGTGAGGTCCGGCCGGTCACCCGCCGCGGTGATCAGCGCCGAATCGCCCTTGCGGAGCGGGATGCGGACCGATCCGTCGGCCAGCCGCTCGTACTCCAGCCGGTGCCCGCGTCCGTCGCGGACCTCGACCGGGCCCTCGATGCCGTGCCGTACGACGCAGGGCGCGCCCGCCTCGCTCGTGAGGCGCACCCAGCGGGTCCGGCCCCCTTCCCGTACCGCGCTGAGCAGGAAGGCGCCCTGGGTACGGAAGTCGTGCACGGTCAGCTCCTGCCAGGCGGCGGGCAGGGCGGGGAAGACCCTGATCGTGTCGCCCCAGGACTGGCAGACCATGTCGTGCAGCGACTGGGCGGCCGACAGCGGGGTCTCGATGACCGGTCCCGACTCCTTGTACATGGTGTTGGCCTGGATGAACCGGCTCATCAGCTCGCCCAGGTACTTCAGGGCGTCCTCGCCCTTGCCGAGCAGCGCCGACATGGAGGCCGCGCCGGTGAAGGTGTAGCCCTGCAGCGCGCCCTCGAAGCCGACCCAGTGGGCGAGGGACTTCTCGATCAGGGCGCGCTCGGCGTCGGTGGAGCCGTCGATCTCGTACAGCGGGTAGACGGCGAGCATGTGCGAGTAGTGGCGGTGGGACATCGCGAAGGGCACCCCGGCGCCGATCATGAAGCCGTTCTCGTCCACCGGGTACGGGGCGAGCCGGGCCAGGACCTCTTCCCAGCGGGCGCTGAGCGGGTCGCGGACGCCCAGTTCCCGGGCCGAGTCGAGCAGGGTGCGGCAGCCCCAGCGCAGCAGCATCAGGTCGTAGTTGCAGTCGGGTGCGTTGACGCCGTACTCCGGGGAGAAGGTCGCCGGCAGGTGCAGCTTGCCGTCCGGGCCCGGGGCGAGGAAGTGCAGGTAGTAGTTGACCGCCTTGCGCAGCAGCGGGAACAGGGTGTCCCGCAGGATCGAGCGGTCCATGGTGTGCCGGTAGGAGAGCCAGACGTTGTGCAGGGCCCAGGTCAGGTTGCCGACCTCGGGGGTGGGCGGGTCCTGGCCGGGGATGCCGACGCCGTACCCGCCGTCGGCCACGGCCGCGCCGTTGACCAGTTGCGGGTCGGTGGTGCGGGGGATGCCCGCCGAATCGGCCCGGTAGGGGGCGGCGACCTCGCGGGAGAGCTGGTCGCGGAACTCGCTCAGGGCCCGGGTGACGGCGTCCAGCTCCAGGTGGTTGGAGCCGTGGATCAGCCAGTACTCCAGCTGGACGTTGAGGTTCCACCAGGTGTTGGGCCAGGGTGTCGGCTCCAGCCAGGGGCCGGAGGTGGCCATCACGGGCGCGTCCTTGCGGGCGGCCGAGGCCGTCTTGTAGAGCTGGATCCAGTAGAACCGCTGGAGCCGGGCGTCGGGCAGCGACAGGAAGCTCTGCCGGTAGAAGCGGTCCCACCAGACGCGGTGCGGCACCGACAGCAGGGTGTACGGGAGGGCCGAGGCGACCGTGAGGGTGCGCAGCGCGCGGTCGCGGGCGGTGTTCTTCGGGTAGGAGTGCGCGACGGTCGCGTACAGCGTGCGGGCCTTGCCCCGGGTCCGCTCGCGCCACGCGGTGACGTGCTGCCCGCCGCTCAGCAGCGACTGCACGGCCGCGGAGGCGGCGCCGTGCTTCTCGACGACGGCCGGGGGGTTGCCCGTGTAGCCGTCGGGCAGCGGCTTGAACGCGGCCCGGGGGCTGATCGCCTCGGCCGGGTGGAAGACCCAGCGGAAGTCCTTCTCGCCGGCGCTCGGGGTCACCTCGACGGCCAGGACGTCACCGGTGGACTGGACGAAGGCGCGGAGCGCGAGGGTGCCGGCGGTGGTGGTGACGGTGCCCTGGAGTTCGGCCGTGCGCAGCCGCATCCGCCAGTCGATCCCGGTGATGGTGCCGGCCGGTTCCAGGGTGAAGTGGCCGATCGGGAGCCGGGCGAGGCCGAACAGCGAGCCGTACTCGGGGCGGTGGTCCTGGACCTCGGAGTGCTGGACGTTGAACCGGATCGCGGTGGTCTCGGCGCCGGGCTCCGCGTAGATGCCGGAGCCGAGCCGGCCGTTGCCCAGGTAGGGGCCCTCGTACCAGGTCTTCGGCAGCTTCCGCCAGTGCAGGTCCGCGTCGTCCAGGACGGTGTTCCAGCTGTCGGCGGGGGAGTGCACCGCGACCGGGACGGCGGCTTCCGCTGCCGGGGCGGCGGCCTGGGCGGGGACGGCCGCGCCGCCCACCACGAGGGCGCCGCCGAGCGCGGTCCCGGTGGCGAGAACGGTTCTGCGGGAGGGCGCGGGCGACGGGGAACCGGTGCGGGTGGGGGCGGCGGGGTCCGGTGCTGTGGGCAAGGCATCTCCTGGCGATTCGTACGCAGGCGGGCGCAGTAATTCATCCGAGCTATGTCCTCACGGAAGGTAGACTTGAGCCATCGGAGCGTCAATAGGGTGCGAGAGATCCGATGTGTTTCTATCCATGTGATCGGGCGCCGAATACGTGATGCAGAGGCGTGATGCGGAAGGCGTGATGCCGAAGACTCGGGCACCTACCGGGTCACGTCAGTGCCGGATCAGTACGCCGAGCCACGCCCCGGTCACCAGCAGACAGGCGAAAAGCTCGACCAGTACGGAGTAGCCGGTGGCCCGCATCACCGAGCGGACCGAGGCCCAGCCCGCTCCCCGGCTGCCCAGCCGCATCCGCTCCGCCCCGTAGATCACGCCCACGTACCCGGCGATCGCGCCCACCACCGGGACGACGAAGAACCCGGCGATGGCGCCGATCCCGCCCAGCAGCAGCGTCCTGCGCGGCGCCCCCGACTCTCGCGGGCGGCGTGGCGGCAGCAGCGGCTTCAGCGCCTGGTTCAGCAGGAGGAGGGCGGTGGCGCCGATCAGCACACCCAGCGCCGCCGGGGTGTTGTCCGCCAGCGCCCACCACAGCACCGCGGCCCAGACGATCGCCTGGCCGGGCACACCGGGCAGCAGTACACCGATCAGGCCGAGCAGCATGACCAGGCCGACGGCGACGAGCTGCCACACACTCATCTGACCAGCCTGCCGGAGTCCGGCCGCTCCCGCCCGTCGTCGGTCCCGGCGCGGGCCCCGTCGGCGCGGCTCGGCGGACGGTGGGGTCAGGGGCGCGGCTCGCGGGAGACCCAGCCCCGCTCGTAGGCGTGCCAGCCCAGCTGCAGCCGGGTCGACACCCCGGTGAGCTCCATCAGTCCCTTGACCCGGCGCTGCACGGTCCGCAGCCCCAGCTCCAGCTGTTTCGCGACACTGGCGTCGGTCAGCCCGGCCAGCAGCAGCGACAGGACCTCCAGATCCGTCGGATCCGGCCCGGTCGTCTCCTCCCGCAGCAGACCGCTCTCACCGAGCCGCAGCGGCATCGCCTCGCGCCACACCGCCTCGAACAGCCCCATCAGTGACTCCAGCAGCCCGGAGGCGTGCACGACCAGGGCCGCCGGCTCCGCGCCGCGACCGGTCAGCGGCACCATCGCCAGAGCGCCGTCGGCGACGACCAGTTTCGTCGGCACCCGGTCCACCACCCGGCAGTGCTCGTCACGGCTCAGCGCCGCCGACAGTTCCAGGATGCCCGACGGCAGTGCGAGCACCTCGCGCTCGACGACCACCCGGAACGTCACCCCCCGGGTGACGGCGCGTTCCTCCGACTCGTTGTCGAGACCGCTGACCGCGATCGGCTTCCCGGTGACCAGGGCGCACACCTCGCTCGTCGCCCCCAGCTGGAGCTGATGGAACCGGTGCGCCACCGCGCTCGCGCCCGTGACCACCTCCACCAGGTCGTGGACGGCGGGTTCGGCGGCGTCCGCCCGGTACTCCTCCGCCAGCAGCGCCGCCGCCAGTTCCGCCTGCTCCAGCTCATGGCGCTGCTGCGTCAGCAGCGCACCCAGCGCGACGCCCGGCGGCGCCGCCACCCACCGCCCGGTACGCGCGGAGGACTGGGCGGCCAGGCCGTGCTGCTCCAGCCGGCGCAGCGCCCGCTCGGTCTCCGGTTCCGGAAGGGCCAGCCGGTGCGCGAGATCGGGGACCTCCGCGGCCCCCAGCGCCACCAGCGCGCGGTAGGCCGACTCCTGTATCTCGTCGAGTCCTATGGCTCCCAGCATCCCCGGACCCCTCCCCGGACGCAGTACTTCCGTGTCATGTCGTGCTTCGCGGGCGACCGGCCTTGGCGGAAAGCGGCCACGGCGTAAACCCGCCTCGTCACATCATCCCTGTACCGCCCGCCCCTCTGCCAATGTGGCGCCACCGCAGCACCAACAACTTCCGGAATAGGGCGCTTTGTGCTGCCTGTTCCGGTATCACTTGGGGAGAGCGATGCGTCCGATATCGCGTACGGCACTGGGGGCGGCCACCGCCGCCGTCCTGGCCGTCACGGTGATCGCGCCGTCCGTGGCAGCGCCACAGGACGACGCGGCCACGAAGAGACCACTCACCGGCAGCGCGGCGGCAGCCGCCCAGGCGGACAAGCCGGTCACCGTCACCCTGGTCACCGGCGACAAGGTGCTGGTGAGCACGGACAGTTCGGGAAACGCCACGGCCACCGCAGCGGCCCGCGCGGACGGCACCGTCCCCCTCGTGCAGACCCGCCGCTCCGGCAAGGACCTCTACGTCTACCCGGACAGCGCGGCCAAGGCGCTCGCCGCCGGCACGGTGGACGAGGAACTCTTCAACGTCACCGGGCTGATCCGGCAGGGCTACGACGACGCGCACACGGACTCCGTACCGCTCATCGCCACCTACACGGGGGACACCGCCCGCAGCGCCCCCGCCACCCCGCGCGGCGCCGCACGCGGCATCGCCCTCCCGGTCATCGACGGCGTGGCGCTCAAGGCGGACAAGGAGAAGGCGGCCGGGTTCTGGGCCGACGTCACCGGAGCCCGGTCCCGTTCCGCCGCCGGACTGAAGAAGCTCTGGCTGGACCGCAAGGTCGAGGCCAGCCTCGACCGGTCCACCAAGCAGATCCGCGCCGACCTCGCCTGGGCCGCCGGATACGACGGCAAGGGCACCAAGGTCGCCGTCCTGGACACCGGCGCCGACGCCGGACACCCGGACCTCAAGGGCCGGATCACCGCCTCGGAGAACTTCACCGACTCCGACACCACGGACGACCGCCAGGGCCACGGCACCCACACCCTCTCCACCGTCGGCGGCTCGGGCGCGGCCAGCGACGGCAAGCAGAAGGGCGTCGCCCCCGGCGCGGACCTGCTCGTCGGCAAGGTCCTCAACGACAGCGGCTCCGGCGACTCCTCCTGGATCATCGCGGGCATGCAGTGGGCCGTCGACCAGAAGGCCGACGTCGTCTCCATGAGCCTGGGCAGCGCGACACCGACCGACTGCACCGACCCGATGAGCATGGCCGCCGAGGAGCTCGGCAAGAGCAAGGACACCCTGTTCGTCATCGCGGCCGGCAACGCGGGCCCCGCCCTCAACACCGTCTCCTCACCCGGCTGCGCGCCGAGCGTGCTGACCGTCGGCGCGGTCGACCGGGACGACTCCACCGCGCAGTTCTCCAGCCGCGGCCCCGCCATCGGAGCGCACACCCTCAAGCCCGAGATCGCCGCTCCGGGTGTCGGGATCTCGGCGGCCGCGGCGGGCGGCCGGGGGATCTACGCCTACCAGTCGATGTCCGGTACCTCGATGGCCACCCCGCATGTCGCGGGCGCCGCCGCCATCGTCGGGGAACGCCACCCGGAGTGGACGGCACAGCAGGTCAAGGCGGCACTCGTGTCGTCCGCGAAGAGCGGCATCCCCGGTGACGTACGCGAGACCGGCGGAGGCCGGCTCGACGTCAAGGCGGCCATCGACACGACCGTGACCGGCGCGTCCGCCGTCCAGGGCGGCACCTTCAACTGGCCCCAGGACAAGAGCGACCGCAGCACCGTCCAGATCCCGTACACCAACTCGGGCAGCAAGCCGGTCAAGCTGGCACTGAAGCTCCAGAGCGTCACCGGCAACGACGGTTCCGCCGTCGGGTCCTCCGTCGCCGCACTCGGCGCGAAGAGCGTCACCGTGCCGGCCGGGGCCACGGTCCAGGTCCCGCTCAAGCTCGACCCGACCGCGAAACTCCAGGACAGCCAGTACGGCGACGTCACCGGCCGGGTCCTGGCCACCGCCACCGGCGGGGTGAAGGTCTCCACCCCGTTCTCGCTGTACGTCGGCGCCGAGACCGTCACCCTGCGCGTCAAGCTGATCGACACCAACGGCGAGGCCGCCGGCGGCTCGTCGTCCCTCGATGTCATCGGGACCGACACCGCGAGCGGTGAGCGCCGGTTCAACGACGGCTCCACCGACCAGGTGTACCAGGTGCGCCCCGGCGCCTACTTCGTCTCCAGCTTCATCGTCTCCGCCGACCCCGAGGACGCCACCGGCACCCTCGCCAAGTCCGTCGGCTACCTCGCCCGGCCGCAGCTGAACGTCACCAAGGACACCACCCTGGTGCTCGACGCCCGCAAGGCGCACCGCGTCCAGGTGAAGACCCGGGACCGGGCCAGCGAGGCCCGCAGCGGCACCCTCGCCTTCGGCCGCAGCTGGGACGACACCTGGCTGCACGCCGGATCCATCGCCGGCGGCAGCGTCATCAAGGACTACCGGGCCGACATCCGGGGCAAGGCCACCGACGGCGACTTCGAGTTCGACAGCTTCTGGCGCGCGTACGCCCCGCAGATCGAGAAGCTCTCGGTGGTGGGCGGCGCCACCCTCCACCCCACGACCGCGTCCGACGGCTCCGTCAACCTCGACGGCACCGGCCGGGCCGCGCTCGTCGACGCCGGCAGCGGCACCCCGGAGGAGCTGAAGGCCGCCGGAGTCTCCGGCAAGATCGCCCTGGTGGGTGTTCCGGACGGAGGCACCGTCCTCACCCAGGCGCGCTACGCCAAGGCCGCCGGTGCCGTGGCGATCATCACGCACCGCCCGTCAGCAGGCCCCTGGCGGCCCTCCGTCGGATACGGCTCGGCGCCCCTGCCCTCGCTCGGCATCCAGGCCGACGAGGCGAAGGCCCTGACCGAGGCGCTGGCCGCCGGACCGGTGAAGCTGAGCTGGAAGGCCACCGCCGTCAGTCCCTTCGTCTACAACCTGGCCTTCTCCGAGACGGGCGACCTCACCTCGGACCGCACCTACCAGGTCAAGGACAAGTCGCTCGGCGCGGTCGAGTCCACCTATGAATCGATGGGGGTCAAGACCGACTTCGTCGACACACTGGTCGTCTCCCGGCCCTACGGCGCGAGCTACTCCGTCGGCGCGTTCGACACCGTCGCCGCACCGGGCAAGCGCACCGAGTACTACACGACCGGCGACACCACCTGGCAGCAGGCACTCTCCTCCAGCTTCCCCTGGGGCGAGTTCATGATGGACAGGTTCCGGTCCTACCAGGCCGGTTCGAAGCGTTCCTCCGACTGGTACCGGGGCGTCGTCGTGCCGTCCGCGCCCCGCGACGGCCAGGGCGCGGAGCAGCTCGCCGCCGAACGCCAGGACAACCTGATCGGCGTCGCCCCGGGCTTCTGGAGCGACACCGAACACAGCGGTCTCCAGGGCTCCTTCGGTGACATGGGCAATATGCGGCTCAGCAGCGGTGGCAAGGTGATCGGTGAGTCCGGCTGGCCGTCCGGGGTGTTCACCGTCCCGGCGGAGGACGCCGCGTACGAACTCACCATGCGGACCGCGAAGTCGGGGCAGCCCGCCGCCGTGTGGAAGCGCTCCACCTCGACCGAGACCACCTGGAAGTTCCGTTCGCACCGGGACGAGAAGGTGTACTCGCAGGGCATCCCCCTGCTCTTCCCGGGCTATGACCTGCCCGCGGACGGGATGAAGACCCTCGCGGCGAAGGACGGTCAGAAGATCGGACTGAGCGTCACGGGCCATGCCGGCTACACACCCGGCAAGGTCACCGCGGCCAAGGTCTCGTACTCGTACGACGGCGGCGAGACCTGGACCGGGGCCACCACCGCACAGCGGGGCGGGCACTGGACCGCGACCGTGAACCACGCGGACGCGGCCGGCAGGCCGGTCACCCTGCGGACCGAACTGACGGACGCCAAGGGCAACTCCGTCGTGCAGACCGTGACCGACGCCTACGCCGTGCGCTGACGCCGGATCACCCGACCGGTCCGCCGGGCGTCCTTCCCGTGGGGGGTGGGGCCGCCCGGCGGACCTCTTTCCCGGGGGCCGCGGGGCAGATTTTCGGGTTGACCCGTTTTGCCGGGGCCCCCGCGGTGGACAATATGGGCATGAGTCAGCAGGGGGAGAGGCCCGCCGCCCAGGAGGACGACTGGTGGCGCAGGCTGTATGACGAATCCGCCCCGGACACCGGGGCGAGCCAGGCGGCCGACAGTCTCGACGACCGCTTCGACTCGGCGTCGGACGCCGTGGGACCTGACGGCCGGGGGGCGTACGTGGCTGCCGCCGCGATACCCGAGCCGCGTATCGCGCCGCCCGTTCCGCCACCGCCACCACCCCTGGAGCAGCCTCCGCGCGCTCCTTGGGAGTCTCCGGCCGGAGTCTCCGGGCCCCGTACGTTCGCGGTTCCGGTGCCGGAACCGGTGCCGGAACCGGCACCCATACCGGAACCGGCGGCTCCGATTCCGCCGCCGGTCGTCGCGTCGCTCCCGCTCCCGCCGCCGCAGTCCCCGTCCTCCGCCGCCGATCCCCGCCTCGCCCAGAGCCTGCCGTCCGGCCGGGACACCGAGGTGCCGTCCGCCGACGAGATGCCCCCGCTGCCCAGGCGGACGGTCGTCGAGCGGAACAACGAGGACGAACGGCCGGCGGCGGACGCGGAGGCCCCAGCCCCGGTTCCGGCCCCGGCCGCCCCCGACGCCGGGGCGCGGGACCCGCAGGAGCCGGGGGCGCACCGGCCCGTCTCGTACGTGGGCGCCAGGCCGCCCACGTACGACCCGGAGCCCACCGCGCTGCCCGCCACGGACCCGCACGAGATCCACGCGCTCGTCGCCGACACCGTGCTCGACGGCGCCCGCTACGGCACGTACACCCTGCGGGCCGCCTCCGTGCGCGGCGACTCCGCACGGTTCCGGGGCGAGCCCCGGCGCGACGCGCTGGTCACGGCGCGCTTCGGCACCGCGGAGAACGCCCTCGTCCTGGTCGCCGTCGCGGGCGGCGCGCGCACGGCAGAGGGCGCGCATCCGGCCGCCGCCGACGCCTGCCGCTGGATAGCGGAGGCCGTCGGCCGCAGCCATGCCCGGCTCTCTGAGGACATAAGGGAGGGCCGCAGGGGCGAGCTGAAATCCGGCCTGCACCGGCTGGCGGACCGCACCTACGGCAGGCTCCGGGCCCGCGCCGCCGAACTCGGTCTCGAACCGCACGAGTACACCGCGGGCCTGCGCTGCCTCCTGCTCTCCGCGGACCCCGGCTGCCGCACCCGGGTCTTCTTCGGCATCGGCGGCGGCGGGCTCTTCCGGCTGCGCGACGGCAGCTGGCAGGACCTCGAACCGGTGGTCCCGCACTCCGGCGAACTCACCGGAGAGGGCGTGGTCGGCTTCGGCTCGACGCCACCCGAGAGCGTGCCCGAAAGCGGGCCCGACGGTGAACGGCTGACCATGGACCTGGGGATCGCCACCGGTCCGGCCCCGTACATCGAGAGCCCGGTCCCGCCGCCCGCGGAGCCGTTCCGGTTCCGGGCCTCGGTCGCCCGGCCGGGCGACACCCTGCTGCTGTGCAGCAACGGACTGGCCGATCCGCTGCGCGACGAGCCGGAGCTCGCCGCCGAACTGGCCGGACGCTGGGCACCGGGCCCCGCGCCGGGTCTGACGGACTTCCTCGCGGACACCCAGCTCAGGGTCAAGGGATACGCCGACGACCGCACGGCCGTCGGCGTCTGGGAGGCGTAACCGCGCGGGCCATGGGTTGATGGACTCCGGAGAACCCGTCCGGCCGGGGTTTCACGCCCCGGGTCCCGGACAGCCGAACGTGCACGGAGCACAGGCAGAGGGAGCACACACCCATGGCCAAGCAGAACGTGGCGGAGCAGTTCGTCGATGTCCTCTCCCGCGCGGGGGTCAAGCGCCTCTACGGGGTGGTCGGTGACAGCCTCAACCCGGTCGTCGACGCCATCCGCCGGCACGCGGACATGGACTGGATCCAGGTCAGGCACGAGGAGACGGCCGCGTTCGCCGCCGGCGCGGAGGCGCAGATCACCGGCACCCTGGCGGCCTGCGCAGGCTCGTGCGGACCGGGAAACCTGCACCTCATCAACGGCCTCTACGACGCCCACCGCTCCATGGCGCCCGTGCTCGCGCTCGCCTCGCACATCCCGTCGAGCGAGATCGGACTCGGCTACTTCCAGGAGACCCATCCGGAGCTGCTCTTCCAGGAGTGCAGCCACTACAACGAGATGATCTCCAATCCGCAGCAGATGCCGCGGCTGCTCCAGACGGCCATCCAGCACGCGATCGGCCAGGGCGGCGTCAGCGTCGTCTCGATGCCGGGCGACATCGCCTCGCAGGCCGCGCCGGAGAAGACCATCGAGCACGCCCTGGTCACCTCGCGGCCCAGCGTGCGGCCCGGCGACGCGGAGATCGAGAAGCTCTGCCGGATGGTCGACGAGGCCAAACGGGTGACGCTGTTCTGCGGCAGCGGCACGGCGGGCGCGCACGCGGAGGTGATGGAGTTCGCGGAACGGGTGAAGGCCCCCGTCGGGCACGCGCTGCGCGGCAAGGAGTGGATCCAGTACGACAACCCCTTCGACGTCGGCATGAGCGGCCTGCTCGGCTACGGCGCCGCCTACGAGGCCACCAACGAGTGCGATCTGCTGATCCTGCTCGGCACGGACTTCCCGTACAACGCCTTCCTGCCCACCGATGTGAAGATCGTCCAGGTCGATGTCCGCCCCGAGCACCTGGGCCGCCGCTCCAAGCTCGACCTGGCGGTCTGGGGGGACGTCCGCGAGACGCTGCGCTGTCTGACCCCGCGGGTGAAGGCGAAGTCGGACCGCAAGTTCCTCGACCGGATGCTCAAGAAGCACGCCGACGCGCTGGAGGGCGTGATCAGCGCCTACACCCGCAAGGTCGAGAAGCACGTCCCGATCCATCCCGAGTACGTGGCCTCGGTTCTCGACGAACTCGCGGACGACGACGCGGTGTTCACCGTCGACACCGGTATGTGCAACGTCTGGGCGGCCCGGTATCTGACACCGAACGGCAAGCGCAGGGTGATCGGTTCGTTCAGCCACGGCTCGATGGCCAACGCGCTGCCGCAGGCCATCGGCGCCCAGTTCACGGACCGGAACCGCCAGGTCGTCTCGATGTCCGGGGACGGCGGATTCTCCATGCTGATGGGGGACTTCCTGACGCTCGTCCAGTACGACCTGCCGGTGAAGCTCGTACTGTTCAACAACTCCGCGCTGGGCATGGTCGAACTGGAGATGCTGGTGGCGGGGCTGCCGTCGTTCGGTACGACCAACAAGAACCCGGACTTCGCGGCCATCGCGCGCGCCTCGGGCGCGTACGGCGTACGGGTGGAGAAGCCCAAGCAGCTCGAAGGGGCCCTCAAGGACGCGTTCAAGCACAAGGGCCCGGCGCTCGTCGACATCGTCACCGACCCCAACGCGCTCTCCATCCCGCCGAAGATCAGCGCGGACATGGTGACCGGGTTCGCGCTCTCGGCGAGCAAGATCGTGCTGGACGGCGGGGTGGGCAGGATGGTCCAGATGGCCCGCTCCAACCTCCGCAACGTGCCCCGCCCCTGAGCCCTCCGGCCCGGCGCGCCCCGTCCGCACGGAGTGGCCGAAGTGGCCGGAGCCCCGCGGGGCTCCGGCCACTCCGGCCGTGTCCTACGCGTCCACCTCGTACTGGCCGTACTTCAGGAAGTACCGCAGCTCTTCCGGAGTGCCGTCGATGACCGCCTCGGCCGCCGCCCGGAGCGCGCTGCTGCTGTCCGGGTCGGCGAGTATGCGGGCGACGGCGACCCGGTCGTCCTCTGCCTGGGCGAGGCGGTAGCCGGTTTCGAGCCAGGCGCGGAGCTGTTCCGGGGTGGGGTCGCTGTTGAGGAGTTCGTTGACTTCGCGGATGACGCGCTTTCCGCTGTCGGGGTTGGCGAGGAGGCGGACGATGGCGACCCGGTCGTCTTCCGCCTGGGCGAGGCGGTAGCCGGTCTTCAGGAAGGCGCGCATGTCCTCCACCGTGCCGTTGAGGGCCTTGTTCGCCTCCCGGTCGACCCCCTTGCCGCTGTCCTCGTCCGCCATGATGCGGAGGATCGCGATACGGAGCTCTTCCTCGGACATGTCGTCCACGGGCGTGCCGGGGTCGTCCGTGGCTGCCGACGCCGTCACGGTGGCGGGCGCTGAGGAGGCACCGGCGGCGAAGGCCGGAGTGGTCAGCAGGAGGGCCGGCGTCAGGGCGGTGGCCGCTACGGCCAGAGCGGCACGGGTCAGTCTCATACGGGTGGACCTGCCTTCGGAACGCAGTGATGATCGGAGCACCGGCGAGCGCGTGCGCAACCGCCGGTGATGTGCATGATCGCCCGCGACGCCCGCCGGAGTCACTTCCGGATTCCGGCAGTTGTCGTCCTCCCCACGCTGCTATGCGCAGGCATCGCGTAGACCCGCACCTGTCCTGTCTGTATCCGCTCGTCCGTCCGCTGCGTCGAGGAGATCCTGGAGCGCCGTCCTGCGCAACGTCAGGGCGTGTCATCAGCGGCGAGCGCACGTGCAGTTCCAGGCTGGGGCCGGTCAGGGGCAGGGTGCTCCAGGTCGCCGTCGACGGCCGGCCGGACGCGGTGCGGGGTGGTGATGACGTAGAGATCGGCGACGTAGGTGCTGCCCCGCCGGGCGCCGGCCGCGACGACCGGCCGGCCGAGCGGGGCGCTCTCCCACGCTTCGGCGAGGCTGTCGGGCAGCACGTCCCGGCCCGCGGTCGTCCGGCGAGAGCAGCCCGTCGCCGATCGCGAGCCCCACGGCGATCGACGTGAACGACTTGGTCAGCGAGTAGAGGAGGTGCGGGCGGTCGGCCGCGTACGGCGCCCACCAGCCTTCGGCCACGACGTGACCGCGGTGCACGACAATGGGGGAGTGGCTCTCGCCCGATCGCGCTTCGAGCCTGTCCGGCATCGCGGAGATCGAACAGGACGATATCCCCGAGGCGGCGGGCGCCGCACGGGGAAGCAGGGTGCGCTGGGACGGCATTGCGGCTTTCCAGCACGTCCTCACGGATCCGGGTTCGACTGCGAGCGGGACGCCGTGCCGGACTTCGTTGGCGCGGCCGCCGCCGGGGAAACCGATCGACAGGCGGGTGCACGAGGCACTGTGATGGCTCCGACTGCCCGCCGCGCGGAGCGGGCCCCACCACACGGGAGTTGCTCTTGGCAGCCGGGAAAGCAGCGGACCCCCGGCCCGCGATCGATGCCGCACTGGCCAGGCGCCTGGTCGATACGCAGTTCCCGCAGTGGGCCGAGCTGCCTCTCACGCTGCTCGACCCGGCCGGTTCGGACCATGTGATCTACCGGCTGGGCGAGGGCCTGTCCGTCCGGCTGCCCCGCCACGCGGGTGCCATCGGACAGGCCATGAAGGAGTCCGAGTGGCTCCCCAGGCTCGCCCCGCACCTGCCGTTGGCCGTCCCGGTACCGGCGGGGGTGGGTGAGCCGGACTTCGGCTATCCGTGGCCGTGGGCGGTGTCCCGCTGGCTGGACGGCGATGTGGCGACCGCCGAGGGATTGTCCGACTCGTCCCTGGCTGCCGTCCAACTGGCGGAGTTCCTCGCCGCCCTTCAGGCATTCGTTCCCGAGGACTTCCCGGCCGAGGGCGTTCGCGAGGACCTCACCGGCCGGCCGCTGACCGACCGGGACCGCGCGACGCGAGCCGCTATCGCGGAGGTCGACGGTGTGTTCGACGCCGCGGCCATGACCGAGTTGTGGGATGCGGCGCTGAGCGCCCCCGGATGGGACGGTCCGCCGGTCTGGTTCCACGGCGACCTCCACACCGGCAACCTGCTGACCGTCGCCGGCCGCCTCAGCGCGGTCATCGACTTCGGCGAGCTCGGCATCGGCGACCCGGCCCGCGACCTGACTATCGCCTTCACCCTGATGTCCGCCGGGAGCCGGGCCGTCTTCCGTGCCACGCTCGGCGCCGACGACGCCACCTGGACCCGGGGCCGCGGCTGGGCCCTGGCCACCGGCCTGAACGCCTACACCTCCTACGCCGCCGTCAGTCCCCGGGTCGCCGCGCAGACCAGCCGCCAGATCACCGAGGCTCTGACCGGCTGATCCGACGGCCCCAGGACATGTGGGTCCATGGAGAACGCCCTGGGCCCATTCCGGGTTCGGATCCGAGGAGCTTCCGGGCGCCTGCGCCGGAGCCGTTCGGCGAACCCCGCAGGGCCTTCCCGAAGGCGGTGACGACCTCTTGGCACCCCTTAAGCAATGTGACATATTACTGACGTGTTCACGAGACAGCCCTTGGATGTCGTCGTTGTCGGTGCCGGAGTGGTCGGCGCCGCCTGTGCCTATTACGCGGCCCGGTCCGGACTCGCGGTCGCGGTGGTGGACAGCGGACCCGTCGCCGGTGGCACCACCGGGGCGGGGGAGGGGAACCTCCTGGTCTCCGACAAGCCGCCGGGCCCCGAGCTGACCCTCGCCCTGCACTCCGCCTCCCTCTGGCGCGGACTCGCCCAAGTGCTGCCGCCCGCCATCGAGTTCGAGCAGAAGGGCGGACTGGTGGTCGCGGCGGACGAAGCATCGCTGGCGACCCTGACCGCGACAGCGGCCGGACAGGCGGAGGCGGGGGTACGGACCCACGCCGTCGCTCCGCACGAGCTGCCCGGACTGGAGCCGCACCTCGCGCCCGGCCTCGCGGGCGGGGTCCTCTACCCGCAGGACGCCCAGGTCCAGCCGGCCCTGGCGGCCGCGCACCTGCTGCGTGCGGCGCGCGAGGCCGGGGCCCGTGTCCGGCTGGGGGAGGCGGTCACCGCCGTGCTCACCGGGCCGGCCGGCGCGGTGCGCGGCGTACGGACGGGCCGGGGCGAGCTGCCGGCCCCGGCGGTGGTCAACGCCACCGGCGTCCGCGGCGGCGAACTGGCCGCCCTGGCGGGGGTCGAGCTGCCCATGCTGCCCAGACGCGGCTTCGTCCTGGTGACCGAGCCGCTGCCCCGGCTGATCAGGCACAAGGTGTACGCGGCGGAGTACGTCTCCGACGTGTCCAGCGGGTCGGCCGCGTTGCAGACCTCACCCGTCGTGGAGGGGACCCCGTCGGGTCCCGTACTGATCGGCGCGAGCCGTGAACGGGTCGGCTTCGACCGCACGTTGTCCGTGCCGGTGATCAGCCGGCTGGCCGCCGCGGCCGCCGCCCTCTTCCCGGTGCTCGGGCAGGCCCGGGTACTGCGCGCCTACCACGGCTTCCGCCCCTATCTGCCGGACCACCTCCCGGCGATCGGCCCCGACCGCCGGGTGCCGGGCCTCTTCCACGCCTGCGGTCACGAGGGCGCGGGGATCGGGCTGGCTCCCGCGACGGCCGCACTGGTCGTCGCGGCGATCCGTGGCGAGGAGCCCGCCATCGACCCCGAACCGTTCCGGCCCGACCGGTTCGGCACCCCCTTCGACACCGCGCACGAGGGCCGCCCGGCCGCCCGGTCACCGAGACAGGAGCCCTGGTGATACGTATCCGCAAACGCACCGCCGCCAGTACCCCGGCCGACGCGGTCGGTGCAGAGCCGGGGCCGGGGTTCGAGATCACCTTCGACGGCCGCCCGGTCCACGCCCTGCCCGGCCGGAGCATCGCTGCCGTCCTCTGGGCGGACTCCGTCCTCACCTGGCGCACCACCAGGGTGAACGGACGGCCGCGGGGGGCCTTCTGCGGCATCGGCTCCTGCTTCGACTGCCTGGTCACCGTGAACGGGGTACCCGGCAGGCGGGCCTGTCTGCAGCCCGCCCGCCCCGGCGACGTGGTCACGACCCAGGAAGGGGACGGCCATGCCGGACTCCGCCGCTGAACCCTCGTCCCCCGTACCGCACTTCGCCGGACTCGCCGTGGTGGGCGCCGGTCCGGCCGGACTGGCGGCCGCGGTCACCGCCGCCGACGGCGGACTCGACGTGGTCCTCCTCGACGCGGCCGACGCGCCCGGCGGCCAGTACTACCGCTCCCCGGCCCCCGGCCTGCGCGCCACCCGGCCCGAGGCGCTGCACCACGGCTGGGCGCGGTTCGCCGGGCTGACCGCCCGGCTCGGACGGCACCGGGACACGGGCCGCGTCCGCCACCTCGCTGGACATCAGGTGTGGGCCGTCGAGCGGACCGGGGCGGACTGGACCCTGCACGCCGTCACCGGCCCCGACGGCGAGGGATCCGCCACGCTCCGGGCCCGCCGGCTGCTCATCGCGACCGGCTCCCACGAGCGCCAACTACCCTTCCCCGGCTGGACCCTGCCCGGAGTCGTCGGCGCGGCCGGGGCACAGGCCATGCTCAAGTCTGGTCTGGTGCTGCCGGGACAGCGCGTCGTCGTCGCGGGCAGCGGACCGCTGCTCCAGGCCGTCGCGGTATCACTGGCGCGGGCCGGCGCCCGGGTGCCCGCACTGGTGGAGGCCGCCGGATACGGGGCGTACGGACGCGCTCCCCGCGTGCTGGCCGCGGACCCCGGCCGGCTCCGGGAGGGGATACGGCATTCAGCGGCCCTGGCGGGCCACCGGGTTCGGGTACTGGCCCACCACGCGGTCACCGCCGTGCACGGAACGGACCGGGTGGAGGGCGTCACCGTCAGCCGCCTGGACCGCGACTGGCGCCCGCTCCCCGGGACCGGGCGCCGGATCGACTGCGACACCCTTGCCGTGGGTCACGGACTGGTTCCCCAGCTCGACCTGGCCGTCGGCCTGGGCTGCGGGACCCGGTGCGGCGCCGACGGGTCGGCCGCCCTGGTGCTCGACGAGAACCTGTGCACCACCGTGCCCGGCGTCTGGGCCGCGGGCGAGTCCGGCGGCATCGGCGGCGTGCACGTGGCGCTGGCCGAGGGGGAGTTGGCTGCCCTCGCGGTGACCGCGGATGCCAGGGGCGGTACCCGGGGCCGGGACGCGCGCCGGATGAGCGTGCTGCGCCGGTCCCGGCGGCGGATGCGCGCGTTCGCCGAGCTGATGGGCGCCGTGCACCGGCCCGGCCCCGGCTGGACCGAGTGGCTCGCCGCCGACACGGAGGTCTGCCGCTGCGAGGAGGTCACCGCGGGCGCGATCCGTGCGGCGGTCGACGACCTCGGCGCCGGGGACAGCCGTACGGTCAAACTCCTCACCCGGGCCGGGATGGGCTGGTGCCAGGGCCGGACCTGCGGATTCCCGGTCCGGGAACTCGCGGGCTGCGAGGCCGAATCCGGAGCCCCGGACCGCCGTCCGCTGGCCTGCCCGGTGCCGCTCGCCACGCTCGCCCGCGCGGCCCGCCCCGAGGACGAATGACCTTCCGGGGCACACACGCCTCCCGGGCGCCGCCGGGAGCGCGGCCTTCCCCGTCCCCTTCGCCGGTCCATGTCATGCCACACCTCTGAGGGAGCCCAGATGTCGTCGAACTCCACTGCCCGCAACAGTCCTTGGCGCGGCGTCATGGTCGCCACGCCGCTCACGCTGCGCGAAGACCGGTCCATCGACTTCGACGCCTACGCGGCCCACGTCCGCGACCTGGTGGCCGCCGGCTGCGACGGCGTGGTGCCGAACGGCTCTTTGGGGGAGTACCAGACCCTCACGGAGCAGGAGCGCGATCAGGTGGTGCGCGTCGCGGTCGAAGCCGCCGGGGGCGGGGAGAGGGTGATGCCCGGGGTCTCCGCCTACGACAGCGCCCAGTCGCGCCGCCTCGCCGACCGGGCGGCGGAGGCGGGCGCCGGCTCGGTCCTGCTGCTGCCGCCCAACGGCTACCCGTGCGAGGACGCCGCGGTCCGCGCGCACTACGCGGAGGTCGCCGGGGCGGGTCTGCCGGTCGTCGCGTACAACAACCCGTACGACACCAAGGTCGACCTGACCCCGGGGCTGCTCGCGCAGCTCCACACGGACGGTTCCATCGTGGCCGTCAAGGAGTTCAGCGGGGACGTGCGCAGGGCGTACGAGATCGCGGAGGAGGCCCCCGGACTCGACCTGCTGGTGGGGGCCGACGACGTACTGCTGGAACTAGCCCTGGCCGGTGCGGTCGGCTGGATCGCGGGCTGCCCCAACATGCTGCCCGCCGGCTGCGTAGCGCTGTACCGCGCCGCCGTGTCCGGGGACCTGGAGACCGCCCTGCCGCTCTACCGGCGGCTCCATCCGCTGCTGCGGTGGGACTCCAAGCCGGAGTTCGTCCAGGCGATCAAGGCGTCGATGGACATCGTCGGGCGCCATGGCGGCCCCACCCGGCCGCCCCGGCTGCCCCTGGACGCGGAGTCCGCCGCCGCCGTGCGTGCCGCCACGGAGAAGGCGCTGGCCGAGGGGCTGGACTGACGGCGGCCCCGCGGAATCCACACGTCCCGCCCGGCGCACAGCGTCTGCCGCGGCGGTCCGGCAGCACGACCGGCAGCACGACCGAGGGAGAGACTTGCGCACGCGTCACGTATTCCACGCCGTCGACTCGCACACCGAGGGCATGCCCACCCGCGTGATCACCGGCGGGATCGGCACCGTTCCCGGCGCCACCATGGCCGAGCGACGCGACTACTTCATGGCGCACCGCGACGCGGTGCGCACCCTGCTGATGTACGAGCCGCGCGGCCATGCCGCCATGAGCGGAGCCGTCCTCCAGCCGCCGACCCGCCCCGACGCCGACTTCGGTGTCCTGTTCATGGAGGTCTCGGGCTGTCTGCCGATGTGCGGACACGGCACGATCGGGGTGGCCACCGTGCTGGTCGAGACCGGCATGGTGGAGGTCACGGAACCCGTCACCACCGTACGGCTGGACACCCCGGCCGGGCTGGTCTCCGTCGATGTCCGCGTCGAGGACGGCGCCGCCACCTCCGTCACCCTGACCAACGTCCCCGCCTTCTCCGCCGGGCTCGGGCTCACGGCGAAGGTGCCCGGCCTCGGCACCGTCACCTACGACCTGGCCTACGGCGGGAACTTCTACGCGATGGTTCAACTGGCCGATCTCGGGCTGCCGTTCGACCGCTCGCGCAAGGACGAGCTGCTTGAGGCGGGGCTCGCCCTGATGGACGCGGTCAACGAGACGGACCGCCCGGTCCATCCACTCGACCCCGGCATCAACGGGCTCAAGCACGTGCAGCTGATCGCACCCGGCTCCGACGCCGCCCACTCCCGGCACGCGATGGCCATCCACCCCGGCTGGTTCGACCGGTCACCGTGCGGCACCGGGACCTCCGCGCGGATGGCCCAGCTGCACGCGCGGGGCGAACTCCCGCTGGACACGGACTTCGTGAACGAGTCCTTCATCGGCACCACGTTCACCGGCCGGCTGGTCGAGGAGACCACCGTCGGCACGCTCCCCGCCGTCGTCCCCACGGTCACGGGCCGCGCCTGGATCACCGGAACCGCGCAGTACTTCCTGGACCCGTCCGACCCGTTCCCCGAAGGGTTCCTGCTGTGAACCGCTGAACGCCAGACGCCCCGCTCGGCTCCCGACTCGGGTGCGGAGCGGGGCGGTTGCCGTTCAGACGGTGCCGAACCCTCCGGTCTTCACGCCCGAGACGAAGGACGCGAACGCGTGGGCGGGGACGGTCAGTACGGGGCCGCTCGGGCGCTTGGAGTCGCGTACGGGGACTGTGCCGGTGGAGCGCGCGTTCGAAGGGGCCCATTCGACGCATGTGCCACCGTTGTCGCTGTAGCTGGACTTGACCCACAAGAGGGATTCGGTCGTCATGGGGTGCCCTTTCGACGCTGCTTGATCATGGCCACGGATGCCGCCTGCGAGGGCGATTCAGCCTGTAGTTGATGGTAGTCCGTGAGCAGCGGCACCACGGATGTGGGCTCGCGGTCCAGGTGTCCCTGGGTCTGGGATTCCACATACGAGACCACTGATCGGTCGGAAAGGGTCAGTAGGTTCACGGGACGGTTGAAGGTCCGGAGTTCTCCCATTGCGAACGGGGCGACTTGAACCATGGTGTGTGGTTGGGCAGCGAATTCGACCAACCAGTCGAGCTGAGCGTTCATGACGCTCTCGCCCCCGACCGGACGGCAGATACAGCTCTCATCCATGATCACGATGACCATGGGCGGACGAGCCCGCACGAGTGCGGCTTGACGCTCTATCAGGAGCGACACCCGCTCGTCAGCCTGGGCGGGCGTGATCACCCCGCGCCTGACAGCGCTGTTTGCCAATACTTGCGCGTACTCAGGCGTCTGTAGCAGTCCGGGAATGATCCCGACCTCGAACACGCGGATTTCGACGGATCGTCCTTCGTATCCCAGGTACTCGGGAAAGCCCTCCAGCAGGCTGCCGTGCTGCATCTCGCGCCACAAGCGCTCGAAGGTGTCGCCTGTGCCCGCAATATCCAAGGCCACGTCAGCAGCTTTCGCGAAGCGTAAAGATGGCATCTTGCGACTGGTTTCGACGCCTGAAATGTGCCCGCTGGAAACGCCCATCCGTGCGGAGAGTTCGTCCTGCTTCCAGCCGAGCGCCTCGCGTGAGCTGCGTAACCGCGCGCCGAACGCGGCTCGCGGACTGCTTCCAGGGTCCAACTCCTTGCGGTTCATCCGCTACCCCCAACTTGGCTGGCCGGCAGGCCACGTTGATTAGGCCTCGACCGTAGGCCACGCTGAGCCGTCTTGGTAGTGGAATGGCTACGGAGAGGCACGATCGTGTGCGCATCAGACGGTCCGTCGAACGGGCGATCCCACCCCGCCCCCGGCGCGCTCATGGCGGATACCGCCCGGCAAGGCCAGGTGGGTGAGTTCAGGGGAGTCGCCGGCCCGTACTGGTCGCTCCGGCCGGTCTGCGGCGGGACCGAGTGGGAGGCCGAGCCCGAGCATGTGCGCCCGGCGGATGCCGTAGAGCGGCTGCGGGCCGAGAACGCACGGTGCAACGCGCGGAGTCGGGGCGAGGTGCTGTGAGGGCCATGGTGACGCAATGCGGCGAACCGGTCCGCCCGCCCTGGTTCCGGACGGCACGGGCGTACCCGTGGGCCGGGGGCCCGGAGCTTCCCGACTGGCTCGTCTGTGAACTCGGCAAGGGCCATGCCGGTGAGCACGGCGACTGCCTGGACACCATGGGGCGCGGCACCTTCGACGTATGGCTGCGCTGGAGCGGCGACGCCCGCACTTTTGTCTGCGCCGAACCGTGCGAACAGGTGGACCCCGCCCTCGCGCCCCGGCTGCAACAGGCGTGCTGGCTGTTCACCGGCCACGAGCCGGGCCACTCCTGGGAGTTCGAGGACCTTCCGCACGAGCGGTAGGGGGTCACCGGCGCAGCAGTTCCCAGAAGTAGGACAGCTGCTCGGCCATGTCGATCTCGGGGTCGTACTGCCACTGCATCTGCAACCCGTCGATCAGCGCGAAGACCAGGGTGGCGAGGCGGTCGGCGTCGATGTCCTCCGGTAGCCGGCCGGTGGCCTGCTGGGCGCGGATCGCGTCGGCACCGCCGGCCCGTGCGAAGCGGTAGCGGTCGCGGAAGTACGCGTGCCCGGGGTGGTCGGGTTCGACGGCCTCGGCGGAGAGGCGGGAGAAGAGCTGGACCAGGCCGGGGACCTCGGCGTTGTGGCGCTGGAGGTCGGCGAGCGCCCGTGCGAGGTCGGGCGGGAAGGCGGCCGTGCCCTCGCCGTCCTCGCGGCCGCCGACCGTGAGCAGGTCGACGGCGTCGCGGCGGCGCAGGATCTCGATGAAGAGCTGTTCCTTGCTGCCGAAGTAGTGCAGCAGGCCGGTCTGGCTGAGGCCGACGGCCTGGGCCAGTTCGCGCACGGTGGCGCGGCTGTAGCCGACCCTGGCGACGATCTCCAGCGCGGTGTCGAGAATCTCCTCGCGCTTGGCGATGCCTTTCGCGTAGGAGCCACGTGTTCGAGCCATGACGACGACCCTATGCCACCTCCCGCCACCGACTGCCACCGGCTGCCACGGGAAGTTACCTGGTCGCAGCCCTTGTGGCGCCAAAACAGAGTGACGTACTGTTTTTGCATTCGGCAGGGTGACCGAGCTCCGGCAGTGCCGGGCCGCCCTCCTCCGACGTGCCCCACCTGACGGGGGACGCGTCGGGCCCCGGAACGGCGGGTCCTGGTCCACCCGGCCGGGCACCCGCTCCCGGCCGGACCCCGCACTTCGGCGGACATCCGAGCGCGACGTGTCACGTCACGCCGCACGCCATGTCCGCCCATGAACCCCGCACTCCCCGAGGAGACCCCGTGACCACTCCCGACCCCACCGACTCCGCGACGCCGGAGCTCTCACTCGCGGAGCGCGCCGCGCTCGGCAGCGGAGCAGACTTCTGGACCACCAAGGCCGTCGGCCCCGTCCCGGCCCTGACCATGACCGACGGGCCGCACGGCGTCCGGCTCCAGGCGGAGGACGCCGACCACCTGGGCATCTCGGCCAGCCGGCCCGCCACGTGCTTCCCGCCCGCCGTCGGCCTCGGCCAGAGCTGGGACACCGAGCTGGTCGCCGAGGTCGGCCGGGCGCTGGGCGTGGAGAGCCGGGCACTGGGTGTGGACGTACTGCTCGGCCCGGGTGTGAACATCAAGCGGGATCCGCGCTGCGGCCGCAATTTCGAGTACTTCTCCGAGGACCCGCAGCTCACCGGCGCCCTCGCCACCGCCTGGGTGCGCGGGTTGCAGAGCACCGGCGTCGGCGCCTCCCTCAAGCACTTCGCGGCCAACAACACCGAGCACGACCGGATGCGCTCCAGCTCCGATGTCGCCGCCCGCCCGCTGCGCGAGATCTACCTGCGGGCCTTCCAGCAGGTCGTCCAGCAGGCGCAGCCGTGGACGGTGATGTGCTCGTACAACCGGATCAACGGCACCTACGCCTCCGAGAACCGCTGGCTGCTCACCGACGTGCTGCGCGGCGAGTGGGGCTTCGACGGGGTGGTCGTGAGCGACTGGGGCGCCGTCCAGGACCGCGTCGCCTCCGTCGCCGCCGGGCTCGACCTGGAGATGCCCGGCACGGGCGGCACCACCGACGCGCAGGTCGTCGCGGCCGTCGAGGCCGGTGAGCTCGACGCCGCCTCGGTCGATCTTGCCGCCACCCGGACGGCCGCGCTGGCCGCCCGCGGTCTGGCGGGGCGCAGCCTGCCGGTCGCCCCGTTCGACCCGGCCGCGCACCACGCGCTGGCCCGCCGGGCCGCCGCGAACTCCGTCGTGCTGCTCAAGAACGACCCCGTCGAGGGCGCGCCCGTGCTGCCGCTCACCGAGGGGCGCCCGCTCGCCGTCCTCGGCGCGTTCGCCGCCGCCCCGCGCTACCAGGGCGGCGGCAGCTCGCACGTGAACCCGACGCGGGTCGACGTCCCGCTGGACGAGATCCGCGCCCTGGCCGGCAACGCCGAGGTCACCCACGCTCCCGGCTTCACCACCGACGGCTCGGGCGACGCCGCCGCGCTGCGCGCCGAGGCCGTCGCGCTGGCCGCCGCCGCGGAGACCGCCGTGGTCTTCCTCGGCCTGGCCGCCCACCAGGAGTCCGAGGGCTTCGACCGCGAGGACATCGAGCTTCCCCGCGAGCAGCTGGAGCTGCTGGCCGAGGTGGTCCGCGTCCAGCCGCGCACCGCGGTCGTCCTCAGCCACGGCGGCGTCCTGCGGCTGGCCCCCGTGACCGCGGCACCCGCCCTGCTGGACGGCGCGCTGCTCGGCCAGGCCGCCGGCGGCGCCCTCGCCGACGTGCTGTTCGGCCGGGTCAACCCGTCCGGCAGGCTCACCGAGACCGCCCCTGTCCGGCTCCAGGACACCCCCGCCTACCTGGACTTCCCCGGCGAGCACAGCCACGTCGCGTACGGCGAGGGCCTGTTCGTCGGCTACCGCTGGTACGACGCCCGGGACATCGAGGTCGCCTTCCCGTTCGGTCACGGACTCTCCTACACCGAGTTTGCCTACAGCGACCTGGAGCTGAGCGCCGACGAGCTGGGCATCAGCGCCTCCGTCACGGTCACCAACACCGGCACCCGGTCCGGCCGCGAGGTCGTCCAGTTCTACGTCTCCAGGCCCGGCTCCGCCGTCGTCCGCCCGCTGCGCGAGCTGAAGGGCCACGCCACCGTCACCCTGGCCGCCGGGGCGAGCGAGCGCGTCACCGCGCTGCTCCCGCGCACCGGCCTGGCGTACTGGCACACCCGGGCGGAGCGCTGGGTCGTCGAGGGCGGAACGTACGAGGTGCTGGCCGCCGCGTCCAGCCGCGACCCGCGTGCGACCGCGAGCACCGACATCGTCGGGGACGAGCTGCAGCTGCCGCTGACCCTGGACTCCACGCTCGGGGAAGTCATGTCCCTGCCCGGCGCCGCCGAGACACTCGCCGCCCTGCTGCCCTTCCCCCAGGACACCGGCGACGGCGACGCCCTCGGCATCGACATGGCCCGGATGATGGCCTCCATCCCCGTCCGCCGCCTGGTCAGCTTCGCCGGCGGCGCGGTCACCACGGCCGACCTGGAAGAGCAGCTGGCCCGGCTCCAGGCCTGACCGCGCCCCCCATCGCGGGGCGCCTGCGGACAGGCGCCCCGACCACCGACGGGACCCCCGTCACCCAAGAGCTGTAGTCCGGTGGAGCCGGCCCCGTCCCGCCGACCCGGCGAACCCCTGCAGAGGCGGCGGCCGGCTCCACCGGACTACAGCCCCACCGCATCCGCATCCGCATCCGCTGCCCGGTCCCGGCACGCCCCCTGCCGGCAAGACCCGGCCACCACCACCCACGTCGCCACCCGGCCTCGACGAGACCACCACCACCCACGTCGACAAGGCCGGCGGCCGCTCCGCACGCCGCGGTGGCCGCGGCGTCGGCCCTACCTTGCGCCCGCCACCGGACACTCCCGGCCCGGCAGCACCACTGCCTTCGGGCAGAGGGGTCGGACTCTCACGGGACCGACGCCGCCGAACCCGGCCCGGCAGTTCCTCCAGGCCCACCACAACCGCGCCGACCTCCCCACGGCCCCGGCTCCCGCACCCCACCACGACAACGAGGTCGTCATGACTACCACCCCTATCCGGGCCACCGTCCCGGCAGAGCGCAGACTGCCCGGACAGCGAAGACTGCTGACCGGCCTGATGGCCAACAGCGTCACCCTGTACGCGATCTACGGCGCGGTGCCCGCCGTGCTCCTCGCCAACCTGGTCGCGGACATCGCCCCCGAATCCAAGTCCACCTCGCTCGGTGTGATCAGCGCCGTCGGAGCGGTCGGCGCGATGCTCGCCAACCCCATCTCCGGGGCCCTCTCCGACCGCACCCGCAGCCGTTACGGTCGCCGCGCCCCCTGGATGGCCGGCGGCGCGCTGCTCGGCGGCCTCTCCCTGATCGCCGTCGGCGTCGGCAACAACCTCCTCTGGGTCGCCGTCGCCTGGACGCTCGCCCAGATCTTCCTCAACGGCCTCCAGGCCCCGCTCACCGCCGTCATCCCCGACCGCGTCCCCGAGGAGCGGCGCGGACTGTTCTCCTCCGCCGCCGGGCTCGCCCAGATGCTCGGGGCCGTCGTCGGCACCGCCGTGGCCGCCGCCTTCGCCAACGCCCTCGGCCTCGGCTTCGCGGTCTTCGGCGTCCTGGTCATCGCGGGCACCGCGGTCTTCGTGCTGCTCAACCGCGAACCGTCCACCGTCGGGGTGCGCCACGAACCGTTCCGCCGGAAGGACTTCCTGCGCGGCTTCTGGATCAGCCCCCGCGCCCACCCCGACTTCGCCTGGGCCTTCCTCGGCCGCTTCCTGCTGATTCTCGGCTACTACGCGGTCTCCTCGTACCAGCTGTACGTCCTCGACGACTACATCGGGCTCACCCGCGACCGGGCCAACGACCTGATGCCGCTGCTCAGCCTCGCGATGCTGCCCGGCATGATCGCGATGATCGTCGTCTCCGGCCCCTGGTCGGACCGGGTCGGCCGGCGCAAGCCCTTCGTGATCGCCGCCGGCCTCGGCATGGCCGTCTCGCTGTTCCTCCCGCTGGTGCTGCACAGCGAGGCCTCGATGTTCGGGTACGCGATCCTCACCGGCGCCGCGTTCGGGATGTACATGGCCGTCGACACCGCCCTGATGACCCAGGTGCTGCCCCGGCCCGACGACGCCGCCAAGGACATGGGCGTCCTCAACATCGCCAACGCCCTTCCGCAGGCCCTCGCGCCCGCCGTCGCCGCCGCCGTCATCGCCCTGCTCGGCGGCTACCGCTCGCTGTTCGCCACCGCGGTCGTCCTGGTGATCCTCGGTGCCGTCAGCATCCTCCCGATCCGCGGCGTCCGCTGACGTCCCGGGCCGATCCACGTTGATCTCCGCAGGCGGCGCTGTGACAACGTCACATTGTATTCTGGCTCCCCGCACGGTGCTGGAGGACAGACATGGCTCGCCTCACGTCGCTCAACGCGATCTCGGCGCAGGAACATCTGCGCGACCAGGTGGCGCACGCGCTGCGGGCGGCGCTCATCGCCGGTGAGCTGAGGCCGGGCACGATCTACTCGGCCCCGGCGCTCGCCTCCGAGTTCGGCGTCTCCGCGACGCCCGTCCGCGAGGCGATGCTCGATCTGGCCCGGGAGGGGCTCGTCGAGGCCGTCCGCAACAAGGGCTTCCGGATCACCGAGCTGACCGACCAGGACCTCGACGACTTCACCGAACTCCGGGCCATGATCGAGGTGCCCACCGTCGGCCGGATCGCGCGGATGGGGCTGACGGCGGAGCTGGAGGCGCTGCGCCCCGTCGCGAAGGAGATCGTCGAGGCCGCGCGGCGGCACGACATCCTGGGCTACCTGGAGGCGGACCGCCGCTTCCACCTCGCCCTGCTCGGGCTGGCCGGGAACCGCCGGCTGGTCGAGGAGGTCGGTGAACTGCGCAAGCGCTCCCGCCTGTACGGGCTCAACAGGCTTTCCGAGTCGGGACAGCTGACGGCCTCCGCGGAGGAGCACGTACAACTGCTCGATCTGGTCATCGCCGGGGACGCCCCCGGCGCCGAGGCCTGCATGCTCGCCCACATGTCCCATGTCCGGTCCCTGTGGGCCGACGGCACGAAGGCCTGACACCGCCTGACCCCCCACTGCCCCCTGACGAGCGCCTGCCCCCCACCGCGCCCTGACGAGCGCCTGACCTCCCACCGCTCCCTGACGAGCGCCTGACCCGGACGCGGTAATCCCGTCCGGGTCCGTCGCCATGTCCGGACCCGGATGCGGTGATCCGTAGCAAGTCGCTCTCTGCGAGCAGGAGTTGGCACACGCACGAATTCGCGCCCAACTGCTTCCTAAGGACATGTGACATGTGCCATTGTACAGGCGGTCGCGATTGAGGTCGTGTTCATGCCAGAAGTCATCCCTGTCCGGCCTTCCCCCCGACCCCGGCCGCGCACCATCCCCCACGGCCGCGCGATGTCGCGCGGCCACCACTCCGCTGGGAGGCGGCACGTGAAGAACCGAACGGTTCGTCAGAGATTCACCGGACTGTCCACCGTGGCCCTGGCGGCCTGCCTGGGCGTCGGCATGCTCGCGGCACCGAGCCGGGCCGCAGAGGTCCGCCCCTCCGCCGCGGCGACCGCGAGCGCGAAGGCCGCCGCACAGAAGGCCGCGGACCCGGCCGCGCCGGAGCCGGGCGGCCCCGCCGCTCAGGCCCTGACCGCGCCCGTCCAGGACGCCGGCCACATAGCCGACAAGGCGCTCAAGCCCGCGGACAGACCGCCCACGACCGCTTCCAAGGACGCGCTGCGGCGCGACTACGACGCCCCGGACACCTCCGCCCCGAGCCACCCCGCCCCCTCGATGAAGGCGAAGGCCCGCGCCGCCGCCAGGTCGGCAGGCACCGGCGCGGCCGCCGCCTGCTCCGTCGCGGACTTCACCAGCCGCACCGGCAGCGCCCTGGTCCAGCAGATCAAGTCATCGACGACCGACTGCGTCAACACCCTGTTCAACGTCAAGGGCAACGACGGCTACCTCGCCTTCCGCGAGGCCCAGATGGTCAGCGTCGCCGACGCGATGCGCGACGGATCGGCCGCCTACCCCGGGGACAGCAGCACCGGCATGCCGCAACTGGTCCTCTTCCTGCGGGCCGGCTACTACGTCCAGTACTACGACCCCGGCACCGTCGGCAGCTACGGCGCCCCGCTGCGCACCGCCATCCAGGGCGCGCTGGACGGCTTCTTCGCCTCCGCGCACGCCGGTGATGTCACGGACGCCAACGGCGAGACCCTGGCAGAGGCCGTCACCCTCATCGACAGCGCGGAGCAGAACGCCCGCTACCTGTACGTCGTCAAGCGGCTGCTCGCCGACTACGACTCCTCGTACGACAGCTCCTGGTACATGCTCAACGCGGTCAACAACGTCTACACCGTGACCTTCCGCGGCCACCAGGTGCCCGAGTTCGTCCGCGCCGTGGAGGCCGATCCGAGCCTGCTCGACTCGCTCGCCGGCTTCGCCCGTGACCACCTGAACCTGCTCGGCACGGACAAGTCGTACCTGACCTCCAACGCGGGCCGCGAGCTGGCGCGCTTCCTCCAGGAGGAGTCGCTGCGGCCCAAGGCCCGCCCGCTGGTCACCGACCTGCTCGGCCGCACCTCGATGACCGGCACCACCGCCCCGCTCTGGGTCGGGCTGGCGGAGATGACCGACTACTACGACGCGGCCAACTGCTCCGCCTACGGCACCTGCGACCTGTCGGCCCGCCTCAAGAGCGCCGTCCTGCCGGTCAACTACACGTGCAGCGACAGCATTCGCATCCTGGCCCAGCAGATGTCCTCGGGCGATCTCGCGACCGCCTGCACCAGCCTGCGCAACCAGGACGCCTACTTCCACGACGTGGTGCGCGACAAGGGACCCGTCGCCAACGACCGGAACAGCACCATCGAGGTGGTGGTCTTTGATTCGAGCGCGGACTACCAGACCTACGCGGGGGCCATCTACGGCATCGACACCGACAACGGCGGCATGTACCTCGAAGGCGACCCGGCCGCGGCCGGCAACCAGCCGAGGTTCATCGCCTACGAGGCCGAGTGGGTCCGGCCCGAGTTCCAGATCTGGAACCTCAACCACGAGTACACGCACTACCTCGACGGCCGGTTCGACATGGCCGGTGACTTCGAGGCCGGCATCACCACGCCGACCATCTGGTGGGTCGAGGGCTTCGCGGAGTACATCTCCTACAGCTACCGCGACGTCACCTACGACGACGCCATCACGCAGGCCGCGGCCCACACCTACACCCTGCGCACCCTGTTCGACTCGACGTACGAGAACGCCGACCAGACCCGCGTCTACAACTGGGGCTACCTGGCCGTCCGCTACATGCTCCAGTCGCACCGTGCCGACGTGGACAAGCTGCTGGGCCTCTACCGTGCGGGCGACTGGAACGGCGCCCGCACCCTGCTCACCTCCACCATCGGCAGCCGCTACGACGCCGACTGGAACAGCTGGCTGACATCCTGCGCGGCCGGCAACTGCGGCACCACCACCAACCCGCCCACGGAGCCGGGCACCGAGTGCGCCGCCTCCGACAGCCGTGAACTCGGCCAGAACTGCGTCCGCAGCGGGCAGCAGGCCACCAAGGGCAACTACTCCTACCTCTACCTCTACGTGCCCGCCGGTACCGCCCGGCTGACGATCACCACGAGCGGAGGCACGGGGGACGCCGACCTCTATTACAACGCCCGCGGCTGGGCCACCACGGGCGCCTACACCACCCGGGCGACCGGCAGCGGGAACGCCCACACCCTGACCGTCGACCGTCCGGCGGAGGGCGCCCACTACATCAGCCTGTACGCCGTGCGGGACTTCGGCGGAGTGAAGGTCTCCGCCCGGTACTGAGTGGTCTCCGGGCTGCACCGAGCCGGACGAAGTGATCCGCGCCGCAGGTGGGGGACTGCGGCGCGGATCCGGTCGGAGATGGTTCAGCAGGCGAAGTCGACCAGGTCGAACGTCGCGTAGTGGTCGGAGGTGTAGTAGTCCTCCTGGGCTTCCTCACCCGTGACGATCCGGCGTGCTCCACGGGTGGGGGAGCCAGGGGTGATCACGGTGTACTCGTGGTAGTAACCGGTGCTCTGGCCGGGCAGGACGCCTTCGCGGTTCTGGAAGACGACACCGTCCTGGGAGTACGGGAACGGGCCGCCCGCGTCGATGAGATCGAGGGTGTCGTGCGCCTGGGAGGGAAGGGCGGAGTAGCAGATGCTGCCGACCGAGTCGGGGGCCGCGGTGGCGGTCGCCGCGACGGGGCCGCCGACGAAGAGGACGGACAGGAGGGCGGCGACGCCGCCGAGCGTGGTGATCCGTGGGGGGATTCGCATACCCACCATGATGACGCGCGTAGATGCTGTTCCGTCAACGCCAACTCACGTGAATTTTTCGGAAGTTAACCTGAACGGCGGAAGATCCACGCCTCGTCACCGAGTCCCCCGGACTCCGTGGTTCCGCACTCATTGACGTCCGGGAAAGCGTGACAGCCCGTGGGCGGGGCATGCATTGCGTGAAGCGCATTCGATGAGAAGGGGGCGATTCACTGTGCGGGCGGGGGAGACGATGGAGCGTGCGGAACTGGGCCGGCTGCATCGCAGACTGTGCAGCGCCGATCTGGCAGCGGTATCCGAAGTGCGGTGTGCCGTAAGGGAATTACTGAGGTACCGCTGGAAGGAGGAGCCCACGCGGGTCGCCGAGCTGCTGCTTAGTGAACTGGTGACCAACGCACTGGTCCACACGGACGAGGGCGCGGTCGTCGCCGTCAGCGTCGCGCCGCGGAAACTGCGGGTGGAGGTGAGGGACTTCGTACCGGGGATGCCCGTGTCGCACGTACCGAACGCCGACGACGGTACGCACGGCAGGGGGCTGATCCTGGTGGAGAGCCTCGCGGACGCCTGGGGAATCAGTCCGAAGGCGCTCGGGAAGGTGGTCTGGTTCGAGCTGGACGGCGAACGGCCCTGACCATCGGTCGGATCGTCAGGGCCGTTCATCGCCGGCTGTGCCGGGAGCCGCCGGCCGCGACCGGGCGCCGGACTGCCGGTGGACCCGGGCGGGTCAGCCGAACTGCTGCTCCAGGTCCTTCAGTTTCTGCTCCAGCGTATCGAGCCGGGGCAGGGCCTGGGTGTCGTCGTCCTCCGCTGTGAGGTCGACCGCTCTCGGATCAGCCGTGCTCGGATCCGGGGCGTTCCTGGAGCTGGAGCCGGTGACGGCTTGCAGGGATGGCCGGGGTCGCAGGGGCAGCTGACCCGGCTCGGATATGGCGGGCTCCGCGACGGACTGTGCGGAGCCCGTCGCGGCGGTGAGGGCCTGGACCTCCACCTGGGCGCTGCCCCGGCCCACCCGGCCCCAGGCCCGGTTCTGCCGGTTCAGGGCCTTGATCTGGGCCCGGTCCAGCTTCTCCTGGTCCTTTCTGCGGAGACGGTTCTGCTCTTTCTCCCTGCGGTCCTCGCGTACCTCGTCGACCGCCTCGTCCAGGGTGCGTACGCCTTCGAGGAGCATCAGCGACCAGGCGCCGAAGGTCTCCCGGGGCGCGCGCAGCCACCGTACGATCCGGATCTGCGGCAGCGGGCGGGGCACCAGGCCCTGCTCGCGCAGCGCGGCGACGCGGGTCTGCTTCAGCGCCCGGTCGAAGAGCACGGCCGCCGAGAGCGACATCCCGGCGAAGAAGTGCGGGGCACCCGCGTGGTCCAGGCCGCGCGGCGCGTGCACCCAGTTGAACCAGGCGGCAGCGCCCGCGAAGGTCCACACCAGCAGCCGGGAGCCGAGCGCCGCGTCGCCGTGGCTGGCCTCCCGCACGGCGAGCACGGAGCAGAACATCGCGGCCCCGTCCAGGCCGAAGGGAACCAGGTACTCCCAGCCCCCGGCGAGGCCGAGGTTCTGCCGGCCGAAGCCGACGAGCCCGTGGAAGGAGAGCGCGGCGGCGACCGCCGCGCAGCAGAACAGCAGAACGTACGAAGCCGTGGCGTAGAGCGCTTCCTTGCGTCTGCGGCGGTCCTCGCTGCGTTCCCAGGTGTCGTCGGCCGCGGACGTGTCGGCGGCGCGTTTGCCGCGTGCGACCACCGCCACCGCCACCGCCGCCATGACCCCCGCGAGCAGCACGGCGCCCGGAAGCAGCCAGTCGAGCGATATGTCGGTCAGTCTCATGCGCGGTCCCTTGCGTCACGTAGGGCGTTTCGGGCGCCATCGTGGCGGAGATTCCCTCAAGTCCTGGCCGTTTCGGGGCAAGTGAACGCCAATGGGGTGGCTGAGCCGGTGGATTTCCGCGATCTGGTCGAACGCCCCCCAGTGCAAGGGCGGTTGCGTTCGATTCACATCACCCCTGCGGGCGGTGTGGATCAGGGAGCGGGTGTCAGCTTCCGGATTCGGTCGGCATCGCAGGTGCGCGGGCAGGTGACGCAGGTGTCCTCGGGCCGCAGCGTGTAGAAGAGGCAGCAGCTCGCCCGGTCCCGGGTGGGCAGTGACTCGCCGTCCGGGCCGGTCAGTTCACGGAAGCCCGCCGTGCCGACGTACGGCTTCGTGGTGCCCGGCAGGAGGGCCTCCAGCTCGGCCATGGCGCGCCGCTCCTCGCCCAGGAGATGGGCGATGTACCAGAGGCCCTCGACGACCTCGTCCGTCGCCATGCCCCACAGGGCCCGCTTTCCGCGCCGCATCCTCGGCCCGAACCCGTCGAGCACCGGCCCGAGGTGTCCGGCCACGGAGGCGAGGACCTCGGCGCGCAGCGCGGCCTCGTCCGCCACCACCCGGGCGCCCGGCAGCGCCGCCGCCGGGTCGTCGGGCAGGCAGGCGAACTCCCGCACCCGGAGGGTCAGATGGCCCGAAGCCCGCTGGAAGGCGACGTCCTCGACCGGGATCCGCGGCACCCGCCGGTGCAGGAACCACGGCACGGTCACCAGCAGACAGGCCGGCCAGGCGTAGCGGTGCAGTCCGAAGCTGGCGACCACGTCGGGCCGGGCCTGCTGCCCGTAGTCCCGCAGGACCTGCGCGTTGTCCCAGGCGAGGAAGGTGTCCAGCGCGCCGCCACCGGCCGCCAGCTCGTGCGCGCCCACCCAGCCGACGCCGCCCGGGGCGGACTGGCCGTCCGCGAGCACCTCGGCGCGGAGCCCCGGGAAGACCTCGGCCAGACGCGCGTATGCCTCGGTCACGGCCGAGGACGCCGTTGCGGGGAGCGGGGCGGGGAGCAGGGCGGGGAGGGGCATGCGCGGACCACCGTATCGCGATCGTTTAGAGGTAAGCCTTACCTTACCCGACCTGATCGATGTTTGAACTGCGGCCTCCTCCGCCTATCGTGCACAAAGGACACCGCACGGGCGAGCCGTGTCCGGCAGGTCCGAGGAGGCAGCCGTGGAGCAGGGCAGAGGGTGCGAGGAGGTGCGGCCGCCGTACGCGTCCGTGACCGTCCACTCGTCCGTCCGGGTCCCCGAGCAGGCCCGCGGCGAGCACACCCACGGCGAGCCGCCCCCGCCCCGGTCCGTGGTGCGGCGGCACTCCGTGCGCGGCCAGATCCTGGACGCCCTGCGCGCCGCCCTCGTCGACGGCGAACTGATCCCCGGGCAGGTCTACTCCGCCCCGGCCCTCGGCGCCCGCTTCGGGGTCTCCGCCACCCCGGTACGCGAGGCGATGCAGCAGCTGGCCGGCGAAGGGGCCGTAGAGGTGGTGCCCAACAGGGGCTTCCGGGTCTCCGAGCGCGGCCCGCGCGAGCTGGCCGAACTGGCGGAGGTGCGCGCGCTGATCGAGGTCCCCGTCATGCTGCGGCTCGCCCGCAGCGTGCCGCCGGCGGGCTGGTGCGCACTGCGCCCGCTGGCCGACGCCACCGTGGCGGCGGCGGCCGTCGGCGACCGCGCCAGTTACGCGGAGGCCGACCGGGCCTTCCACGGTGCGGTGCTCGCCCTCTCCGGCAACGCCCAGCTCGTCGCGGTGGCCGACGAGCTGCACCGCCGCTCCCAGTGGCCCCTGGAGACCAACCCCGTCACCCGCCGAGCCGACCTGCTGGCGGACGCCTCCGAGCACACCGCGCTCCTGGACGCGCTGATCGCCCAGGACACGGTGGTCGTGCAGTCGCTGGTGCGCGAACACTTCGCCGGTTCCGGGGGCTGAGTCCGGCGGCCGCCGCCGGGCCCCCGGGCACGGCCTCAGTTCGCCTCCGCGGCCTCCGGTCCCGGCGGGTCGATGTGCGGGGCCAGCCAGGTCGGTACGCCGCCGAGCAGCCGGAAGAGCCTGCCCGCCTCCGCGCGCAGCCGGGTCGCCGCCTCCGGCTCCGGTTCGGCGTCCGCCATCGCGATGAGGGCCGGGGCCGTACCGACGAGGTAGCCCAGCTCCTCCCTTATCCGCAGGGACTCCGCGAAGCCGTGCCTGGCCTCCGCCAGCTCTCCCTCGCGCAGCGCGATCAGGGCGAGATGGCGCCAGGTGGAGGAGAGGAGCAGCTCGTCGCCCTGCGCGGTGGCACCGGCGTGGGCCCTGCGGTACGCGGCGCGGGCGGCCTGCGGGGAGTCGGCGATGTTCTGGGCGATCAGGCCCCGCCGGAAGTCCAGCAGCGGGCGGCCCGCGGCGGCCGGGGACAGCAGCGCCGCGGCCCGGCTCAGCGCCACCCGGGCCTCGTCGGCCCGGTCCCGCACGCCGAGCAGCGTCGAGGCGTAGGCGAGGTGCCCGCGCTCGCAGGCGGCGGCCCCGCGTTCGGCGTCGTCGTGGGCCAGGGCCTCGGCGGTGCGCAGCGCGTCCTCGGCCTCGGTCCAGCCCTGTCCCGCGTACAGGCACCGCTCGGTCAGCAGGGCCGTCCGCTGGAGCGCCGCGGCCGGATCGGTGGCGGCGTCGTGTTCGAGCAGTGCCGCGGCGTCCGTCCAACAGGCGCGTGACCGCAACCGCCATACGGCTGTCTGGAGCGGCGGATCGTCATCTGCTGTCGTTCCGGAACCAGACATGGCGGTATACGCCACGTTGCCCTCCCCGAGCGCGCCATTGAGCTGTGGAGAACGTCCGGCCATTGGGGGGCGGCGTCGCACCCCCCAAGGGCCGGATGCTCTGAGTCTGGCCGCATCACAGCACGGAAAGGCACGCCGGGCCAAGAGGTCGAGACAATGTCAGGTGAAACTTTTCACAATCGGCGGAAGCCGCAGGAAGCCGCCGGGGAGCGCGGGAGCACCGGGGAATCAGCTCATACGCAGGGCGAGGAAGAAATCGAGCTTGTCCTCCAGGCGCGAGAGATCACGCCCCGTCAACTGCTCGATTCGCCCGATCCGGTAGCGCAGTGTGTTGACGTGCAGATGCAGCCGGGCCGCGCAGCGGGTCCAGGAACCGTCGCAGTCCAGGAACGACTCCAGGGTCGGGATCAGCTCCGCGCGGTGCCGCCGGTCGTAGTCCCGCAACGGGTCGAGCAGCCGTGCGGTGAACGCGCGGCGCACGTCGTCCGGGACGAACGGCAGCAGCAGCACGTGCGAGGCCAGCTCGTGGTGGCCGGCCGCGCAGACCCGTCCCGGCCGGGCCGCCGCCACCCGGCGGGCGTGCCTGGCCTCCTCCAGCGCGCCGCGCAGCCCCTCGGGCGAGTGCACGGAGGCGCTGACGCCCAGGGTCAGCCGGCCGTCGTCGGCCAGCCCCGCGGCGAGCGGTGCGCGGACGGCGGCGAGCAGGACGTCGGCGTGCAGCGCGGGGTCCTCCGCGGAGCCGGAGGCCGGGGAGGCGCTGGCCGTATCCGCGTTGCCTCCGTCCTCCGTCTCGCCCGCGTCCGGCGGCGCGACGGCGGGCAGCGGGACCAGCGCGACGGCCTCGTCGCCGGAGTGCGCGACCGCGATCCGGTCCGCGGAGTCGGGCCCGGTCACGGCCGGGTCGACGAGGATCTCCTCCAGCAGGGCCTGGGCGACCGGGCCGCCCGCCACACCGGACCCGGTGGAGCCGGGCGCGCCCTGCTCGTCCCAGTCGACCCGGGCCACCACCACCTGCCAGTGCGGCGCGGCGCCGAGGCCGGGCAGCAGGACCGGAGCGGCCACCCGCAGCCTGGCCGCGATCTCGGCGGGCGGGGCACCGGCCTGGACCAGTTCGAGGACCTCCTGGGCGAGCCGGCGGCGCACCGTACGGGCCGCGTCCCGCCGGTCCCGCTCCACGGCGATCAGCTGGGTGACGCCCTGGAGCAGGTCGAGCCGGGCGGCCGGCCAGTCGCTCGCGTCGGCCTCGACGGCGAGCAGCCAGTCGGAGAGCACCGATTCGCGCACATCGCGGGAGGCCGGACCGGCACCCCGGCCGTTGTTCCGGATCGGGAAGAGCGAATACGCCACCCCGCCGATCGCGGCCCGGTAGGGGGCGCGGCGGCCGGTGCGGACGGCGGCCAGGTGGAGGCCGGCCAGCTCCGCGCCGGCCGGGCCGGGCAGCGGCGCACCGGCGCCCGCGATCTGCCGGCCGGTGGGCGAGAGCACCCAGGCCTGGAGGTCGAGGTCGGAGCCGAGCAGATCGAGGACCACCTCGGGGCCGCCGCCCGCCGGTCCCGAGGTCATCAGCCGCCGGTGCCGGTCGACGACCGCCGCCAGGTCCCCGGCCCGCTCACCGGACACCTGGCGGACCACGTACTCGGTGATCGTTGCGAACGCGACGGTCTCGTTGACGGCGAAGAGCGGCAGCCGGTGCCGCCGGCAGGCCTCGACCAGATCGTCCGGGATGTCACCGAGCTCCGCCTCGCCCGCCGCGAGTCCGGCGACCCCGGCGCCCGCCAGGATCCGTACGAAGGGTTCGGAGTCCGCCGCGCCCCGGCGCCAGGCCAGGCCCGTCAGCACCAGCTCGCCGCCCGTCAGGTAGCGGCTGGGGTCCCGCAGGTCGGTGGTCATCACGCCCCGGACCGAACGGTCCAGCTCGTCGTCGCCGCCGAGCAGCCGCAGGCCCAGCGCGTCGGTGTCCAGCAGTGCGCGCAGCCGCATCTCGTCGCCGCCGATCTCATTCGTTGGTGCGGGTGAAAACTGGGTGTTGCGGTGAGGTCACAGAGACCCGTCATTCGTTCGAATCTACAAGACGAGGACGAGGACCAGCCAACTCCTTCATGGTTTCGGTGACTGCACCAGGTGGAGCAGGGCTTGTGTACTGGGCCACACACCGCGTTAACAAGACATGAACAAGTCGAGGGCCGGCCGTCCCCAGCCCCCAGCGAACGACCGATTGAGAAGAAGAGAGCCACTCATGGACTTCCTTCGCCCCGCCAGCTGGGAGGAGGCGCTCGCCGCCAAGGCCGAGCACCCCACGGCTGTGCCCATCGCGGGCGGCACCGATGTGATGGTCGAGATCAACTTCGACCACCGGCGGCCCGAGTACCTCCTGGACCTGAACCGCATCGGTGAGCTGTCCGAGTGGGAGGTGGGCCAGGAGAGCGTACGGCTCGGTGCCTCGGTCCCGTACAGCGCCATCATGGAGCACCTGCGGGCCGAGCTGCCGGGACTGGCGCTCGCCTCGCACACCGTCGCCTCGCCGCAGATCCGCAACCGCGGCGGCGTCGGCGGCAACCTGGGCACCGCCTCGCCCGCCGGGGACGCGCACCCCGCGCTGCTCGCCGCGGGCGCGGAGGTGGAGGCCGAGTCCGTCCGAGGCACCCGGCTGATCCCCATCGACGCCTTCTACACCGGCGTCAAGCGCAACGCACTCGAACCGGACGAGCTGATCCGGGCCGTGCACATCAAGAAGGCCGACGGGCCCCAGCAGTACTCCAAGGTCGGCACCCGCAACGCGATGGTCATCGCCGTCTGCGCCTTCGGCCTGGCCCTGCACCCCGAGACCCGCACGGTCCGCACCGGCATCGGCTCCGCCGCTCCGACACCCGTACGGGCCAAGGAGGCCGAGGAATTCCTGAACGCCGCCCTTGAGGAGGGCGGGTTCTGGGAGAGCCGCACGATCATCACGCCGTCCGTCGCCAAGCAGTTCGCCACGCTCGCCGCGGCCGCCTGCAACCCGATCGACGACGTGCGCGGCACCGCGAGCTATCGCAGGCACGCGGTCGGGATCATGGCCCGCCGGACCCTCGGCTGGACCTGGGAGTCGTACCGCGGCAACGGCCGCGGCACCGAAGGAGCTGCCTGATCATGCGCGTCAATTTCACGGTCAACGGCCGCAGGCACGAGGCCGACGACGTCTGGGAGGGCGAGTCCCTCCTCTACGTGCTGCGTGAGCGGATGGGCCTGCCCGGTTCCAAGAACGCCTGCGAGCAGGGCGAGTGCGGTTCCTGCACCGTCCGCCTCGACGGGGTCCCGGTCTGCTCCTGTCTGGTCGCCGCCGGCCAGGTCGAGGGCCGCGAGGTCGTCACCGTAGAAGGCCTCGCCGACTTCGCCGCCCACCGCTCCGAGGCCCACCCCGGCACCGGCTGCGCCTCCGGCGCCTGCGGCACCACGGTCGACCAGGCGCAGCGCTGGAAGGCCAAGCCGACCGGTGAGGAGACCCGCGACACCGGGGAGCTCTCCCCGATCCAGCAGGCGTTCATCGACGCCGGAGCCGTCCAGTGCGGCTTCTGCACCCCCGGTCTGCTGGTCGCCGCCGACGAACTGCTGGAGCGCACCCCGGAGCCCTCCGACGCGGACATCCGCGAGGCGCTCTCCGGCAACCTCTGCCGTTGCACCGGCTACGAGAAGATCCTCGACGCGGTCCGCCTGGCGGCCGCCCGCGCGGAAGGGACGGTCTAGACGATGGGCGTTACCGGTTCCCCCACCAACATCAACCAGGGCACCCGGACCAAGGGCGGCGTCGGCGAGTCCACGCTGCGCCCCGACGGCATCCTGAAGGTCACCGGCGAGTTCGCGTACTCCTCCGACATGTGGCACGAGGACATGCTCTGGGGCCACACCCTGCGCTCCACCGTCGCGCACGCCGAGATCGTCTCGATCGACGTCTCCGAGGCGCTCGCCACCTCCGGCGTCTACTCCGTGCTCACCTACGACGACCTGCCGACCGAGGTGAAGAACTACGGCCTGGAGATCCAGGACACCCCCGTCCTCGCCCACGGCCGGGTCCGCCACCACGGCGAGCCCGTCGCGCTCGTCGCCGCCGACCACCCGGAGACGGCCCGCCGAGCCGCCGCCAAGATCAAGATCGACTACCGCGAACTGCCCGTCGTCACCGACGAGGCCTCCGCGACCGCCGAGGGCGCCCCGCTCCTCCACGAGAACCGCGACGACCACCACATCGGGCACGTACCGCACCCCAACATCGTCCACCGCCAGCCGATCGTCCGGGGCGACGCGGAGGCGGCGAAGGCCCGCGCCGACGTGGTGGTCAGCGGCGAGTACGTCTTCGGCATGCAGGACCAGGCCTTCCTCGGCCCCGAGTCCGGTCTCGCCGTGCCGTCCGAGGACGGCGGCGTCGACCTGTACGTCGCCACCCAGTGGCTGCACTCCGACCTCCGCCAGATCGCCCCCGTCCTCGGACTGCCCGAGGACAAGGTCCGCATGACGCTCTCCGGCGTCGGCGGCGCCTTCGGCGGCCGCGAGGACCTCTCGATGCAGATCCACGCCTGCCTGCTGGCGCTGCGCACCGGCAAGCCGGTCAAGATCGTCTACAACCGCTTCGAGTCCTTCTTCGGACACGTCCACCGCCATCCCGCCAAGCTCTGGTACGAGCACGGCGCGACCCGTGACGGCAAGCTCACCCACTTGAAGTGCCGCATCGTGCTGGACGGCGGCGCCTACGCCTCCGCCTCCCCGGCCGTCGTCGGCAACGCCTCCTCGCTGGCCGTCGGCCCGTACGTCATCGACGACGTCGACATCGAGGCGGTCGCGCTCTACACCAACAACCCGCCCTGTGGCGCGATGCGCGGCTTCGGCGCCGTCCAGGCCTGCTTCGCCTACGAGGCGCAGATGGACAAGGTCGCCGCCGAACTGGGCATGGACCCGGTCGAGTTCAGGCAGCTCAACGCCATGGAGCAGGGCACCCTGCTGCCGACCGGCCAGGTGGTCGACTCGCCCGCCCCGGTCGCCGAACTGCTGCGCCGGGTCAAGGCCAGGCCGCTGCCGCCGGAGCGCCAGTGGGAGAGCGCCGGCGAGCAGGCCGACATCCGCGCACTGCCCGGCGGACTCTCCAACACCACCCACGGCGAAGGCGTCGTACGCGGCGTCGGCTACGCGGTCGGCCTGAAGAACGTCGGCTTCTCCGAGGGCTTCGACGACTACTCCACCGCCCGGGTCCGCATGGAGGTCATCGGCGGCGAACCCGTGGCGACCGTGCACACCGCCATGGCGGAGGTCGGTCAGGGCGGTGTCACCGTGCACGCCCAGATCGCCCGTACCGAACTGGGCGTCTCGCAGGTCACCATCCACCCGGCCGACACCCGGGTCGGCTCGGCAGGCTCCACCTCCGCCTCCCGGCAGACCTACGTCACCGGCGGCGCCGTGAAGAACTCCTGCGAGGCCGTCCGGGAACAGGTCCTGGAGATCGGCCGCCGCAAGTTCGGCACGTACCACCCCGCCTGGGCCACCGCCGAACTCCTCCTGGAGGGCGGCAAGGTCGTCACCGACGGCGGCGAGGTGCTGGCCGACCTGTCCGACGTACTGGAGGACGAGGCGGTCGACGTCGAGCTGGAGTGGCGCCACCGCCCCACCGAGGCCTTCGACCTCCGTACCGGACAGGGCAACGGCCACGTCCAGTACTCCTTCGCGGCGCACCGCGCGGTCGTCGAGGTCGACACCGAGCTCGGCCTGGTCAAGGTCATCGAACTGGCCTGCGCCCAGGACGTCGGCAAGGCGCTCAACCCGCTCTCCGTCCTCGGACAGATCCAGGGCGGCACCCTCCAGGGCATGGGCATCGCCGTCATGGAGGAGATCATCGTCGACCCGAAGACCGCGAAGGTGCGCAACCCCTCCTTCACGGACTACCTCCTGCCCACCATCCTCGACACCCCGACCATCCCGGTCGACGTGCTCGAACTCGCCGACGACCACGCCCCGTACGGGCTCCGTGGCATCGGCGAGGCCCCCACCCTGTCGTCCACCCCGGCCGTCCTCGCGGCGATCCGGAACGCGACCGGACTGGAGCTCAACCGGACGCCGGTGCGCCCCGAGCACCTCACCGGCAGCTGACCCGGGCTCCTCCACAGCTCTCCGGGCGGTGCGCGCCTCCAGGGAACGTCACACTTCCTCCGCCCGCACCGCCCGGAGAAACCGAGCTCCGCACCGCTCGCGGCTCTTGACCGGAACCACCGGAAGACAGCAGTACCCGTACATCCACTCTGCATGAACAGTTCGTCTCGGGCCGTCCCCCGGGTCGTGCCGCCCGCGCAGTCATCCCAAATCCCGCATTTCGAATCTCCATCGCGGGTGCCCCTGTGAACCTTGGGAGTCAGGCATCATGACCCAGCAGTCAGTGGAGCCCACGACCACCGCGGAGGAAGCGGGCCCCGGCTCGCACGTCCCCGCCGGCAGATCGTGGCTCGACCGGTACTTTCACATATCCGAGCGCGGATCGACCGTCGCACGCGAAGTGCGCGGCGGAGTCACGACCTTCATGGCCATGGCATACATCCTGCTGCTCAATCCACTCATCCTCGGCGGCAAGGACGTGGACGGCAACATCCTCAGCCAGCCGGGACTGATCACCGCGACCGCGCTCGCGGCGGCGGCGACCACCCTGCTGATGGGTTTCGTCGGCAAGGTCCCCCTCGCGCTCGCCGCCGGGCTCAGCGTCTCCGGCGTCCTGTCCTCGCAGGTCGCCCCCGCCATGTCCTGGCCACAGGCCATGGGCATGTGCGTGATGTACGGACTGGTGATCTGCCTCCTGGTGGTCACCGGTCTGCGTGAGCTGATCATGAACGCGATCCCGCTCGCGCTGAAGCACGGCATCACCATGGGAATCGGCCTGTTCATCGCGCTCATCGGCCTCTACAAGGCCGGCTTCGTGGGCAAGGGCACCGGCACCCCGGTCACCCTCGGCCCGGCCGGTGAACTCGCCGGCTGGCCCGTCCTCATCTTCGCGGTGACGCTGCTCCTCATCTTCATGCTCCAGGCCCGCAACATCCCCGGCGCGATCCTCATCGGCATCGTCGTCGGCACCGTGGTCGCCGTCGTGATCAACAAGCTCGCCGATGTCGACCCGAAGATCTGGAGCAGCGGCCCGCCCGAGCTCAAGGGCTCCGCGGTCTCCAATCCGGACTTCTCGCTCTTCGGGGACGTCCAGTTCGGCGGCTGGGGCGATGTCGGCGCGATGACCGTCGGATTCATCGTCTTCACCCTCGTGCTGGCAGGCTTCTTCGACGCGATGGCCACCATCATCGGCGTCGGTACGGAGGCCAAGCTGGCCGACGACAAGGGCCGCATGCCGGGCCTGTCCAAGGCGCTGTTCATCGACGGCGCGGGCGGTGCGATCGGCGGCGTCGCCGGCGGCTCCGGGCAGACGGTCTTCGTGGAGTCCGCGACCGGGGTCGGGGAAGGTGCCCGCACCGGGCTCGCCTCCGTCGTCACCGGCCTCTTCTTCGCGGCCTGCCTCTTCTTCACCCCGCTCACGGCGATCGTGCCGGCCGAGGTGGCCTCCGCCGCCCTGGTCGTGATCGGCGCCATGATGATGCAGAACGCCCGCCACGTGGACTGGAGCGACCGCGCCGTCGCCATCCCGGTCTTCCTGACCGTGGTCCTGATGCCGTTCACCTACACCATCACCACCGGTGTGGCGGCAGGCGTCATCTCCTGGGTCGCGATCAAGGTCGCCCAGGGCCGGGCCCGCGAGGTCGGGGCCTTCATGTGGGGGCTGACGGTGATCTTCATCGTCTACTTCGCGCTCCATCCGCTCGAAAGCTGGCTGGGCGTCAGCTGACGCCCTCCCTTCACACATCCGTCAAGGAGACCGAGATGCTGGACATCGCCGAGGAGCTCGACCGATGGGCCGGGCAGGGACGCGATTTCGCGGTGGCCACCGTGGTGGCCGTCGGGGGCAGCGCGCCGAGGCAGCCGGGCGCCGCACTGGCCGTCGACCGCGACGGCACGGTGATCGGCTCCGTCTCCGGCGGATGTGTGGAGGGCGCGGTGTACGAACTGTGCCAACAGGCCCTCGAAGACGGCATCACCGTCCGGGAGCGGTTCGGCTACAGCGACGAGGACGCCTTCGCGGTCGGCCTGACCTGCGGCGGCGTCATCGACATCCTGGTGACACCGGTCCGGGCGGACGACCCGGCCCGCCCGGTGTACGCCGAAGCCCTCGCCACGGCCGCCCGGGGGGAGGCGGCCGCGGTCGCCCGGGTCACCGAGGGGCCCGCCGAACTCCTCGGCCGGCCCCTGCTGGTCCGCCCGGACGGCGCCCACGAGGGCGGGCTCGGGGGACACCCCGAGCTCGACCGCACCGTCGCGGCCGAGGCCCGCGCGATGCTGGACGCGGGCCGCACCGGCTCCGTCACCCTCGGCGCCGACGGCTCGCTCTGCGGGCAGCCCCTCACGCTGCTCGTCGAGTCCAGCGTCCCGCCGCCCCGGATGATCGTGTTCGGGGCCATAGACTTCGCCGCCGCGCTGGTGCGGGCCGGGAAGTTCCTCGGCTACCACGTCACGGTGTGCGACGCCCGGCCCGTCTTCGCCACGAAGGCACGGTTCCCGGAGGCGGACGAGCTGGTCATCGAGTGGCCGCACCGCTACCTGGCCAGGACCGTCGTGGACGCCCGCACCGTCCTGTGCGTGCTCACCCATGACGCCAAGTTCGATGTCCCGCTGCTGGAGGCCGCGTTGAAGCTGCCGGCCGCCTACGTCGGCGCGATGGGCTCGCGCCGCACCCATCTGGAGCGCAACGAACGGCTGCGCGAGGCCGGGGTCACCGAACTCGAACTGGCCCGGCTGCGGTCGCCGATCGGGCTCGACCTGGGCGCCCGGACCCCGGAGGAGACCGCCCTGTCCATCGCCGCCGAGATCGTCGCCGACCGGCGCGGCGGCACCGGCGTCCCGCTGACCGGCGCGCACACCCCGATCCACCACAACGCGACCGCGCCGCCCGCCGGGCGGATGGCATCAGTGGCCTGATCAGGCCCTCTCGGACGCCCGAGCCGACCGGCGGGTTGCCGCCACGGCACATTCACGCCAGGGGTGAACCTCACCGCAGCCCGTGATTTACCTTTAGATCAGCTGCATGACATTCACCCCCTCCACTGTCTCCGGCAGGGCGAGACCCGCTCGTGCGGGGCGCAGAGCCCTCCTCATAGCGACCTCCGTCGCCCTGGTGAGCGGCGCACTGCTCCCCGCCACGGGCGCCGCCGCCGCGGCCGCCGGTCGGTCCCCGTCCACCGGCCACCCGGCCGCCCCGGTCAAGCAGTACGACATCACCCTGCTCACCGGTGACGTCGTGCACTACGCCGACGGCGCCGGCAAGCAGGACACCGTCACCGTGGACCGCCCCGACGGCGCGGCGGGCGGCGTGCACGTCCAGCAGGCGGGCGACGACACCTACGTACTGCCCGACGAGGCGGCGGCCCTGATCGCCGCCGGCAAGCTGGACCGCCGGCTCTTCAACGTCACCGCGCTGGCCAAGATGGGCTACGACGACGAGAAGTCGGGCGGCATCCCGCTGATCGCCACCTACCCGGCGAGCAAGGCCCGCTCGCTGCCCGCCGCGCCCCGGGGCAGCAAGACGGTCCGCCGGCTGGAGAGCATCCACGGAGCCGCGCTGAAGGCGGCCAAGGCCACCACCCGCGCCTTCTGGGACGACATCGCGACCACGCCCGGGGCCCGCTCGCTGGACAACGGCATCGCGAAGCTCTGGCTCGACGGCCGGGTCGAGGCCGCGCTGAAGGACTCCGTCCCGCAGGTCAACGCCCCGCAGGCGTGGGCCGCCGGCTACGACGGCAAGGGCTCCAAGGTCGCCGTCCTGGACACCGGCATCGACGCCGACCACCCGGACGTCAAGGACCGCGTCCTGGAGTCGAAGAGCTTCGTGCCCGGCGAGGAGGTCGACGACAAGAACGGCCACGGCACGCACGTCGCCTCCACCATCGCGGGCTCCGGTGCCGCCTCCGACGGCCTCAACAAGGGCGTCGCGCCCGGCGCGGACCTGATCGTCGGCAAAGTGCTGAGCGACGAGGGCTCCGGAGCGGACTCCGGCATCATCGAGGCGATGGAGTGGGCCAAGGCGGAAGGCGCCGACGTCGTCTCCATGAGCCTGGGCTCCAGCGTTCCCGACGACGGCTCCGACCCGATGTCCCAGGCCGTGAACTCCCTCTCGGCCGACGGCGGACCGCTCTTCGTGATCGCGGCGGGCAACGCCTACGGCGCGGGCACCATCGGCTCGCCGGGCTCCGCGGACAAGGCGCTCACCATCGCCGCCGTCGACAAGCAGGACAACCGCGCGGACTTCTCCTCCATGGGCCCGCTGACCCGCAGCTACGGCCTGAAGCCCGACCTCTCCGCGCCCGGCGTCGACATCAACGCCGCCGCCTCGCAGTCGGTCCCCGGCATCGAGGGCATGTACCAGTCGATGTCCGGTACGTCGATGGCGACGCCCCACGTCGCGGGCGCCGCGGCCATCGTCAAGCAGCGTCACCCCGACTGGTCCGGCCAGCGCGTCAAGGACGCGCTGATGACCTCGTCGAAGGAACTGCCGGACTACACACCGTACGAGCAGGGCACCGGCCGGCTCGACGTGAAGGCGGCGATCGACACCACGATCGAGGCCACCGGCTCCGTCGCGGTCGCCTCCTACGCCTGGCCGCACTCCGACTCGGACCCGGTCACCGAGCGCACCATCACCTACCGCAACACCGGTGCCAAGGACGTCACGCTGGACCTGGCGACCGACACGGACGCCGACGCCTACACGCTGTCGGTGAAGCGGCTGACCGTCCCGGCCGGTTCGACCGCGCAGGCCGTCCTCTCGCTCGACCCGAAGAAGGTCGCGAACAACACCACCTTCTCCGGGCAGGTCGTCGCGAAGGACGCCTCGGGCGCCACCGTCGCGCACACCGGCTTCGCGCTCAACAAGGAGCAGGAGCTCTACGACCTGACGCTCCAGCTGCGCGACCGCGCGGGCAAGCCGATGGACGGACAGGTCGTCATCGCCGCCCTGGGCGACGAGAACCTCAGCGTCGTCGCCGTCTCCGGTGACACCACGCTGCGCCTGCCCCCGGGCAACTACACCGCCTGGACCGCCGCCGACGTCAAGGGCGACACCGCCGACTCGCAGGCCCTCGCCTTCCTGGCGGCCCCCGAGATCATCCTCGACAAGCCGACGAAGGTCACCCTCGACGCCTCCAAGGCCCACAAGGTCAGCGTGAAGACGCCCAAGGAGACCGAGAACCGCCAGCTGCGCTACGACATGGCGCGCACCGCACCGGACGGCACCGTCCAGCGCGACGCGTACCAGATCCCGCTGACGTACGACCAGCTGTGGGCGAGCCCGACCAAGAAGGTCACCCAGGGCAGCTTCTCCTTCCTGACCCGGTGGCGGCAGGGCGAGCGGCAGTTCGACCTCACGGCGGACGGCAAGGACGTTCCGGTCACCGGCCAGCTCGGTTCGCCCGTCGACGAGGACAGCCGCAAGAAGTTCGAGACCGTCTTCGCGGGCAACGGTGCCACCGCGGACTACCGGGGCCTCAAGGCCAAGGGCAAGGCGGTCGTGGTGCGCCGCAGCGACGCGGTGGCCCCCGCCGACCGGATCGCCAACGCGGTCGCCGCGGGCGCCAAGGCGCTCTTCGTCGTCAACGACGGCGACGGCGTGCTGATGGAGTCCTACACCGAGGACGGCACCCCGGTGGCCATTCCGGTCGCCACGGTGCGGCGCCTGGCCGGCGACACGCTCGTCAGGACCGCCCAGCGCGGCAAGAAGGTGACCGTCGAGCAGCGGAAGTTCGCGCGCTACGTGTACGACCTGGTGGACCGCCACGACGGCACGATCCCCAACCGCTCGCTGGCCTACGCCCCGTCCGCCCGTCAGCTGGCGAAGGTGGAGAACACCTTCTACGGCAGCCGCGACATCGTCGGCGTCGGCTTCCGCTACGACATCCCGGACTACGGTCCGGGCATCGGCTTCGACGAGTACGAGAAGTTCCCCGGCACCCGCACGGAGTGGGCCACCCCGCTGTCCGGTGGCTCGTTCTGGTACGAGAACCACTCGGTCCTCAACGACGAGAACACCGACACCGCGCTGGAGGAGCGCAGCGGAACCCTGGACTACCGGGCCGGCCGCAGCTACCGGGACGAGTGGTTCGCACCGGTCAGCCGCCCGAGGCTGGGCACCGGCTACTGGGGTCCGTTCCGCTCCTCCTACAACGACATCCAGTTCAACATCACGCCGTGGACGGACTCCGGCACGGGCCACTCCGGCTCGATGCCCGACAAGGAGTACGACAGCGGCACCATCGCCTTCTTCCAGGGCGACAAGCAGCTCAGCAAGTCGGCCGGGCGCGCGGGCTACGCCTGGGACCTCTCGCCGGAGAAGCTCCCCTACCGGCTGGCGCTCGACGCCTCGCGCGACGAGGGGACCTGGAAGACCTCGGTCCGCACGCACACCGAGTGGAACTTCCTCTCGGGCGCGCTCGACCCGTCCGGGCCGTCCCAGGCCGATATCCCGCTGCTCCAGCTGGACTACGACGTCAAGACCGACCTGGCCGGTGACGTGAAGGCCGGGAAGACGACCGAGATCGGTCTCTCGTCCACCACGCAGGAGTGGCTGGACGGTCCCGTGAAGGCGACGAAGGCCTCGCTGTCGGTCAGCTACGACGACGGGAAGACCTGGAGCGCGGTGCAGCTGAAGAAGGACGCGGCCGGTTCCTGGACCGCCCGGTTCAAGACCCCGAAGAAGGGCGCCACCGCGGTTTCGCTGAAGGCGCACGCGGAGGCCGGCAGCGGCTTCTCCGTGGACCAGGAGATCATCCGGGCCTTCGGCCTGAAGTGACCTGCTGAGCTCCGCTCTTGAGGCGGCCGCGCACCCCGGACCCGGGGTGCGCGGCCGCCTTTCGCATGGTCGGATGATGACCAAAATTTGTCTGCTTTGCCCGTATATAGTGGGTCATGATGCAAGAAAGGGACTTTTTGCGGTGCGGTGCGAGTTGCCACGGCGCCATCCGGAGGTTTATAAGAGGAACGTGGCCAAGGCGATTCCGGGAATTCCGGGGACTGCCGCCATGGAGGTTTCCCATGTTTCTCACTCCGTCCGACACGGAGAAATTGCTGCTGAGCGTCGCCGGAATGGTTGCCCGCGACCGGCGGGAGCGCGGCGTACGTCTGAACTACCCGGAGGCCGTCGCCCTGCTCGCCTGCTGGGCGATGGAACGTGCCAGGGAAGGGGCCCGCGTCGTGGACCTCATGACCATGGGCCGGTCCGTCCTCACCCGCGCTGACGTGCTGGAAGGCGTTCCCGAGATGCTGCGCGACGTCCAGGTCGAGGCGACCTTCCCGGACGGGCGCAAGCTCGTCACGATCACCTCACCGATCCCGTGATCCCCGGCGAGATCCGCACCGGGCCCGGCGTGGTCCACCTGAATTCAGAACGGCGCGCATTGCGGCTCACCGTGGTGAACGACGGGGACCGCCCCATTCAGATCGGATCGCATTTCCATTTCTTCGACGTGAATCCGGCCCTTTCCTTCGACCGGCCGCAGACCGAGGGATTCCGGCTCGATATCCCGTCCGGCACCTCGCTGCGTTTCGAGCCCGGCGTCGGCGCGGAGATCACCCTCGTCGAAATCGGCGGACGCGCGACGGTGCCCGGCATCGTCGTCCGCACCGCGCCCTGGTCCAGGGGCGCGCAGGACACCGCGACGGAGGGCGTGTGACATGGCACAGCTGACCCGTGCCGCCTACGCGGCGTTCTACGGCCCCACCACCGGCGACCGCATCCGGCTGGCCGACACCGACCTCTGGATCGAGGTCGAGGAGGACCGCTGCTTCGGCGGCGACGAGGCGGTCTTCGGCGGCGGCAAGTCCATCCGCGAATCGATGGGCCAGGCCACCACCCCGCGCGCCGACGGCGCCCTCGACCTCGTCATCACCAACGTCGTGGTCCTGGACCACTGGGGCATCGTCAAGACGGACATCGGCATCCGGGCCGGCCGCATCGTCGCCCTCGGCCGCTCCGGCAACCCCGACACCGGCGACGGCGTCCACCCCGAGCTGGTGATCGGCCCCGGCACCGACGTCGTCTCCGGCGAGGGCCGCATCCTGACCGCCGGAGCCGTGGACACCCACGTCCACTTCCTGATGCCGGAGACCCTCCACGAGGCCCTGGCCACCGGCACCACCACCGTCATCGGCGGCGGCACCGGAGCCACCGAGGGCTCCAAGGCCACCACGGTCACCCCCGGCGCCTGGAACCTCGCGATGATGCACCGGTCCCTGGACCGCGTTCCGCTCAACATCATGCTGTTCGGGAAGGGCTCCACCGTCGGCGCGGAGGCCCTGCGCGAGGCCGCGCTCGGCGGCGCGGGCGGCTACAAGGTCCACGAGGACTGGGGCGCCACCCCCGCCGCCATCGACGCCGCGCTGAAGGCCGCCGACGCCTACGGCCTCCAGGTCGCCCTGCACGGCGACAGCCTCAACGAGGCCGGCTACGTCGAGGGGACGCTCGACGCCATCGCCGGACGCGGTATCCACGTCTTCCACGCCGAGGGCGCGGGCGGCGGCCACGCGCCCGACATCATCACCGTCGCCTCGCACCCCAACATCCTCCCGGCGTCCACCAATCCGACGCTCCCGCACACCGTCAACACCGTCGACGAACACCTCGACATGCTGATGGTCTGCCACCACCTCAACCCGCGCGTCCCCGAGGACCTCGCCTTCGCGGAGTCCCGCATCCGGGCGAGCACCATCGCGGCCGAGGACATCCTGCACGACATAGGGGCCCTCTCCATCACCTCCTCCGACGCCCAGGCCATGGGCCGCATCGGTGAGGTCATCTGCCGCACCTGGCAGGTCGCCCACGTGATGAAGCAGCGCTTCGGCGACCGGGGCAGCGAACTGCCCGCCGACAACGAACGGGCCCGCCGCTACGTCGCCAAGTACACGATCTGCCCGGCCGTCGCCCACGGCATCGACCACGTCATCGGCTCGGTCGAACCGGGCAAGCTGGCCGACCTGGTGCTCTGGGACCCCGCGTTCTTCGGCACCCGTCCCGCCGCCGTGATCAAGGGCGGCATGGTGGTGTACGCCCCGCTGGGCGACGCCAACGCCGCGATCCCCACCACCCAGCCCGTCCTGCTGCGCCCCACCGCCGCCGCCGGGGCCGCCCCGCACCTCTCGGTCAGCTTCGTCGCCCCGGCCGCCCTGGCCGACGGGCTCGCCGAACGCCTCGGCCTGGAGCGCGAACTGGTCGCCGTACGCCCCACCCGCCACCTCACCAAGGCGGACCTGCCGAACAACACCGCGCTCCCGGACATCCGGGTGGACCCGGAGACCTTCGCCATCCACATCGACGGAGAGCTCGTCGAACCGTCACCCGCCACCGAACTGCCGCTGTCCCAGCGGTACTCCATGTTCTGATGGGGTACTGATGGGCGCACTGGCACCCCTGCTGCTCGGCGACGGACGGCTCCCGGTCGGCGCGTACACCTACAGCGCCGGCCTCGAACCCGCCGTCGTCGCGGGCCTCACCCGCGACCGCGTCCCCGCACTGCTGAAGGCCCGGCTGCACACCACCGCCCGCACCGAGGCGGCCGCCGCCGTCCTCGCCCTGCGGGCCGCGCTGGGCGACCCGGTCGACTACGGCCCCGTGCAGCGGGCGCTGGCGGCACGGACCCCGGCCGCCCCTCAGCGCGAGACCTCCGTGACGCTCGGCCGGGGCGTGCACCGGCTCGCCCGGCGCCTGGCCCCCGGTCATCCGGCGGTCACCGCGCTGACCGCCATGCGCCCCCGCCCGATGCGGCCGGTCGCGCTCGGCGCCCTGGGAGCCGTACTGAACGTCTCGGAGCAGGAGCTGGCGCACGCGGTCGTCTACGACGAGCTCCAGACCGTCGCGTCCGCCGCGCTGAAACTCCTGCCCGGCGACCCGCTCGACTCGGTGTCCTGGATCCTCGCCGCGGAACCCGAGGCGGCAGCGGCGGCGGCCGCGGCCCTCGCCGTCCGGACCCCGGACCAACTGCCCGCCCGAACCGCCGCGCTCACCGAACAGTGGGCGCTCGAACACGCACGACGCGAACGGAGACTCTTCCTTGCCTGAGAACGAGACCACCACCGGGCAGCAGCCCAACCCCCACTTCCACGAGCCGCTGAACCAGCCCCGGGCCCTGCGCCTGGGCGTCGCGGGACCGGTCGGCACCGGAAAGAGCTCGATCCTGGCCACCCTGTGCCGGGAGCTCGCCGGTGAACTCTCCATGGCGGTGGTCACCAACGACATCTACACCGACGAGGACGCCCGCTTCCTGCGCTCGGCGGGCGTACTGCCCACCGAACGCATCCGCGCCGTCGAGACCGGCGCCTGCCCGCACACCGCGATCCGCGACGACGTCAGCGCCAACCTCGACGCGGTCGAGGACCTGGAGGAGGCGTACGGTCCACTGGACCTGGTGCTCATCGAGAGCGGCGGCGACAACCTCACGGCGACCTTCAGCCCCGCCCTGGCCGACGCACAGCTCTTCTGCATCGACGTCGCGGGCGGCGGCGACGTCGCGCGCAAGGGCGGCCCCGGCATCACCGGCGCCGACCTCCTGATCGTCAACAAGACCGACCTGGCCTCCTATGTGGAGGTGGACGTGCCCGCCATGGTCGCCGACGCAGAGGAGGCCAGGGGCGGGCTGCCCGTCCTGGCCCTGTCCAAGAAGGACCCGGCCTCCGTCGCCGAACTCGCGGACTGGGTGCGGTCCCTGCTGGTCCGTCACCGCTCGGGCACCCACATCCCCACCGACCCCGGCCCGATGGCGCCGCACAGCCACGAGCACCCGTGACGGAACCCACCGTCGTCGCCGTGGAGCGCGACGGCGACGGACGCCACCTCGCCCGCGAACTGCGCGACGGCGCCTTCCTCGCCCCCCGGCCGCTGCTGCCGTGCTCCGGCCGGATCCGGATCGCCCTGGCCGGCATCCGGGCCGGACTCCTGGCGGGCGACGAGCTGACCCTGGACATCTCGGTCGGTCCGGGCGCGCACCTGGAGCTGGTCGAGCCGGCCGGACTCGTCGCCTACGACCACCGGGGCGGCTCCGCCCGGTGGCGGGCCCGGATCGACATCGCGGAGGGCGGCGAACTCACCTGGCACGGCCTGCCGTTCGTGGTGTCCGACGGAGCGGACGTCGTCCGCGCGATGGATGCCAGGCTGGCCGCCGGGGCCCGGATGCTGTGGCGCGACACGCTGGTCCTGGGCCGCTCCGGGGAGCGCGGCGGGCGGATCAGGGCCACGACCCGGGTGACGTACGAGGGCCGGGAGCTGCTGGTCGAGGACCTCGACCTCACGGACCCCGACGTGCGCGAACTCCCCGGACTCCTCGGCCCGAACCGCGTCATCGGCTCGGTCGCCGTACTCGGCGCGACACCGCCCGGACCGCCGCACCCCTACCGGATGGATCTGGCCGGGCCCGGTGCGCAGGTGCGGCTGCTGGACACGGTGGCCCCGGCCGTCGAGGCGGAGCTGACGGAGGTCTGGGAGTCCTGGCTCACCAGTTGATATGCATCATGCACACGAGGTGTATGGTGCATAGTGAGGGTGCGGGGCGGGGCGCGCCCGACACAGCGAGTCGGAGGAACAGCGCAATGACACTGGAGAACAAGGTCGCCGTCGTCACCGGAGGCGCATCGGGCATCGGCGAGGCCGTCACCCGGGTCTTCGCCGAGCGGGGCGCGCGGGTCGTGGTCGTCGATCTCCAGCAGGAGGCAGGGGACGCCGTCGTGGCGGACCTCGGCGAAGCGGTGGCGTTCGTCCGGGGCGACGTCTCGGACCGGGCGGTCGCCGACCTGGCGGTGGCCACGGCCGTCGAGCGCTTCGGCGCCCTGGACATCCTGGTGAACAACGCCAGCGCCTCCCGGGTACGGCCCTTCACCGAGCAGACCGAGGACGACTGGAAGCTCGCCCTGGACACCGGTCTCTTCGCCACCCGCAACTTCATGCTCGCCGCGTACCCCGAGCTCCGGAAGAGCCGGGGCGCGGTGATCAACTTCGGCTCCGGCGCGGGCATCGACGGCCAGCCGAACCAGGCGTCGTACGCAGCCGCCAAGGAGGCGATCCGCGGACTGAGCCGGGTCGTCGCCAACGAGTGGGCCGCCGACCAGATCCGGGTCAACGTCGTCTCGCCGATGGCGATGACCGCGGGCGTCGCCGCCTGGGCCGAGGCCAACCCCGAGCAGTACGCCGGCTCCGCCGCCAAGGTCCCGCTCGGCCGCTTCGGTGACCCGCGCACGGACGTCGCCCCCGTCATCGCGTTCCTGGCGAGCGACGACGCCCGTTACATCACCGGTCAGACCCTGATGGCCGACGGCGGAGCGATCAAGCTCCGCTGACCCGGCCTCGGCCCCGGACCCCCGCTTCCGTGCGCCGGGAGCGGGGGCGCGCCGACGCCGCCGCGCACAGCAGCGCGGGCGCCGCCGCCAGGGCGAAGCACAGCGCGAGCGGCAGCCGCCCGACGAGCAGCCCGACCGCCGCGGTGCCACCGGAGGCCCCGGCGTTGAACGCGGTGTTGACCCAGGCGCCCGCCTGGGTGCGCCGGGCGGGGTCCACGGACTCGTCCGCGATCAGATACGCGGTGGTGAGGACCGGGGCGACGAACAGACCGGCGACCGCGACGACCGCGACCAGTACGTACAGCCGGGGCGAGAGCCCCGCGACCGTCAGCGCCGCGCTCATCCCCGCGGCCGCCGCCACCAGCCGCGTCCGGTTCGTCGACTTCCACCGGACCGCCCCGTACGCCAGACCGCCGACGGCGCTCCCGGCCGAGAGGGCGGCCAGCACCCAGGACACCGCCGCCGCCTGGCCGCGCTGCTCGGTGAACGCCACCACCAGCAGATCGAGCGCCCCGAGGCAGATCCCGACGGCGGCCGTCACCAGCACCGTCCGGCGCAGCTCCGGGATGCCGTGCAGACGCAGCCGGTGGGCGGCGGGGGCGTCGGCCGGGGCCGGTCCGGGCCTCGCGTGCTCACGCGGCACCGCCGGGGACGAGACCAGCGCCAGCGTTCCCGTGAACACCAGCAGGGCGCCGGCCAGCACGGCGGCCGCCGGCCGGCCCGCCTGCACGATCAGGCCCACCAGCAACGGGCCCGTGACGTAGAGCAGTTCCTCGGCGACCCCGTCCAGGCTGTACGCGCGGCGCAACAGCTCCCGGTCCGGTACGAGAGCGCTCCACAGCGTCCGCATCACCGGACCCAGCGGCGGAGTGACGACACCCGCCGCCACGGCGAGTACCCCCAGGGCGAAGGGCGGAGCGCCGGGCCGCCAGGTGGCCAGGGCGAGCACGGCGAGCACCGCCGCGTAGAGCCCCGTCATCGGTGGCAGGACCCGGCGCGGCCCGAACCGGTCGATCAGCGCGGCGCGGGCGGGGGAGAGGAAGACGCTGGCGGCCCCGAACAGGGCGGTGGCGGCGCCGGCCGCGGAGTAGGAACCGGTGGCGTCCTTGACGGCCAGCAGCATGGCCAGCGGGACCATCCCGTACGAGAGCCGCCCGAGCAGCGCGGCACCGAAGGCGCGTGCGGCACGGGGGGTGCGCAGGACGGTGGCGTACGAAGGCGTGCGCGAGGGCGCGGAAGAAGAAGAGGCGAGCACGTTGACATTCCTCGTGAGGGCAGCGCGGAGACACGGCGCTGCGGGCATGCGGGACACCGGAGTGCCGCACCCGGGTTGACGGGTGCGGTCAGTGCGGGGACCTATACGCGCGGAGGAGTCATGCGGGCAAGCTAGCAGAGCGGGCGGCGCTCCGGCAGGGGGCCTCCGGTCTGCCCGGTCACGTCGAGGTGTGGCCGGCCGCCATGATGTCCTCGGCGGCCGCCCACAGCCGGGGCAGGTACCGGACGACCTCCTCGCGGCGGGCCAGGATGTCCGTGGTGCCGGTGATGCCGGTGAGCTCGGCGACGGCCTCCTCGAACGCGGGCAGCCGCGCGGCGTGCAGGGCGGGGGCGTCCACGGCCAGCACCGTGTGGCAGCGGGCGAGGGTCGCGACGATCCAGAAGACCGCTTCGCGGTGGTCGCCCCGGTCCAGGAGTTCCAGGCTGCCGTCCACGGCGATGGGACGCGCCTGCGCGGAGAGGTCGCTGCTGAAGAAGAACGGCGTGCGCGCGACCGGGACCGTGGCGTCGAACGTCCTGGCCAGCTCGGCCGCATGGTGCCGCACCCGCCCCTCGGCGACGTCCGCGCAGCCGAGCAGTCCCAGCAGCTCCGGATAGAGCTCCGGCCGCCCGTACGCGTTCAGGACGTCGCGCACGGCCGGGTAGCGCAGCCGGACGGTGGGGTTGCGCAGGGCGGCGACCAGCAGGACGTGCGTGGTGACCCCGGTGGGGAACATCCAGGCCGTCACCTGCTCGTGGAAGGGTGCGGCGGCGTCGAACGCGGCAAGGCGGCTCTCGACCCGGTGCCGGGCGTCCAGGCACCGGCGGCGCACCCAGTCCCGCCCCGCGAACCGGGGCGCGACCTCCGCGTACAGCGCGCGCAGCCGGCCGGTGGGATCGTCGATGACCGTGTCCGTGCGGAAGCCGCCGGCCAGATGGTACGAGGAGAGCACCGCCGCCGGGTCGCGCAGCTCGGCCCAGGGTACGCAGGAGATCTCCAGCAGGACGCCCTCGTAACGGAGTTTGCCCGGCTTGGCGGGCGGCTCGTCCTGCGCCGTGACGACCATGACATCGACGTCGGAGGAGGGCGCCAGCTCGGCGTCGTCCGGCTTCCCCACGGTCGACCCGCTGAAGTACGCCCCCTGGTAGCCGGGAGCGGGCCGGGCGTGTGCGGCCACCCAGCGGACCGCGGCGGCGCGTGCCGCTCCGACTGTCACCACGGGACTCCTCGCGACCGCTCTGGGCCGGGCGGACCGCGCGGCCCTTCGTGATCCGCCCCTTCCCGGAAGATCTACGCGGCGCACCCGTGGCCGTCAAGCGGTCGCGGTCTCCTCCCGCCCCTTCATGGATGTTCGACCGGTATTGTCTGATTCGTTCCTCCGCTCCGTCCCCGATTCCGATGCTTTCGACCGGTGAGGTCCGCGATGCGCAAGGTCATCTATTTCATGTCGATGTCCCTCGACGGCTATATCGAGGGGCCGGACAAGGGCATCGACTGGCACCAGGTCGACGACGACCTGCACCACGCCCTCAACGAGCGGCTCGCCGCGATGGGCGGATTCCTGCACGGCCGGGTCGTCCACGAGCTGATGGCGGATTTCTGGCCCACCGCCGACCAGGACCCGGCCGCCGCCGGGCCGACGGCGGAGTTCGCCGTCATCTGGCGGAACATGCCGAAGTACGTCTACTCCCGGACGCTTCAGCGGTCGGACTGGAACACCACCGTGGTCCGTGAGGTCGTCCCGGAAGAGGTGCTGGCGCTGAAGGAGCAGCCCGGCGGCGACCTGGCGCTCGGTGGCGCCGGTCTGGCCGCGTCCTTCGCGGCGCTGGATCTGATCGACGAGTACTGGGTCTACGTCCACCCGGTCCTGATCGGCCGGGGAAAGCCCATGTTCCCGCTGACGGACACCAGGACCTTCCTGCGGCTCACGAGCACCGAGGCCTTCGGCAACGGGGTCGTTGAACTGCGGTACGAGCGGGTGGAAAAGCCCCCGGAGGGCTGACCGCCACGCGGGTACGGCGCATCTCCCACCGCGAGACCGTCACCCGGCGGAGCCCGCTCCGCGCCTGGTGAGGCGCCCGGCCCAGGCCCCTTCCCGCCTGGTGAGGCGCCCGCCGGACAAGCGGGCGCCTCCGGGTGAAGCTCAGCCCTTCAGCAGCCCCGACGTATCCAGCACCTGGCGGATCGCCCGCCCCGAGGCCAGCTCCTCCATCGCGTGGTTGACGTCGTCCAGCGCGAGGGTGCCGGTGTGCATCCGCTCCACCGGCATCAGCCCGGCCCGCCAGAGGTCCAGGAAGCGCGGGATGTCGCGGCGGGGCACCGCGTCACCCATGTACGAGCCGAGCAGGGACTTGCCCTCGCCCGCGAAGGCCAGGGCCGGGACCTCCAGCATCCGGCCGGGGGCGGGCAGGCCCACCGAGACCACCTTGCCGCCGCGGGCCACGGCGGCGAGGCACTCGGCCATCACCTTCGGGCTGCCCACCGCCTCCACCGCGACCTCGGCGCCGCCGGAGGTCAGTTCGCGGATCGCGCCGATCGCCTCCTCGGGGGCGTACGCGTGGCTCGCGCCGAGGCGCAGGGCCAGTTCCCGCTTCTCCGCCACCGGGTCCACGGCGACGACCGGATAGCCGCCCGCCGCCCGCGCGCCCAGCACCGCCGACAGGCCGACGCCGCCCAGCCCGTAGACCACCGCCGACTGGCCGGGGCGCAGGGCCGCCGTGTTGATGACCGCGCCGGCGCCCGTCAGGACCGCGCAGCCGAACATCGAGGCCACCGTGAACGGGATGTCCCGGTCGATCGGCACCACCGACTCCTGGGCGACCACCGCGTGACCGGAGAACGCGGAGACGCCCAGCTGGTGGTGGACCGTCGCGCCGGAGGAGTCCGTCAGCAGGGAGGGGCCGTGCAGCAGGGCGCCCGAGCCGTTCGCCGCCGCGGCCTGCGCACACAGCGCCGGCCGGCCGGCCGCGCAGTCGGCGCAGAAGCCGCAGCTCGGCACGAAGACCAGGGCGACGTGGTCACCGGGGGCGATCCGGCGCACGCCCGGACCGGTCTCCTCGACCACCCCGACCGCCTCGTGCCCGAGGGCCATCGGCAGCGGCCGGACCCGGTCGCCGTTCACGACCGAGAGGTCCGAGTGGCACAGGGACGCGGCGGCGACGCGGACCAGCACCTCGCCCTCGCGCGGGGCGCCGAGGTCCAGTTCCTCCACCTCGACCGGACGGGACTCCGTGTAGGGGCGGGACGTCGATATTCCGCGCAGCACGACGGCCCGGGTCTTCACGCGTCCACCTCGTCACGGGGGGCGCAGCGCAGCACGTCGCGGCTCTCCAGGAGCGGGACGACCTTGGAGAGGACGATCTCCTGGAAGTGCGGGGTCGCGCAGTGCGCGGTGAAGTCGGCCTCGGTGGCGTACTCCTCGTAGAGCACGATCGCCCGCGGGTCCTCCGTGCCCTGGTGGACCCGGTAGCCGAGGTTCCCGGGCTCCCGGCGGGAGGCGGCGGCCATGGTGTCGAGGAGCGGGAGGACGGTGTCCTGCTCGCCGGGCCTGGTGCGGTACCTGGCCACTACTACGTACGTCACGGGGGTTACTCCTGGGGTGGTGCGGGCCTCTTGAGGGCCGCGGGCGGTACCGGCGGCAGCTGGTCGCGGCGCAGGTGCCAGAGGCGGGGGTCGGAGGTGGCGGCCGCGGCCGAGCCGAGGGCCAGCGCGAGCGCCACGTCCGCGGGGGATTCCACGAAGCCCGCGGCCACCGAAGGGGACATCGCGCGCTGGGCCTGCGCGGTCATCCGGGCGACGATCGGGGCGGGCATGATCTCGACCAGGTCCGGCGCCCCGCGCGCGATCGCGTCGGTGGAGCGGCGCAGGTTGGACCGGTCGGTGACGAACACCTTCATCATCGTCAGCAGGCCGAGCGGGCGGCCCTTCTCTATGAGTGAGAGCCGGGTGCTGACGACGCCGTGCGCGCCCATGTTCTTGATGAACTCCAGCGCCCCCCGGTCCTGGGCCAGACCGGGGCTGCTGTCGACGTTCACGAACACGGTCTTCCCCGCCCGGCCCAGCGCCGGTACGACCTGGGGCAGCTGCCCCACGGCGAACGAGGCGAGGATGCACACCTTGGCCGGCGCGGTGAGGAACTGCCGCAGCGGCTGGGCACCGACGACCGACGCGACGACCGGCACCTCGGCGAACGCCGCGGTGAGCCGGGGGTCGAGCCGTGCGCCGGACCGGGACGGGGAAGAGGTCATGGCAAGCCTGACTGGAAGAGGGTTCGCGGTTTCCGGTCAGTTGAGCGGAGGCGTACCGAATCGGCTGGGAAGACCCAGTTTGCCAGGGTTGAGAATGCCCGCCGGGTCCAGGGCCGCCTTCACCGCGACGAACGTGGCGAAGCCCGCGCCGAGGGATTCCGCCAGGTAGGGGCCGCGCAGCAGCCCGCAGCCGTGGTGGTGGCTGAGCGCCGCCGCGTGGCGGACGAGGACGGCGTTGGCGGCGTCCCACACCGAGCGGTACCAGTCGCGCCGCGACTCGGGCGCCACGTCGCCGCGCAGCGAGAAGTAGACGCAGGCGCCGTCGGTGTAGGCGTGCGACTGGTGTGCGGAGGCGGCCAGGGTGCCGGGCACCGACTGGATCGCGGCGACCACCTCGTCGTAGATCACCGGCAGGTCGGCCCAGGACGCGGCCATCTCCAGGGTGTCCGCGACGAAGCCCGGCCCCGGTGTGAAGCCGTCCGCCGACTTGCCGACGAGCATCCGCTCGTCCAGCCAGCGCTCGAAGACCGCCCTGGAGTCCAGCTCGGGCCCGTAGGCGGAGCAGACCTCGGCCGCCACCTTGATCGAGGCGTCCACGACCGCCGGGTCGCCCTCGTCCGCGATCAGCAGGAGGTTGGTCTCCGGGTGGCCGAAGTGCGTGCCCGACTCCAGGGCGTCGTACAGCCGCAGCACGGCCGGCGTCGCGCCGCGCTGCATGATCTCGCGGCAGGCGTCCAGTCCCTCCGCGAACGTCCCGAAGCCGAACGCGACCGCGTTCGCGTACTCCGGCAGCGGGTGGACGCGCAGCCGCGCCGAGACGATGACCCCGAGGGTGCCCTCCGAGCCGACGAACAGCTGGCGCAGGTCGGGGCCGACCGCCGCGCGGGCGTAGTCGCCGTAGGTGGCGCGGGTGCCGTCCGCGTGGATCACGTCCACCCCGACGACCATGTCCTCGATCTTGCCGTAGCGGGTGGAGAGCTGGCCGGCGCCGCGGCAGGCGATCCAGCCGCCGACCGTGGAGACGGCGAACGCGGAGGGCCAGTGGCCGGTCGTGACCCCGTACTCCTCCTGGAGCTGCTTCTCGAAGAGGTCACCGAACATGCCGGCCTCGACGTCCACGACGTTCGAGACGGCGTCGAAGCCGGTGATCCGGTTCAGCGCGCACACGTCCAGCACCACACCGCCGAAGACGGGCAGCGCCGCGCCCGTGACGTTCGAGCGGCCCGCGGACGGGGTGACCGGGATGCCCGCCCGGTGGCAGATCCGCAGCACGGCCGCGATCTGCTCCGCGTCGGCGGCCTCGACGACCACGGCGTCCGGCGTCGCGGGACGGCCCTCCGTCTCACCGATCATCGAGCCGGCCCACCAGTCGCGGGTCCGGGTGACGACCTCCTCGCGCTCCACGTGCACGGCGTGCGCGACCTCGCGCAGCGCCTCGACCACGCTGTCCGGGACCTGGACGGGATCGACCTGGAGCGCGGCCTCGCCGTCCCCGACCGGGGTGTTCCGGGCCCACTTGGCGAGGCTCGGGGCACCGACCGTGTAGTCGCCCCGGTTGAACGGATGGGTGATGGTCTGACGGCTGATCATGCTGCTGCCCCTTCGAGGAGTACGGACTTTTCGTGACGGACGGCCGCGAGGTACTCGGAGACCGAGCGGTCCACCTCGGCCTCCGTGAGGTTCAGTTCCCGGCCGAGGATCGCGCCGACCTCGCCCGCCGCCTCGGCGGAGGCGTCCCGGGCGAACAGCCGGGCGCGGGTGCGGCGGGAGAGGACGTCGTCGACCGAGCGGGCCAGCTCGGCGCGGGCCGCGTACACGACCTCCGCCCTGGTGTAGGGGAGGCCGTCGACGATGGGCCGGGCCAGCGTCGGGTCCTCCTGGATCAGGTCGCCGACGAAGCGGGCCTCGGTGCCGAAGCGCTCGCCCAGGTGGGCGGCTATGCCGCCGGAGGCGGCCACGGCCTCGGCGTCGTAACCCGCGCCGCCGAGCAGCGGAAGGTCCGTGGTGCGGCTCTTCCCCTTGCGGCCGAGGACCGTCATCACCTTGTCGATGACGAGCTCGCCCATGTGCCGGCTGGTGGTGAGCTTGCCGCCGGTCACCGTCACCATGCCGGTGCGGCCGATGCTGATGTGGTGGTCGCGGCGCATGTCGAGGGTCGCGCCCTCCTTGCCGCCGACCAGCGGACGCAGCCCGCCGATGGACCCCACCACGTCGTCCGGGGTGAGCTTCCCCTCGAAGGCGGTGTTGGCGCCCTCCAGCAGGAAGTCCATCTCCTGACGCGTGCAGTGCACATCGTCGGGGGAGCCCTGGTAGTCCTCGTCCGTGGTGCCCAGCACGACGCTGTTGCCCCAGCGGGTGCAGGTCGCGCGGCGGGCGCGGCCCGGGATCGGCACGGTGACCGTGCAGTTGATCCGTACCTTGTCCCACGGCACCACGATGTGCACGCCCTTGGCGGGGCGGACCTGCGGCCGGTGGCCGTCCACGGCCTTGGCGTCCAGCTCGTCCGTCCACACCCCGGTGGCGTTGACGACGGCCCGTGCCCGGATGTCGACGCTGTCGCCGTCCACCTCGACCCGGGCCCCGGCGACCTTGCCGGCCTGCATCAGCAGGCCCTCGGCCTTCGCCCCGTTGAGGACGGTCGCCCCCAGCGCGGCGGCGGTCCGCACGATGGTCAGGACGAGCCGGGCGTCGTCGGTGCGGGCGTCGAAGTACATCAGCCCGCCCTGGAGGTTCTCCGCGCGCAGCGTCGGCGCCTGCGCGAGGACCTCCGGCACGGTGAGCCGCTGGTGGAGCTTGCCGATCCGCCAGCCGCCGACCAGGTCGTACGTCCACAGAAGTCCCTCGAAACCCTTGGCGAGGCGGGCGTCGAAGATGCCCTCCTTCTCCAGGATCGGGAAGAGGAACGGCAGCCGGTGCACCAGGTGCGGGGCGTTCTTGCGGAAGCGGTGCCGCTCCAGCAGCGAGTGGCGCACGAGGTTGACGTTGCCCTGCTCGATGTAGCGCAGCCCTCCGTGCACCATCTTGGAGGACTTCGACGAGGTGCCGGAGGCGAAGTCGTCCTTCTCGACCAGCGCCGCGCGCAACCCGCGCGAGGCCGCGTCGAGCACGGCGTACGCGCCGGTGATGCCGCCGCCGATGACGAGCACGTCGTACGTGTCGTCGGCCAGCCTGCGCTTGGCCGCCGCGCGGTCCAGCAGCAGGGGTGTCCGGCGGGTGGCCGCGGCACTGCGCCGCGGCTTCCGGGCGGGCATGGTGATCACAACATCAACTCCTGGTGTTTCGGTGCGGCGGCCGCGTGGTCGGGTAACCGGCCGCCGGCTGACGGTGAGGGGCCGTCAGTGGGGGGTGAGAGGGGTGAGCGCGGGGTCCTTCAGGTGGGCGATCAGCACGTCGCGCCAGGCGGCCCGCTGGGCGGTCCGTTCGGCCGCGCCGAGTGACGGCTCGAAGATCCGGCCGTGCGGCTGCGCCTCGACGACCTCTTCGAGCGAGCCCCACAGGCCCTGGGCGACCCCGGCCAGATAGGCGGTGCCGCGCAGGCTCGCGGTGGCCGAGTCGGCGACCCGCTCCAGCGGCAGGCCGGTCAGGTCGGCCTGGATCCGCAGCAGCGGATCGCTGCCCGCGACCCCGCCGCCGACCCGGAGCCGGGTGAACGGCGCGTCCATCGTGGCGGCGACCCCGTCGATGAGGTCGCACACCGAGTGCGCGATGCCGTCCAGGACGGCACGGGCCAGATCGGCCCGGGTGGTGGCGAGGGTGAGCCCGGTGAGGGCGGCGGTGGCCTCCGGATGCCATACCGGCGTACGGACCCCGGCGAGGGCCGGGACGAAACGCGGGGTGCGGCCCGGCCGGGTGGGGACCCGGCCGGCCTCCTCACCGAGCTCCTTCGGCGAGGCGAACAGACCCAGGTCGTCACAGAGCCAGCGCAGCGCCGAACCCGCCGTGGAGGTGTAGGCCTCCAGGCTGAAGTGGCTGATGTCGCCCTGCCGCCGGCCGGGCTGGGCGAGCACCCCGGAGATGTCCGGCCGGGGCAGGGCGGGCGTGGTGCCGGTCGCCGCGTCGACGAAAGCGCCGGTCCCGTACATGCACATGCCCTGACCGGCGGCCAGGCCGCCGAGCGCGATCAGTGCGGCGTGCTGGTCGCCCATGGAGGCGGCCAGCGGGACGGCGATGCCGAGGGCGGCCGGGTCGGTGGTGCCGAATCCGGCGTCGTCCGAGCGGAGTTCCGGAAGCAGGTCGAGGGGGAAGCCCAGGTGGCCGATCCACTCCTCGTCCCAGGCGTGCCGCTCCAGCAGATAGCCACCGCTGGAGGCGGCGTTGGTCGGGGTGGTGGCGTGCACGGCGCCACCGGTCAGCCGCCAGATCAGCCAGGTGTCGACGGTGCCGAAGAGCAGCCGGCCCTCGCGGTGGGCGGCGGCCGCCTCCGGGTGCTCGGCGATCTGCCGGGCGGCCCAGAGGAACGGCGCGCGGGCGCCGACCGGCCGGCCCTGGCGGGCGGTGAGGAGGGTGTCCCACTCCGCCTCGTGCGCGGTGAGCTCGGCGGCGTACCGCCGGTCCTGCCACACCACGGCGGGCAGCAGCGGCCGCCCGGTGACCCGGTCCCAGAGCATCGCGGTGGCCCGCTGGGTGGAGAGCGCGACCGCGGTGACCGCGATGCCCTCCGCCCGTGCGGCGCCGATGGCCCGGCGCGCCACCTCCAGGGTGGCGGTCCAGATCTCCATCGGGTCCTGCTCGACCGAGAGGTCGTCCGGATGGCTGACCTTGATCGACCGGTAGAACACCTCGTGGGCGGCGCCGGAGTCGAGGACGACTCCGGCCCTGGTGCCGGTGGTGCCCTCGTCGATGGCCAGCACACCGCGCCGTGGGGCGGCGCCGGGGAGCGTCTGCGTCATTGCAGCCCTTTCATTGCGAGCATCGCGAGCTGTACGGAGGGGGAGCGACCATCGTGTGGTGCGGCAGGCGCGGCGGACGGTCAGCGCGCGGTGGAGCCCGCTGATTCCCGTTCGTCTGCGGGGGCGGCGCCGGTCGCCGCCGCCTCGTCGGGCGACGCGGCCCTCATCGGGTCCCACTTGATGGCCAGGCAGGTGATCATGCCGAGCAGCGGTACGACGGAGAGGACCAGGAAGGTGTCGGCCAGCCCGAGCGACTCCTTGATCTGCGGGAAGAGGTACAGCCCGGCGACACTGCCGAAGCTGCCGACCATCCCGGTGACACCGGTACCGAGCGCCCGCACGTCACTGCTGTACGAGAGCGCCGCGATGGACTTGCCGTTGGCGCCGGGGCCGGCGGAGTGGCACAGGATGAACAGGACGGGCAGCAGGAACGCGACCGCCGTCGGGACCTTCTCGAAGGTGAGGCCCATCGCGATCAGGGCGACGAACACCCCGGCGAAACCGGCGGCGGAGCTGAGCCGCAGCCCGAGCCGGCGGCCGAAGTACGCGGACAGCAGCCCGCCCGCGATCCCGAAGGCGTTGAAGACCATCGATCCGATCGTGGCCTTCTCGAAGCTCTCGCCGAAGATCGTCAGGCTGATCAGCGGGAGGTACCAGCCGACCGCGAAGTACTGCATGGACTGCCCGAGCGAGATCACCGAGGACAGGATGGTGCGCGGCAGGTACTCGCCCCTGAACAGCAGCCCGGCCTGGCGGAAGCCGATGGCGGGGGCCTCGGTCGCGGCGCGGGTGGCCGCGTCCGGCTTCCCGGCGACGGCCTTGATCCGGTAGATCCGGTCCAGGTTGAGGACGGCTTCGTCGAGCCGGCCCTTGCTGGCCAGCCAGGTCGGGCTCTCCCTGAGCATCAGCCACTGGCCCGCGAGCAGAGCGAGGGCCACGACCGCGGCGGACCCCACCGACCAGCGCCAGATGTCCGCGCCGACGTCCAGGTTGAAGAAGAGCAGGGCGAGCGCGAGGTTGCTGGTGGTGGCGACGTACCAGACGGCCTGCCACAGGTTGAGCCGGCCGCCGAGCTTGGCGGGGGTGTATTCGGCGAGGAGCGCCATGGCGACGGCGAAGTCGATGCCGTACGCGATGCCGACCAGGACCCGGCCGAGCCAGACCACCGTGAAGTCACCGGCGAACGCGGCGAGCAGGGCGCCCGCGATGGCGAACACCTTGGCGATGAGCAGCGGGGGGACCCGGCCGATCCGGGTGGCGAGCCAGCCGCCGATGGGGTTGAAGATGATCGCCAGGGCCGGAGCGGTGGCCGTGAGGATCGAGACCTGCGTGCTGGTGAGCTCCATCTGGGACGTCATCGGTCCCAGACCGGCGCTCAGCGCGGCGTTCGAGTAGGCGTCGAGGAACAGCCCGCCGAATACGAGAAACCAGATGACTTGCGCCCGGCCGGTGATCTTTCCCAGCCCATCGATGAGCGCAACGACGTCGGCGACGCCTTTGACGCTCGGACGTTGTGCCATGAATCCGCCTTCGAGGAAGACCCATCGGCGGCACGGGGAGCACAAAAAACAGGCATGACGAAACCACCGACAGGTGGTCTATGTCTGTGCCTGTCAAAACACTGCGGAAAGCGCCGCAGCACGTGAAGTGCGACTACACGAGGAGCGTAGGAAGGCGCCGGGAGAAACGTCAAGGGTTTCCGGCGGGTTACCCAAACGTGACGTCGGGGTGTTTCCGCACGTCATGGGCGAGAGGCGGGCCCCGCCTACGACCGGGTCCGTCGGCGCCCCGCCCGCAGCGCCGCCGCGTAGGCGGCGAAGCCCGGCCCGCCGGGGGAGGCGTCGCGCCCGTCCGCCGGGAAGGTGCGGACCATGGGCGGCGTGGCGGGCGGCGGCCCGCTCCGGAGGCCGGTGCGGCGGGGGTGAGGACGAGGGGAGAGGAACGGTCCCCCGGGCCCGGGGCCGGGGGCCGCGGAGCCCGCTCGGATGATCCACCGCTTATCCAGCACCCAGGACATGACAATCGGCGCACTCCGTGTCGAACTCGCTCTCACCTCAATGGAGTTGACGCGCGGATATCGGCGCATGCGTCCGGAGCCCGGCACCGGCCGGTCCCGGTCCGGGTGCCGGGGGATTCGTACACCTGCCCATACCCCCCACCGCACGGGGGAACGCGGACCGGAACCGCCTCCCGCAGGGCGTATAAAGGGTCCCTCCGGACCGGCCGGCGTCCCCCGATGGCAGTGACCTCTCACGCGGCAAGGCGTCACCGCGTACGACAGCGGAGGAGTGCCCATGAGCACGGCAGACGAGATCAGCACCTTGCTGGTGGCGAACTTCGGAACCGACCCCGCGGCGATCCGCCCCGAAGTGTCGCTCCGTCAGCTCAGGCTGGATTCACTGGCCCTGGAAGAACTGCGGCTCCTCATCGAGGACCGGATGGGCGTCGACCTGGACGACGTCCAGCTCACCTCGCGCGACACCGTCGGCCAACTGGTCGACGCGGTGCGCGCCAAGGCCGCCGCGTGAACGGCCGGTACCGCCCCGAGCCGTTCGCCGCCGCCGTCACCGGGATCGGCCTCGTCACCGCCGCGGGCGTCGGCACCGACGCCACCTGGCGCGGGGTGTCGGAGGCCACTGCCACGCCCTCGGTCCCGCACCGGCCCGAACTCCAGGACCTGCCCTGCGACTTCATGTACACCATCACGGACCTCGATACGCGGGCCATCCTCGGGGTGGCGAGCCAGCGGCTGATGGACCGCTTCTCGCAACTCGCCGTCATCGCCGCCCGTGAGGCCGTGGCCGACGCCGGACTCGACCCCTCGGTCTGGGACAGTTCCCGCGTCGCCGTCGTCATCGGCTCCGCCCACGGCGGACTGCCCTTCTACGACCAGCAGCACACCGCCCTCACCGAGCGCGGCGCCCGCCGGGTCTCGCCCAAACTCGCCCCGCTCACCGTCGTCAACGGCGCCGCCAGCAGCGTCGCGACCGACCTCGGCGCGCACGGACCCAGCCAGGCCGTCTCCACCGCCTGCTCGTCCGGCACCGTCGCCATCGGCACCGCACACCAGATGCTGCGCACCGGGGCCTGCGACATCGTCGTCGCGGGCGGCGCCGAATCGGTCTGCTCCCGGCTGCTGATCGCCAGCGCCTGCCAGCTGAAGGCCGTCTCCACCCGCCGGGACGACCCCGAGTCCGCCTGCCGCCCCTTCGACACCCACCGAGACGGCTTCGTCATCGGTGAGGGCGCCGGACTCCTCGTCATGGAGCGCCCCGAGCACGCCCGCGCCCGCGGCGCCACCGTCCGCGCGCACATCGCCGGCTACGGCGCGTCCAGCGACGCGTACTCCGCCGTCGCGCCCGACCCCGAGGGCCTCGGCATCGAACGGGCCCTGCGCGCCGCCCTCGCGGACGCCGGAATCGGCGCCACGGACATCGGACACGTCAACGCGCACGGCACCTCGACCGTCGCGAACGACCTGATCGAGGCGGTGATGCTGCGCCGGGTGCTGGGCACGCACCCCCTCGTCACGTCCACGAAGGCGATGACCGGGCACGCCCTCGGCGCCGCGGGCGGCATCGAGACCGCGCTGACCGTGCTGGCCCTCCAGCACCAGCTCGTGCCGCCCACGGTCAACCTGGACGCCCCGGACCCGGAGATCCCGCTCGAAGTGGTGAGCAAGGAGGCCCGGCCCGGCGTGTTCGACGCGGCCGTCAAGACCTCGCTCGGCTTCGGCGGCCACAACGCCGCACTCGTCCTCACCAGGGCCTGACCGTGCGGCCCCTCCCCGAGGCTGTCGGGTGGCCTCCGTCCGTGCGGCCACGCCCCGGCACGCACTCTCCCAGGCTCTCGGCCTCGCTCCAGCAGGGAGGGGCCCGCTCCGGCGTCGTCGTCGGCCACCAACTCCCCCACAGCTGAAGACATGGGGGACCCCCTTCGCGTTGACTCACTCCTCCGCCTTGGAATCGCACGCCCGGACCGCGTCCGCATTCCGGCCGGAGGCCACCCGACAGCCTCCAAGGATGGCCACCATGCCCGACGAGATCATCCGGAACCTGTCGGTGCGCGGGCTGCGCTACAGCTACCGGATCCTGCCCCAGCCCGCGCCCCGCACCGAACCGGTCATCGTCCTCGGCGGCGCGCTCCAGGGCATGTACGGCTGGCCGCAGATGGACGAGCACCTGGGGCCGAGGGCCCACGTCGTCACCGCCGACCTGCCCGGCATGGGCGGCGCCGACCCGCTGCCGCCGGGCACCGGCGACGACATCCTGTACGAGGCCGTCACCGGCATCATCGACGACCTGGGCGTACCCCGGGTCAACCTCTTCGGCTTCTCCTACGGCACGTCGATCGCGTTCGGCTGCGCCCGGCAGAACCCCCGCCGCGTCGCCCGGCTGGTGCTCGGCGGCGTCCCGGCCCACATCAGCGACGCCCAGCGGACCCAGTGGGGCCGGGCGGTCGACCGGCTGGGCTCCGGTGACATGGAGGGGCTCGCCAGCCTGACCGCGGAGGCGCTGCTGTGCCTGGACCCGGCCCGCAACGTGCACCGCAGGGAGCTCGCCCGGCGCTACGTCCGGCGCTCCTTCCTGCACGCGCTCAGCCACTCCCCGCACGCCGCGCAGTCGCTGCGCCGGGCGCTGGGCCACCGGCCGGACTTCTCCGGCGGGCTCAGCGGTGTGCCGGCGCTCGTCTTCGCGGGTGAGCACGACACGGTCACCTCGCCCGAACGGCAGCGGGCCTTCGCGGCGACGATCGAGGGCAGCCGCTTCCTGACCATCGGGGACTCGGACCACTGGGTCGTGCTGGAGCGCCCCGACGACGTCGCGGACCTGGCCGCCCGCTTCTTCAGCGACCTTCCCCTGGAACCGGCGCCCGCGCTGTGGCCCCTCGCCTCGCTGCCGCGTCCGCGTGTGCGGGCGGCGGGGGCGGCACTGCCGCGGGCGGGCGGCTGAGCGTCCGCCGGACCGCCCCGCCGCCCGCCCGCGCGGGATCAGCGGTGGCCGTGGTGGCCGCCGTGATGCCCGTGGTCGCCGTGGCCGGACGCCTCGGCCCGTACCCGTACGATCTGCGGGTCGTGGTCGCTCGCCTGGTCCGCGAACTCCGCGTTGATGTGCACCACGTCGTAGTCGAGGCGCCGGACACCCGGGCTCGTCAGGATGTGGTCCAGCGTCTGCGAGTTGCCCTCGTAGACGTAGCTGTACCGCTCGTTCGCCGGCAGCGTGTTGATCAGCGGCTTGAGCGCCTTCCCGGCGGTGAGCGCGGACATCGTCGGCGAGAACGCGAAGTCGTTCAGGTCGCCGAGGGTGATGACGCGCGCCGACTTGTCGGCCGCCAGCAGGGACTTGACGAAGGTGTTGACCTGCGCCGCCTGCCTGACCCGCTTCGTCTCCGAGCTGCGCACGGGCGGCTGGTAGCGGCCGTGCAGCGGCTGGTCGCCGCCCTTGGAGGTGAAGTGGTTGCCGATCACGAACACCGGCTCGCCGCGGAAGCGGAACTCACCGACCAGCGGCTTGCGGCTGTCGGACCACGACTCGTCCAGCGGGCTGATCCGGCCGGGCGAGGCCGACAGGGTGACGCCGTGCCTGGTCTTGACGGCCTGCACCGCGGTGGTCGCGTCGCCGCCGGAGCGGTCCACGAAGGAGACCCGGGCGGGGTTGAAGAGGAAGACGTTACGGATGTTGCCGCCGGGCTCGCCGCCGTCCTTGCCGTCCTGCGGGGCGACATAGCGCCACGAGTAGCGCGGACCTCCCGCCGCGACGATCGCGTCGGTGAACCGCTTCAGCGTCGCCTCCGAGCCGACCGTGCCGTCGTTGACCGCGCCGTTGTCGTCCTGGATCTCCTCCAGCGACACGATGTCGGGGGAGGCCAGGTTGACCGCGACGCCCTTGGCGAGGGTGTCGAACTTGCCCTGGTCGTCGAGCGCGTCGAGGTTCTCCACGTTGTAGGTGGAGACGGCGAGTTCGTCGCGCTTCTGCTTCCTGGTGACCTCTCGCTTCAGATGCCGGTCGGTGAGCGTGCCGAGCCGGGTGGCCTGGAGGCTGTAGCCGCCGAAGGAGTCGTAGTCCAGCACTCCGGTGGTGGTGCCGGACAGTACGTCGCCCACGTTCGCGACCGGGACGGGCCGGGTGGCGTCGAGCGACATCACCTTGATCCGGCCGGTGTTCTGGTCGGTGTACGAGGAGTACAGGGTGCCGCCGCGCCGGGTCGGGTTCTGCTTCGGCTCGACCGTCACCCAGACCTCGCCGTACGAGCTCGTGGCGCCGGTGACCCGGGTGTCGGCGGTCTCGACCCGGGTGCCCTCAAGGGACTCGTAGAGATCGAGGGCGTACTTCGCCGGTTCGAGGGGCAGCGCGTCGATCGAGCCGCCGTCCGCCGAGGGGGCGTATCCGCCGGGCACCGAGGCCGCGTCGAGCACCACCGGCGCGGGCAGCGCGTTGCCGGCGGAGAGCACCGTGGTCCTGGGCGCGGTGATCTCGGTGACGGACTGGGTGGTGGCCGACGGGTAGTACTCGTCCACCGTGCCGCTGACCAGGACCGAGTCGCCCACCGAGACCGCCGGGGCGGCGGAGCCGGTGTAGACCAGGACGCCCTCGGAGGTGCGGGGGTCCGCGTCCGGCGAGGGGTCCTGGATCCAGAATCCGCGCGAACCGGTGGTGCGGACCGCGGTGACGATGCCGGGGACCCCGGTCACCGCCTTGCCGTCCAGCGGGGAGACCCGGGTGGCGCCCTGGATGTCGTGCACGCGCACGGTGCCGGGCTCGGTGGGGTTGCCCGGGTCGCCGGGGTCCTCGCCGCCGCCGGAGGTCTCACCGGCCGCGTTCACCGGGGTGGGCGCGCCGGGGAGAAGGTCGGCGGCGTTGTCGTCGGTGTCCGCGAGGGAGGCCGCACGCGCCACGGAGGCGGTGGCGGAGGCGCCGGTCGCCGGTCCGCTGCCTTCCCGGACGACCGCGGATCCGTAGCCCACCAGGTCCACGACCCGGGTGTCGGAGGCGCAGTCGGCCGCCGTCTTGCAGGTCAGCGCCGTGGTGCCGGAGACCAGCGCGACCGTGCCGCTCGCGGCGGACATCGCTACGGTGCCGGTGGCGTCCGGGGCGGGCAGGGCGACGGTACCCCCGGTGCCCGCGGCCTCCGCGACCAGATAGCGGCCGCCGGGCGCCACGGTGCCGGTGAGCGGGGACACCTGCCACTGCGAGCCGGCGGACGGCGCGCCGGGCAGGTACTGGACGCTGAACCCGGACAGGTCGTACGCGGCGGAGCCGGCGTTGGCCAGTTCGACGAAGTCGCGGGTGAGCTTCGCGCCCGAGTTCCCGCCGCCCCCGTACACCTCGGAGATCACGGCGGACGCGGACGGGGCCGCGAAGGCGGCGGGCAGCGCGGTGGCCGAGAGGGTCACGGCGACCGCGCCGGCCAGCAGGACGGAGCGAGGTCTGGATATGCGCACGGAAACTGCCCCTCAGAGTGTGATGAGGGAGCACAAGCTATGCGCGTAGAACCGGCCATGACAAGGCATCAGAGGTTAATTCCGGGAATCGTTCCGCCATCCGGCCCACACCGGCCGCCCACCGGGCTCCGGACCTGCCTCCGGCCGGGCTCCGGACCCGCCCCGCGCGCCACTGTTCACGCCCCCGCAGGACGCCCGTCACACCACCGGAACGCGGGGCAACACCCGGCAGGGGAACGGGTGTCCAGGATGCGGCAATGGTTTGACCGGGTTGCGCCGGTCCGGTTACGTTGCGTGGCATGCAGCGATCCGCACACCTGACGACGCGAGGTCATATCGACCTGAAGCGTGTGTGCTCCGCCGTGTGTCACCGGGTCTGAGAGCACCACGCCCGCGCGATCCCGTCCGCAGGAGCGCTCCAGCCGCCCCCGCCCGGTCCCCGCAGGGTGTCTCTCCACCGCAGCGCAGCGCCTCCCGCCCTTGCTCCGGGCCGGTGGCGGACTGCCGGAGCTCCGTACCGGAGCACACACCGCGTCACCCGCTGACATCGAGGACCTGGAAGACACTGTGAAGAGTCTGTCCGCACCCGGCCGTCGCCCCAGTCCGCCGCGCCGCTCCGACATACCCGCCGCACCGCCCGCCCGCCGGCTTGCGGGCCCCGGCCCGGCGTTCGCGGCGATCCTCGACCACGGGCCGGTGGCCCGCTCCACCATCGCCCGGCTCACCGGCCTCTCGCCCGCCTCGGTCACCGGCCATGTCGCCCAGCTGCTGGCGCGCGGGCTGGTCAGGGAGAGCGCGGAGACCGCGGGCCCCCGGGGGCTCGGCCGCCCGCACATCCCCGTCGAGATCGACACCGGCCGCTACCTGGTGGCCGGGGCGCACATAGCCGTCGCCCACTCGACGGTCTCACTGATGGACCTGCGCGGCCGGATCGTGGCGGAGGACCGGCAGCCCCACCGCACCACGGACCCGCACCGGATGCTCGGCGAACTCGCGGCCCGGCTGCCCCGGCTGGTGGCGGCACACGCCGGCGGCCGCACCGTGCTCGCCCTGGGCCTCGCCACCGGGCACCGGGTCGATCCCGCCGCCGGGGTGATCGTGGAGCATCCGCACCTCGGCTGGCGCGACGTCCCGGCACGCGACATCCTCGCCGCCGCGACCGGGCTCCCGGTCCATGTGGACAGCCACTCCCGCGCACTGGCGCGGGCGGAGCAGCTGTTCGGCGAGGAGTCGACCCGGACCAGTACGGTGCTGCTCTTCGTCGGCGCGGTCGTGGACGCCGCCTTCGCGACGGAGGGCGCCATGCACCGGGGGCCGCGCTCGGGAGCGGGCAGCGTGGCGCATCTGCCGCTCGGCACCGCGGAGCCGGGCGGCGACGCCGACGGGGCGGGCGGTGCCGGCCGTTGTTCGTGCGGGCGGACCGACTGCCTCCAGTCGGAGGTGTCGGAGCGCGCCATGGTGCGACGCGCGGCCGGTCAGGGGCTGGCCGTGGACTCGTTCCTGGAACTGCTGGATCTGGCACTGGCCGGTGAGCCGCGGGCCGTGGCGCTCTTCCGCCGCCGGGCGCGACTGGTGGGCCGGGCCGCGGCGCTCCTGCTGGACATGTTCGACCCCGAGGTGCTCGTCGTGGTCGAGCCGGGGGTGGGCCGGATGCCCGAGTGCCTGGCCGGTCTGCGGGCCGAGGTGGCGAAGCGCTCCTGGGTCTGCGAGGACCCGGAGCGGGCTGTGGTGCCGACCAGCTTCACCGGCACGGTGCTGGCCACGGCCGGCGGCGCGGTGGCGCTCGGCGCGCTGTACACCGATCCGCTCGGCCCCTGGCCCGCGCTGCCCGCCGTCTCCTGACGGTCCGCCAATTCCGGCGGCCGTTTCCTCGGCCGACTTAATTCAGGCAGTTGCATTGTTGACCGGGTACGAATGCGGACGGGATGATGGATTCATGACCAGCCGGCGGCGGAATACAGGGAACGCGTCCTTCGTGATGCGCGTGTTCCGCCTGCCCGTGACGGCGTTCGCCGCCGTCCGGTTCCTTTGTTGTCGCCCCTGTCCGGGCCTCCGGTAAATCCTGCCGCGTCCGCCGCGCTGCCCGTGCCGTAGTGCCTGCGCGGTACTGCCTCCGCCTTAATTCCGCAGCTGGGACCGCACGCTCGAAATCCCCGTCACGGCCCCCGTGCCCGGCGGCGCATTCCCGCTGTTCGCGTCCTCACGTATGCCCGCGGCTTTTCCCCGCATCCTGCTGACCCATCAACTCGGGAGAGACGTTGACCGTCACCGTGTCCTCATATTCCGCACCGGCCGTGACGGCCGAAGCGACCGCACCGACCACGCCCGGTATCGACCCGCGCCGATTCCGGCAGGCATTCCGCCGCTATCCCGCCGGAGTCGTCGTCATCACCGCAGACGCGGGCCACGGCCCCATAGGTTTCACCGCGACGTCGCTCAGCTCGCTCTCGCTGGACCCGCCGCTGGTGTCCTTCGGCATCGGCACCACCACCTCGTCCTGGCCGCACATCGAGCGGGCCCGCACGGCGGTCGTGAACTTCCTCGGCGCCGAACAGCAGGGCCTGGCCACCACGTTCGCCACCAGCGGCATCGACCGCTTCGCCGCCCCCACCCGCTGGCAGCGGCTGCCGGAGGGGGAACCGGTGCTCGACGGGGTGGCCGGCTGGCTGCGGCTGGAGATCGAACAGCTCGTCCCGGCCGGTGATCACCGCATCGTCATCGCCCGGGTGGTGGACGCCCGGCTCGACGAGGGGCGCGGCCCGCTCCTCTTCCACGACGGCGCCTATCTCACCCTCCCGGCGTCCGCGCCCACCACCGGCCACTGACCAGGGATTCCCGTGCCATTCGACGAAACACACCGGACCGTCGGCCGCAGATCATTTCTCGCACTCACCGGTGCGACGGCCATCGGCGCTCTCGCCGCCTGCTCTCCGCGGGCCGAAACGGTGGCGAGCGCCGAACCCGCAGGAAGACTTCCCTCCGGAGCGCCGCCACCCGGCACGAAACTCTCCATAGCCGTCCGCACCACCCAGCTCCAGCTGGGCCCGGCCGGACTGGAGGACGAGCTGCCGTTCACCGTCTCCGACTGGCCCAATCTGAACGCGGGCCCCGACATCATCCAGGGATTCCGCGCCCATTCCATCGACCTCGCGGTCAACGCGGGAATCCCGCCGATCCAGGCCCGGGCGATCGGCGTCGGCGCGAAGATCGTCGCGGTGCAGGTACGCGACAGCCCCACTTACGTCTTCGCGACCGCGCCCGGCTCCGACATCAGGAGCGCGGCCGACTTCCGCGGCCGGAAGATCGGCTTCTCGCAGGGCCAGGCACAGGGCGTCGTCGTACTGCGCGCGCTGAAGCGGGCCGGCCTCGCCAACAAGGACGTCGAGCTGGTCGCCCTGCCCAGCACCCAGTTCCTCACCGCCCTGCAGTCCGGGCAGGTCGATGTGGCACCGCTGGGCGAGCCGACCCTCACCAAGTACCTGTCCCAGTACGGCAAGGACGGGGCGCGCGGGATCAAGACCGACGTGGTGGACCTGCTCACGGTCCTCTGGGCACCCGACGAGGTGCTCAAGGACAGGGCCAAGGCCGCCGCCGTCCGCTCCTTCGTCCCGCTGTGGGCCCGCGGAGTGGCGTGGGCCTGGGAGAACACCGACACCTGGATCGACACGTACTACGTCAAGGACCAGGGCGTCACCCGGGAGGACGGCAGACGCATCGTCGCCTCCCTGCGGCAGCCCCGGTTCCCGGTGAGCTGGGACAAGGCCATCGCGTGGGAGCAGGAGACCGCCGACCTGATGGCCGACGGCGGGTTCGTGCCGGAGCAGGACGTCGCCGGCCTGTTCGACCGCCGCTTCGAGGGGCTGGCGGCCCGAGCCGTTCCGGCCCGTTACCGGGAGACGTCATGACCGAGCTGCTGACGAACGCCCGCACGGCAGGCCGGGTGAACACGGCCGCCGGGTCCGGGAAGAGCGCGAAGCCGGCGGTCGCCGGCCCGTCCGTCCCCCCGTCCACCGCCCCCCGCGCCACCCGCAGACGGCTGGGTCCCGGCCGGGCCGTGCCCTTCGGCCGGCTGATCGGACCGGTGCTGGTCGTCGCGGTGTGGTGGTTCGCCTCCGCCGTCGGCTACCTCGATCCCCGGATCCTGTCCGGGCCCGGCACGGTGCTCTCCACCGCGTCGGACCTCGTCTCCAGCGGGCGGCTCCAGGACAACGTCCTCATCTCGCTGCAACGCGCCGGGCTCGGGCTCCTCTTCGGGGTGGCCGCGGGGATCGTGCTCGCCGTCGCGGCCGGGCTGAGCCGCACCGGCGAATACCTGCTGGACGGCCCGCTCCAGATCAAGCGCGCCATCCCGTCCCTCGCCATGCTCCCGCTGCTGATCCTCTGGCTCGGCATCGGTGAGCAGATGAAGGTCACCGTGATCGCCCTCGGCGTCGCGGTGAGCATGTACATCAACACGTACGCCTCGCTGACCGGCATCGACAGCCGGTACGTCGAGCTGGCGGAGGGACTCGACCTGAGCCGCGCGCAGTTCGTCCGCAAGGTCGTCGTCCCCGGCTCGCTGCCCGGCTTCTTCGTCGGACTGCGCCTCGGCGTCACCGCGTCCTGGCTCGGCCTGATCGTCGTCGAGCAGATCAACGCCACCAGCGGCATCGGCTACATGATGTTCCAGGCCCAGCAGTACGCCCAGTCCGACGTGATCATCGTGGGCCTGGTGGCCTACGGGGTCTTCGGCTTCGCGTCGGACGCGGCGGTACGCGCCGTCGAGAGGAGGGTCCTGTCGTGGCGACGCACCCTGGCGAGCTGACCGCCGCCCCCGGCGCGGCGGTGGAGGTTCCCGCGATACGCACCCGTGGCCTGGTCCGCCGGTTCGGCAACCGGGACGTCCTCAAGGAGCTCGACCTCACCGTCGCGGCGGGGGAGTTCACCGCGCTGCTCGGCCGCAGCGGTTCGGGCAAGTCCACCCTGCTGCGGGCCGTCGCCCGGCTCGACCACACCGTCGAGGGCTCCGGCGAACTCACCGTCCCGGACCGGGTCTCGCTCTCCTTCCAGGACTCCCGGCTGCTGCCCTGGCTCCGGGTGATCGACAACGTCGTCCTCGGACTGCGCGGACCCGGGGCCCGCGAGCGCGGCCTCACCGCACTGGCAGAGGTCGGTCTTGAGGGCCGTGGCCGGTCCTGGCCGCACGAGCTGTCCGGCGGCGAACAGCAGCGCGCCGCGCTGGCCCGCGCCCTGGTCCGCGAGCCCGAACTGCTGCTCGCCGACGAGCCGTTCGGCGCCCTGGACGCCCTCACCCGGATCAGGATGCACGGACTGCTGCGCGAGCTGTACGAGCGCCACCGCCCGGCGGTGCTGCTGGTCACCCATGACGTGGACGAGGCCGTCGAACTGGCCGACCGGGTACTCGTCCTGGAGGACGGCCGGATCGCCGTGGACCTCGCCGTCGACCTGCCCACCCCGCGCTCCCGGCGCGACGCCCGGTTCCAGGAGTACCGCGACACCCTGCTCACCGCCCTCGGTGTCGCGCAGCCCCGGCCCCGTACCGATGTGAAGGAATCCCATGGCCCGCACGACTGACCGCAAGCAGCTGCACCTCAACGCATTCCTCATGTCCACCGGTCACCACGAGGCGTCCTGGCGGCTGCCGGAGAGCCCGGCGGGGGCCAATGCCGACATCGAGCACTACAAGAACCTGGCCCGGATCGCCGAACGCGGCAGACTGGACTCACTGTTCCTCGCCGACAGCCCCGTCCTGATGGGCGATCCGGGACGGCGGCCGTCCGCCAAGCTGGAGCCCACCGTCCTGCTGACCGCGCTGGCCGGCGCCACCCGGCACATCGGCCTCATCGCCACCGCGTCGACCAGCTACAACGAGCCGTACAACCTGGCCCGCCGGTTCGCCTCGCTCGACCACGTCTCGGGCGGCCGGGCCGGCTGGAACATCGTCACGACGGCGGGCGCCGACGCGGCCCGCAACTTCGGTCTCGACGACACCCCGCTGCACCACGACCGCTACCGGCGCGCCGGTGAGTTCGTCGAGGTCTCCACCAAGCTGTGGGACAGCTGGGCCGACGACGCCGTGATCGCGGACAAGGAGCGCGGTGTCCACGCCCTGGCGGAGCGGGTGCGGAAGATCGGGCACAGCGGTGAGTTCTTCCGGGTCGACGGCCCACTGAACGTACAACGCCCACCGCAGGGCTATCCGTTGCTCGTGCAGGCCGGGTCCAGCGAGGACGGCAAGGACTTCGCCGCCCGGTACGCGGAGGCGGTGTTCACCGCCCAGCAGACGCTGGAGGAGGGCATCGCGTTCTACAAGGACGTGAAGCGGCGTGCCGAGACCGCCGGCCGGAACCCGGAAGGCATCAAGATCCTCCCCGGCATCGTGCCCGTCATCGGCGACACCGAGGCCGAGGCCCTGGCACTCGACGCCGAACTGGAGGAGCTCATCGTCCCGGACTACGCCAAGCGGCAGCTCGCCCAGCGGCTGAGGATCGCCCCGGACGAACTGGACCTGGACGCGGAGCTCCCCGAGGACATTCCCACCGAGGACGAGATCGAGGGTGCCAAGAGCCGCTACACGCTCATCGTGGAGCTGGCCAGGCGCGAACGTCTGACCGTGCGTCAGCTGATCGGCCGGCTCGGCGGCGGACGCGGCCACCGGACCTTCGCCGGCACGGCCGAGCAGGTCGCGGACACCATCGGGCACTGGTACGACAGCGGGGCCGCCGACGGGTTCAACATCATGCCCGCCGTCCTCCCCTCCGGCCTTGAGGTCTTCGTCGACCGGGTGGTGCCGATCCTCCAGCAGCGGGGCCTGTTCCGCACCGAGTACACCGCGAGCACCCTGCGCGGACACTACGGGCTGCCCCGGCCCGCCAACCGGCTCTTCGAGACCGTCGACAGCGCCGAGGGCCACTTCGGTATCGCGCTGGCGCGGGCTCTGTGACGGACCGCCTGGAACGCGGCGGGCGCGAGCGGCCCGGGTGGCGCCTCCGGCCGCTCGCGCGCCGCACCGGCTGCCGGAGTCAGACGGCCGGTACCCGGTCCAGGAAACCGGTCACCGAGCTGATCCGCCCGTCGGCCGCGAGAACGGCCACGTCCGAACCGGCGACCGGCGCGGAGCCGTCCGCCGCGACCAGCTCCCAGCTGAAACGGACGAGCGAGTGGTGCCCGTCCGCCGTCCCGGTCTGCCGGAAGACGAAGCCCGGGAACTGCTGCTGGGCACCGCTGATGGCGGCCGCCAGCTCCTCGTGCCCCCGAACGTCGGCCAGCGGGTCGGTGTAGCCGGCGTCCTCGGTGAAGGCCGCGGCGACGGCCTTCGCCAACTCCTCGGGGGCGGCGGCGTTCCAGGCGGCGAAGTAGCGCTCGACGGCGTCGTCGTAGGAGGTCATCGCGGGGTCCTCTCGTCGGCCCCGGCGGGTGGGCCGGGTGCGTTGTGCTGGTGAGGAACACGATGTCCGACCGTGCGGAACGGGTCGATTACCTCCGGGGTAAGGGGCCGGGGCGGACGCGGGGCCGGTCAGCGCCGGTGCTCGCCCAGGAAGCCCGTCAGCACGGTGTCGAGCTCCTCCGCATGGGGCCAGCCGATGTGGTGCGGACCGCCCGGAATCTCCACGAGGCGGCTGTCATGGATGAGGTCCGGCAGCCGCCGCCCGGTGGAGCCGATGGGCAGGACGCGGTCCTCGTCGCCCGGCACGATCGCCATCGTCGCGGACCGGCCCGCCTGTCTCACCGAGTTCCTTGATGGGCCAACAACACCGACGAGCTCGCCGGCACCCGGATCAGCGAGCAGGCCCTGCGGACGCAGCGGATCGTGGGGGCGGACGCCTCGCCCTACGCCACGCCGGCGTGCGTGCCGACCTGGCCGGTGGACTTCCGGCGCGACCTGCCGAAGAACGACGGGCCGACGCTGTTCTCCTGGCCGACCGTGATGTACGGCATGTCGGCTCTCCCTCGGGACGCCCTCGCACGCGGAGACGCGGCGGCTCCGCGCCTACGCCGGGCCGTCCGGGACGACGTGCATGGCGGCTTCCTCGGCGGACGCCGCCGCGCCGTCGATTCCGACGTCCTCGCCCGCCATGGTGTCCGGGTCGTCGTGGTCCAGCTCCCGGGTGAGGCGCCCCGCGCGGACGTCGCCCACCTCGTCGTCCCAGGGCTCGCCGTCCCCGTCCGGCACGTCGCCCACGCCGTCCCCGGGCCCGTCGGCGACCTCGGGCAGCTCCCGGGCCAGCCGGCCCTCCAGCGCCTCGCCGCTGTGCTGCTCGGACGCGGTGGTGCCCCGGTCCTCCACGGCCCACGGCCGCTCGGGCGGGGAGTATCCCTCGTCGAGCACGTCAGTGAGGTCGCGGTCGTCCAGGGTGTCTTCCACGTCGAGCAGATCGGCGGGGTCGGAGGCCTCCGGCTGCTGGGGCTGGTAGACCTCGTCGCCCAGGTCGGCATCCTTCATGATGAGTCCCTTCCCGATGTCGGGGATCCCGGTCATGCCACCGTACGACGCGGGAGAAGGGGGAACCGCGGCCCGCTCGCCTTCGAATGTCCGGTACCTCCTCAGGATAGGGGGACCGGCGCCGGACCCGCAGCCCGCGGCCTCGGGCGGGCGGCGACGGCAGGGGTGAGAGACGATGGAGGGTGCGGGGCCGGAGCGCCTCGAAGGTGCGGAAACGGCGCCCGGAGCCACGTGGAGAGGCCGTCCGCAGACGCAGCCACGGAAAGGCCGTCATGGATTACCCCGAGAGCTACCAACTGGTGTTTCAGTCGTCCGCGGTGGAGGACGACGCGGTGACCGTCCGGCGGACCGCGCAGTCCGGGGCCGGCGGAAACCCGGTCTACGAGGACGAGACCGGGATCGTCCGGGCGGAGATCAGTGAGCGCGGAGAGGTGCGCATGCTCGCCAGCGGCGGGCACCAGGTCCTCGGGACGCCACTGGTGGTGCGCGAACCTGCCCCATGAGACGGGGCCGGCGGGACCTTCGGGCCGTCGCGGCGGCCGGAAAAGGAACAGAGTTCGCGGACCCCTATCACGTGCTCATGTCCGGTGACATCCTGCCGACGCAGGACAATCCGCCTTCAGGCGTCAAACACTTGGTCGAAATTTTGCCCCTGGTGGGATGCGCGGGGGAGACACCAGGCACACTCGACCTGTAGGAATCTCGCCACGAAGAGGATCACGCATGATCACGTTGAACAAGGAAGACGGCCCGGCGGATCTGGACGGGGTGACCCACCTGTCCATCGGAGTGTCCTGGGACCCCACTGTGGGCAGCAGTGGCGGGCTGATGGGGAAGCTTCGCCAGAAGAAGGGCACCGACCTCGACCTCATCGCCATCGCGATGCAGGGCGCGGACCCGGTCCGGCTGGCCGGTCTGGACTCCCTGGACCCGCTGGGCAACGGCTCGCTGGTGCACAGCGGTGACAACCAGACCGGAAAGGGCGACGGTGACGACGAGACGGTGACCGTCGACTTCGCCCGGGTGCCGACGAACATCACGTCCATCGTCTTCATCGCCGCCGCGTACAAGAAGGGCAGCTCCTTCCAGAACGCGCGCAACATCAGCTTCAAGGTGTACGACGCGACGGGCGGCAGCAGCCAGCAGGTCGCCGACATCTGGCCGAGCCTGCTCAGCAACGACAACGGCTGCGCCGTGGCCAAGGCGATGCGCGTCGGCGGGAGCTGGAAGCTTGAGGTGATCAACGAGACGGGGAAGATCAAGCAGGGCACCGAGCAGGCCCTGATGCGTTTCGCCGTGAGCAAGTAACCGGCGGGCAGCCGGGGCGTGTTCCTGGAGGACGGCGTCCCCGTCCCGCATGCGCGGTGGTGTTCAGTCCACCCGGCGCACGCGGGACGGGGACGCCGCGTTTCCCGCCGCCAGCGGTGACCGCGCCAGTTCGACACAGCCCGCCGTGATCAGGACCAGGGCCAGCAGCTCCGGGAGCACCCACCAGCCGGTGTGCAGCTCCTCGCCGAACAGCGTCACCCCGTACAGGACGCTGATCAGGGCGTCGCCCAGCGTCAGGCATGGCTGCACCGCGACCAGGGTGCCCGCCTGGAGCGCGTTCTGGAGCAGGAACAGGGCTCCGACGCCCGCCGCGGCCGTGGCGTAGAGCTGCCAGGACTCAAGGAGCACCACCACCCCGTCGCCCTCACTGAGCCGCGCCATGGCGTCCTTCATCAGGGCTGCGGTGAGCGCGTACCCGCAGGCGGCGGCCAGGCCGAGCAGCGCGGCCCGGGAGTTGCCCCGGGTGGCCCGCGCCCCCGCGATCAGCGCCGCCTCGAAGAGGCCGGTGAGGATCAGCGCCGGAACCCACGCCGCCCCGCGCACCGTCTCGCTCCCGCCTCCCGGAGCGGCCGACGCCATGCCGAGGGCCAGACCCGCCGTCACGGCGGCCGCCCCGAGCCAGACCGGCCGGGGCACCCGCACCCGCATCACGAACCCCGCGAGCAGCAGGGTCGCCGGCAGCTCGATCACGAAGATCGGCTGGACCACGGCGATCGGCCCGGTCGCCAGCGCGACGGCCTGGCAGACGGCCGCGACGATCACCAGAGCGATCCCCGCGAGCCACACCTTCTGCCGCAGCAGATGGCCGATCAGCGACACTCGCATCGCCGCCCGGTCGGGCACATTGAGGGCGGCGCGGCGCTGGAGGACGGAGGCGGCCCCGTTGCTGAGCGCGGTCAGGACGGCGAAGAGGACACTGATCACCGGTCCATGATGCGGCCGGACGGCGCCCGTACCCGGGACCCGCGCCCGGCGGACGCGCGAAGGGCCGCGAGAGGGTGCGGCCACCGGGACGCGAGTCCGTCCCCATGGCCGCGTACCGTGCCGCCATGGCCGAGAAGAAGAAGACCTCCGCCCCGGCCCCCGCGGTGCTCTCGCCGCGGGCACTGGGGCGCGCGACGCTGGAACGCCAACTGCTGCTCCGCCGCGCCGAGATGACGGCCGGGGAAGCGATCCGGCACCTGGTCGGTCTCCAGGCGCAGAACCCCGGGCCGCCCTACTACCAGCTGTTGGCCCGGCTGAAGGGCTTCGACCCGGCCGGACTCGCCGCGCTGATGGAGTCCCGCGAGGTCGTCCGCATCGTCACCCTGCGCTCCACCATCCACACCCACACCGCGGATGACGCCCTCACCCTGCGCCCCCTCGTCCAGGAGGCCCGCGACCGGGAGCTGCGGATCTTCCGGAACCGGCTCGTGGGCGTGGACCTGGACCGGCTCCGGGACATCAGCCGGGAGTACGTCGAGGAGGCGCCCCGCACCCCGAAGGAGATCCGCGGGCGGCTGCTCACCGAATGGCCGGACGCCGATCCGCAGGCCCTGAGCACGGCGGCCCGCTGTCTGCTGCCGCTGGTCCAGGTGACCCCGCGCGGGGTGTGGGGCAGGAGCGGCCGGGTGGCGCTGACCACCGTCGAGCACTGGCTCGCCCGGCCCGCGGAGCCGGCCCCGGCGCCCGATGCCACCGTGCTCCGCTACCTCGGCGCGTTCGGCCCGGCGTCGGTGCGGGACATGCAGTCCTGGGCCGGGCTGACCCGGCTGGCGGAGGTCTTCGACCGGCTCCGTCCCCGGCTGGTCACCTTCCGGGACGAGAACGGCGTCGAGCTGTTCGACCTGCCCGACGCCCCGCGCCCCGCCGAGGACACCCCCGCCCCGCCGCGCTTCCTGCCCGAGTTCGACAACGTGCTGCTCGGCCACGCGGACCGCACCCGGATCGTCCCGCCCCGGTTCAAGGGGCGCAACGGGGTGGGGAACCAGAGCTACGGGAGCGTGCTGTCCGACGGCTTCCTCGCGGCCCTGTGGCGGCTGGACACCGGCCGGGGCGGCGCACCGGCCACCATCACCGTGCAGGAGCTGCGCCCGCTCGGTGCGGCGGGGCGCGAAGCCGTCGCCGAGGAGGCGGTCGCGCTGCTCTCCGTGATGACGGAGGCGACCACGGACGGCAGCGGCTACGACATCAGGTTCGCCCGGTTCATCGACTTCGGTGAATGAGGCGAGCGCGACGGGCGCGTGCGGGCGGCGGCGAGCGTAGCGGCCGGCGCCTCAGCGATGTGCGAGTGCGGGGGGCGCGTGCGGGCGCGGGCCCGGGTGACGGGGGCAGCGTCACCGCTGACCAACGCGGCACCGGCGCGTTCGGCCGCGGGCCAGTCGGGGTTGCCCCCCGGCCGCTGTCCGATGTGCGGCACCCGCGCGTGCGGGCGCGGGCCATCGCGCTCGTCTTCCAGTTCCAGAACAGCCACGCGGCACCCGCGCGTGCGGGCGCGGGCCGGTTACGGCAGCAGCCCCGCACGCCGGGCCGCGACGACCGCCTCCAGCCGGGTGTGCGCACCGAGCTTGCGCATCGCGGAGCGCAGATACCCCTTCACCGTCTCCGGGCGCAGCCCGAGCCGGCCCGCCGCCACCGCGTTCGTCGCACCCGCCGCGACGCAGGCCAGGACGTCGAGCTCTCGGGGCGCCAGCTGCACCTCCGGGGCGGCCTTCGGCACCCGCGCACCGGCCGCGGAGGCGAGCCGCCCGCACACCGCGATCAGCTCGTCCCGCAGCGCCGGGTCGAGCACCTTCGGTACCAGGGCGCGCAGTTCCCGGTGTGCCGATCTGACGTCCTCCCAGGCCTCCGGCGCGGCCCGCGGATCGGTCACCTCCTCGCGGGTGACGGCGAGCAGCTGCTGCACCTCGTCCCGGACGGCCAGCGCCTGCTCCACGTCGCGCGCCGCCGCCACCGCCGCGTCGAACGTGCGGTCCCCGAGGGTGAGGGGCTCGCGCAGCGCCCCGTACAGCACCCCGCGCACCTTGCGCCGTACCACGACGGGCACCGCGACGACCGAGCGCAGGCCCTCCGCCGCCACGGCCACGTCGTACTCGTGGCTGATGTGGCGCGAGGAGTGGTAGTCGGTCACCGCGCAGGGCCGGGACAGGGCGATCGCCTTGCCGCCCAGACCGCTGCCGGCCGAGATCACCAGCCCGCGCAGCGCCGCGGTGTGCGCCCCGTTCAGCTCGGCGATCCTGGCATGACGGGTGTCGGAGAGCAGCCCGCCGAAGGCCACGGGCAACCCGCTCGTCCGGCGCAGCCGCAACAGCGCGGCCTGCATCTCCACCGCATCGACGGATTCCGGCACGATGCCGCCTCTCTGCCCGGCTCCGGGGGACGCGGCATCGTCCTTCCGCGCCCCCGTACCCCCGTTCGGGGGTGGTGAGACCTGGGTCACTGTTTACATGATGTTAAGTGACCGGTCCGGTCCGCAATGAGGAGGGCACATGTCGGCAACCAGCGCGACGGAGACGTTCCGGGCCGCCCGGGACTTCCTGCTGCGACACCGCGAGGACTACAGCGCGGCCTACGAGGGCTTCCGCTGGCCGCGCAGCGACCACTTCAACTGGGCGCTGGACTGGTTCGACGTCATCGCCCAGGACAACGACCGCACCGCCCTGCACATCGTGGAGGAGGACGGCGGGCGCACCGAGATGTCCTTCGCCAGGATGTCCGCCCGCTCCAACCAGGCCGCGAACTGGCTGCGCGCCCAGGGCGTCCGGGAGGGCGACCGCATCCTCGTGATGCTCGGCAACCAGGTGGAGCTGTGGGAGACCGCGCTGGCCGCCATGAAGCTGCGCGCCGTCGTCATCCCCGCGACCCCGCTGCTGGGCCCGGCCGACCTGCGTGACCGGGTCGAGCGCGGACGGGTCCGCCATGTGCTGGTCCGGGACGCCGACACCGCCAAGTTCGACGAGGTGCCCGGCCGCTACAGCCGGATCGTCGTCGGCGCGGACACCGAGGGCTGGCTCTCCTACACCGGGGCCGACCAGCAGCCGGAGACCTTCACGGCGGACCGGGAGACCGACGCCGACGAACCGCTGATGCTCTACTTCACCTCGGGCACGACCGCCAGCCCGAAGCTCGTCGAGCACACCCATGTGTCCTACCCCGTGGGCCACCTCTCGACGATGTACTGGATCGGGCTCAAGCCAGGCGACGTCCACCTCAACATCTCCTCGCCCGGCTGGGCCAAGCACGCCTGGTCCAACCTCTTCGCGCCGTGGACCGCCGAGGCGACCGTCTTCATCTTCAACTACACCCGCTTCGACGCGGCCCGGCTGATGGCCGAGATGGACCGCTCGGGGATCACCAGCTTCTGCGCGCCGCCCACCGTCTGGCGGATGCTCATCCAGGCCGACCTCTCCCAGCTGAAGACCCCGCCCCGCGAGGTCGTCGCGGCGGGCGAACCGCTCAACCCCGAGGTCATCGAGTCGGTCCGGCGCGCGTGGGGCGTCACCATCCGGGACGGGTTCGGGCAGACGGAGACGGCCGTCCAGGTCGCCAACACCCCCGGCCAGAAGCTGAAGGCCGGCTCGATGGGGCGCCCGAGCCCCGGCTTCGAGGTGGTGCTGCTGGACCCGGTCAGCGGGGAGCCCGGCGCCGTCGAGGGCGAGATCTCCCTCGATCTGTCGGCCCACCCGGTCGGCCTGATGACCGGCTACCACGGCGACCCGGACCGCACCGCGGAGGCCATGGCGGGCGGCTACTACCGGACCGGGGACATCGGCTCCCGCGACGAGGACGGCTACATCACCTACGTCGGCCGCGCGGACGACGTCTTCAAGGCCTCCGACTACAAGATCTCGCCGTTCGAGCTGGAGAGCGCCCTGCTGGAGCACGAGGCCGTCGCGGAGGCGGCGGTCGTACCTGCCCCCGACCCGCTCCGGCTCGCCGTTCCGAAGGCGTACGTCGTACTCGCCGAGGGCTGGGAGCCCGGACCCGACACGGCCAAGGTGCTCTTCGCCCACTCGCGCGCCGTCCTCGCCCCGTACAAGCGGATCCGCCGGCTGGAGTTCGCCGAGCTGCCCAAGACCGTCTCCGGCAAGATCCGCCGGATCGAGCTGCGTGAGGCCACGGCCCGGGGCACCGGCGCCGAGTACGCCGAGGGGGACCTGGCATGACCGGACTGTCCTACGCGCACGGCACCGGCGCCACCGCCCTGCTGGGCGACACCATCGGACGCGGCCTCGACCGGACGATCGACGCGTACGGCGAGCGTGAGGCGCTGGTCGACGTGGCCTCCGGGCGGCGCTGGACGTACGCCGAATTCGGCAGGGACGTCGAGGAGCTGGCCCGCGCCCTGATGGCGTCGGGGGTGGCCAAGGGCGACCGGGTCGGCATCTGGGCGCTCAACTGCCCCGAGTGGGTGCTCGTCCAGTACGCCACCGCCCGCATCGGCGCCGTCATGGTCAACATCAACCCCGCGTACCGGGCGCACGAGCTGGAGTACGTGCTGAAACAGGCCGGCATCTCGCTGCTGGCCGCCACACTCGCGCACCGCACCAGCGACTACCGCGCGCTGGTCGAGGAGGTCCGCCCGAACTGCCCCGCGCTGCGCGCCGTGCACTACATCGGGGACCCCAGCTGGGACGAGCTGATGTCGGCCGCCGGATCGGTGACGCCCGGACAACTCGCGGCACGCGAAGCGGAGTTGTCCTGTGACGACCCGATCAACATCCAGTACACCTCCGGCACCACGGGCTTCCCCAAGGGGGCCACCCTCTCCCACCACAACATCCTCAACAACGGCTACTTCGTGGGGGAGCTGGTCGCCTACACCGAACAGGACCGGGTCTGCCTGCCGGTGCCCTTCTACCACTGCTTCGGCATGGTCATGGGCAACCTCGGCGCCACCTCGCACGGCGCCTGCATCGTGATCCCGGCCCCCGCCTTCGAGCCCGCCGCCGTGCTCGCCGCGGTCCAGCAGGAGCGCTGCACCTCGCTCTACGGCGTCCCCACGATGTTCATCGCGGAGCTCAACCTCCCCGGCTTCGCCTCGTACGACCTCTCCTCGCTGCGCACCGGCATCATGGCCGGATCACCCTGCCCGGTCGAGGTGATGAAGCGGGTCGTCGCGGAGATGCACATGGACGAGGTGTCCATCTGCTACGGGATGACGGAGACCTCGCCGGTCTCCCTCCAGACCCGCCGCGACGACGACCTGGAGCGCCGCACCGGCACCGTCGGCCGCGTGATGCCCCACATCGAGGTCAAGGTCATCGACCCGGCGACGGGCGTGACGCTGGAGCGCGGTGTCTCGGGCGAACTCTGCACCCGCGGCTACAGCGTGATGCTCGGCTACTGGGACCAGCCCGAGCGGACCGCCGAAGTGATCGACGCGGGGCGCTGGATGCACACCGGGGACCTGGCGGTGATGCGTGAGGACGGCTACGTACAGATCGTCGGCCGGATCAAGGACATGATCATCCGCGGCGGGGAGAACGTCTATCCGCGCGAGATCGAGGAATTCCTCTACGGACACCCGAAGATCGCGGATGTGCAGGTCGTGGGGGTGCCGGACGAGCGGTACGGCGAGGAGATCCTGGCCTGCGTCATTCCCGTGGACCCGGCGGACCCGCCGGCCCTGGAGGACGTGGCGGCGTTCTGCCGCGGACAGCTGGCGCACTACAAGGTGCCGCGCCTGCTGGAGATCCTCGAAGCCTTCCCGATGACGGTCAGTGGGAAGGTCCGGAAGATCGAACTGCGGGAGAACTACGGCCGGTAGGGACCGGGCGCCGTCACGCGGCTTCGATGATGTCGCCCGTGGCGGTGGTCCGGGTGGCGGCCGCCCACTCGATCAGGAGTACCTCGTACGCGGCGGACTCCACGGATGACCAGTCCTGCCCGGCGCGGGCGTCGACGAGCGCGCGGATCGCCTCGTTCGCCTCGACGGCGGCGGGGTGGTTCGGCTGGGCGAGGGCTGCGGGCCGCGGGGCGTGCGCCGGCGCATTGGGTTGGGAACGTCGTGGAGTTAAGGCCATGCGCACCACTGTAAGGCCCGCCACCGACAACCGACCGAACATCTGTGGCCCCTGGCCCGAACGTGACCGATAGCACTCACTGTGGCCGGTTGGTTTCTGTGAGGTGCGGCACGTCGCGGCGCATGCAGACCCGCGGCCACCGGTCCAGTCCGTGCTCCGCCTCCTCGGCCCGGATCTTGCGCAGCCCGTCGGTGAGTTCGGCACCCGTCAGCACGCGGAAGCCGAGTCGCGCGTAGTACGGCGCGTTCCACGGGACGTGGGAGAACGTGGTGAGGGTGAGCGCGGCCAGGCCCTCGGCCGCCGCCCAGCGTTCCGTGTGGCCGATGAGCCCGCCGCCCAGTCCGCGCCGGGCGGCCGCCGGGTGGACCGAGACCTGCTCGATATGGGCGGCGCCGTCGACCGGATCCGCGACGAGGTAGCCCAGCGGCCGGTCGTCGGCCCCGACGGTCACCCAGGCCCGGCCGGCCCGGCGGTACTCGTCCAGGACGTCCAGGGACGGCGGCTCGTCGTCGGCCACGCCGGACATGCCGACGGTGCGGAAGGGCTCTCCGGCGGCGCGCTCGATGTCCTGGAGCAGCGGGAGATCCGGGCGGCGGGCGGGGCGGATGCGCATCACCCAAGTATGGGGCGAGCGGCCCGCCGGGCGGTATGGGGAGGGGGCTCAGGCGCCCGTGCTGACGAGTTCGTCCGCCGGGCTGTTCACCGGCTGCGGGGTCCCGGTGAGGTCCATGACGAAGAGCGGGATGGCCAGCCCGTCCGCGCGCTCCCGGGCGTCCGGCGCGTATCCGGCGAGCGAGAAGAACACCGCGGAGACCGAGGTGTTCAGCGCGTTGAGCCACAGGCATTCGACATCGCGCAGCGCGGTCGTCCTGGTGGTGGAGTCGACCTGCGCGATCAGCCCCGTCGCCCGCAGGTCGATCCGGGACGAGGGGCGCTCGGCGGGCTGGACGACCTCGCGGTAGCCGAGCCACTTCAGGTACAGCGCGGCGGCGCCGACCGCGTCGCGGGCGGTCCGGATCGTCAGCGGCCGGAACGCCGGTCTGGGCGCGGAGGCCGTACGCGGCAGCGGGATGTGGGACGGCCGCACCGGCCGGTCCGCCCGCTGGGGGCGGTCGTCCGGCCCGCGGCCCGGGGACGCCACCGGGCGGACCGGTATCCGGAGCACCGCACCGCACGGGCAGCACAGCTCGGGCTGCGGCCACTGGTCGTGCCGGCCGCAGGCGCGGCAGCGCACCGTCACCCAGTCGTCGTTCCAGGTGCGATGGGTGATCGCCGTGACGGGGGCGCCGCGCAGCAGCGGCGGGGCGGTCGGGGCGCCGCACGGGCAGGGGTAGGCGGCCGTGACGTACACGTGGTCGCGGCGGCAGGCCGGGCACCGTAACGGCACTGACTCCACGATGGCCTCCCTCGCCCCACGGGCCGCGGCGGCCGGGATCCCGGTCCGGCTCCGCTCCGTACCCCCATGCTCCACCAAGAGCGAGGTCCGGGGGAGGGAGTTGAGCCACTTCGGGCAAACACTCCGGCCGGCCCGCGCGGGCCGCCTCCCTTGACGGCCGTCCGGGGGCACTTTAGATTTGCTTCCGTATAGCAGAATCAAACTTCCGTAATACGGAATTGGTGCTCTCAGGTGGCGCGACAGAGCCCGACTCCGCCCAGGTCCGAGCAGGAGCACTCAATGCCTCGAATGACCGCTGCCCGAGCGGCAGTTGAGATCCTCAAGCGCGAAGGCGTCAGCAACGCGTTCGGTGTGCCGGGCGCGGCGATCAACCCCTTCTACGCGGCCCTCAAGGCCTCCGGCGGGGTTCATCACACGCTCGCCCGCCACGTCGAGGGCGCCTCCCACATGGCGGAGGGCTACACCCGCGCCCGCCCGGGGAACATCGGCGTCTGCATCGGTACGTCGGGACCCGCCGGCACCGACATGATCACCGGCCTCTACTCCGCCATCGCCGACTCGATCCCGATCCTGTGCATCACCGGCCAGGCCCCGACCGCCGTCCTCCACAAGGAGGACTTCCAGGCCGTCGACATCGCTTCGATCGCCAGGCCGGTCACCAAGGCGGCCACCACCGTCCTGGAGGCCGCGCAGGTCCCCGGCGTCTTCCAGCAGGCCTTCCACCTGATGCGGACCGGGCGGCCCGGTCCGGTCCTCATCGACCTGCCGATCGACGTGCAGCTCACCGAGATCGAGTTCGACCCCGACCTCTACGAGCCGCTGCCGGTGCACAAGCCCGCCGCGAGCCGCAAGCAGATCGAGCGTGCGCTGGAGATGCTGAACGAATCCGAGCGCCCGCTGCTCGTCGCGGGCGGCGGCATCATCAACGCCGACGCGTCCGGACTGCTGGTGGAGTTCGCCGAGCTGACCGGCGTCCCGGTCGTCCCGACCCTGATGGGCTGGGGCATCCTCCCCGACGACCACGAGCTGAACGCCGGCATGGTCGGCCTCCAGACCTCGCACCGCTACGGCAACGCGACGTTCCTGGAGTCCGACTTCGTCCTCGGCGTCGGCAACCGCTGGGCCAACCGCCACACCGGCAAGCTGGACGTCTACACCGAGGGCCGTACGTTCGTCCACGTCGACATCGAACCCACCCAGCTGGGCAAGATCTTCGCCCCGGACCTCGGCATCGCCTCCGACGCCAGGGCGGCGCTGGAGCTGTTCGTCGAGGTGGCCCGCGAGCTGAAGGCGGCCGGCAAGCTGAAGGACCGCTCGCAGTGGGCCGCGTCCACCCAGGAGCGGCGCGCGACCCTGCAACGCCGTACGCACTTCGACAACGTGCCGCTGAAGCCGCAGCGGGTGTACGAGGAGATGAACCGGGCGTTCGGCCCCGAGACCCGGTACGTCACCACCATCGGCCTCTCCCAGATCGCGGGCGCGCAGATGCTGCACGTCTACCGGCCGCGCCACTGGATCAACTGCGGCCAGGCGGGGCCGCTCGGCTGGACCATCCCGGCCGCGCTGGGCGTCGCGACGGCCGACCCCGAGGGCTCCGTCGTGGCGCTCTCCGGCGACTACGACTTCCAGTTCATGCTGGAGGAGCTCGCGGTCGGCGCGCAGCACAACATCCCCTACGTGCACGTCCTGGTGAACAACTCCTACCTGGGGCTGATCCGCCAGGCGCAGCGCAACTTCGACATCGACTTCCAGGTCAACCTGGAGTTCGAGAACATCAACTCGCCCGAGCTGGGCGCCTATGGCGTGGACCACGTCAAGGTCGTCGAGGGGCTGGGCTGCAAGGCGATCCGGGTCACCGAGCCGGACCAGCTGCTGCCGGCCTTCGAGGAGGCGAAGAAGCTGGCGGCGGAGTTCCGGGTGCCGGTGGTCGTCGAGGCGATCCTGGAGCGGATCACGAACATCTCGATGAGCGGTACGGACATCGCGTCGGTGAACGAGTTCGAGGACATCGCGTCGGAGCCCGGCCACGCGCCGACGGCGATCCGGCAGTACGTGACGGGCTGAGTCGGCCGGGCCCGCGTCCCGTTCCCGAAGAGCACCTACGGAGATCCGTAGGTGCTCTTGCCGCCTGCGCCCGGCGGGAATTGAATCCGCGGCGCCCCCTCGGGGAGCCGGCGGTCATGGCGCCGCGCGGTCCGTGCGCGGACGCGCTGCCGTTGTGCCGGTGGACCCCGGTGCCGGCAGTGTCGGCAGTGCCGGCCGGGGTTCAGGATCCGCAGCAGCCGCCGGACCCGGTGTCCTCGGTGACCGCCACCGGCCGGGAGGCGCCGGGGCCGGTCCGTACAAGGGCGGGGGCCGGCGTGCGGCAGCCCCCTTCGTCGCCCTGGGGCGCGGCCGGTTCGTCGAAGAGTCCGGCCCCGCCGCAGACCCCGGTCTCGGGAAGGGTGAGTTCGACGCGGTCGGCGGCCTCGGTGTCGCCGGCGAGGGCCGCGGTGACGGAGCGGGCCTGCTCGTAGCCGGTCATGGCGAGGAAGGTGGGGGCGCGGCCGTAGGACTTCATGCCGACGAGGTAGACGCCCTGTTCGGGGTGGGACAGCTCGCGGTGGCCGTGCGGGTAGACGGTGCCGCAGGAGTGCTGGTTCGGGTCGATGAGCGGGGCAAGCGCCACCGGTGCCTGCAGGCGCTCGTCCAGGGCGAGCCGGAGCTCGGACAGGAACGACAGGTCGGGGCGCAGGCCCGTCAGGACGATGACTTCGTCCACCGGTTCGAGGCGCCGTCCGTCCTCGCCGGCCAGCACCAGTCGGCCGTCGGCGGGCTCGACGGCCTCGGTGCGGAAGCCGGTGACGGCTTCGGCGTATCCGTCGTCGACGGCGGCCTTGGCGGCCAGCCCCAGGGCGCCACGTGCGGGGAGCTTGTCGGCCGAGCCGCCACCGAAGGTGGAGCCGCTGAGGGCGCGGCGCAGGATCCACACCGCGTGGGTGCCGGGCTCGTCCTTCGCCACGTCGGCGAGGGCGGCCAGGGTGGTGAACGCGGAGGCCCCGGAACCGATGACCGCCGTGCGCTTCCCGGCGTAACGGGCGCGGACGGCCGGGTCCTTGAGGTCGGGGATGCGGTAGGAGACGCGGGCGGAGGCGGCGTGTTCGCCGAGGGCGGGCAGCCCGTCGGCGCTGATCGGGGCGGGGGTGGACCAGGTGCCGGAGGCGTCGATCACGGCCCGGCCCAGGATCCGCTCCTCGGCGCCGCCGGCGCGCGTGACCCGGATGGTGAAGGGCTGCCGCTCGCGGTCGGCGTCGACGATCCGGTCCCGGCCGAGGCGTGAGAGGCCGGTGACGGTGGCGCCGTAGCGGACCTTCTCCCCGAGCGCATCGGCGAGCGGCTGGAGGTACCGCTTCGCCCACTCCCCGCCGGTGGGGAAGGTGTCCGCATCGGGCCTGGCCCAGCCGGTCGGCGCCAGGAGCCTCTCGGCGGCCGGGTCGACGAGCTCGCTCCAGGTCGAGAACAGCCGCACGTGCGACCAGCCGCGCACCGCGGTGGCGGCGGTGGGCCCGGCCTCCAGGACCAGGGGCTCGATCCCGCGCTCGACGAGATGGGCGGCGGCCGCCAGCCCGGCGGGGCCGGCGCCGATGACGACGACCGGAAGGTCTGCTGTGGTGCTCATGGCGGTGATGTCCTCCGGGACGGGCGACCGTTCCGGGCCGCTGTTTCGATTGCTGTCGATATTCGGAGCTTGCCACTGGGTATCGACGAGTGTCAACATAGACACATGTCGAATTCAGGGATGGTGGAGCTGCCGCCACTGGACGCCGGAACGGTGGCGCCGTGCTGCCCGCCGATCACCGCGGGCGAGCTGTCGCAGGCCGAATCGGAGAAGATGGCCGTGATGTTCAAGGCGCTGTCCGACCCGGTGCGGTTGCGCCTGTTCTCCAAGGTCGCCTCGCATGCGGGTGGCGAGGCGTGCGTGTGCGACATCTCCGACGTCGGCGTCTCCCAGCCGACCGTCTCCCACCACCTCAAGAAGCTGCGCGAGGCCGGCCTGCTGACCTCGGAGCGGCGCGGGACCTGGGTCTACTACAAGGTCGCCCCGCCCGTCGTGGCGGCCATGTCCGCCATGCTCGACCTGCGCACCTGACCTCCGTCTCGCGTCTGCGGGCCGGCCCGCGCGGACGGGAGGGCGGCAGCGCGCCAGGTATGCCTGGAGCGCGGAGACGCGGAGACGCGCTGGGGGCATCGTGGCGGCATCGCCACCGCCGTGCCGGGGCTCCGGTCCGCCGGGACGGGGCTCCGGCACGGCTTCTCCTCCAAGCCCCTGCCCGACTGCCGGCCGCCCTCAGCGGCTGAGGAGTCCGGCGATCTCTGCGGCCGCGTCGCGGGCCGGGCGGCCGACGCCGATCAGGGTGGCGGAGGCGGGGCCGGTCCAGTCGCCGTAGCCGAGCAGGTGCAGGCGGGGTTCCCCGGTCGCCCGCGTGCCGTGCGTGGGGATGTGGCCGCGTGATCCGCGAAGTCCCAGCGGGGCGAGGTGGGACAGGGCCGGCCGGAAGCCGGTGCACCAGATCACGGCGTCGGCCGCGGCCCGTGTGCCGTCCGCCCACTCGATGCCGCCGGCGGTGAGCCGGGTGAACATCGGGGAGGCTTTGAGCAGTCCGGTGTCCCGTGCCCCGCGGACGGGCGGGACGGCGACGATGTCTCCCAGGGAGGTGACGCCGCCGGTGTCGGTGCGTCCTTCGTCCAGGGCGCGGCGCCGGGCGGTCGCGGCGTCGAACAGGGCTCGGCCGTCGATGTCGTCGGCGAGGAAGCGTGGTGGGCGCCGGGTGACCCAGGTCAGGTCGACGCCGTCGTGGGTGGCGAGGTCGGCGGCGATCTGCGCGCCGGAGTTCCCGCCGCCTACCACGACGACCCGCTGCCCGGCGAAGTCGGACGGCCGCCGGTAGCCGGTGGTGTGCAGCTGGCGCCCGGCGAAGACGTGCCGGCCGGGGGTGGCGGGCAGGAAGGGACGCCACCAGGTGCCGGTCGCCGAGACGACCGCCCGCGCGGACCAGATGCCCTTGTCCGTCTCGACCCGCAGCCGATCGCCGTCCCGGTGTACCCGCCGGACCCGGACCGGGCGGTGAACGGGCAGTTCGTAGCGCTGTTCGTAGTCGTTCAGGTACTCCACGACGTGCCCGGCGTCCGGGTACTCCCGGCCCGGCTGGGTCGGCATGAGCCGGCCGGGCAGTGACGAGTACGCCGCCGGGGAGAACAGGTGCAGCGAGTCCCAGGTGTGCCGCCAGGCCCCGCCGGGCGCGTCCTGCGCGTCCAGGATCGCGAGGTCCAGCCTCCTGCGGCGCAGGTGGTACCCGATGGCGAGCCCGGCCTGCCCGCCGCCGATCACCAGCACGTCCGGCTGCCCGGTCACGGCGCCAGTACCGCCGCGCCCGGTGCCTCGGCCACGGCGCATGGGCACGGCACCCTGCGCGCCCCGGCCTCGCCGGGGGCTCCCAGGGGGCTGCCCCGGCGCACGGTTCGGGGCGCGATGCGGGCGTGTGCCGCGCGGACCCCCGCTCCGCAGGCCCGGCAGATGCCGACGGTGGGGCTGTTCGTTCCCCCGGTGCGGCAGTCGAGGCAGTGCATCAGGCATTCCCTTCCGGGGTGGAGAGTGCCGCGTGGGCGAACTTCCCGCGCCAGGCCAGTGCCACGTACACCAGCCCGATCAGGACGGGGACCTCGATGAGCGGGCCGACGACACCGGAGAGCGCCTGGCCGGAGGTGACGCCGAAGGTGGCGATGGCGACGGCGATGGCCAGCTCGAAGTTGTTGCCCGCCGCCGTGAAAGCCAGTGTCGCCGTGCGGTCGTAGGCGAGTCCGAGTGCCTTGCCGAGCAGGAAGGAGCCGAAGAACATGACCGCGAAGTACACCAGCAGGGGCAGTGCGATCCGTACGACGTCCAGCGGCTGCGAGGTGATCGTCTTCCCCTGCAGGGCGAACAGGATGATGATCGTGAACAGCAGCCCGTACAGCGCCCAGGGGCCGAGCCTCGGCAGGAACTTCGCCTCGTAGGACTGGCGGCCCATCCTCTTCTCGCCGATGCGGCGGGTGAGGAAGCCGGCGAGCAGCGGGACGCCGAGGAAGACGATGACGTTGAGGGCGATGTGCCATACGGGGACGTCGAGGCCCTGGCCGTCGCCGAGGCCCAGCCACCGCGGAAGCAGGTCGAGGTAGAACCAGCCCAGCACGCCGAAGACCAGCACCTGGAAGACCGAGTTGAGGGCGACGAGGACGGCGGCGGCCTCACGGTCGCCGCAGGCGAGGTCGTTCCAGATGATGACCATGGCGATGCAGCGGGCGAGGCCGACGATGATCAGGCCGGTGCGGTACTCGGGCAGGTCCGGCAGGAAGATCCACGCCAGGGCGAACATGACGGCGGGCCCGACGAGCCAGTTGATGACCAGTGAGGACACCATCAGCCTGCGATCGCCGGTGACGGTGTCGAGCCTGTCGTAGCGGACCTTGGCGAGGACCGGATACATCATGACCAGCAGGCCGAGCGCGATCGGCAGCGAGATGCCGCCGGCCTCGGTCTTCGCCAGCGCGTCGTTCATCCCGGGGATCAGCCGCCCCAGCCCCAGGCCGACGGCCATGGCGAGCAGGATCCACACCGCGAGAAAGCGGTCGAGGGTGGAGAGCTTCTTGACGATCGAGGCGTCCCCACCGCCGGCCGGAGCGGGGGAGGCGGTGGGCCCGGCGGAGGTCACGGACAGGCCCTCTTGTTCCCGGAAGCGGTCCGGGCGGAGTCGGCCAGTGCGGCGAACTGCTCGGAGAGCCCGGCCAGGACCTCGGGCTTGAGCTTGTAGTAGGTGAAGCGGCCGCAGGGCTCGGTCTCCACCACGCCCGCGTCGCGCAGGACCTTCATGTGGTTGGACAGGTTGGTCTGCTTCGCCCCGGTCTCCTCGACCAGGTGCGTCGTGCAGAGCGTCTCGCGGGCCAGCAGGGTCACGATCCGGAGGCGGAGCGGATCGCCCAGCACCCGGATCAGATCAGGATCGACTGAAGTCAGCATGCACTGATATTCTCACATCATTGCCCGCTGATGCCAGTGCGGACTGAAGTCATTGACGACTGATCCCGCTGGGCGACGAAAGAGAGCGATCGTCATGGCCGAGTCCTCCGGCAAGCCGTCCGTCCTGTTCGTCTGCGTCCACAACGCGGGCCGCTCCCAGATGGCAGCCGCCTGGCTGACCCACCTGGCCGGGGACCGTGTCGAGGTCCGCTCCGCCGGCTCGGACCCGGGGGATGCCGTCAACCCGGCCGCCGTCGAGGCGATGGCCGAGGTCGGCATCGACATCTCCGCCGAGACCCCGAAGATCCTCACGGCCGACGCGGTCCGCGAGTCGGACGTGTGCATCACGATGGGCTGCGGCGACAGCTGCCCCGTCTTCCCCGGCAAGCGCTACCTCGACTGGAAGCCGGACGACCCGGCCGGCCGGGGCGTGGAGGCCGTCCGCACCGTCCGCGACGAGATCAAGGCCCTGGTCGAGGGGCTGATCAGGGAGATCGCCCCGCCCCATCAGACACGCGCCGCGGACCACGGCCCCGGGGCGAGCACCGCCGTACCGCCGGCGGCCACGAGGCCGGCCCTTCCGTGAACCCGAGAAGGGCGTGGAGTACGGGACCGTAATCCGTACTCCACGCCCTGGTTCGGGGAGTGACAGGGGCCGCGGCGGGTGTGTGACGGGGGCGGGAGGTCCCGGCTCCTTCAGGTCAGGAGACGGGACCCCCACCCGCACCACCGCACTGGCGTCGCACATCCGCCGCGGCCTCGTCCTGCCCGCGCCCCCGCGCAACCCCTCATCCGGGCGGGCGCGACGACGCGAGCAGGGCTCGGGGGCCCAACCGGAGGGCTCAGTCCTCGCGCAGGGCGCGGACGGCCTCCTCCACGCGCTTGCCGTAGTCGGCGTCCGCGGCGTGGAAGTGGGCGAGGTTCTTCTCGATCACGTCGTCCCGGGTGACCTGGGACAGGCCGCCCGCGATGTTGGCGATCAGCCGGTCCTTCTCGTCGGCCGACATCAGCCGGTACAGCTCGCCCGCCTGGAAGAAGTCGTCGTCCTTGTTGTGGGCCGGCGCCTCGTGCGTGCCGGTCCAGCCCTGGACGGCCATCGGCGCGGAGAACGCGGAGTCCGTCTGGGCCGGGCCCGCGTAGGAGTTGGGCTCGTAGTTCTTGTCGTGCCGCGCGCCGTATCGGGTGGCGTGCAGACCGTCGCGGCCGTAGTTGTCGACGACGGCGGTGCGCGGGGCGTTCACCGGCAGCTGGGTGTGGTTGACGCCGAGGCGGTAGCGGTGCGCGTCCGCGTAGGCGAACAGCCGGCCCTGGAGCATCTTGTCCGGGGAAGGACCGATGCCGGGCACGAAGTTGTTCGGGGAGAACGCGGCCTGCTCGACCTCCGCGAAGACGTTGTCCGGGTTGCGGTCCAGCACCAGTCGGCCCACCCGCTGGAGCGGGTAGTCACTGTGCGGCCACACCTTGGTCAGGTCGAACGGGTTGAACCGGTAGTCCGCGGCGTCGGCGGCCGGCATCACCTGCACGTGCAGGGTCCAGGACGGGTTCATGCCGCGCTCGATGGCCTGGAGCAGGTCCGTCTGGTGCGAGGAGGCGTCCTTGCCGACGAGCTCGGCGGCCTGGTCCGCGGAGAGCGAACGCACGCCCTGGTTGGTCTTGAAGTGGTACTTGACGAAGAAGGCCTCGCCCGCCGCGTTCGTCCACTGGTAGGTGTGCGAGCCGTAGCCGTTCATGTGGCGGTACGAGGCCGGGATGCCCCGGTCGCCCATCAGCCAGGTCACCTGGTGCGTCGCCTCGGGGGCGTGCGCCCAGAAGTCCCAGACGTTGTCCGGCTCCTGACGGCCCGTGAACGGGTCGCGCTTCTGCGAGTGGATGAAGTCGGGGAACTTGATCGGGTCCTTGATGAAGAACACCGGGGTGTTGTTGCCGACCAGGTCGTAATTGCCTTCGTCCGTATAGAACTTGAGCGCGAATCCGCGCGGGTCGCGTACCGCGTCCGCGCCGCCGAGCGAGTCGGCGACGGTGGAGAAGCGGATGAACGTCTCGGTGCGCCTGCCCACCTCGGAGAGGAAGTCCGCGCGGGTGAAGCCGGTGACGTCGTCGGTCACCTCGAAGTAGCCGTACGCGCCGGAGCCGCGGGCGTGCACCACGCGCTCCGGGATGCGCTCCCGGTTGAAGCGGGCGAGCTTCTCCAGGAGGTGACCGTCCTGGAGGAGGATCGGGCCACCGACGCCGGCGGTGGCGGAGTTCTGGTTGTCGGCGACCGGGGCGCCTGACTCGGTCGTAAGCACACGCTGCGTCATGGTGTCGGGGCGACCTTCCGTACGGGAGCTGCTGAACTGCGACGTCCTGGGGCGGGGGCGCGTCCGCGAAGTCTCGTCTGGCCGGCGGCCCTCCGGGCGGACGGCGACACTTTGCGGACTCGCCCCCGGAGCGTAAGTACGCCCCGATCCCGGCGTCAACAGTTTGTTGAAATTCATGGTGAAGAGGTGTTCCGGACGGCGCCGACGCCTGGGCGCGACAGGACAGGTGTCAGCGCCGACGCCGCCCGGAAGTCTGTGGGCCGGGGAGAAGGTCACCCGGCGGGGTGGTGCCGGCCGGGCCCGCGCGGGGCCCGGCCGCATGACCGCGGGTCAGTCCTGGACGGGCTGACCGGAGAGCCGCTCGACCGAGCGCAGCAGCGCCGAGTGGTCCAGGCCGCCGTCGCCCTGCGCGCGCAGCGAGGCGACGAGCTGGGCGACGACTCCGCCGACCGGCAGCGCGGCACCCACGTTGCGGGCGGCGTCCGTGACGATGCCCATGTCCTTGTGGTGCAGGTCGATCCGGAAGCCGGGGGCGAAGTCCCGGTTCAGGAAGTTGGCCTTCTTGCGGGTCAGCACGGTCGATCCGGCCAGTCCGCCGTTGAGGACGTCGAGCGCGGCGTTGAGGTCGACCCCGGACTTCTCCAGGAAGACGACGGCCTCGGCGCAGGCCTGGATGTTGACCGCGACGATCAGCTGGTTGGCCGCCTTCACCGTCTGGCCGGAGCCGTGCGGGCCGCACAGCACGATGGTCTTGCCCAGCGCGTCCAGCAGCGGCTTCGCGCTGTCGAAGTCGGCCTGCTCGCCGCCCACCATGATGGACAGCACGGCCTCGATCGCGCCGGCCTCGCCGCCGGAGACCGGGGCGTCCAGTACGCGGATGCCCTTGTCCCCGGCGTTCTTCGCGAGGTCCACGGAGGTCTGCGGGGTGATCGAGGACATGTCGATCAGCAGCGCCCCGCGCCTGGCGTTCTCCAGGATGCCGTCGGGGCCGTACGCGATGGCCTCGACCTGCGGGGAGGCGGGCACCATCGTGATGACCACGTCCGCGTCCTTGACCGCCTCCGCGATCGAGGAGGCGCCGGTGCCGCCGGCCGCGGCCAGCCGGTCGACCTTGTCCTGCTCCAGGGTGTATCCGGTGACGTCGTAACCGGCCTTGATCAGGTTCTCGGACATGGGCGAACCCATGATGCCGAGCCCGATCCACGCAACCTTGGGGAGGTTGTTGCTCATGAGGGTGCCTTCCGATAAGCGTGTGTACGAGTGACGGTCCGCCGCTACCGGCGGGCGGGCCTCGCGGTGGCCGGAAGCCACTCGACGGACGCGGCGCTCGGCCGGTCGCCCGGCTTGTACTCCAGGCCGACCCAGCCGTCGTAACCGGCCTTCGTCAGCTCGTCCAGGAGCTGCTCCAGCGGGAGCGAGCCGGTGCCGGGCGCGCCGCGCCCCGGGTTGTCCGCGATCTGGACGTGACCGGTCTTGCCGGCGTACGCGGTGATGACCTCGCTGAGGTCCTCGCCGTTCATCGACAGGTGGTACAGGTCCATCAGGAACTTCGCGTTGCCGAGGCCCGTCGCCGCGTTGATCCGGTCGACGACCTCGATCCCGGCCGGTGCGCTGACCAGCGGGTAGCGCGGGGACTCCGGCGCGTTCAGGGTCTCGATCAGCAGGACCGCCCCGATCCGGTCCGCCGCGCGGGCGGCGAGGACCAGGTTCTCCAGGGCGAGTTCGTCCTGGACGCCGGGGTCCACGCCGTCGATCCGGTTGCCGTAGAGCGCGTTGAGCGCCTTGCAGCCGACCGAGGCGGCGAAGTCGGCCGCCACCTCGATGTTGGCGCGGAAGCGGTCCGACTCCGTGCCGGGCACGGAGAGCGCGCCGCGGTCGGGGCCGGGCAGCTGTCCGGCGTAGAAGTTCAGCCCCACCAGCTCGGTGCCCGCTTCGTCGAGCGCCTTCTTGAGGGCGTCGAGTTCGGCCTGCGGAGGGGTGGGGGTCTCGATCCACGGCCACCACAGCTCGACCGCCGTGAAGCCCGCCGCGGCGGCTGCCGCGGGACGCTCCAGGAGCGGGAGTTCCGTGAAGAGGATCGAAAGGTTTACATCGAAGCGCTGGTCCGGGTAGCCCATGAGGGTTTCGGCGCTCCTTCCGTATTGCGGAAGTTAGTTTCTGCTTAACGGAAGATTGCCCGGAGGGTGGGCGGGCTGTCAAGGGGGTGCCCGGAATTCGGGCCTGTCGCGGACATACGGAAGGCGGGGCGGAGGCCCGTCGGCCCGTCCGCCCTGCCCGCTGCCCGCGCTACCGGCTCAGCCGGCCGGAACGGTGTCCTGGAACGTGGTCCCCGCCGCGCGGTAGGCGCTCACCCGGGCGTTCACCTGTGCCGGGGTGAGGACCTGGTCCTTCACGTGCAGGACGTAGTCCACCTGCTGGTCGTACGAGCGGGGCGTCGTGCTCGTCTGTCCGGCCAGGTCGATCAGCCACTGGTTGAAGTTGATCGACATCCCGCGCTCCGGCAGGTAGGCCGCCCCGTGCGTGCCGAACAGCTGCCCGTCGATGTAGTAGGTGATCGCGCTGTCGTCGATGGTCACGACCAGGTCGTGCCAGCCCGCGTAGCTCTGCCGGGACTCGGTGTGCGCGTTGACCGCCTCCCAGGGGTCGGGCCGGTAGGTCTCCCACGAGGTCGTGTAGAGGATGTTGCCGCTCTCGCCCCAGCCGCCGTTGGGCAGCTACTCGAAGTCGTACTCCGCGTAGTCGTCCGCCATCGGAGCCTTCAGGTCGTTGATGGTGAAGAACGTCTGGACGAGGTGGTCGCCGTCGGGGCCCGAGACCGGCGCGTCGTTGAACTTCACCCGCGCCGCGTAGGTGCCGTCGCGGAACTTCATCGACCGGGTCAGGATCTCGGTCTGCCTCGTCGACTCACCGCTGCCCGCCGTCGACGTCTCCAGGTTCATGACGGAGTTGCCGCCCTGGTTGGCGAACGTGACGTTCTCCGGCGCCCAGGTGGCCCCCGGCACACCGGGGCCGCCGGAGTTCGAGCGGACGCTCCAGCCGTGGGCGGCGATCCGCGCGTCGGTGTGGCCGCTGTAGTTGAAGTCGTCGAAGAGCGTCGGCCCGTCCTCCGGCGGGTCGGTCGGGTCGGTGGGGTCGGTGGGATCGGTCGGACCGTTGCCCTCCGGGGCGTCGCCCCAGACCTGGGCCCCGCCGAGCCGCGCCGTCACCTTCGTCCAGTCGCCGTACGCGGCCGAGCCCGCGCCGAAGGAGTAGTCGTCGCTCTGCACCAGCGGCTGCCAGTTCGACCGGTAGAAGCGCAGTTGCAGATCGCCCGTGTCGGCACCCGGTGCCAGCGAGCCCGCGCCCGCGGTGAAACCGATCTCCAGGTAGCGGTCGGCGGTGGCGGTCGGGGAGGCGAGTGTGCCGAACGTCCCGGTGATGTTCGCGCAGCCCCGCACCGCCCAGGAGCAGGCGAACCGGTAGGCGTCGGCGGCCGCCTCGCCCTTGAAGTAGTAGCGGATCTTGACGTCGCTGAGCTGTACGGCCCCGCTGCCGGTGTTGCGCACCTTCAGCCAGGGCTCGCTCTGGTCGGCCGTCGCCCCCGCGGCGCCGGTGCGGTACTGCACGGCGAGCGAGCCGTCGGCGGCGCTCGCCGTCGACGGGACGGCGGCGAGCGCCGTACAGCCCAGGGCCACGGTGGCGGCGGCTGCGGCCACCGCACGGATCCGGGTCTTCGCGAGTGACTTCATGAGCTGTTCCTTTCCGGAACGGTCGTGGGGGAGTGGTTCCTACGGGGTCGGCACTGTTCCTGGGGAGGGGGCCGGGAAGGGGCCCCCGAGGGGGCGGTAGCGGACGCCGAGCGCGTCGAGCCGTGCCGTGTGCCCGCCGAGGCGTGACAGGAACCCGGGCCAGTCGTCGCCACCGCCGGACCAGGCCCGGTCCGCGAGGGCGCACAGCCGCGGATAGGTCTGGTACTCGATCCGGTCCGGCGTGCTCGCGTACTCGGTCCACAACTGGGCCTGGGTGCCCAGGAGTCTGCTGGTCTCGGCCGCGTCCCAGTCGTCCGTCAGCGGCCGGTGGCCGTGCACCGCCCTGAGGTCGACCGGCGGGCCCGGCTGTGTCGCCGGTTCGCCGGGGTCGGGGGACTGGGCGTAGTCGAGGTAGGTGGCCCGGTGGTGTGCGGCGATCACCTGGTGGCCCCGGCGGGCGGCGGCGCGTGCGTGGGCCGGGGAGCGCCAGGTCATCACCGTGAACTCCAACGGGAGTTCGGCGCCGGTCTCCGCCCAGCCGACGGGCCGCCTGCCCTGCTCGGCCAGGAACGCCCCGATCCGGCCCACGAACCAGCCGTGCAGGGCGCGGGCGTCGGGCAGCCCCTCGGCGGCGGCCCGCTCCCGGGCGGCCGGGCTGTTTTCCCATTCCGTGGTCGGGCACTCCTCGCCGCCGACGTGGATGTACGGGGACGGGAAGACGTCCATGACCTCCTGCAGTACCGTCCGGCAGAAGTCGAAGACCTCCTCGTGGACGCCGAACACGGTGTCGCAGACGCCCCAGCGCGTCCACACGCCCAGCCGCCGCGAGGGATCGTTGCCCAGCTCGGGGTAGGCGGCGAGGGCCGCGCGCACATGGCCGGGCATCTCGATCTCCGGAACCACGCGCACCCCGAGGCCCGCCGCGTAGCGCACCAGCTCCCGCAGCTCCCGCCGGGTGTACGCCCCCGAGTGCGGAATCCCGTCGTACGCCTCGGGGGAGTCGCCCGGCGGTCCGGACGCCGACTGCGTGCGGTGGCCGCCGATGCCGGTCAGCCGGGGGTAGGCGGCGACGGGCATCCGCCAGCCCTGGTCGTCGGTGAGGTGGAGGTGGAGGGTGTTGAGCTTGTGCAGCGCCATCAGGTCCACGTACCGGCGCAGGTACGAGACGGGCTGGAAGTGCCGGGCGACGTCGAGCATCGTGCCGCGCCACGGGTGCGCGGGCACATCGCTGATCTCGACGCAGGGCAGCGGCCACCGCTCCTCCCGCTGCGCCACGTCCGACAGGGCCTCGGGAGGCAGCAGTTGACGGACCGTCTGGACGCCCCGCAGCAGGCCGGGAAGGTGTGCCGCCCGCAGCAGCAGGGCGTCCGGGCCGATGGTGAGCCCGTAGCCCTCCTCGCCGAGGCCGCCCAGCTGCGGGTCGAGCGCCAGCACGACCCGGCCGGTGGCGGAGGGCGCCAGCGGCAGCCCGGTGGCGGGGGCCAGCAGGGTGCGCAGCAGGCCGGCGGCGCCCTCCGCCCCGGGGAAGGCCCGGACCGTGGTCTCCCGGTCGAGGATGAACCGGCCGGGGCGGGGCGACACCTTGCTGGGCCGGGGGACGAGCGTGTGTTCGGGGCGTGGTGCGGGCACGGAATGCCTCCGGGTTCTGAACTCGGGCTGTCAGCCCTTGACGGCGCCGGCCGCGAAGCCGGAGGTGACATGGCGCTGGAGCAGCAGGAAGACCACCAGCGCGGGCAGGGCGAACAGGGTCGAGGCGGCCATCGTGGCGCCCCAGTCGGTGCCGAACGTGTTCTGGAACGACGACAGCCAGACCGGCAGCGTGCGGCTGTCCTGGTGCTTGATGATCAGGAAGTTGGCGTAGGCGAACTCGTTCCACGCGGTGATGAAGCCGAACAGCGAGGTGGCCATCAGCCCCGGCGCGAGCAGCGGCAGTGCCACCCGCCGGAACGCCCCGGTCCTGGTGCACCCGTCGACCTGCGCGGCCTCCTCCAGCTCCGGCGGGACGGTGGCGATGAAGCCGCGCAGCACCACGATCGAGAACGGCAGCGTGACCATGAAGTACACGAGCGTGAGCGTCGGCAGCCGGTCCAGCATGTCCGTGTCGCGGGAGATGATGTAGACCGGGATGATCAGCGACTCCCAGGGCGCCATCTGGGCGATGAAGACCATGAGCATGAACTGCCGCCGCCCCTTCCAGCGCATCCGGGCAACCGCGTAGGCGGAGCCGATGGCGACCAGCAGGGCCAGCAGGATCGAACTGAGCGTCACCAGAAAGCTGTTGCGCCAGAACATCCCGAAGCCGTCGGCCTGTACGGCCGTGCGGAAGTGGTCGAGCGTCCAGGTGTGCGGGAAGAGGTCCGGATCGGTGGACTGGATGTCGCGGGACGGTTTGAACGCGGTCGCGATCATCCAGTAGACGGGGAACAGGCAGACCAGGACGGTCAGTACGGCGGCGGCGTTCAGCGGGATCCGCCGGGGCCTCGGACGCGGCAGGCTCATCGGGATTCGTCCTCCTGGCGGAGCATCTGGCGGAAGTAGAGGACGAGCACCCCGGACATCAGGACCACGGTGACCATGGAGGCGGCCGAGCCCAGGTCGTACCGCTGTCCGGCGAGTGCGGTCTGTACCGCGTAGACGGGCAGGATCGTGGTGGCGTCACCGGGACCGCCGCGCGTCATCACCCAGATCTGGACGAACGCCTTGAACGTCCAGATCACTTCGAGGGAGAAGACCAGCAGGAAGATCGGCCGGAGTACCGGGAAGGTGACCGAGCGGAAGATCCGGGTGGCCGTCGCCCCGTCCAGCCAGGCCGATTCGTACAGCTCGGCCGGCACGGTGGTGAGCGCCGAGTAGAGGGTGACCGCCGCGAACGGCACCGACTGCCAGACGATCAGCAGGACCAGGATCGAGAAGGCGGCGGTGCCGTGCGCGAACCACGGGTAGCGGTCGAAGGAGGTGAAGCCCGCCCCGGTCAGCAGCCGGTTGACGATGCCGAACTCGGAGTGGAACAGCCACTGGAAGACCGTGGTGGCCGCGATCACCGGCATGGCCCAGGCCAGCACCAGGGAGCTGAGGACCACCCCCCGTCCGAACCGGCCGAGCCGTTCGGTCATCAGGGCGACCAGCGTCGCGATGACCATGATCAGGGCGACGTTGACCGCCATGAACAGGAAGGTGCGCCGGACGGCCTCCCAGAACCGGGGATCGGACAGCAGGGTGCGGTAGTTGCGCAGACCGACGAACTCCGCGTCGCCCATGATCAGCTGGCGCAGCCTGAAGTCCTGGAGCGAGATGAGCACGGCCCGCAGCAGCGGGTAGAGGAGCAGGTAGAGCATGCCGCCGACGGCGGGTGCGATCAGCACGTACGGCCAGGGGCCGCGCGGCTCCCCGGACCGCCGCCGGCGGGCGGGCGGTGCCGGCCGGAGCCGGGGTCTGGGGGATGCGGTCCGTTCCCGGATGACCGGCACGGCGCGGCTCCTCTCGGTGGTGGGACGGGCAGCGGGTCAGGAGGCGGTGTTCATGGCCCGGGTGATGTCACCGGAGGCCTTGGCGGCCTCCTTCGCCGGGTCACCGCCCGTGAGGACGGCGGCCATGTAGTCCTTGATCGGGTTCTCTGCCTCGACGGCCGCCCAGCCGGGCGTGTTCGGCGTCGCGTGGCCGTTCGCCGCGCCGGCCGCCATCGCCGCCGCACCCGGGTCGTCCGCCACCGCGGAGGCCAGGGTCGTCCGGTTCGGGACGTAGCTCATGGCGACGGCCAGCTTCTTCTGCCAGGCGTCGCCGGTGAGCTCCTTGACGAAGGTGAGCGCCGCCTCCTGATGACCGGAGGCCGTGGGGATCACCAGGTCGGAGCCGCCGGTGAAGACGGCCCCCGGGGTGTCCGCGGTCCTGCCCGGGACCGGGAAGAAGCCGAGCTTCCCCTTGAGGGCCGCGTTCTTCTCCACGACCACGTTGGCACCGCCCGGGGTGGAGATCACCTGGGCCACCTGCCCCTTGGCCATGACGTCGGCCTGGGGCGGATCGTCCTCGTCGGAGTCCCTCGGGCCCTTGCCCAGGGCCTGGAGCCGCCCGTAGAACTCCATGCCGCGCAGCGCCTCCGGCGTGTCCAGGGCGCCCTTCCACTTCCCGCCGGACTCGGTGGCGAGGTCGCCGCCCTCGTCCCAGATGAACCCGGCCAGCGCGTACCAGAGCTGACCTGGCAGGTAGATCCCCTGTGTGCCGCCCTTGTTGAGCTTCGCGGTGGCGGCGAGCCACTGCTCGCGCGTCCTGATCGCGGAGGCGTCGATGCCGGCCTTCTCGAACAGGTCGGTGCGGTAGATGACGACGCGGTTGGCCGCGTAGTACGGGATGCCGTACTGCCTGCCCTCGTACGCTCCCGGCTCGGCCAGCCCCTTGAGCCAGTCCTTGCCGTTCAGCTCGTCGGTCCTGTCGCTGAGGTCGAGCAGCCCGCCGCTCTGGGCGAACTGCGCGACCTGGGTGTTGCCGCTCTCTATGACGTCCGGCGCGTCGTTGCTGGCCAGCGCGGCGGTGATCTTCTCGCCGATGCCGTCCCACTCCTGGATCTGCACCCGGACCCTGATCGTGGGGTGTGCGGCCTCGAAGCCCTTCACGAACTTCTTCTGGAACTCGGCGGAGACGCTGTCGCGCATCAGCCACACGTCGATGTCCGTCGGCCCGTCTCCGGACTTCCCGGCGGAGCCGGACGAGGAGCTGCACGCACTCAGAACGGCGGCCATCACGAGCGCGGACCCACCGGCAAGCAAGCGGTACTTCACGGTTCACCTCTGGAGAACAGGACCTGACCACCTGACCAGTGAAGCCCACTGGACAGCTCACCTCTTGATGGTGGATGAAGGTGGCATGGACCAATGAGGTCGTCAAGTCCCTTGGTGTCAAAGGGTTCTGGCGATCTACCGGCAAATCGGTCCATCGGTATTGGCGTGACAGCGGCTACAATCCACTTGACCAGTAGGGCGATTGACTCGACTGGTTGCTCAACTGGTCAAATGAGAAATGTGTCAGGAGGGGCATCGCATGGACGCCGACGCACCGGGGACGGTGCTCAAACGGGAACGGGCCCGCGACGCCGTACTGGAGCTGATCGAGTCGCGCCGGCCGGGTGACGCCATCCCCTCGGAGCGGTCCCTCTGCGCCACCCTCGGCGTCTCCCGGCCCACCCTGCGGGCCGCGGTCGACGAGCTGGTGGCCGCCGGGCTGCTCGTGCGCGAACACGGCCGGGGGATGTTCGTCGCGCCCGCGAAGATCACCCAGGAGCTGATCTCCGCCGACCTGGCCCTGTCCGTCCCGCAGGCGGCCGGGGCCTGGTCGAGCCGGCTGCTGGAGTTCACCACCCTCCAGGCCGGTGCGCGGGTCGGCCGCAAGCTGCGCATGTCGCCGGCCGCCGAGATCGTGTACGTCGCCCGGCTGCGGCTGGTCGACGGTGCCCCGATGGCGATCGAGCACCTGCACATCAGGGCCGGGCTGGTGCCGGGGCTGTCCGCCCAGGAGCTGGAGGACGGCGATCTCTACGAGCACCTGCGCGAGCGCCACGACGTGCACGTCCACGAAGCGGTCCAGGCGATCGAGCCGACCGTGGTGACCCGCGCGGAGGCCCGGCTGCTCGACGTGCCCGAGCTCTCCCCCGCCCTGCTCTTCGAGCGGCTGACCTCGGACACCACTGGCTGCCCCGTGGAGTACGTGCACTCGCTCTACCGGGGCGACCGCTACCGGATCGTCTCCCGGCTGGCCCTCGGCCCCGCCGCGGCCGTGCGGCCCGTGGAGGGCGGACACCATCCGGGGATCCCGCCGGGCGACTTCGCCCAGGGAGACCCGATCACCTCGTCCACCCGCGGTGACATCCAGTCCGGCGGCTGATGCCGTGCGGCACGTATGCGCGTTGCGTCCTGCGCAACGGCCGGTGCGAGTCTTGCGCCGGTCACCGGGGCAGGCCACTGTGGCTGACACATCCGACGCAGCCGACCCCACGAGGTGCCTCGCATGACCACCCCCACAAGCCGCCGCACCCTTCTCGGAGCACTCCTGGCGGGCGGCGCGCTCGCCGCCGCCCCCTCGCTGCCCCGCTCCGGACATCCGGGGCGGGCGCCGCGCGCCACCGGGGAGGGGGCGCGCAGGACCGCGACGCTCTTCCTCGGCACCTACACCTCGACGACGCCGGGAGGCACCGGAATCGGCGTGGCCTCGTACGACCCGGCCGCCGGCACCATCACCGACCGCACCGTCGTCACCGGCGTCGAGAACCCCTCGTACCTCGCGCTGCACCCCACCGGCTCCACGCTCTACGCCGTCGACGAGCAGCAGCGGGGCGGCGTCACCGCGGTGGCGCTCGCCGCCGACGGGACCTTCCGGGTGCTGGGAACGCGCGACACCGGCGGTGCCGGGCCCGCCCATCTCTCCGTCCACCCCGGCGGGAAGTGGCTGTTCAGCGCCAACTACACCTCCGGCAGCGTCGCCGTGCACCCCCTGGCCGCCGACGGCACACCGGGGGAGCGCACCGACCTGGTCGCCCACACCGCACCCGCGCCGGGGCCGGGCCAGGACGGGCCGCACGCCCACCAGATCATCACCGCGCCGGACGGGGCCCACATCCTCGCCGTCGACCTGGGCAACGACACGGTCTACACCTACCGGCTCGACGAGGACCGCGGCTCCCTGGAGCAGCTCTCGTACGCCGCGCTGCGCCCCGGCGCCGGACCGCGCGCCCTCACCTTCCACCCCGGCGGCCGGTACGCCTACCTGGCCTGCGAGGTCGACAACACGGTCGTGGTCTGCGGCTACGACCCCGCCACCGGCGTGCTGACCCCGGGCACCCCGCAGCCCACCGGGACGGGCGGCGGCACCAGCTACCCGGCCCAGCTGCTGGTCACCGGGGACGGCCGCTTCGCCTACCTGGCCAACCGGGGGCACAACAGCCTCACCAGGTACGCCGTCGAGGACGACGGGGCCACGCTGCGGCTGCTGGACACCGTGCCGGTGAACGGCGACTTCCCCCGGCACATCGCCTTCTCGCCGGACGGGTCGCTGCTCCTGGCCGCCAACCAGAAGTCCGGCACGGTGACGGTCTTCCGGGTCGACGCGGAGAGCGGCGCGCTGGAGTCCGTGGGGGCGCCCTTCGCCGCGCCGGCGGCGGTGTGCGTGCTGCCGCTCTGAGGCGGGTGCGGCGGCGCCCGTCCGTTAGGGTCGTGCCCGAGCTGCGGGGGTTCCCCGCCGCGGCGACCCGCACCATGGAGGCACCGTGCGCTTGAGAGTGGAGTTCACCACCGAGCCCTTCGATCTCGACGAGGCGCCGGCGCACGCCGTCGTCGCCCGCGAGGTCGTCCAGACCGCCGATCTGGACGCCGTGGACGTCGGCCCGTTCGGCAACACGGCCGAGGGCGGCGCCGACCAGGTGCTCACCGCGGTGGACTCCCTCCTGCGCAAGGCCCTGGCATCGGGTGCCACCCGGGTCTCCCTCCAGGTCAACGTGATCGGGGAGGACTCCCAGTGACGGAGCCCGCGGACCACCCCCTCGTCGCCGCGGTCAAACCGCTCGTCGACGCCATGGGCGCCGAGCTGCTCGGTCCGGAGGAGGCGCTCCCCGACGACGTCGTGCTGGCCTGGGAAGGCCTGGACGTCATCGCGGTCCGGCTGCCGCAGCTCTCGGACTCGCTGGATCACATTCTGGCCGCCATGGAGCGCCGGCACGGCATGCCGCTCGCCGAGCTGGACCGCAGGACCAAGCAGGCGGTCGTCCGGACCCTGGAGGCACGCGGTGCCTTCTCCGTGCGGCACGGCGTGGAGACGGTCGCGGGGGCCCTGGGGGTCAGCCGGTTCACCGTCTACAACTACCTGAACAGGGATATCGGCCCGAAGAGCGAGTAGTTGGGTCCGCGGCCGGTTCCGGTCCGCGCAGCGTCACGGAAGGCCGTCGTCCGGATCATCGGGCGACGGCCTTTTACATGAACGTAATTTCAACAAAGTGTTGACGTGGTGTTGTGGAGGGCGTTAGCTATCCGCAGCCCGACCGACGCACAGCGAAAAACAGCCACGGAGGCTCCCGTGACTTCGAGCTCCATACCGGGCCTGGCCCGGTTCAACACCCTGGCGGACCGCGAGGCGGCCGCAGCACTGCACGAGGTCTGTGCCAGTGCTGCCTGGGGGAGAGCGATCCTCTCCGGGCGCCCCTACGCCACAGCCGAAGCCCTGTTCCGCGCGAGCGACACCGCCACGGCGGCCCTCGACGCGCAGGACCTGGCCGAAGCCATGGCGGGCCACCCGCCGATCGGCCGTCCGAAGCCCGGGGACCCGACCTCCTCCCGCGAACAGCGGGGGATGGCCGGCGCCACCGAGGAGCTCAAGACCGAAATGCTCGAACTCAACCTGGCCTACCAGGAGCGGTTCGGACACGTCTTCCTGATCTGCGCCACCGGGGCCACCGGTGAGCAGATGCGCGACGCGCTGAGGACCCGGTCCGGGAACTCGCCCGAGGAGGAGCGCGGACACGTGCGCACCGAGCTGGGCAAGATCAACCGCATCAGGCTGACCCGTCTCGTCACGGAAGACGCGTAAGACTCGCAATCGAAGGAGAGTGAAGGTCTTGAGCACCTTCGCCACCGCATCGGTGTCCACGCACATCCTGGACACCAGCATCGGCCGCCCCGCCGCGGACGTCACCATCTCGCTCGCGGCCCGCACGGGCGGCGACGCGCAGTGGGTGACCCTCGGCGGCTCCGCGACCGATGCGGACGGGCGCTGCAAGGACCTGCCGGCCCTGCCGGAGGGCACCACCCACGTACGGCTCGACTTCGAGACAGAGCCGTACTTCGCCAGCAAGAAGCAAGCCGAGGCGCAGCAGGACGCCCCCCGCGTAAGGGACAGCGGTGCGTTCTTCCCCGAGGTGGCGATCACGTTCGCCGTCACCCCGGGCGAGCACTACCACGTACCGCTGCTGCTCAACCCGTTCGGCTACTCCGTATACCGAGGGAGCTAGCAGACACATGCCCACGATTCTCGGCCAGAACCAGTACGGCAAAGCAGAGAACCGCGTCGTCAAGATCACGCGGGACGGCGACACCCACCACATCAAGGACCTCAACGTCTCGGTCGCCCTCTCCGGCGACATGGACGACGTCCACTACTCCGGCTCCAACGCGAACGTCCTGCCGACCGACACCACCAAGAACACGGTGTTCGCGTTCGCCAAGGAGTACGGCATCGAGTCGGCGGAACAGTTCGGCATCCACCTCGCCCGCCACTTCGTGACGACGCAGGAGCCGATCAAGGTCGCCCGCATCCGCATCCAGGAGTACTCCTGGGAGCGCATCGCGACCTCGGACAACAGCTCCAGGTTCATCGGATCGGACGAGGTCAACCACTCCTTCGCCCGCAAGGGCCAGGAACTGCGCACCACGCAGGTCACCTACGACGGCGAGAAGTGGGAGATCATCTCCGGCCTGAAGGACCTCACGGTCATGAACTCCACCAACTCGGAGTTCTGGGGCTACGTCAAGGACAAGTACACGACGCTCAAGGAGGCGTACGACCGCATCCTGTGCACCGACGTCGCCGCCGCCTGGCGCTACAACTGGACCAGCGACGACGACCGGATGCCCAACTGGGAGAAGTCGTACGAGCAGGCCAAGAAGCACATGCTGCAAGCCTTCGCCGAGACGTACTCGCTCTCGCTCCAGCAGACCCTCTACCAGATGGGTTCGCGGGTCATCAACAGCCGCAGCGAGATCGACGAGATCCGGTTCTCGCTGCCGAACAACCATCACTTCCTGGTGGACCTGGAGCCGTTCGGCCTCAAGAACGACAATGAGGTCTACTTCGCGGCCGACCGTCCGTACGGGCTCATCGAAGCCACCGTGCTGCGGGACGGCGTCGAGCCGCAGATCCCGGTCGACATGACCAACCTCTGACGCGGCGCCGCGCCGCTCCCCGTCCGTCCACAGCGGACGGGGAGCGGCCGGGCCGGAGGGAAACCCCATGGCACAGCCTGCACTTGGGCCTGAATCAGCGATAGATCCATGTACCACCCAGCCGGACGGCCCGATCCATCCGGTGGACGAAAAGCTCGCCCCGTCGCGGCTCCTGCCCGCCGCGCTCCAGCACATCGCCGCCATGTACGCGGGCGTCGTCACCCCTCCGCTCATCATCGGACAGGCCGTCGGCCTCGACACGGCGGGCCTGACCCGGCTGATCGCGGCCAGCCTCCTCATCGCCGGCTGCGCCACCATCCTGCAGACCCTCGGCCTCGGCGGCTTCGCCGGCAACCGGCTGCCGTTCGTCAACGCGGCCTCCTCCGCCGGGATCGCGCCGATGCTCGCCATCGCAGAGACCAGCGCGCCGGGCCGTCAACTCCCGGCGATCTACGGGGCGGTGCTCGTCGCAGGCGTGTTCTGCCTGCTCGTCGGCCCGTTCTTCGGAAGGCTGCTCCGGTTCTTCCCGCCGCTCGTCACCGGCGTCGTCATCACGCTCATCGGCGTCACGCTGATGCCGGTCCCGGTCTCCTGGGCGCAGGGCGGCGACCGGACCGCCGCCGACTTCGGCGCGATGAAGTACCTCGCGCTGGCCGCCTTCACGCTGGCCGTCATCCTGGTCATCCAGCGGTTCGGCCGCGGCTTTCTCAAGCAAGTCGCCTTGCTGATGGGGCTGTTGATCGGTACCTTGGCCGCCATCCCGTTCGGCCTCGCGGACTTCTCCGCCCTGCGCTCCGCTCCGCTCGCCGCGCTGCCCACCCCCTTCGCCTTCGGCGCACCGGAGTTCCAGCCCGCCGCGATCCTCTCCCTCTGCATCGTGATGCTCGTCCTGATGACGGAGTCGTCCGCCGGAATGCTGGCTCTCGGTGAGATCTGCGACCGGCCCACCGACGGCCGGACCATCACCAGAGGACTGCGCACCGACGGCATCGCCACCCTCGTCGGACCGGTCTTCGGCGGCTTCCCGACGAGCGCCTTCGCCCAGAACGTCGGCGTGGTCTCCCTCACGAAGGTACGGAGCCGGTACGTCGTCGCGACCGCCGGCGGCGCCCTGCTGGTCCTCGGCGTCTTCCCGGTGCTCGGCGCGGTCGTCTCGCTCGTCCCGATGCCCGTGCTCGGCGGCGCCGGCATCGTCCTGTTCGGCTCGATCGCGGTGAGCGGCATCCGTACGCTCTCCGAGGCCGGGCTCGACGACAGCTCCAACATCATCCTGGTCGCCGTGGCGCTCGGCGCGGGCATCATCCCGCTCGCCGCGCCCGGCTTCTACGCGGGATTCCCGTCCTGGGCGCAGACCGTACTGGGCTCCGGCATCAGCGCCGGAGCGCTCGTCGCGGTCCTGCTCAACCTCTTCTTCCACCATCTCGGCACCCACAGCCGCTCGGCCGTGGCACTCAAATCCTCCTAGGGTCCTGCCGTGCCCACATCGCTGATGAGAGAAGGAAGCACCATGGCAGCACAGGCAGCGACCGAGCGCGTGGAACGCATCGTCATCGAGAACTGTTCGATCGCCACCGTCGACGCCGACGACACCGAGTACGCCTCGGGCCATGTCGTCGTCGCCGGCAACCGGATCGAGTCGGTCGGCGCCGGCCGGGCGCCGGAGGGCCTGGACAACGTCGTACGCCGGATCGACGGCACCGGCCATCTCGTGACGCCCGGTCTGATCAACACGCACCACCACTTCTACCAGTGGATCACCCGCGGCCTGGCGACCGACCACAACCTCTTCGAGTGGCTGGTCGCCCTCTACCCGACCTGGGCGCGCATCGACGAGCCGATGGCCCGCGCCGCCGCGCAGGGCTCGCTCGCCATGCTGGCCCGCGGCGGTGTCACCACCGCGATGGACCACCACTACGTGTTCCCCCGGGACTCCGGCGACCTGTCCGGCGCGATCATCGGCGCCGCCCGCGAGACGGGCCTGCGGTTCACCCTCGCCCGCGGCTCGATGGACCGCAGCGAGAAGGACGGCGGGCTGCCGCCGGACTTCGCCGTGGAGACCCTCGACGGCGCGCTCGCCGCCACCGAGGCCACCATCGACGCGCACCACGACGCCTCCTTCGACGCGATGACCCAGATCGCCGTCGCGCCCTGCTCCCCGTTCTCCGTGTCCACCGAACTGATGCGGCAGGGAGCTGAGTTGGCCCGCCGCCGCGGAGTGCGGCTGCACACCCACGGCTCGGAGACGGTGGAGGAGGAGAAGTTCTGCCACGAGCTGTTCGGCATGGGCCCGACCGACTACTTCGAGTCGACCGGCTGGCTCGGCGACGACGTGTGGATGGCGCACTGCGTCCACATGAACGACTCCGACATCGCCGCCTTCGCCCGCACCGGCACCGGCGTCGCGCACTGCCCGTCCTCCAACGCCCGGCTCGCCGCGGGCATCGCCCGGGTCCCGGACATGCTCGCCGCCGGCGTCCCGGTCGGCCTCGGCGTCGACGGCACCGCGTCCAACGAGTCCGGCGAGCTCCACACCGAGCTGCGCAACGCCCTCCTCATCAACCGCCTCGGCCCGCACCGCGAACGGGCCCTGAACGCCCGTCAGGCGCTGCGCCTGGGCACGTACGGCGGAGCCCAGGTCCTCGGCCGTGCCGACCAGATCGGCTCCCTGGAGCCCGGCAAGCTCGCGGACCTGGTCCTGTGGAAGCTGGACACCATCGCCCACGCGTCCATCGCCGACCCGGTGACCGCCCTGGTGTTCGGCGCCGCGGCCCCCGTCACGCTCTCGCTCGTCGACGGCAAGCCGGTCGTCGAGGGCAACCACCTGACCACCGTGGACGAGGACACCATCGCCCGCGCCACCCGCGACGAGGCCCGCCGCCTCGCCCAGATCGCCGCCGGAGCCTGACGCCCGGCGCCCCCCGACAGGCCGGCCGAGGGGGACGGCCCTCGACCGGCCGCCGTGGACCCGAGCGGGGCCCACGGCAACCGGTACGGGGGGCGCGTACCCATACGTACGCGCCCCCCGTACCGCTGAACCCCAGCTGCCCGCACCAGCTGCCGACCTGCACCAACGCTCCACCTCCCTGATACCCACGTCGCCGCAGACGTGTACCCGACCGGAGGAACCGCCGTGGCAGCTACGCCCAGGTTTCGCAATGACGCAGACGCAGCATCCGACCCCGACATATCGGAGCCGGCCCAGTCCGACCGCACTCATCCGGTCGACGAGACCCTTCCCCCACTGAAGATGTTCACCAGCGGCCTCCAGCACGTGGCCGCGATGTACGCGGGTGTGGTGGCCCCGCCCATGGTGGTGGGCCCCGCCGTGGGGCTCAGCCCGAAGGAGACCGCCTTCCTGGTGGCGGCGAGCCTGTTCACCGCGGGCATCGCCACCCTGCTCCAGACCCTCGGCTTCTGGCGCATCGGCGCCCGGCTGCCGTTCGTCAACGGCGTCTCGTTCGCCGGGGTCACACCCATGGTGGCGATCGGCAAGGACCGGGGGCACGAAGGGATCACCGTCATCTTCGGCGCGATCATCGTCGCCAGCCTCCTCGGTTTCGTCCTCGCGCCCTACTTCTGCAAGCTGGTCCGCTTCTTCCCGCCCGTCGTCACCGGCACGGTCATCACCCTGATCGGAGTCTCGCTGCTCCCGGTCGCCTTCAACTGGTCCCAGGGCGGCAACGCCACGGCCGACGACTACGGCTCCACCACCAACATCATCATGGCGGCGGTCACCCTGGTGATCGTCCTCGCGCTGAGGAAGCTGCTGCGCGGCTTCCTCCAGCAGATCGCGATCCTGCTCGGACTCATCATCGGCACGCTCATCGCGATCCCGGTCGGCATCACCGACTTCGGCGCCATCAAGGAGGCCGACGCCATCGGCTTCCCCACCCCGTTCCACTTCGGGGCGCCGCAGTTCGAGATCGCCGCGATCGTCTCGATGTGCATCGTCATGCTGGTCTGCATGACCGAGTCGACCGCGGACATGCTGGCCCTCGGCAAGATCGTCGACCGTCCGGCCGACGAGCGGACCATCGAGGGCGGCCTGCGCGCCGACACCCTGGGCAGTGCCGTCAGCCCGCTGTTCAACGGCTTCATGTGCAGCGCCTTCGCCCAGAACATCGGGCTGGTGGCGATGACCAAGGTCCGCAGCCGCTTCGTGGTGGCCGTGGGCGGTGGCATCCTCATCGTGCTCGGCCTGGTCCCGGTGGCCGCGTCCGTCATCGCGCTCGTCCCGCTGCCGGTGCTCGGCGGCGCGGGCATCGTGCTCTTCGGCTCGGTCGCCGCGAGCGGCATCCAGACCCTGGCGACCGCCGCTCTGGAGAAGGGTGAGAACGCGCTGATCGTGGCCGCGGCCGTCGGCATAGGGCTGATCCCGATCGCCGCGCCGGACTTCTACCACGCGTTCCCCAAGGACCTGCTCGTCGTGCTGGACTCCGGGATATCCACCGGATGCGTCGTGGCGATCGTCCTCAACCTGGCCTTCAACCACCTGGGCCGCAAGCCGGACGAGGAGGAGGATGCCGAGACGGTGAGTGAGGAGCTGGCCAACGCTGCTCCGTTGCACGTGCCCTGACGTATCGTCACAGCGCTGCGGCGCGTACGGCCCCGCCCGCCAGGGGGAGCCGTACGCGCCGCAGCCGTGCCCGGAACCGTCAGCCGATGTGGAAGCTGTCGCCGTACACCTTCCAGTCGAGCGGCGGGTTCAGGTTCAGATTGCCCTTCTTCAGGAAGACCCGCTGGGCGGTGTCCACCCGGCTGGTGTCCGAGTGGGCCTCCTCCTGCTGCATGGCCCAGACCCGCGCGTCCAGGAAGGCGTTGAGGTAGCTGACCTCGTTGCCGCCCTGGGCCGGCGGCTTCGCCTTCGCGAGGGCGCGCTTGCGGATGCTGCTGAAGCTCGTGCTGTCGCCGCCGTCGCCGTGCATGACGATGGCGTCGTAGTACGCGAACTGGCCGAGCGTGCCCAGTCCGTCGCTCTTGCCCCGGCTGACCGCCGGGTTGAAGTACACCCGGTCGCGCTCGTCGTTCTGCGCCTGCTGGAACGCCGAGTCGGCCGCGGCCTTCTTCCAGGCGGCCTGGAAGCCCGGGTCCAGCCCTTCGTGGGAGTCGCTGCCGTCCACCTCGCGCAGGGCCGGCAGGTACTGGGCGAGCGGGTTGCCCGGCTTGCGCTTCGTGTACAGCTCCACCAGGTCCAGCATGTCGCCGGTGCCGGAGCAGAAGCCGATGATGCCCGCGGTGTAGCCGCGGCCGTCGTCGATGTCCTCGATGTACTTGTACTGGGACTTCCAGTCCAGCGAGGAGTTCTCCGCGCTGGAGACCAGCTGCATGGCGATGTCCTTCTTCGCCGGATCGTCCAGTCCGGTCGCGGCGGCCTCCTGGTGGTGAGCGGCCGGCGGGGCGGGGGTGCCGGCGAATGCGGTGACGGGAACAGCCGTGAGCGTCAGCCCGAGCGCGACGAGCGCGACGCGCAGCGTGCGGGTGTTGCGACGTGCGGTGCGCTTGTGGGGAGCGTTCACCAGTCCTCCAAGGGAGTTCGTCGTTCCGATTCTTCTGTTAGGAACCTTTCCTATCAGACTCCGAGGAGTGCCGTACACCCCTGTGACGCATACGAGTTGGGTGCGGTCGGAAATCGGGCCGCGGGCCGCTCCGGCCGGACGCGCCGACGGGCCCGGCCGGCTACGGGCCGTCGATCCGGTAGCTGTCGCCGTACACCTTCCAGTCGAGCGGCGGGTCGAGATTCAGGTCGCCCTTCTTCAGGAAGACCCGCTGGGCCGTCTCGACCCGGCTGGTGTCGGTGTGCGAGGGCTCCTCCTCGCGCATCGCCGCGACCCGGACGTCCAGGAACGCGCCGAGATACGCCCTCTCGTCACCGCCCCGCGCGGGGGGAGCGGCCTCGGCGAGCGCGCGGCGGCGCATGGTGCGGAAGCCGACCGTGCCCTCCGCGTCGCCCGACCCGTGCATCACGTAGGCGTCGTAGTAGATGAACTGGCCCAGCGCGCCGAGCCCGTCCGCCTTGGCCCGCGCGACCGCGGGGCCGAAGTACGACGCGTCCCGCTCCGCGTCCTGCGCCGACCGGAAGGCGGCGTCACCGGCCGCGTCCGCCCAGGCCCCGGTGAAGCGGCGGCCGAGCCCGGCGTGCGCGTCGCTGCCCTCGGCCCGCCGCAGCGCCGGCCCGAACCGCTCCAGCGGATTTCCGGGCCGGGCCCTCGCGTAGCGCTCGACGACCCGGCGCATGTCGCCGGTGCCGGAGCAGAAGCCGATGATGCCCGCGGTGTAGCCGCGGCCGTCGCCGATGTCCTCGATGTACCCGTACTGGGACGTCCAGTCCAGGGTGGAGTTCTCCGCGCTGGAGACCAGCCGCATGGCGATGTCCTTCTTCGCCGGATCCGCCGGATCCGCCGGATCGTCCAGTCCGGCCGCCGGGGACCCCTTGCCGTACGCGGCGTCCGGACCGGTCCCGGAGCAGCCGGAGAGTGCCGCCGCGGCCAGGGCGAAAGCGGCGGCCGAGGCGATCAGGGGACGTGTGCCGAGCTTCACCGCTCCAGCCTGCCAGGCCGGGGGCGCGGCACGCCCCGTTCGCGGCAGCCTTCAGCTGGTCAGGTGGGCGCGCGGCCGCGCGCCCACCTGACCAGGGGTGGTGTCAGCCGCCCGGCCGCCAGTCGGGGCGCCGGCCGCTGCGGGCGACGGCCCGGTCCAGCAGCGGTGCGTCGTCCGGCACCGGGACCGGCGGTCCGAAGGGCGAGCCGGCCGGCGGGCTGTCGCCCGGTTCGGCCAGCAGCACCAGCGTGGACTCCAGATGCGCCTCCTCCGCCCGGAACGGCTGCCCGGTCGCCCTCGCCAGATCCCAGCCGTGCAGCACCAGCTCGTTGAGCGCGACCATGCCCGCCACCTGGCCCGGCAGATCCACACTGCCCGCCCGCGTCATGCCCTGCCAGGCTTCCGGGGAGCGCCACGCGGTGGCCATCGCGTCGAGCGCCCGCGGCAGCGTGTCGCGCCAGCCCTCCGCGAGCACCATCCCCTCCACCGAGGGCGCCGTGTCGGTCGTCGCCCCCAGCTCCTTGTGCGCGGCGTCGCGGAAGGCCACGGCAAGCCCGCCGATGTGGGCGAGCAGGGCGCTCACCGGCACACCGGGACAGGGGGTCGGCGCCGACAGCCGGGGCCCGTCCACCGCGTCGAGCAGCCCGGCGAGCTGCCTGGCCGCCGGTGCCAGGTCCTGCGGGGGAGCGGTCTTCGTCTCGTTGTCCATACAGTGCGGACTCCCCGGGCGCCCAGAACTCATCGCCCGGCGACCCGCCGGGGCGGTGGGGGCGCGGTGCACACCGGCATATTGCGGAAGGTTCCGCTCCGTCCCCTTGTCGGGGACCCCCGCACCGTGCGATACAGGTCTGGACCATTGCTGCCGGACGGAAGGCAAGACCGTGCAACGCCCCCACGCAACCGCCGCGTTGGCCTGCTCAGCCGCCCTGCTCCTCGCCACCCTCACCGCCTGCGGCTCCGACGCCGAGACCGACACCAGCAGTCCCACGGCGCCGCGCGGGGTGACGGTGCAGGCAGGCAGCGCCACCTCGGCGCACGTGATGTGGGAGGCGGCCACCGACGACAAGGCCGTCACCGCCTACGAGATCTACCGCAAGGGCAAGAAGGTCAAGACCGTCCCGGCCGCCAGGGTGATGATCGACATCGACGGGCTGACGGCCTCGACCGCCTACAGCTTCACCGTCCGCGCCCGCGACGCCGCCGGGAACCTCTCCGCGCCGAGCGCCGCCGTCTCCGTCACCACACCGGCCCCCACCCCGGCCGACCACGAGGCCCCCACCCGGCCGGTGCGGCTGCGCGGCAAGGCCGACGGCGGCCGGGCGGCGACGCTGTCCTGGGGCGGCTCCACGGACGACGTCGGCGTCACCTCGTACGACATCTACCAGGAGGGCTCGCGCATCCACACCGTGCCCGGCACGCAGACCACGGCCCGGCTGACCGGACTGCGGCCCGGCACGGTCTACACCTTCACCGTCCGCGCCCGGGACGCCGCCGACACCTCGTCGAAGGACAGCAACGCCTTCGACCTCACCACCGCGTCCGCCCCCGGCGCGCCCGCCTCCACGGCCCCCACGGACCTGAAGGTCACCAGCACCGCCCAGGGCAAGGAGTACGCCGTCGATCTGGACTGGAAGCAACCGAGGACCGGCGGCGAGATCCCGGCCTACCAGCTCTACCTGGACGGCCGGCTGACGACCACGATCGTCTGGGGAGGCGAGCCGCCCGCGGGCCGGGCGAGCTACCGGCTGACCGTCAGCGACCCGCGCGGCACCCGCTACGCGATGAAGATCCGCGCCAAGCTCCCGGACGGCACATGGGGGGACTTCTCCGCCTCGCGCACGGTGGTGCTGGGCGGCTGACCGGCCCTCAGCCGTGCGGGCGGACGCCCCATATGATCCATTTGACCCCAGAACCTCATTGACGGACTCCACGAGGAACAGGGGATGCGATGGACCTGGGCTCCCGCGTCGACACACTGATGGACGGGCTCACCGCGGACCTGGAACGGCTGACGGCCATCCCGTCCGTCGCGTTCCCCGGCTTCCCCGCCGAACCCGTGCGGCAGGCCCACGACCTGCTCGTGGACCTGCTGCGCGGCGCGGGCGTCGAACGGATCGAACGGCTCGACCTGCCCGGCACCGCACCGGTCATCGTCGCCGAGGTCCCGCCCCCGACGCCGGACGCCCCGACCGTGCTGCTCTACGGCCACTACGACGTACAGCCCCCCGGCGACGAGAGCCTGTGGCTCTCACCGCCGTTCGAACCCACCCCGGTGGCGGGCGGGCTGCGCGCCCGCGGCATCGCGGACGACAAGTCGAACCTGATCGTGCACCTCGGCGTGCTGAGGGCCTACGGGGGCAGGCCGCCCACCGGCCTCCGAATCGTCCTGGAGGGCCAGGAGGAGTACGGCAGCGCCTTCGACGACTACCCGCCCACGGACCCGGCCCGCTTCGTCTGCGATGCGATGGTCATCGCGGACATGGGTAACCTCCGCCCCGGCAGCCCCACGCTCACCACGGGCCTGCGCGGCGCCGCCGAGCTGGTGGTCGAGGTGCGGACCCTGGACGAGCCCCGCCACAGCGGCGAGTTCGGCGGCGCCGCCCCGGACGCGCTGCTCGCCCTGCTCAAGGCGCTGGCCACCCTGCACGACGTGCACGGGGACGTCGCCGTCGAGGGCCTGCGCCGTGAGGAGTGGACCGGCACGACGTACACGCAGGAGGAGTTCCGCGCGCTGGCCGGGGTCCGCGACGGGATGCCGCTGATCGGGTCCGGCAGCCTCGGCGAGCGGCTGTGGAGCGGTCCCGCCGTCACGGTCATCGGCATCGACGCCCCGTCCGTGGACCACGCCGCCTCCGCCGTCGTCCCGTACGCCCGCGCCAAGCTGAACCTGCGCTTCCACCCTGAGCAGGACCCGGAGGAGGCGCTGGGGCTGCTCGTCACCCACTTGGAGGCTCTGCGCCCGTTCGGAATCCCGCTCACCGTCACCCCCGGCGACACCGGCCCCGGGTTCGAGCCCGCGACCGGCGGACCCGCCTACCGGGCCGCGTGGACGGCCCTGCGCGAGGGCTGGGGCACGGAACCGGCGTTCGTCGCGAGCGGCGGCTCGATCCCGCTCGTCAACGGCCTGGCCAGGGCCGTCCCCGGCGCCGAGATCCTGCTCTTCGGGGCCCAGGACAGCATGTGCAATCTGCACGCCCCCAACGAGCGGGTCCTCTTCTCCGAGCTCCGCTCCGCCGTCATCGCGGAGGCCGCGTTCCTGCGGGAGTACGCCGCCGCGCACCGCGACGGGAGCACCGCGTGAGCACCCTGGACACCGGAACCCCGGCGGAGGAGAAGCCGCCGGAGGGGCGGAAGTTCGTCTTCCCCAGCGCCCTGACCGTGCTGGTCGTCGTCACGCTCGCCGTCTGGGCGCTGGCCTTCCTGATCCCGTCCGGCGCGTACGACCGCACCAAGTCCGGTGCGCCGATCCAGGGCACGTACCACCGCGTCCCCTCCGGCCAGAGCATCGTCGACCGGCTGAACGACCTCTTCCTCTCCCCGGTCAACGGCCTGTACGGAGTGCAGGACGCGAGAACCGGGCAGGTCGGCCCGGATCTGGCCGGTGAGCTGTACGGCAGCGCGGGCGTGTTCCTCTTCGTCATCGCGATCGGCGCCTTCATCACCGTCGTCTTCGCCACCGGCGCGCTCGACCTGGGGATCGGCCGCCTCGCCCACCGGCTGCGCGAGCGCGGCGCCCTGCTCATCGCGGGCGTGATGCTGGTCTTCTCGCTGCTCGGCACGGTCGAGGGCTTCGCGGAGGAGACCCTCGGCTTCTACGGGCTGATCGTCCCGCTGATGCTCGCCCTCGGCTACGACCGGATGGTCGCCACCGGCACGATCATCCTCGGCGCGGGCGTCGGCGTGCTCTGCTCCACGGTCAACCCGTTCGCCACCGGGGTCGCCTCCGCCGCCGCCGACATCTCGCTGGGCGACGGGATCGTGCTGCGCGCGGTGATGTGGGTCGTCCTGACGGCGGTGACGATCGGCTACGTGATCCGGTACGCCAACCGCGTGCGCGAGGACCCGGACCGCTCGCTGTCCGGCTTCCTGCCCGGCGACCGCGACCACGCGGCGGCCGACACGGACGAACCGCCCGAGCTCACCCCGCTCCACCGCCTCGTCCTGGTCCTGGTCGGTCTGACCTTCGCCTTCATGATCTTCTCCGTGGTCCCGTGGTCCAGCGCCCTGACGGGGGACGCGGACGCCACCCCGTACGGCTTCGAGCTGGGCTGGTCCTTCCCGCAGCTCGCCGCGCTCTTCCTGGTCGCGGCCGTCCTCGTCGGCATCGTCGCCCGGTTCGGGGAGCAGAAGATCAGCGCCACCGTCGTCCAGGGCGCCGCCGACTTCATCTCGCCCGCGCTGGTCATCGTGCTGGCCCGCGGGGTCACGGTCATCATGAACAACTCCCGGGTCACCGACACCGTCCTGCACTCCATCGAGGGCCTGGTCTCCGGCACCTCCTCCGCGGTGTTCGCGGTCGTCGTGTTCGTCGTCAACCTGCCTTTGGCCTTCCTCATCCCGTCGACCTCGGGTCACGCGACCCTGGCCATGCCGATCCTCGCCCCGCTGGCCGACTTCGCGGGCGTCTCGCGCGCCGTAGTCGTCACGGCCTGGCAGGCGGCCAGCGGCTGGATGAACCTGTGGGTGCCCACGACGGCGGTGACGATCGGCGGGGTGGCGCTGGCCAAGGTGGGCTACGACAAGTACCTGCGCTTCGTCTGGCCGCTGCTCGCCGTCCTGGCGGTCCTGATCTGCGTGTTCGTGGCGCTGGGAGCGGTAGGGACGTGAGGGGGCGCGAGGGCGTGCGGGGTGCGGGGGAGTGGCGCAAGGGAGGCGTGAGAGTGGCGTGAGGGCAGGGCCCGCGGGTGCGACGGCCGGTGAGGGACAAGAGGTCTGCACCTATTGGTCTGTACCTATTGACGTGGTGGTCCAGACCAATTAGTTTCCCCTGTGCTCCATGGAACGAAGGACACCAGCTCCCCCCTCAGGACCTCCTCACGGGTCCCTGCCACAAGGGAGAACCATGTTCGAGCGCATACCTCTCAGACGGAGAACGGCGACCGCGCTGGTCGCCGCACTCGCCCTCCTACTCGCCCTGCTGTCCCTCCAGGCCACGCCCGCGCACGCGGCGGGCAAGCTGACGGCCACCTTCACCTCGGCCGACAACGGTCCCTGGTGGAAGGGGACGTACATCCTGCACAACGACACCGACGCGGCCGTCACCGGCTGGAGCCTGGAATTCGACCTGCCCGCCGGGGTCGCGATCAGCAGCTCCTACAACGGCACCGTCACCACCCAGGGCAGCCACATCACCGCGGTCAACGCCCACTACAACGGCACGGTCGCGGCGCACAGCACCACCGAGCCGTACAGCTTCTGGTTCGTCGCCACCGGACCGATCACCGCGCCCACCGGCTGCCGGATCAACGGCGACAAGTGCGACGGCTCCGCGGACGCCCCGCCCGGCGCGCCCGCCGGACTGAAGCAGACCGATGTCACCGCCCGCACCGCGTCGCTGTCCTGGACGGCCGCCCTGGCCGGGGACTTCCCCGTGGCCTCGTACGACATCCTGGCGGGCGGCAAGGTGATGGGCTCGGCCACCGCCGCGACCTCCGCCACGGTCACCGGCCTGACGCCCGCCACCGCCTACTCCTTCACCGTCCGGGCCAAGGACACCCGGGGCAACACCTCCGCCGCGAGCGCCCCGCTGACCGTCACCACCGTCGATCCGGCCACCGACACCTCCCCGCCCACGGCCCCCGGCGCGCTGCACTCCACCGCCACCGACTCCTCGTCCGTCACGCTGGCCTGGACCGCCGCCACGGACAACCAGCGGGTCGCCGCGTACGACATCTACAGGGGCGGCGCCCTGGCCACCACGGTCTCCGGCACGACGACCACCGCCACCATCGGCGGCCTGTCGCCCTCGACCCCGTACACCTTCACGGTCAAGGCCCGCGACCCCGCGGACAACGCCTCGGCGGCGAGCAACACGCTCACGGTCAAGACCGACGACATCGTCGGCGCCGGCAACTACGCCAAGGTCGGCTACTTCGTCCAGTGGGGCATCTACGGCCGCCAGTACTTCGTGAAGAACCTCCACGACTCCGGGGCCGCCGGCAAGCTCGACATCGTCAACTACGCCTTCGCCAACATCGACCCCAACAACCTCACCTGCCTGAACGGCGTCACCAAGGGCACCACCGCCGACCCGGAGGACCCCGAGCAGGGCACCGGCGCCGGCGATGCGGACGCCGACTACACCCGCCCGTTCAGCGCCGCCCAGTCGGTCGACGGTGTCGCGGACGACGGCTGGGGCAAACTCCGCGGCAACTTCAACCAGTTGAAGAAGCTGAAGAAGCTCCACCCGAACCTCAAGATCGTGGTCTCGCTCGGCGGCTGGACGTACTCGAAGTACTTCTCCGACGTGGCGGCCAGCGACGCGGCCCGCAAGAAGTTCGTCTCCTCCTGCATCGACATGTACATCAAGGGCAACCTGCCCGAGTACGGCGGCGCGGGCGGCCCCGGCACGGCGGCCGGTATCTTCGACGGCTTCGACATCGACTGGGAGTGGCCGGGCACCGGCACCGGACACCCCGGAAACCACTACTCGCCGAACGACAGGAACAACCTCACCCTGCTGCTCGCCGAGTTCCGCAGGCAACTGGACGCGCTGGGCGGCGGCCACCGCCTGCTCACCGCCTTCACCCCCGCCGACCCGCAGAAGATCGGTGACGGCTGGGACCTGGGCAAGGTCTTCGACTCCCTCGACGTGGCCAACGTCCAGGGCTACGACTTCCACGGCTCCGGCAGCGACAACTCCTGGGAACCGAACCGCACCGGCCACCAGGCCAACCTCTACGCCGACGACCAGGACCCGTACGGCTTCCACTTCAGTGCGGACGCCGCGATCAAGGCGTACACGGACGCGGGCGTCGAACCCCGCAAGCTGACCCTGGGCATCCCGTTCTACGGCCGGGGCTGGCAGAACGTCACCGACGGCGGAGCCGCGGGCGAATGGCAGTCCGCGGGCGGAGCCGCTCCCGGCCAGTTCGCCGAGGAGGCCGGCACCCGCGGCTACTCCAACCTCATCGGCGCCTACCCGACGATGACGGTCCATCACGACGAGCAGTCCGTCTCCACGTACGGCTACACCGGCAACCAGTGGTGGTCCTTCGACGACACCTGGTCCATCGGCAAGAAGACGGCCTACGTGAAGAACAAGGGCCTGCTGGGCGTCATGGTCTGGGAGATGTCGGGCGACACCCCGCAGGGCACCCTGCTGGGCGCACTCGATTCCGGGCTGAAGTAGCGGCCGGGAGGACGCGTACCGGCTCGCGGAGCCTTGCGGGGCTCCGCGAGCCGGCCAGAATTCATCGGGACGAATCATCCCAAAGCGATACTTTCCGCTCATAGCGGTACGCTGATCGCGGTGCCCATGAGGGGTCACCCTGCCCGACACGCGGGTCCCCGGGACGGGGGCCCGGCCCCAGCCCTATCGATGCGCGGGAGGAACCATGACCAACCCCGAGCAGGACCCGAACCAGCAAGAAGGTCCGGCCGACGGTGGTGCGGCGGGTACGCCCGGCGTCCACGACGGCGGTGCCGACGGGGGCGCGGAGGGTCCGGCGGACGGTGGTGCCGCCGGTACGCCCGGCGTCCACGACGGCGGCGCGGACGGGGGTGCCGACGGCGGCGCGGACGGCGGTGCGGACGGCGGCGCGGAGGGTCCGGCGGACGGTGGTGCGGCGGGTACGCCCGGCGTCCACGACGGCGGTGCGGACGGCGGTGCGAACCGGTCCGGCAACGGTTCTTGAGCGCGTCCCGGACCGAGCTCCAGGACCCCGGTGCCGCGACGGCGGGCGCCGGGGTCCTGGAGACGCGCCTGACCCGCCTCCGCCGGGAGGAGTTCGCCCGTGACGTCTGGGCGCGCACCGCGCTGCTCACCCGCCGCGCCGACGACTTCTCGGACCTGTTCTCCGCCGACGCCGTGGACGAACTCATCTCGCGGCGCGGACTGCGCACCCCCTTCCTCCGCGTGGCCAGGAACGGCGCCACGCTTCCCGCGTCCTCGTTCACCTCCTCCGCGGGCGTGGGAGCCACCATCTCCGACCAGCTCGACGACACCGCTCTGTGGCGGCAGTTCGCCGACGGCGCCACCCTCGTCCTGCAAGCCCTGCAGCGCACATGGGGCCCGGTCGCCGACTTCAGCACCGGGCTGAGCGGGGAACTGGGACACCCCGTACAGGCCAACGCCTACATCACCCCGCCCCAGAACCGGGGGTTCGACGACCACTACGACGTCCACGACGTCTTCGTCCTCCAGATCGAGGGCACCAAACGCTGGATCGTCCACCGGCCCGTCCACCCCGACCCACTGCGCGACCAGCCCTGGACCGCCCATCGCTCCGCCGTCGCGGAGGCCGCCGGGGGCGAGCCCCACATCGACACCGTGCTCGCACCGGGTGACGTCCTCTACCTGCCCCGCGGCTGGCTGCACGCCGCCGAGGCGCAGGGCGAGGTCTCGATCCACCTGACGCTCGGGATCCACAGCTGGACCCGGTACGAGCTGGCGGAACAGCTCGCCCAGGCCGCACTCGCGGCGCTGCGCGACGACCCGGGCATGCGGGGTTCCCTGCCCCTGGGCGTGGACGGGCCGGCCGGCGAGATGGACCTGGTGCGCGAACGCCTGGTCGCGGCGGTCACGGAGTCCGACGCCACGCCGCTGTTCCACCACGAGCGGCGGGCACGGGGACGGCCGGCGCCGCTGGGGCCACTGGCCCAGCTCGCGGCCGTCGAGGGCCTCGGTCCCCGGACCCCGGTCCGGCTCCGGGAGGCACTGGAAGCACGGCTGGAGGGCGGACGCCTGACCACCCGCGTGGGCCTGCTCGACGTGCCGGAGAAGGATCTGCCGTCGCTGGCCCGGCTGCTCGACGGTGAGGTCCGCACGGCCGGGGATCTCGGTGTCGAGCTCGCCGGGAGATTGCTGCACGCGGGCGTGCTCGTGCCCGCCGGGCCATGACGCCGCCGCGGTGACCGAGTGAGGGAGACGGAGCGTTTCTTCTGCGCCGACGCCGCCCGGGACCGCGGCGACTCCATCGTGGGCACGGCCCCGTACGGCCGTGTCTGGGTCCTCATCGAGTACCGGGGCGGATGGCCGGTCAACGGCTTCGACGGCCTCGATCTGCCGCCCGGGGTCAAAGGGCTCCTGTTCGCCTCCGCCCAGGCGGCGCGGGCGCGCGTCCTTCTGATCAGGCGCCACGGACGCCGCAGGCGCGAGGGCCCGAAGTGCTGGGCGGTGCTGCGCTACGAAGGCTCCGGCGCCCATCGCCAGCAGTGGGGCACGTGGAGCCGGGACGAGGACCTGGCGGAGGTCGCCAGAGCGCTCGGCACCCCGGGAGAGCCCGGCGCTCCGGGAGAGACCGGACTCCCTCCCGTCGTGCTCGTCTGCACCCACGGCCAGCACGACACCTGCTGTGCGGTGCGCGGACGGCCCGTGGGCCGCGCTCTGCACGAGCGCTGGCCCGACCTGGTGTGGGAGTGCACGCATGTCGGTGGTGACCGGTTCGCCGCCAATGTCGTCGTCGCACCCGACGGCGTCTACTACGGGGGTCTGGACGCCGGCTCATCCGTCGAAGTGGTGGGCGAACACCTGGCCGGACGCATCCACGCGGAACACCTGCGCGGATACACGGACCTCCCTCCGCCCCAGCAGACGGCTGTGGCAGCCCTGCTCGGGCGCTTCGGCCCGGCCGGCCGGCACGACTACACGGTCGCCGGGACCTCCCGCGCCGGTGCCCACTGGCTGATCCGGGTCATCGGTCACCGGCCCCGCCCGACGGCCTACGACGTCGAGGTACGGGTCCACCGCGCCCCGCCGCACCGGCTGACCTGCCACGGCCCGGCGACGAGCTCCGCGGCCGTCCACGAGGTCACGTCGATCCGCCTCGTCTGAAGCGCACGCCACGGGGAAGCCCGGCCCGCCCGGCACGCCTCAGCTCCCGGTGCCGTGCGGTACCGGGAGCCGGGGCTCACGCGGGAGGCGTCAGCGCAGCTGCTCGTACGCGGGCAGCGTCAGGAAGTCCGCGTAGTCCTGGTCCAGGGAGACCTGGAGCAGCAGGTCGTGGGCCTGCTGCCACCTGCCGGCGGCGAAGGCCTCGTCGCCGGTCTCGGCGCGGATCGCGGCCAGTTCCTCGGCCGCGACCTTGCGGGCCAGGTCCGCCGTGGCGTGTTCGCCGTTCTCGAAGACCACGTCCGCGTTGATCCACTGCCAGATCTGCGAGCGCGAGATCTCGGCGGTGGCCGCGTCCTCCATCAGGTTGAAGATGGCGACCGCGCCCATGCCGCGCAGCCAGGCCTCGATGTAGCGGATGCCGACCGCGACGGCGTTGCGCAGACCGTCGTAGGTGGGCTTGGCGTGCAGGGTGTCGATGGCGATCAGATCGCCGGCGGCCACCGAGACGTCCTCGCGCAGGCGTTCCTTCTGGTTCGGCCTCTCGCCGAGCACCGCGTCGAAGGAGGCCATCGCGATCGGGACCAGGTCGGGGTGGGCGACCCAGGAGCCGTCGAAGCCGTCGCCGGCCTCGCGGTCCTTGTCGGCCTTGACCTTCTCGAAGGCGACCTTGTTGACCTCGGCGTCACGGCGGGACGGGATGAAGGCCGCCATGCCGCCGATCGCGTGGGCGCCGCGCTTGTGGCAGGTGCGGACCAGGAGTTCGGTGTACGCCCGCATGAACGGGGCGGTCATCGTCACGGCGTTGCGGTCCGGCAGGACGAACTTGGCGCCGCCGTCGCGGAAGTTCTTGACGATGGAGAAGAGGTAGTCCCAGCGGCCCGCGTTCAGCCCGGAGGCGTGGTCGCGGAGCTCGTAGAGGATCTCCTCCATCTCGTAGGCGGCGGTGATCGTCTCGATCAGGACCGTGGCGCGGACGGTGCCCTGCGGGATGGACAGCTCGTCCTGGGCGAAGACGAAGATGTCGTTCCAGAGGCGGGCCTCCAGGTGCGACTCCGTCTTCGGCAGGTAGAAGTACGGGCCCTTGCCGAGGTCGATGAGGCGCTGGGCGTTGTGGAAGAAGTAGAGGCCGAAGTCGACCAGCGCGCCGGGCACCGGGGTGCCGTCGAGCTGGAGGTGGCGTTCGTCCAGGTGCCAGCCGCGCGGGCGGGTGACGACGGTCGCGAGCTCGTCCGCGGGCTTCAGGGCGTAGGACTTGCCGGACTTCGGGTCGGTGAAGTCGATGGCGCGGTTGTAGGCGTCGATCAGGTTGAGCTGGCCGAGGACGACGTTCTCCCAGGTGGGGGCGGACGCGTCCTCGAAGTCGGCGAGCCAGACCTTGGCGCCCGAGTTCAGGGCGTTGATGGTCATCTTGCGGTCGGTGGGACCGGTGATCTCCACCCGGCGGTCGTTCAGGGCCGCGGGGGCCGGTGCGACCTTCCAGGAGTCGTCCGCACGGATCGCCGCGGTCTCCGGCAGAAAGTCCAGCGTGGAGGTGCGGGCGATCTCGGCGCGGCGCTCGCCGCGGCGGGCGAGGAGCTCGTCACGGCGCGGCGTGAACCGGCGGTGCAGCTCGGCCACGAACGCGAGAGCCGCGGGGGTGAGGACCTCGTCCTGCCGGGGCAGGGGCTCGGCATCGACGATGGCCAGCGAGGACGGCGCTGGTGCGGACATGAGCTGTCACTCCTTCAGCGGGCGGTGCGGACGGCGTCTCACGGCCGCCGGGTCGCCTGAGATGGCACGGCGTGCCATGGCTCCGGGATACGGCCGTGACCGCCGTCTGGGGTGCAGAGGGCTTCTGACCAGTGGATAGTAGTTTCCTCATGGTGGAAGTTCAATGGTTTGTTGATGTCGAGATTCTCCGGGTCGACAGAAGTGGGTCCTCGCTGGCGCAGCGTGCCAGCGCGTTCACTCAAGGTGGGACAGGTCCTCCGCCGTGTCGATGTCGTACGCCTGAGCCACATCGGAACACTCGACGAGTGTGATCGCGTCGCGGTGCTCCCGCAGATAGGCGCGCGCCCCCTGATCGCCCACCGCCCCCGCCGAGATGTCTGCCCACAGATCGGCCCCGAACATCACCGGATGGCCGCGTTCACCCGCGTACGAGGCCGCCGCCAGGCTCGTGCGGGAGCGGTACGCCGACCGCACCCGCGCCACCGCCCCGGCGCCGATGCCGGGCTGGTCGACCAGCAGGACGACGACGGCGTCCGCGTCCGTCCCGGCGAGGGCGGCGAGCCCGGCCCGCAGCGAGGAACCCATGCCCTCGGTCCACTCCGGGTTGACGGTCACCGCGCAGCCGGACAGCTCCGCCCCGGCGCGCACCTCGTCGGCCGCCGCGCCGAGCACCACGTGGACCGGGCCGCAGCCGCCGTCCCGCAGGACGCGTACCGCGTGGTCGACGAGGAGGCCGCCGCGGTGTTCCAGGAGCGCCTTGGGGCGGCCGCCCAGCCGGCGCCCGCCGCCCGCGGCGAGGAGCAGCCCGGCGACGCCCGGGTTGACGGAGGGGGACGAATGGAGCGGATTGCTTGTCATGCGGCCTGGATACCTCACAAGCCGGGCTCCCGCACAGACGGACCGTTTCTGCAACCGGCTGTGATCGCTCGGGACACACCGGGTTGCGCCCGTGGAGTGGCGCACGGCACCTTTCATGGCGTTAACTTGCCCGCATCCCCGGACACTTGACCACGGTCCGGGACCCGGTAGGAACACCGGCACAAGGATGTGTGAGGGGGAGTGCTTTGTTGAAAAGCGTGGGGCAGGCGCGGGTGACCAGCAGCAACGAGGACCCGAGGGTGACGGAGCTGCGTACGGCCGTCTCCCGGCTCCGGCGGGAGCTGGCCGGACATCCCGCGGAGTTCCCGGACCGCGCGGTCGCGGAGGACGAGCTGGCGGCGCTGGACGCGATGGCGGTCAGCGGTGCGCCCGAGATTCCCCGGCTCCGCCGCTCGCTGCTGCTGATCGCGGGGGCGATCGGCTCGGTCAGCGCGCTGGCGTCGGCACTCAGGGACGTACGGGTCGCCGTGGACCTCTTCGGGGAGCCGCCGCGCCGCTGAACCCGAGCAGCCGCGCCGCTGAACCCGAGCAGCCGCGCCGCTGAACCCGAGCAGCCGCGCCGCTGAACCCGAGCAGCTGCTCGGGTGAACCGGAGCCGCCGCGCCGCTGAGCCGCCGCCCCTTCCCGGACGTCCGGGGAGGGGCGGCGGCTCCGGTTCAGCGGCGGATGAGTCTGCGGGCCGTCGCCGCGGCGACCGCCGCCGTGCGTGAGTCGACGCCCAGCTTGGCGTAGATGTGCACCAGATGGGACTTCACCGTCGCCTGGCTCAGGAACAGCTTCTTGCTGATCCGCAGGTTCGACAGCCCCTCGCCGACCAGTTGCAGAACTTCCAGCTCGCGCTTGGTGAGGGCCTCCGCCGGGGTCCTCATCCGGTCCATCAGCCGGTGCGCCACGGCCGGGGCGAGCGCGGACCGGCCGGCCGCCGCCGTACGGACCGCGGCGGCCAGCTCCTCCGGCGGGGCGTCCTTCAGCAGATAGCCGGCGGCGCCCGCCTCGACCGCGGCGAGGATGTCGGCGTCCGTGTCGTAGGTGGTCAGGATCAGCACCCGGGGCGCGTCCGGCACCGCGGTGATCGCGGCGGTGGCCTCGGAGCCGTGCAGGCCGGGGCCGAACTGCAGGTCCATCAGGACGACGTCGAACCCGCCGGCCGCGGCCAGCGCCACGGCCTGCTCCGCGGTGGCGGCCTCCGCGGCGACGTGGAAGTCCGGCTCGGTGTCCAGTACGGCCCGCAGTCCCGCCCGGACCACCGGGTGGTCGTCGGCGAGCAGCAGCCTGATCGGCGTGGTCATGCGGGGTCCTGTCCGTTCGGGCCGGCGGGGAGCGGCAGGTGCGTACCGGCGGGGAGCGGCAGGGTGAGGGCGACGGCCGTGCCCTGGCCGGGCGCCGACTCGACGCTCAGCGTGCCGCCCAGGGAACGGGCCCGCGACCGCATGGCGGGCAGCCCGAAGCCACTGGTCCCGGTGCCGCCGGCCGGGACGGTGTCCGGCGAGAAGCCGCGGCCGTCGTCGACCACGTCCAGCGACACCGAGGTGTCCATGAAGCTCAGAGTGATCTCGGCCCGCCGCGCCCCGGCGTGCCGCGCGGTGTTGGCCAGCGCCGACTGCGCGGTACGCAGCAGCGCCACCTCGTACGGGGTGGGCAGCTCCACCGGGGTGCCGCTGACGGCGAACTGCACGGTGAGGGCGGCGTCCGTGCCGCGCTCCGAGAGCCGTTCCAGGGCGGCCGCGAGGGAGCCGTTCTCCAGGTCGGGCGGGGTCAGCGCGCGGACGAAGCGGCGGGCCTCGGCGAGGTTGTCCTGGGCGGCCTCGCGGGCCCGGCGGACATGGGGGGTGGCGGGCGCGTCCGGTTCCAGGGTGCGTTCGGCCGCACGCAGGAGCAGCTGAATGCTGGAGAGGCCCTGCGCGAGGGTGTCGTGGATCTCCCGCGCCAGCCGTTCGCGTTCCGCGAGCGTGCCGGCGGTGCGTTCGGCCGCCGCCAGCTCCGCCCGGGTCGAGACGAGCTCCTCGATGAGTTCGCGGCGCCGCTCGCTCTCCCGGAACAGCGCGTCGTACCCGAGCACCGTCGCGACGGCCACCGCGGCGCCGAGCACCGGGCCGATGAAGGTGCCGGGCGTGACCGGCTGCCCGTGCACCAGGAAGCTGGTGATGGCGGCGGCCGCGGTCACCGCGACGGCGGGCAGCCCCCAGCGCACCGGCAGCAGGTGCAGCTGGAGGAAGTACAGCGGGAACGCCACCCACAGCCCGTCCGGAGACAGTGCTAGCAGCACCAGCCAGAGCGCTCCCAGCACGGCGAGCCAGCACGCCCCGGCCCGGGTCCCCGGCTGCACGACAGGAGCCAGCGCACCGGCCGCGTACACCGCGGCCAGCACGCAGGACACCACGACGACGCCGGCGGCGTGCGGGTCCCCGGCGCTCACCGCCTTGACCGCCGCCAGCGCCAGCAGTCCCAGCAGCAGGGCGTGCAGACACAGCCGCAGCGCGGCGGCGACCGGCGGATGAACACGTGATTCCATGATTCGTCCAGCGTAGGCGGGCGGTGCCGGAGGCCGGTCAATCGAAAGGTTGATGTCGGGCCCAGCCCGCGGCCGATGTTTCCCGGACCGCCCGGACCGACGCTGGAGTCATGTTCGTCGCATGGAGAGATCTTCGGTTCGCCAGGGGCCGGTTCGCGCTCATGGGCTCGGTCGTGGTGCTGATCACGCTGCTCGTGGGACTGCTGTCCGGGCTCACGGCCGGACTGGCCCGGGAGAACACCTCGGCCGTCACGGGGCTGAGCGCCGACCACCTGGCGTTCGCCGCCCCGCCCGACGGCCAGTCGGTGTCCTTCACCAATTCCACCGTCGAGGAGAGCGCCTGGCGGAGCTGGGCCGGGCGGCCCGGCGTCGAGAAGGCCCAGCCGCTCGGCATCCGCACGGTCGACGCCGCCGCGGTGGCGGGGGAGCGGACGGCGGCCGTCTCGGCGTTCGGCGTCGAACCGGACAGCGGCCTGGCGCCCTCCGGCACCCCGGTGGGACCGGGAAAGGTGGTGCTCTCCGCGCAGGCCGCGGAGGACCTCTCGGCCCGGACGGGTGACCGGCTGCGGCTCGGCGGCACCGAGGTCACCGTCGCGGCCGTCGCGGGCGACGCCTCGTACAGCCACACGCCGGTCGTGTGGACCGCGCTGGCCGACTGGCAGCGGCTCGGGGCCGACGGCGCGGCCCGCGCCACCGTGATCGCCCTGACCACCACCGACGGCGCGGACCTGGCGGCGGGCGACCGCGCGGCCGGCACCAGCACGCTCACCCTGGACGGTTCGCTCACCGCCATCGGTTCCTACCAGGCCGAGAACGGCTCGCTCCAGCTGATGCGCGGATTCCTCTTCGCCATCTCCGCCCTCGTCATCGGCGCCTTCTTCACCGTGTGGACGATCCAGCGCAGCGGCGACGTCGCCGTCCTCAAGGCACTCGGTGCCTCCACGCCCTATCTGCTCCGGGACGCACTCGGGCAGGCGGTGGTGATGCTCGCCGTCGGTACCGGGATCGGCACCGCCCTCGCCTCCGGCATCGGCGCCCTGGTCAGCGGCGGCGCCGTGCCCTTCGTCCTGGAGGCGTCGACCGTCCTCGTCCCGGCAGCCGTCATGATCGCCCTCGGCGCCGTCGGGGCGGCCCTGTCCATCCGGCGGATCACCGCCGTCGACCCGCTCACCGCACTCGGGAGTGCCCGATGACCCTCACCCTCACCGACGTCACGCTCACCTACCCCGACGGCGACGGCCGGCTCACCGCCCTGGACCGGGTCTGCCTCGATGTGCCCGCCGGCACCCTCACCGCGGTCGTCGGCCCCTCCGGCTCGGGCAAGTCCAGCCTGCTGGCCGTGGCCGCCACCCTGGTCACCCCGGACGAGGGTGCCGTCCTCGTCGCGGGGACCGAGACGGTGGGGCTCAGCCGCGCGGACAAGGCGGCGCTGCGCCGCGAACGGATCGGCATCGTCTTCCAGCAGCCCAACCTGCTGGCGTCGCTGACCGCCGCGGAGCAGCTCCAGGTCATGGCCCATCTCTCGGGCGGCGCGCCCCGGGCCGCCCGGACCCGGGCGCTGGAACTGCTCGACGCGGTCGGCCTGGCCGACAAGGCCGACCGCAGACCGCACCAGCTCTCCGGCGGCCAGCGCCAGCGGATCAACATCGCGCGGGCCCTGATGAACGACCCGGCGGTCCTGCTCGTCGACGAGCCGACCAGCGCGCTGGACCACGAACGGGGGGCGGCCGTGCTGGACCTGCTCGTCACGCTGACCCGCGAGCGGTCCACGGCGACCGTCATGGTCACCCACGACCGGACCCATCTGGACCGGATGGACGTGACGGTCACGATGCGGGACGGCCGGCTGACCGCCCCGGCACTGACCTGACGGCGCCCCCGCGTCGTCGGTGTGCGTCCCCGTCCGGCGTCGAACCGGTCAGCCGGACGTCCCGCTGCTGGCCAGCACCTCGGAGAGCTCCTTGGCGGCCTGCTGGAGGATCGGCACGATCCGTTCGGTAGCCGCCTCCGTCACCCGGCCCGCCGGACCCGAGATGGAGATCGCGGCCGAGGTCGGTGAGTTGGGTACCGAGACCGCGAGGCAGCGGACCCCTACCTCCTGCTCGTTGTCGTCCACCGCGTAGCCCGCCCTGCGGACCTGCTCCAGCGCGTCCAGGAAGCCCTCGGGGGTGGTGATCGTCTTCTCGGTGGCGGCCGGCATCCCGGTGCGTGCCAGCAGCGCCCGCACCTCGTCCGGCGAGGTGTGCGCGAGCAGCGCCTTGCCGACACCGGTGGAGTGCGGCAGCACCCGGCGGCCCACCTCGGTGAACATGCGCATCGAGTGCTTGGACGGCACCTGCGCCACGTACACGATCTCGTCGCCGTCGAGCAGCGCCATGTTCGCGGTCTCGCCGGTCTCCTCGACCAGCCGCGCGAGGTACGGGCGGGCCCAGGTGCCGAGCAGTCGTGCGGCGGACTCGCCGAGCCGGATCAGGCGCGGGCCGAGCGCGTAGCGCCGGTTGGGCTGCTGGCGGACGTATCCGCAGACCACGAGCGTGCGCATCAGCCGGTGAATGGTGGGCAGCGGCAGTCCGCTACTCGCGGAGAGCTCACTCAGACCGACCTCGCCCCCCGCGTCGGCCATCCGCTCCAGCAGATCGAAGGCGCGCTCAAGGGACTGCACACCACCGCTGGGTCCGGCGGGCTTGGAGTCGGATGTGCTGGCGTGGGGCGACGGCACGTCAACGGTCCTTTCGAAGCGGAAGAGCAAGGCAGCAGCCTACCGGGCGCTCCCCGATCGGCCCACTGTTCCAGAGCGGCGTCCTGGCCGGTCAGGGCCCGTTTGTCCGGGTGTCCACCGGCAGCCGGACGGATCCGGGACAGAGGCTCCGGCTTATTCTACATTCCGCTCTACGAAATCAGTCTTTTACTTTGTGGAAATCTCCAGTCGGCATCCCGGATGGTCCGCTGAGTGGCCGACACCGGGAATGAGGGTCTTGACGGGCCGCTTTCGCGCGTGAAGACTCCTTCAACAGTTCGTTGAATTCTTGAAGTGGGGAGCACGGGTGTCCGCTACGGACGTGAAGCTGGTACTGCGCTCGACGCGCGTCGTCACTCCCGGGGGGACGCGGCCCGCGACGGTCGCCGTCACCGACGGGAAGATCGACGCCGTCCTGGCGTACGACGCGGAGGTGCCCGAGGGTGCCCGGCTGGAGGACTTCGGCGACGACGTCCTGCTGCCCGGACTGGTGGACACCCACGTCCATGTGAACGACCCCGGCCGCACCGAGTGGGAGGGCTTCCACACCGCCACCCGCGCCGCCGCGGCCGGCGGGATCACCACCCTGCTCGACATGCCGCTCAACTCCCTCCCGCCGACCACCACCGTCGAGCACCTGCGCGTCAAGCAGCGGGTGGCCGCCCCCAAGGCACACATCGACACCGGCTTCTGGGGCGGTGCGGTCCCGTCCAACGTGAAGGACCTGCGCCCGTTGTACGAGGCCGGGGTCTTCGGCTTCAAGTGCTTCCTGTCGCCCTCCGGCGTCGAGGAGTTCCCCGAGCTGGACCAGGAGCAGCTGGCCCGCTCGATGGCGGAGATCGCCGGGTTCGGCGGGCTCCTGATCGTGCACGCCGAGGACCCGCACCACCTGGCGGCCGCGCCGCAGCGCGGCGGCCCCGCCTACGCGGACTTCCTCGCCTCCCGGCCGCGCGACGCCGAGAACACCGCGATCGAAGGGCTGATCGCCCACGCCAAGCGACTGGACGCCCGCGTCCACGTACTGCATCTGTCCTCCAGCGACGCGCTGCCGCTGATCGCCGCGGCCAAGCGCGAGGGCGTGCGGGTCACGGTCGAGTCCTGCCCGCACTTCCTCACCCTCACCGCGGAGGAGGTCCCGGACGGCGCGACCGAGTTCAAGTGCTGCCCGCCCATCCGCGAGGCGGCCAACCAGGACGCGCTGTGGGAGGGGCTCGCGGACGGCACCATCGACTGCATCGTCTCCGACCACTCGCCCTGCACCACGGACCTCAAGACGCCGGACTTCGCCTCCGCGTGGGGCGGGATCTCCTCCCTCCAGCTCGGTCTGCCCGCCATCTGGACCGAGGCCCGCAGGCGCGGCCACTCGCTCGACGACGTCGCCCGCTGGATGTCGGCGGCCCCCGCCGAGCTGGCCGGGCTGCGCGACAAGGGCGCGATCGAGGCCGGCCGGGACGCCGACTTCGCGGTCCTCGCCCCCGACGCGACCTTCACCGTCGACCCGGCCGGGCTGTTCCACCGCAACCAGGTCACCGCGTACGCCGGCCGGACCCTGCACGGTGTCGTCAGGTCCACCTGGCTGCGCGGCGTACGGATCGCGTCGGACGGCGTGCTGGAGGCTCCCACCGGCCGTCTCCTCGAACGGAACCGCTGAGCACGGCGGCGAACGGGGCGCGCCCGGCCGGCGGCGCGCACGCGGTCCCGTCTGCCGGGTGACGGCCGGGGCCCGCAGGTGGCTGTCCGTATTCGGCGGATACGGTGGTGATGCGGCGACCTGGTCAGGTTGCCGCACGTCCCGAGCAGGAGTCGTCATGATCTTCATCGCAGTCAGGTTCACCGTCCGCAGCACCGAGCGCGACAACTGGCTCCCGGCCGTCGAGGACTTCACCGTCGCCACCCGCCAGGAGCCGGGCAACGTGTTCTTCGACTGGTCGTCCAGTGTCGAGAACCCGGACCAGTTCGTACTGCTGGAGGCGTTCGCCTCCGCCGAGGCGGGTGCGGCCCATGTGCAGTCCGAGCACTTCGCCGCGGCCATGGACCGGATGGCGGACCTGGTGGCGGAGACACCCGAGATCATCAACGTCGAGGTACCCGGCGAGGGCTGGTCCCGGATGGCCGAGCTCCAGCCGCGTACGAGCTGAACCGGGCCGGCAGGCCGGTCCGCGCGAGGGCGGGCCCGCACGCCGGGCCCGCCCGGCCGCTCAGAACTCCTCGTGGGTCTCCGGGTCCCCGCCGAACCGCTGCCTGGGCCCGGCCGCGATGCGCTCCAGCTCCCCGGCCGTCAGCTCGAAGCCGAAGAGGTCCAGGTTCTCGCGCTGCCGTCCCGGATCGGCGCTCTTCGGGATCGGGACGGCCCCGAGCTGGGTGTGCCAGCGCAGCACCGCCTGTCCCGGCGTCACCCCGTGCGCCCGCGCCACTGCGACGAGTCCGGGATCGTCCAGCAGATCGCGGCCCCGCCCCAGCGGGCTCCAGCTCTCCGTGACGATGCCCTTGGCGGCGTGCACGGCCCGCAGTTCCTCCTGCGGCAGCCGGGGGTGCATCTCGATCTGGTTGACGGCGGGCAGCACCCCCGTCTCCCGCTCCAGCCGGTCCAAGTGGTCCGCGGTGAAGTTGGAGACCCCGATGGACCGTACGAGTCCCTCCTCGCGGAGCCGGATCATCGCCCGCCAGGTGTCCACGTACAGGTCGACGCGGGGCAGCGGCCAGTGGATGAGATAGAGGTCCACATAGGAGAGGCCGAGGTTGCGCCGGGACTCCTCGAACGAGGCCAGCGTCTTCTCGTACCCCTGGTGGCGGCCCGGCACCTTGGTGGTGACGAAGACGTCCTCGCGGTCCACCCCGCTGCGGGCGATCCCGCGCCCGGTGCCTGTCTCGTTGCCGTAGTTCAGCGCGGTGTCGACGAGCCGGTAGCCGAGGCCCAGGGCTCCGGCTACGGCTTCCTCGGCCGCGTCGTCGTCCAGCGGCCAGGTGCCGAGCCCGACCGAGGGCACGGACCGGCCGTCGTTCAGCTGGTGCGACGGGGTCTCTGGCATGGGCGTTCCTCTCGCCGGACGGCTGGCTGCCTGCCTGGCCAGCCTAGGGTCTCTTCCCCCGGCGGGCCTCGCGGTGCAGCCGCGCGATGACCTCGTCCACCCGGCTCGGCTCGTAGCCCCGGCGGACGAGCTCGAAGGCCGCGGCCTCGGCCGGCGGGGTGCCGCCGCGGAGCCGGGCGATGTAGGCGGCGACCTGGTCGCGGTCGTATCCGCGCCGGGCGATGGTGAAACCGAACTCCTCGTACAGCGCGAACTCTGACGCGTTGCTCGACCCCTGTGACCCGCGTGAACCGCGTGACCAGAACATGGGTGCCTCCTCCGGACGGATGGGCGGACGGACGGAAAACGTCCGCCCACCCTGCCACGGAATTCAGGCGGCGTGGCCCCCGTCCACCACGACCTCGGTGCCGGTGATGTACGCGGCCTCTTCACCGGCCAGGTAGGCGATGAGCGAGGCCACTTCACCGGCCGTGCCGAACCGGTCCAGCGCGGTCGCCGCCCGCTGCCCGGCGGCGAACGGGCCGTCGGCCGGGTTGAGATCGGTGTCCACCGGTCCGGGCTGGACCAGGTTGACGGTGATCCCGCGCGGGCCGAGCTCGCGGGCGAGCGGCTTGGTGAGGCCGGACAGCGCCGACTTGCTCATCGCGTAGAGCGTGCCGCCCGGTCCGCCCGCGAACCGGCTCAGGGCCGTACCCAGGGTGATGACGCGTCCGCCGCGCTCCATCACACCGGCCGCCGCCCGGCAGGCCAGGAAGACGGCCCGCACGTTGACCGCGAGTACCCGGTCCATGTCGGCGGTGCTGAGGGTGCCGATGGGGCCGAGGACGCCGATGCCCGCGTTGTTGACCAGGATGTCGAGCCGGCCGAACGTCTCCGCCGTCCGGTGCACCGCCATGGGGGCGGCCTCCGGATCGGCCGCATCGGCGCGCATGGCGACCGCGCGGCGGCCGCACGCCTCGATCCTCCGCACGGTCTCCTGGGCGGCGGCCTCGTCGACGGCGTAGGTCAGCGCCACATCGGCGCCGTCCTGGGCGAGCCGCAGGGCGGTCGCGGCGCCGATGCCGCGGCTGCCGCCGGTGACGAGTGCGACGCGGCCGGAGCCGGTGCTGCTGGTGCTCGTGGTGTTCATCAGGGGTCCTGTCCGGTTGCCGGTGCTGGTGTCGCCGGTTGGCTGACAAGGACAAGGAGAGTTCCTCCGCGGACCGGAGTCCGGCGGTAAACGGACCCTCACTCCGCCACGCCGGCCGGGCCGGCCGATGAGTTTCGGCCCGCGCGGGGGTCGGAACAGATGGAAGCGGAAATCCGCGGCCGTTCCCGAGTCCCGAAGGAGCAGGACCATGGCGAAGCTGACCCTCATCACCTTCCTGACGCTCGACGGCGTCATGCAGGCCCCCGGCGCGCCGGAGGAGGATCCGAGCGGAGGATTCGAGTACGGCGGCTGGCAGGCCCCGGTCATCGACGAGGACAGCGGGCGGTTCGTCGCGGAGCTGTTCGACCGCTCGGCGGCCTTCCTGCTGGGCAGGCGTACCTACGACATCTTCGCGGGGTACTGGCCGGGGATCACCGACCCGGACAATCCGATCGCCTCCCGGCTCAACCGGTACCCCAAGTACGTCGTCTCGACCACGCTGGAGAGGGCGGACTGGGAGAACACCACCGTGATCTCCACCGATGTCGCCGCGGAGATCGCCCGGATCAAGGAGCGCACGCAAGGGGGCGAGGTGCAGATCTGGGGGAGCGGTGAGCTCGCCCGGTCCCTGATGGCGCACGGCCTGATCGACGAGTACAACCTGCTGGTCCACCCGGTCGTGCTCGGCGCCGGCAAGCGGCTGTTCACGGACGGCGGACCGCCGACGGCCTTCGAGCTGACCGGCGCCCGCACGACCCCCAACGGCATCACGATCAACACCTACCGGCCCACCGGGCGGGCCGAGTTCGGCTCCATTCCCAACGGCACGTGAACGACCGGCACGATCGGCGTATGGCGACCGGTACGGACGGCCCGCGCGGTCAGCCGCCGTGCGGCGGGCTCCAGTCCGGCGAACGGCCGAGCGCCGAGAGCACGAGCCGGAGGGTCTCCGCGCTGCCGGACGCCGCCGCCCCGCCGCCCCGCCGGCCGGCAGGGCGGGCCGGAAGGCCGCACCCGGCCCCACCCGCGCCTCGCCGCCGGGGACGCGCAGGGCGATGGGCAGCGCGGCATCGACGACGTCCGCGGGGAAGGCGGTCCGCAGCCCGAGGGAGGCCGCCGCGTCCCAGGAGTGCACGACGTAGTCGATGAAGTGGAACCCGATCGCGGTGGACGCGGCGAACGTCGTGCCGGCGTCGATCTCCGGAAGCACGAACCGCCGCTCCAGCACGTCCGGTCCGGCGAACGCGTCCAGCACCGCATCGGCCGCCTCGCGGTACCGGGCGGCCGGATCGCCCCCGTACGAGCGGGTCCGCCAGGCCGCCGCACCGGCCCCCTGACCCCGCGCGGCGGCGGCGAACCCGAGGTGCTGGGCGCCCATGTGCTCGACCAGACGGCGCAGCGTCCAGCCGGAGCAGGGGGAGGGGCGGTCCCAGTCGCCGGGGCCCGCGCTGCGCACGACGCGCACGGATTCCAGCACTGCGGCCCGGTCGAGCTGCACGATGTCCACGGTCGGGGTTCCCTTCGTCGGGTGGTTCGGACGGTTCGGGCGGTTCAGGCGGTTGTGGCGGCGGGGCAGGTCAGTCCGGCGGCGTCGGCCACGGTGCCGTTCCGGACACCAGCCGCCAGGCGGATGCGCGGAGCGCGGCGGGGGAGGTGAACGGGGCCGTCCAGGTGGCGGAACGCAGAGTGCCGCGATCCCGGTGCGCGCGGACGATCCGCCGGTGGTCGGGGCGGGCGACGAAGCCCGTCAGGTGTTCGTGGGCGGTCCAGACGGTGATGGACCCGGAACGGTTCATCCGGGGGCCCACATCCACCCACAGCCACATGCCGACCGCGCCCGGGGTTGCCGGCCAGGTGCGGCGCAGTCGCATCCCCGCGGTCCCGACGGACGGCGTGCTCCAGGGGCGGCGCGTGACGAACTCGGTGACGCCGACGGCCACCTCGGTCCCCGGTTCCACGGTCCTGGCGGCCGGGCCGCCCCGCCAGTGCGTGCTCCAGAGGATGTGCGGCACGGGCTGTCCTTCCCTCTGCGTGGTCCGGCCGGGCCGTCGCGCGGCTCCGCGACGGTAACCGAGACCATACAGTTGAACGAACGATCGTGCTATTAGTTTCGAGCGGGCCACCGCCGGACAGGCAGCGGGTGCGCCGGTGCTACCCGGGGCCGGGCAGCGAAGAGGCGTCCGTCGCCACCGCCCGCAGCCGCGCCAGGATCGCGTGCGCCGCCCTCGTATAGCCCTCGGAGCTCCTCCGGAGCACCGAGTCGCCGTTGGCCAGCTCCAGGAACGCGATGATCTCGAAGGCGAGCTGGGCGGCATCGCAGTCCGCCCTGATCTCGCCCAGCACCCGCGCCTCCTCGATCCGCCGCTCCACGAAGGCGACCCAGCCGGACTGCGCGGCCACGATCGCGTCGTGCACCGGGCCCTCGCGTGCGTCGAACTCCGCGATGGCCGCGTAGAAGAAGCAGCCCCCGGGGAACACCCGCCGCTCCGAGTACGCGATCCAGCGCTCGTAGAGCTCCCGGACGCGCCCCAGTCCGGCCGGAACGGCCCGTACCGGCCGGACGACATGCTCGTCGTACACCGCGGCGGCGGCTCGCACGGTGGCCAGCTGGAGCTCCTCCTTGGAGCCGAAGAGGGCGAACACGCCGCTCTTGCTCAGCCGGAGCTCGGTGGCGAGCCGGCCGAGCGAGAGGCCTTCCAGGCCTTCCACCGACGCGACCGCGGCAGCGTGCGCGAGCACCAGCTGCCGGGTGCGGTTGCCCCGTTCGACCCTTCCGTCCTGGCGTGCTCCCGCCATCTGGCGACTCCGTGCTCGGTGGGGTGCGGAGCGGCCGACGTCGGACCGGTCCCGGGGCTCGCCATTGTAGGAGGGCGAGCGGTACGGTGATCGTTCCGCGTGCGAGCCAGTGAGGTCTCCGCATCCTGCTGTGGAGAACCAGGAGATCCGGGTGTCCTCGATCGCCGCTCCCGCCCTCGCCCCGCAACGCCGGGCGTGGCTCACCGATCTCCCCGTCCTGCTGGTCGCGGTCGTCTGGGGCTCCAGCTACCTGGCGGCCAAGGGCATCACCACGGCCCAGACGGTCATCGCCGTCCTGGTGCTGAGATTCGCCGTCGTGCTGCCCGTCCTGGTGGTCGCCGGACGGCGCGGGCTGTCGGCGCTGACAGCGGCGCAGTGGCGGGGCGCGGGGCTGCTGGGCCTGGTGCTCAGCGGGATCTTCCTGGTGGAGACGTACGGCATCGTGCACACCTCGGCGACCAACGCCGGGCTCATCATCAGCCTCACCATGGTCTTCACCCCGCTCGCGGAGGCCGCGGTGACCCGAGTACGGCCGGCCGGGAGCTTCCTCGCCGCGGCCGCGCTCTCCGTGGCCGGTGTGGTGCTGCTGACCCAGGGCAGCGGATTCACCAGCCCCTCCGCGGGCGATCTGCTGATGCTCGTCGCCGCCCTGGCCCGCACCCTCCACGTACTGCTCATGGCGCGCATCAGGTCCGTCCGCTCCGCGGACTCGCTGTCGCTGACCACCGTCCAGCTCGGCAGCGCGGTCGCCGTCTTCGCAGTTCTGGCCGCCGTTCCCGGCACCGGCGAGCCGCCGTGGACGGTCGCCGCCGGATTCGGTGTCCGCGAGTGGGGCGGGCTGCTCTTCCTGTCGGTCTTCTGCACGCTCTTCGCGTTCTTCGTGCAGATGTGGTCCGTACGCCGCACCTCGCCGTCCCGGGTCAGCCTGCTGCTCGGTACGGAACCGCTGTGGGCCGCCGCCGTCGGCATCGCGGTCGGCGGCGAACGCCTCGGCGTCCTGGGAGCGGCGGGCGCGGTCCTGGTGCTCGCGGGTACGGCCTGGGGGCGTCGCGGCGCCCCGGCTACTCCTTGACCGAGTCCGACGCGATCATGACGGCGATCCCCGCCACCACCAGCACGATGCTGACGAACAACGAGTAGTCGCCGACGAACGGCAGCCGTCGCACCAGACCGAAGAAGTGGAACCAGTCGAACCATTCGTGGAGCAGCCCCGCGGCCCCCTGGGCGAACACCAGGAAGCCGACCGTCTCGCAGAGTCTCTTCATGGGAGTGAGCCTGGCGCGCCGGGCACCGCCGCCGCATCGGCCGGTGGTCCGGGCCGCTCGTCCGAAAGTCTTCCCTTCCGCGACTTTGGTCGCCTCCCGGCCCCGAACCGCCGGAAGCCGCGATCCCACTGCGTAGCTTTGTCGATATGACCCGCACGGAGTACCCCTGGCTGCTGCCCTCGGCGATGGCCGACCCCGAGCTGCCCGGTGACAGAGGCGCCCGCTCCCGCCGCACCGTGCGCGACTGGGCCGTCGACATCACGGCGTTCCTCTGCGCGGCGGGCATCGGGCTGGCGACCATCGCGACCATCGAGGCGGACCCCACCACGCCCGACGGCGTCGTCTTCGTGGACTCGCTGATCGGTGCCGCGGCCTGCTGCACGCTGTGGTTCCGGCGGCGGTGGCCGGTCGGCCTGGCGGTGGCGATGACGGTGCTCTCCATCGTGGAGCCCGTCGCGGCCGGAGCGCTGCTGGTGGCGCTGTTCAGCCTGGCCGTGCACCGGCCGTTCCGCCCCGTCGCCTTCGTCGGCGCGGGAGCCCTGGCCGTCGCCCCGATCCAGCCCTACGTGCGCCCCGACCCGACCACCTCGTTCATCGCGTCCACGGTCATCGGCATCCTGCTGATCCTGCTGGTGCTCAGCTGGGGCATGGTCGTACGTTCCAGACGCCAGCTCGTCGTCACCCTGCGCGAGCGCGCCCGGCGCGCCGAGACCGAGGCCGGACTGCGCGCCGAACAGGCCCAGCGGCTGGCCCGCGAGGACATCGCCCGCGAGATGCACGACGTCCTCGCCCACCGGCTGACCCTGCTCAGCGTCCACGCCGGGGCCCTGGAGTTCCGGCCGGACGCACCCCCGGCGGAGGTGGCCCGCGCCGCCGGCGTCATCCGGGACAGCGCGCACGAGGCGCTCCAGGACCTCCGCGAGATCATCGGAGTGCTGCGCAGCCCCCGGGACAGCGAGGGCGACCGGCCGCAGCCCACCCTCGCCACGCTCGACGCGCTGGTCGCCGAGTCCCGGCTGGCCGGGATGAAGGTGGCCCTCGACAACGACCTGGCGGACCCGGAGGCGGCGCCCGCCGCCACCGGCCGCACCGTCTACCGCATCGCCCAGGAGGGCCTGACCAACGCCCGCAAGCACGCACCGGGCACCGAGGTCACCGTCAGGGTCAGCGGCGGCCCCGGCCGGGGCATCACCGTAGAGGTGCGCAACCCGGCCCCCACCGAGCCCTTCGAGCAGGTGCCCGGGTCCGGGCAGGGGCTCATCGGGCTGACCGAGCGGGCCACCCTCGCCGGCGGCCGCCTCGACCACGGACCGGAACCTGGCGGCGGGTTCGGGGTCCGGGCTTGGCTACCGTGGCCGTCATGACCACCCCGACCTCCGCCCCCGCCGGCCGCCCCGTCCGGCTCCTCATCGTCGACGACGACCCGCTCGTACGGGCCGGGCTCACCCTGATGCTCGGCGGCGCCGACGACATCGACATCGTGGGGGAGGGTGCCGACGGCAGCGAGGCGCCCGGACTGGTCGAACAGCTCCGCCCGGACGTCGTCCTGATGGACATCCGGATGCCGGTCATGGACGGGCTGACCGCCACCGAGGTGCTGCGCGGCCGCCCGGACGCACCCGAGGTCATCGTCCTGACCACCTTCCACGCCGACGAACAGGTGCTGCGCGCGATCCGTGCCGGCGCGGCCGGCTTCGTGCTCAAGGACACCCCGCCCGGACAGATCGTCGACTCGGTGCGCCGCGTGGCGGCCGGTGACCCGGTCCTGTCGCCCGCGGTGACCCGGCAGCTCATGGCCCGCGCCGCCGGCCCCGGCGGGGAGGAGAAGGCGGACCGGGCGCAAGGGGCCCGCCGACGGCTCGCCTCGCTCGCCGAACGGGAACGCGAGGTGGCCATCGCCGTCGGGCACGGCCGTTCCAACGCCGAGATCGCCGCGGCGCTCTATCTGAGCGTGGCCACCGTGAAGACCCAGGTGTCACGGATTCTGGCCAAGTTCGACTTCAACAACCGGGTCCAGATCGCCCTGCTGGTCCACGATGCGGGCCTGCTCGACGACGGCGACGGCCCGGGGCTGTCCTGAACTCTCCGTCCGTCCCGGACCCGGCGGCATACGCTGAACCGGCCGGTCCCTGGCGGCCGGACCGATCAGACCGGGAGGGTGGGCCCATGTCCGATGTCGACGTAGATCTGCGCGGGGTCGCGGACTTCACCGCTAATCCGTACCCGTACTACGAGAAGATGCGCGCTGCGGGCCCGGTGCACTCCGTCCGGACGGACGAGTTCGACCGGGTGTGGCTCGTCGTCGGGTACGACGAGGGGCGGTCGGTCCTGGCCGACCAGCGGTTCGGCAAGGACTGGCGGACGCTCCCCGGCCAGACGGGCATGGGCGACCCGATCAACGCCAACATGCTGGAGATGGACGCACCCGACCACACCCGGCTGCGCAAGCTGGTCGCGCGGGAGTTCACCGCCCGCCGGATCGAGGCGCTGCGGCCCCGCGTGCGGCAGATCACCGACGGACTGCTCGACGCGATGGTGCCGGCCGGCCGGGCGGATCTCGTCGACGCCTTCGCCTTCCCGCTGCCCATCACCGTCATCTGCGAACTCATCGGCGTGCCCGACCTGGACCGGGACGCCTTCCGGCTGCTGTCCAACGGCGTGGTCTCCCCTGCGGGCGCGACGGAGGAAGGCGACGCGGTCCGCGCCATGGGCGGCTACCTCGCCGAACTGATCGAGAACAAGCGCCGCTCGCCGGGCGAGGACCTGCTGAGTGCGCTGATCGCCGCCCGGTACGAGGACGAGGACGCGCTGTCGCCCGACGAACTGGTCGGCATGGCCTTCCTGCTGCTCGTCGCAGGCCATGAGACGACCGTCAACCTGATCTCCAACGGGGTGCGGGCGCTGCTCGAACACCCCGAGCAACTGGCCGCTCTGCGAGCCGACTTCGGACTCATCGACGGGGCGGTCGAGGAGATGCTCCGCTATGACGGGCCGGTGGAGGCCGCCACCTTCCGGTTCGCCCGCGAGTCCGTACCGATCGGCTCCGCCACCATCGCGAAGGGCGATTCGGTCCTGGTCGCCCTCGCGGGCGCCGACCGCGACCCCGGCCGCTACCCGGAGCCCGACCGCTTCGACATCCGCCGCGACGCGCAGGGCCACCTGGCCTTCGGGCACGGGACGCACTTCTGCCTGGGCGCGCCGCTGGCCCGGATGGAGGGCCGCATCGCGGTCCGGGCGCTGCTGGAGCGGTGCCCAGGACTTGAGCTCGATCCGGACGCCGGGGAACCGGACTGGCTGCCCGGCATGCTGATCCGGGGGACGCGGAAGCTGCCCGTGCGCTGGTGAGGAGGACCCGCGGCGGGACGGCGGACCTCGCGGCGGAGTGGCGGGCTTGCGGAAGGACAGCAGACCCGCGGCAGGACAGCAGGTCCGCCGCGGGGGCGGCGGACAGAGAGGAACCGTCATGACCGGACTCGACCTGGAGATGGCCCGGAAGGTGCTCGACAGCCAGCCGTTCAGCGGGCTGGTCGGCGCGCGGATCACCGCGTTCGGGGACGGCGGGGCCACGCTGGAGATCGACGGCCGCGAGGAACTCCAGCAGCAGAACGGGTTCCTGCACGGCGGGGTGCTCGCGTACGCCGCCGACAACGCGCTCACCTTCGCCGCCGGAACGACGCTGGGCGCGGCCGTGCTGACCGGCGGGTTCTCGATCCAGTACCTGCGGCCCGCCACCGGCGGCCGACTCGTCGCCCGCGCCTTCGTCGTCCACTCCGGCCGCCGGCAGGCGGTGGCGCGCTGCGATCTGTTCACCGTGGACGGGAGCGGGGCAGAAACCCTGTGCGCGGTCGCCCAGGGCACCGTGCTGAATGCCGCATCATCCTGAAGGAGCCCGGCTTGACCACGGAAGAGGCAGTCGACCTCGGGGCGATGGGGGACAGCTTCACCCGCGACCCGTACAGCGTGTACGCGGAGCTGCGGGCCCGCGGCCCCGTCCACCGGGTCCGCATCCCGGAGGGCGCGAACGCCTGGCTCGTCGTCGGGTACGAGGAGGGCCGGGCCGCGCTCGCGGACCAGCGGCTCTCCAAGCAGTGGGCCCTGGCCTCGCCCGCCCTCGGCCTGAGCAAGGTCTCCTCCGGGACGTCCATGCTGAGCACGGACGCGCCCGTCCACACCCGGCTGCGCAAGCTGGTCACCCGGGAGTTCACGCCCCGCCGCATGCAGCGACTCCTGCCGCGCGTGCGGCGGATGACCGACGAACTGCTCGACACGATGCTGGCGCTGCCCGGCCGCCGCACCGACCTCGTCGAGTCGCTGGCCTTCCCGCTGCCGATGTCCGTCATCTGTGAACTGCTCGGTGTCCCCTTCCTGGACCGCCAGGCCTTCCGGGCGTGGTCCAACGCCGCGGTGTCCTCCATCGACGCGGCGGCGCGGAGCGCGGCGACCGCCGACACGTCCCGCTATCTGGCCGGGCTCCTCGACGACAAGCGCGAACAGCCCGGCGACGACCTGATGAGCGCGCTGATCCACACGGCCGACGAGGACGGCGACCGGCTCTCCGCGGATGAACTGATGGGCATGGCCTGGCTGTTGCTGGTGGCCGGGCACGAGACCACGGTGAGCCTCATCTCCAACGGGGTGCTCGCCCTGCTCACCCACCCGGAACAGCTCGAAGCGCTGCGGGCGGATCCCGGCCTGATCGACAACGCGGTGGAGGAGATGCTGCGTTACGCGGGCCCGGTCGAGACCCCCACCTACCGCTTCACGACCTGCCCGCTCGACATCGGCGGCACGGTCGTCCCGGGCGGCGGCGAGCTGGTCCTGATCGCGATGGCCGACGCCAACCGCGACCCGGACCGCTACCCGGAGCCGGACCGGTTCGACATCACCAGGGATGCCCGGGGGCACGTCGCCTTCGGCCACGGGATCCACTACTGCCTGGGCGCGCCGCTGGCCCGTATCGAGGCGGCGGTGGCGGTCGGATCGCTGCTGGCGCGCTGCCCGGAGCTGGCGCTGGACGCCGATCCGGACACGCTGACCTGGCGGACGGGGATGCTCATCCGGGGGCCGGAGGCTCTGCCGGTCCGGTGGTGAGGGCGGCCGCAGCCCTTCGGACGCCCGCTCGCACCGCACCCCTTCGCGCGGCCGCTCGCAGGCCCCCGGATCGACCGCCCTCAGGCTCCGGACCGACCGGGCTCAGGTCCCCGGGATCGACCGCCCTCAGGCCCCGGACCGACCGGGCTCAGGTCCCCGGGATCTCCGCCAGCTCCACCGGCCGGTGCTCCCGGCGCGAGACCTCGCACGCCTCCGCGACCCGCAGCGCCTGCAGGGCCTCCTGCCCGTCGCAGGGATTGGCCGCCTCGCCCCGCACCAGCCGGACGAAGGCGTCCAGCTCGGCCTCGTAGGCCGGGGCGAAGCGTTCCAGGAACCCCGGCCAGGGCTTGGCTGGGGCGGCAGGTCCCAGCGGCTCGGCCGAGGTCAGCGGGGTGCGGTCGTCCAGGCCGACCGCCAACTGGTCCAGCTCTCCGGCGAGCTCCATCCGCACGTCGTACCCGGCGCCGTTGCAGCGGGTCGCCGTCGCCGTGACGAGGGTGCCGTTGTCGAGGGTCAGCAGCGCCGCCGCGGTGTCCACGTCGCCGGCCTCGCGGAACATCGCGGGTCCGGCGTCCGAGCCGGTGGCGTACACCCGGGCCACCTCACGGCCCGTCACCCAGCGCACCATGTCGAAGTCATGGATCAGGCAGTCCCGGTACAGCCCGCCGGAGAGCGGCAGATAGGCCGCGGGCGGCGGTGCCGGGTCGGAGGTCACCGTCCGCACGGTGTGCAGCCGGCCGAGCTCCCCGCCGCGCACCGCCGAGCGCGCCGCCGCGTAGCCCGCGTCGAACCGTCGCATGAACCCGAGTTGGAGGACGCTCCCGGCCTCCCGCGTCTCGCGCAGCGCGGCCAGCGTGCCCGCCAGGTCGACGGCGACGGGCTTCTCGCAGAACGCGGGCACCCCGGCGCGGGCGGCCCGGCCGATCAGCTCGGCGTGCGCCGCCGTGGCCGAGGCGATCACCACGGCGTCCACGCCCGCGCCGAACACCTCCGCGGCGGAGCCGGCGGCGACCGCTCCGGTCCGGCGCGCGACCTCCGCGGCACGGGCCGGGTCCGTGTCCGTCACCACCAGGGCGTCCACCGAGGGGTGGCGGGACAGCACGCCCGCGTGGAAGGAGCCGATCCGGCCGGTGCCGATGAGTCCGATGCGCATGGACCCAACGTGCCGGTCACCGGCAACGCTGTCAACTGTATGTCCTGACAAAGTCGGCCGACTGCCGGAGCGCCGCCCCCGCCCGCCCGCGCCTCACTCCTTCGATTCCCGCCGCCCCGTACGGTGACAGCGCTCCGCGACTTCCGTACGGTGTCGGAGGCTTCCCGGCTTCTCGTACGGCGCCGGGGGCGGCAACCGGCCGCACCCGGCGGCGCACGCGCCCCGTCCCGACACACGCGCCGCGCCCTGCCGGGTGACGGCGGCGGCGGCTCGGGGATACTTGCCCAGCCGGACCGGGACCGTACGGGCCCCGGCTCCACCAGCAGCACAACGAGCAGCACGAGAAGGGCACGGAGTCGTGGCAAGGGTTCGGACAGGGGTACGTGCGATGGGCGCCGTGCTTGCGGCGGTGCTCGGGGCTTCCCTCATGGGATGCAGCAGCACCGGCGGCAAGCGGGCGGAGGAGCGATCGGCACAGTCCGCCGCCGAGGGCCGGTCCGCGGTGAACACGCCCCGCTGGACCTTCGCCATGGTCACCCACTCGGGCGACGGCGACACCTTCTGGGACATCGTCCAGAAGGGCGCCAAGATGGCGGCGGGCAAGGACAACATCAACTTCCTGTACTCGCACAACGACGAGGCGCAGCAGCAGGCCCAGCTGGTCCAGGCCGCCATCGACAAGAAGGTCGACGGGCTGATCGTCACGCTCGCCAAGCCCGACGCCATGAAGGACGTCGTCGCCAAGGCCACCAAGGCCGGCATCCCGGTGATCACGGTCAACTCGGGCGTCGCGGAGTCCAAGCGGTTCGGCGCGCTCACCCACATCGGCCAGGACGAGTCCATCGCCGGCGAGGCCGTCGGTGAGGAGCTCAACAAGCGCGGCCGCAAGAAGGCCCTCTGCATCCTGCACGAGCAGGGCAACGTGGGCCACGAGCAGCGCTGCGCCGGAGCGAAGAAGGCCTTCGACGGCCAAATCCAGAACCTGTACGTCGAGGGCACCAACATGCCGGACGTCCAGGCCTCCATCGAGGCGAAGCTCCAGGCCGACAAGGACATCGACGCGGTCGTCACCCTCGGCGCGCCCTTCGCGGACGCCGCCGTCAAGGCGAAGCAGACCGCGGGCAGCAAGGCCGAGATCGACACCTTCGACCTGAACGCCAAGGTCGCCGCGGAGCTGAAGGCCAAGACCCTCGGCTTCGCCGTCGACCAGCAGCCCTACCTCCAGGGGTACGAGGCCGTCGACCTGCTCTGGCTCTACCGCTACAACCGCAACGTGCTCGGCGGCGGCCGCCCGGTCCTCACCGGCCCCCAGGTCATCACCTCCGCCGACGCCGCCCAGCTCGCCGAGTACGCGGACCGGGGAACCCGATGACCGCGGCCTCCGGATCCTCGTCCCCCGCCGAGACGGACGAGCGGCTGCTGCGCACCTCACCGCTGCGCAAGCTGCTCGGCCGGCCCGAGCTCGGCTCGGTCGTCGGCGCGCTGGCCGTCTTCCTCTTCTTCGCGGTCGCCGCCGACAGCTTCCTGCGCGCCACCAGCTTCGGCACGGTGCTGTACGCGGCCTCCACCATCGGGATCATGGCCGCGCCGGTGGCGCTGCTGATGATCGGCGGTGAGTTCGACCTCTCGGCGGGGGTGATGGTCACCAGCTCCGCGCTGATCTCGTCGATGTTCAGCTACCAGATGACGGCGAACGTCTGGGTCGGCGTCTTCGTGTCGCTGCTGGTCACGCTCGCCATCGGCGCGTTCAACGGCTTCATGCTGACCCGCACCAAACTGCCGAGCTTCATCATCACGCTCGGTACCTTCCTGATGCTGACCGGCCTGAACCTCGGCTTCACCAAGCTGATCAGCGGCACCGTCTCGACGAAGACCATCGGCAACATGGAGGGCTTCCCCTCCGCCCGCAAGCTCTTCGCCTCCTACTGGACCGTCGGCGGCGTCGAGCTGAAGGTGACCATCCTGTGGTGGGCGGTCCTCGTCGCCGTCGCCACCTGGATCCTGCTCCGCACCCGCTTCGGGAACTGGATCTACGCGGTCGGCGGCGGCGCCGACGCGGCCCGCGCGGTCGGCGTCCCGGTGATCCGGACGAAGATCGGCCTCTACCTCGGAGTCGCCTTCGCCGCCTGGGTCTCCGGGCAGCACCTGCTGTTCAGCTACGACGTGGTGCAGTCCGGCGAGGGGGTCGGCAACGAGCTGATCTACATCATCGCGGCGGTCATCGGCGGCTGCCTGATCACCGGCGGCTACGGCTCCGCGATCGGCTCGGCGGTCGGCGCCTTCATCTTCGGCATGACCAGCAAGGGCATCGTGTACGCGGAGTGGAACCCGGACTGGTTCAAGTTCTTCCTCGGAGCGATGCTGCTCCTGGCCACCCTGCTCAACGCATGGGTACGCAAGCGCGCGGAGGCGACGAAATGACGGCCCCCAAGGCACCGGACGTGGACACCGCGCCGCGGGCGCTGGTCGAGCTCGACCACGTCAGCAAGTACTACGGCAACATCAAGGCGCTGGAGGACGTCTCGCTGGAGGTGCACGCGGGCGAGATCTCCTGCGTCCTCGGCGACAACGGCGCCGGCAAGTCCACCCTCATCAAGATCATCGCGGGGCTGCACCGGCACGATGCCGGAAGCTTCCTCGTGGACGGCGAGGAGACCACCCTCGCCAACCCGCGCGACGCCCTGGACCGGGGCATCGCCACGGTCTACCAGGACCTCGCCGTCGTCCCGCTGATGCCGGTCTGGCGGAACTTCTTCCTCGGCTCCGAGCCGACGACCGGCGTGGGCCCCTTCAAGCGCCTCGACGTCCGGCTGATGCGCGAGACGACCCGCTCCGCGCTGCTCCGGATGGGCATCGACCTGCGCGACGTCGACCAGCCCATCGGCACCCTGTCCGGCGGCGAGCGCCAGTGCGTGGCCATCGCACGGGCCGTCCACTTCGGCGCCAAGGTGCTCGTCCTGGACGAGCCGACCGCGGCGCTCGGCGTCAAGCAGTCCGGCGTCGTCCTGAAGTACGTCGCGGCGGCCAGGGACGCCGGACTGGGCGTGGTCCTCATCACGCACAACCCGCACCACGCGTACCTCGTCGGTGACCGCTTCGTGCTGCTCAAGCGCGGCGCGATGGCCGGCAGCCACAGCCGGGGCAGCATCACGCTGGACGAGCTCACCCGCCAGATGGCGGGCGGCAGCGAGCTGGAGGAGCTCAGCCACGAGCTGGAGCGGACCCCCGGACCGGACCTGTCGGGCGGCCCGGCGGCGAAGCACGACACCCCGTAGTCCGGCCGGGCGGCGGAGCCCGTCCGGCAGCCCCGTTCCTCCGGCAGTGGCAGAATCGGGGCCGACGGGCGCCGCCCGCCGCCGGGATCAGTACCAGCCCGGCCACCCCGACCCCCCAGGGACGATGAGCACGTACCGCGACTTCACGCACCGCGGCTCCGCCCGCGCCACTGTCCTGCGGACCGTCGGCACCCGGGAGCGGCGCTCGCACCTCACCGCGCCCCGGGTCCCCACCGTCGGCATCGACATCGGGGGGACGAAGGTGATGGCCGGCGTCGTCGACGCCGACGGCAACATCCTGGAGACCCTGCGCACCGAGACTCCGGACAAGTCCAAGAGCCCCAAGGTCGTCGAGGACACCATTGTCGAGCTGGTCCTGGACCTCTCCGACCGGCACGACGTGCACGCGGTGGGCATCGGCGCGGCCGGCTGGGTCGACGCGGACCGGTCCAAGGTGCTGTTCGCCCCGCACCTCGCCTGGCGGGACGAACCCCTGCGCGACGCCATCGCCTCCCGGCTGGTCGTCCCGGTCATGGTCGACAACGACGCCAACACCGCCGCCTGGGCCGAATGGCGCTTCGGCGCGGGCCGCGGCGAGGACCACCTCGTCATGATCACGCTCGGCACCGGCATCGGCGGCGCGATCCTGGAGGACGGTCAGGTCAAGCGCGGCAAATACGGCGTAGCGGGTGAGTTCGGCCACATGCAGGTGGTGCCCGGAGGCCACCGCTGCCCCTGCGGCAACCGCGGCTGCTGGGAGCAGTACAGCTCCGGCAACGCACTCGTCCGGGAGGCCAGGGAACTGGCCGCGGCGGACTCCCCGGTGGCCCACGGACTCATCGAACGGGTCAAGGGCAGCGTCCCCGACATCACCGGACCGCTCATCACCGAACTGGCCCGCGAGGGCGATGCGATGTGCATCGAACTCCTCCAGGACATCGGCCAGTGGCTCGGCGTCGGCATCGCCAACCTGGCCGCCGCGCTCGACCCCTCCTGCTTCGTCATCGGAGGCGGCGTCAGCGCCGCCGACGACCTGCTGATCGGACCGGCCAGGGACGCCTTCAAACGCCACCTCACCGGCCGCGGCTACCGCCCCGAGGCGCGGATCGCGAAAGCGCAGCTCGGCCCGGAGGCGGGTATGGTCGGCGCCGCCGACCTCGCCAGACTGGTGGCCCGCAGGTTCCGCCGTACCAACCGCCGCCGCGTCGAGCGGTACGAGCGGTACGCGCAGATCTACGACCAGGCGGCGAGCACCATCCGCAATACCCGCAACACCCGCACTTCCTAGGGACTCCCAGAGCCATGAACGCAGCCGAGCACCCCGTCGTGCCGCGTCAGTCCCCGCCGCCCGAACAGGGCGACGGGCGGCTGCCGGAGGACCGGCGCAGAACGATCCGCCGGCGCCTGATCACGGCGACCATCATCGTGCTGCTCATCGGCGTCCCGGCCGGATACCTGCTGATCTCCGCGAGCCAGAGCCGCCGCTCCGGCCAGGACAAGGCCGCGGAGGCCGCGGCGCAGGGCCTCCGCGAGGGCTGGCCGTCCCGGATGCTGCGCCGGATCTTCGAGGTGCCCATCCCCTGGGACGCGCAGGACGTCGAGTACTACGAGACGAACAACTGGAAGGCCAGCCGGATGTACGTGCAGTTCCGCACGTCGTCCAACGGCCTCGACCGGTTCCTGACCAACGTCGGTACCGGCCGCGCGGCCCTGACCGAGGGCAGGATCACCGTCGGCGCCCGCGACACGAAGGTCGCGGGCTGGTACTTCGGCAAGGGTGTCGCGTGGGCGGGAACCACGCACACCAACAAGGACCCGCGCCCCACCCAGGACATCACCGTCGACATGACCGACCCGATGGCCCCTGTCGTGTACGTCGTGTCCGCGGCCACCCCCTGACACTCGCGGGCCGGCGCCGGTCCGGCCCGGCGCGGAACGCGGCACACCCCCGCCGGCCGGTGCCGACGGGGGTGCGCGGGTGGCCGGGCGGGGTCAGACGCGGTCCGCCGCGATGAGGAGGTACTGGAAGGACCCGTCCTTGTACGAGTTGATGAACGCGTCCTCGATCCCCGTCACCAGCGAGGACGTGGCCCGCAGCTCCCAGTAGGGCAGGGTGTCGGGGGTGAGGTCGATGATGGTCTGCGGCACCAGGCGGTTGTCGGCCATGGCGCGCAGGTACTCCCGGCGCGAGTGGATGTTGCACTCGAAGTGCGCGTTGATCTGCGAGACCCACTTCGAGGGCTGGCCGTACCGGGGGTTCCAGCAGCCGGTGATGGTCACATAGCGGCCGCCGACCTCCAGAACGCGGGAGTGCTCCGCGAACAGGTCGTGAAGATCGACGTACATGCTCGACTCGTTGTTCCACGAGGCCGCCGCAGACCCGGTCTCGAACGGGGTGGCGAGCATGTTGCAGACCCGTGCCCGGACGTGGTCCTGAAGGCCGAGCTCGCGGGCCCGGCCGTTGGCGAATTCGGCCTGCTTGGTGGAGAGCGTGACCCCTTCGACCTTGCAGCCGAAGCGCTGGTGCGCCATCACCATCGAGCCGCCCCGGCCGCAGCCGGCGTCCAGCAGGGTGTCCTCCCGCCCGATGTCACCCAGGTGCCCCAGCAGACATTCGGCCTGTGCCGACTCCAGCCGGTGCAGTTCGGAGATCAGCGCCTTCTCGCCCGCGCCGTCCCCGGCGTCACCGAGTGCGGAGGTGTCGATCTCACCGATGCCGTAGTGGTGGTGGTAGAGCCCGTCGACATCGCCCAGCCTCAGGTTCACGGGTCTGGCCTCGCCGTCCCAGTAGCGCGCGATGTCTCCCTGGTACGGGGTCGCGGGGCTGGGGACGCGCACCGGGGCGGAGGCGGACGCGCGGGTGGAGCTGGCGGTGAGTTCGGCGCTGGTCACGGATGAATCCATTCTCTTACCAGAAGTCCGGCAAGCTGTAGCGGTAGGTGTTCGACTGATGCCAGTGGTGGTTGCCGTCGACCCAGGCGGCCACGCCGCGCAGGAAGCGCTGCACACTCGGCACGGGGGATTCCGCGGCCAGGGACGCCGCGGCGGTTTCGAAGTCGTGCATGAGCTCGTTGTGGATCTCGACCGACTTCAGATAGGCGTCGCGGTCGGAGACGCCCTCGCGTTCGGAGATCACGACGGGCAGGTTCAGGTGCCGGCCCGGCGCTTTGAGCTCCTTGGTGTACGAGTACAGGTCGTTCACGATGGTCGTCGCGTTTCCCGCCAGGGCGATGACCTCCTGCATGGCCGGCTGCGCGTGCAGGTCCGCCGGGAGCTCGTAGCCGCCGACGGTGTCGGTGATGGTGGGGCAGGGGCGGAAGTTGTTGAACTGGCGCATCGCCAGGTACTCCCACACCTCGGGGACGTGGTCCAGCTGCGCCCAGGCGGCTTCCGCGAGATAGCCCATGTGCAGCCGGGCCATGTCGTGCCGGAGCCGGTCCGCCTGGGAGGGGCCGGCGGCCCGGACGAAGTACTCCATGGCGGAGCGGTAGGCACGCCGGGGCGCGTCCGCGTGGAGCGACTTCGCCCACTGCGGCCGGTACTCCGCGGTGGTGTGCAGGGAGTCGAGGGCGGTGTGGGCCAGCAGCAGCCGCTCGCCCAGGCCGTCGGGTGACCCGCCGTGATCCTCGCAGTAGCAGTCGTCCACCGCGTTCTCGGCCACCATCAGCCGGGTGGCGAGCATCAGATGGTCGATGGTGGGCGCGTCCGGATGGCAGCCGACCATGTAGCGGCCCACGGAGAAGCCGTCGAACTCCTCCTCCCAGTCGTCGGGATACAGCGAGACCTCGTCCAGGGCCCAGGCCTTGATCCGCCGGCTGACCTCCTCGACCCGCACCGGGTCGGGCTCGGGAATCGGGTGGTGGTAGAGGCCCGGGATCACCTTTCCCTGGACATCTGCCTTCGGACCGGTCCCCGTCGTGGCTGCCGGGGGCGCGTCCCGCCGCAGCATGCGCAGGCTCGCGGTGCCCAGTCCGGTGGGCCCTCCCAGGACCCGCCCGAGCCGGGTGCCCGGTGCCGGCGACGAGGGCGCGGGCACTCCGGCCGACGGGGCCGGGTGCACAGCCGGCGCCGTCGGGACGGGCGGGGCCGCCCCGGAAAGCACCGGCGGGCGGGGCAGGCCCCCGGCGGCGGCGCCGATGTCGCGGGCGCGCGACGCGGCCTCTGTGAGTACGTGAGCCCCGAATCGGGCAGCGGCCTCCGGCAGGCTCGGCTGCGGAGGTGGCGGCTCGGGTGCGGGCATCCATGGCTCCTTGGTGGGTGGGCGGTTGTCAGGAGGCTTCGGGCGAGGGGCGCCCGGCGAGCGCGATCGGCCCGCCGGATCCGGGGCGCCGCACCGCGCGGGACGGGCCGGCTACTTGGGCCAGTTGGCGATCTGCACGTTCTCCAGCACGCCGACCGCGTCCGGCACGAGGATGGCCGCGGAATAGTAGGTGGTGACGAGGTAGGACGTGATCGCCTTCTCGTCGAGCCCCATGAAGCGGACCGACAGACCCGGCTCGTACTCGTCCGGCAGACCCGTCTGGTGCAGGCCGATCACGCCCTGGTTCTCCTCGCCGGTACGCATGACGAGGATCGAACTCGTCCGCTCCGGCGTGACGGGGATCTTGTTGCAGGGGAGGATCGGAACCCCGCGCCAGGCCGGGACCTGCTGGCCGCCGAGGTCGACATGGTCCGGGTAGAGTCCGCGCGAGTTGAACTCCCGCCCGATCGCCGCGATCGTCCGGGGGTGCGCGAGGAAGAACTTGGAACCGCGGCGGCGGCAGAGCAGTTCGTCCAGGTCGTCCGGGGTCGGCGCGCCGGAGTGCGGCTGGATGCGCTGCTTGAAGTCGGCGTTGTGCAGCAGCCCGAACTCCCGGTTGTTGATCAGCTCGTGCTCCTGGCGCTCGCGCAGCGCCTCGATGGTGAGCCTGAGCTGTTCCTCGGTCTGGTTCATCGGCCCGTTGTAGAGGTCCGCGACCCTGGTGTGGATCCGCAGGATGGTCTGGGCCACCGAGAGTTCGTACTCGCGCGGGTTCAGCTCGTAGTCCGCGAAGGCGCCGGGCAGCGCGTGCTCGCCGGTGTGGCCGGCCGACATCGCGATCTCCGCCTCGCCGCGGTGGTTCTGCGCCTGGCGGGAACGCGAGGTGAACTGTTCGATGTGGTCGCGGAGGCCGGGGGCGGAAGCGGCCACGGACATGAAGTCGGCACGGGACAGGGTGAGCAGGGTGCCCGAGGTCTCGGCGACAGCGGTCTGCTCCCAGCGGGCGTCCTCGTCCAGCAGCGCGTCGTCCCCGAACCGGTCGCCGTCCGCGAGAACGTCCAGGGCGACCTCGTCGCCGTAACTGCCCACGGAGGTCTGGCTGACGCGGCCGTGCGCGATGAGGTGGATCCGGTCCGCCGCCGCTCCCCGCTCGACCAGCGTCTCGCCCGCCCGGAAGTCGCGCTGGACGCACCGGCCGGCGAGGGCGGTGAGCGCGTCGAGGTCGTCGAAGCCGCGCAGCAGGGCCAGTTCGCCCAGCTCCTGGGGGATCACCCGGACCTCGGCGCCGTCCTGGACGAAGTCCACCTTGCCGTCCCCGACGGTGTAGGCGAGGCGCCGGTTCACCCGGTAGGCACCGCCCTTGGTCTCCACCCAGGGGAGCATCCGCAGCAGCCAGCGGGAGGTGATCTCCTGCATCTGCGGGGCGGACTTGGTCGTGGTGGCGAGGTTGCGGGCAGCCGCCGTCCCGAGACTGGACTGCTTGGGCAGTTCCAGCCGTGCTTCCGAGTTGGAGTCAACAGTCATCGGGGAGGCTCTCCTTGGTCAGGGCAGTCGACGGACATATACGAACAGACCGAACAACTGGACGAAAACAGTGGATATAAAGTTGAATCCGTCCAGATCCAGGGGAACAGTAATGGCCGTTCCGCCGCCCGGACCAAGAAAATCCGCCGATATTAACTCGATGCGATGATCGCGGCCGCGAGATGTTTATCTGCTTCCGGGTGGGATCTGGCCGTGTCCTGGCGGAGCGGACCCGAGGTGCCGGAGTGCGGGCGCAAGTTCCCCCGCGTAGTGCGGCAGTTCGGCGCAGTTGGCGAGTGGGCTCACTCCGCGAAGCCGCTTCCGGTATCCCGGCGGGTGCGGACCGAGTTGTTGAGACAGCACAATTTCTCGCTTTTGGATCGGTCGGCTCCTGCCCTGTTTTCCCTTCTCAACGCTGGAATGATCGCCATGAGAGCAAGTCAGGTGCTCTGTAGCATTCATACAGTTCGAGGAGGCTCGTATGACCCATGACAGTCGTGTGCTGGTGACGGGTGTCGGTGCGATGACGCCGCTGGGAGCCGACGCGCCGTCGACCTGGTCGGGGATGCTGGCCGGTAAGTCGGGGGTGCGTCTCCTGGCCGAGGAATGGGCCGCGGACCTGCCCGTGCACGTGGCGGCCGGGCTCACGGTGGACCCTGCCTCCCTGCTTCCGAGGGCCGAGGCCAGGAAGCTGGACCGGGGTGAGCAGATCGCCCTCCTCAGTGCGCGCGAAGCCTGGCAGGACGCGGGGGCTCCGCAGGTCGAGCCGGAACGGTTCGCCGTCGTCATCGGGACCGGGACCGGTGGTGTCCTCAGCACGCTGGGGCAGGACGACGTCTTCGAACGCGCCGGAATCCGCAGGCTGTCGCCGTTCGCGGTCCCCATGCTGATGCCCAACGGGCCGGCCGCGTGGGTGAGCATGGACCTGGGCGCGAAGGGGGGCGCCAGAACTCCGGTGAGTGCCTGCGCGTCCGGGGCCGAGGCCCTGGCCCTCGGTCAGGACCTGATCCGCGGCGGCCGGGCCGACGTGGTCGTCGCAGGTGGGGTGGAGGCATGCCTGCACCCCTTCACCATCGCGGCGTTCGCCCAGATGAAGGCCCTGTCGACGTGGTCCATGGACCCGGAGACCGTCTCCCGCCCCTTCGACGCCAAGCGGTCCGGGTTCGTCATGGCCGAGGGCGCGGGGATGATGGTGCTCGAACGCGCCGGGTCCGCCCGCGCCCGTGGAGCACGCGCCTACGGCACACTGGCCGGCAGTGCCGTGGGGTCGAGCGCGGGTCACATCACGGCGTCGGACGCGGCAGGCCAGGCCTCCGCCATGGGACTGGCGCTGCGCGACGCCGGCCTGGCCCCGGCGGACATCGGAGTCGTGCACGCCCACGCCACCTCGACGGAGTCCGGCGATCTGGCGGAGGCCGAGGCGATCAACCTGGTGATCGGCGGCCACGCCGCGGTGACGGCGACGAAGTCGATGACCGGCCACATGATCGGCGCGTCCGGGACGGTGGGTGCCATGGCCGCGCTGTTCGCGCTCAGGGACGGCACGGTGCCGGCCACGCGCAACCTCGACGAACCCGACCCGCGCGTGGAACTGGACGTGGTGCGCGGTGAGCGGCGCACCGGTCGGTGGTCCGCCGCGCTGGCCAACTCGTTCGGGTTCGGCGGACACAACGTCAGTCTCGTCTTCACCACGTGACGACAAGGCCCGCGGCCGCGCCCCGCTCGGTTCCTGAAGGGCCTCGGGCGGGTGGGGGACCGGGGAGCGGGTCATGCCGGCCCGTCCCTCCCGCTACGGGAGACGGGCCTACGGGAGACGGGCGCGTCCACCGTCGCCGTGAACGCGAATTGGCCCCGCCCGGGGAGGGCGGGGCCAATTCGCGGTGACGTTCGTACGGGGTCAGGCGTGGCGGCGGTTGCCGGTGAAGACGCGGTACAGCACCAGGAGGATCAGCGAGCCGACGATGGCCGCGATCCAGGTGGAGAGGTCGAAGAAGCCGTCGATGGAGTCGACGCCGAAGATCACCTTGCCGAGCCAGCCGCCGAGCAGACCGCCCGCGATACCGATGAGCATCGTGATGATGATGCCGCCCGGGTCCTTGCCCGGCATCAGGGCCTTGGCGATGAGGCCCGCGAGCAAGCCAATGATGATCCAAGCAATGATGCCCATAATGCCTCTCCTACCCAGTCATATAAAGTCGCTGTCAAGAACCGTCTTTACCGCGTCGGTGATTTCAAACGTTGATCAGACGGTTACGCGGCGCCGCTGAGCGGTCCGGTGTCCGAGGCGGAGAGCCGCCGCCGGGAACAGACGGTCCGGCCGGTGCGGTTGCATGAACCGGGGGACCGGCGCCGCACGGGCGGGATTCGCGGTGACCGCAGTGTCGACCGCCCCGCCTGGTGACGGCCCCCTGGATCGCGGTACGCCCGCCGCGCACTCGTACCGAGAAGCATTTCCGCAGGAGGACTTTTTCATGACTGACCGGCCGTTGACCCTCATGGCAGTGCACGCCCACCCCGATGACGAGGCCACCGGAACCGGCGGAATCCTCGCGCGCTACGCGGCGGAAGGCATCCGCACGGTTCTCGTGACCTGTACCGACGGCGGTTGCGGCGACGGACCGGGGGGCGTCAAGCCGGGCGGCCCCGGGCACGACCCGGCTGCCGTCGCCTCGATGCGCCGCAAGGAGCTGGAGGCGAGCTGCGAGGTACTGAAGATCAGTGACCTGGAGATGCTGGACTACGCGGACTCCGGGATGATGGGCTGGCCGAGCAACGAAGCCCCCGGATCCTTCTGGCGGACCCCCGTGGAGGGGGCTGCCGCCCGGCTCGCGGAACTCATGCGGCACTACCGGCCCGATGTGGTCGTCACGTACGACGAGAACGGCTTCTACGGCCACCCCGACCACATTCAGGCCCACCGCATCACGATGGCGGCGGTCGAGATGGCCTCGCTGACCCCGAAGGTGTACTGGACGACGATGCCCCGCTCGATGATGCAGCGGTTCGGGGAGACCATGCGCGAGTTCCACGAGGACATGCCGGAGCCGGACCCCGCGGAAGCCGCCGCGATGGCCGAGATCGGCCTCCCCGACGACGAGATCACCACGTGGGTGGACACCACCGCGTTCAGCGGTCAGAAGTTCGATGCGCTGGCCGCGCACGCCAGCCAGGGCGAGAACATCTTCTTCCTCAAGATGGGCAAGGAGAGGTTCGCCGAGTTCATGGGCCTGGAGACCTTCGTGCGGGTCAAGGACGCCACCGGGGCTGCCGTACCCGAGAACGATCTCTTCGCCGGACTGCGCTGACCTCCGGCTGTCCGCGGCGACCGCCCTCCGCTACCCGGCCTGTCCGGTCTGTTCGGCCTGTCCGAGCGTGAGCATCGCCTCCGCGACCTCGTCGACCGCCGCGTCGGGGATCGCGGTGGCCGCCTCTTCGAGGACGAGCAGCCGTGCCCCGGGGATCCCGCGTGCGATCGCCTCGCCGTTGCCGACGGGGAAGAACGGGTCTCGGCGGCCGTGGACGACGAGTGCGGGGACCGTGACCCCGGACAGACGCTCGCGCCAACGGGGTGTGCAGTCGAGCCTGGAGAACACCGTGCCCAGCTGATTGGCCAGGTGGACCGGTGGCGCGGAGCCGGGAGTGCGGTCCCAGACCCGCCCGGCGACCGCGCGCGCGGCGACGGGGTCGTCGCCGCGGATCTCCGCGCCGTCCGCGGCGAACTCCGCCACCGCCTCGCGATCGGTCCAGTCGGGCATCGGCCGCGCGAACAGCCGGCTCATCGTCGCCCGGTCATGGTCGGGGAGGTCCTCGTCGGGCGGTCCCGGGGCGACCGGGCGGGTGCCGGCCAGGGTGAGGGCCGAGAACGTGCCGGGGTGGTCCAGCACGGCCACCTGGGCGACCATTCCGCCGACGCCGATCCCCGCGAGGTGCGCGGGCCGACCGCCGAGCGCGCCGGCGAGGCCCGCCGCGTCGGCGGCGAGGTCGCGCAGGGTGTAGGCGGGCGCCCGGGGGTCCGCCGTCGTCGACTCCCCGCTGTCGCGCAGGTCGTAGCGCACCACACGGCGCCCGCCCCCGGCGAGGCGCTCGCACAGTGCGTCGGGCCAGGAGAGCATGGTCGTCCCGCCCACGAGCAGGACGAGTGGCGCGTCGTCGTCACCGAACGACTCGATGCCCAGGGTGATCCCAGGCGTGCGGGTGCCGGCAGGCCGGTCGGGCCGCCCTGTGACGGAGTCGTCGGGCGGGTCGGAGCCGTCCGGGGAGCCGGAGGCGGAGGTGCCGACGCTGATGCGAGTCATACCGGGGCAGACTCGGTCCACTGCCCGGACTCATCGCTCGCGCCGGAGCGAGCTGATTCGCTCCACGCTTGTGGAGTTCCCTCGCACCGCCGGGCGGGAATTCGATCAACGATTGTAGAGTGAACCGGTGTCCACTCCTCACCGGTCCCGCGCCGACCGCCGCCGGTCCACGGAGGCGCGCATCCTCACCGCCGCCCGTGAGCTGTTCGCCGGCAGGGGATTCGAGCGCACCACCATTCGCGCCGTGGCGGCCGCCGCGGGCGTCGACCCGGCTCTGGTCATGCAGTACTTCGGCTCGAAGCGCGGCCTGTTCACCCAGGCCGTGCAGGCGATCCCGGTACCGTCGGGCACCGTTGACGCCGATGCGCTCGTCGATCAGCTGCTGGCCACGCTCGGACTGAAACTCGGTGGCCTTCCCGAGGGCACGCTGGCGATGATGCGGTCCATGCTCACCGACCCGGCAGCGGCCGATCACGTACGCGTCGCCCTCGGCGGTCAGTTGGACGGCATCGCCGCGGCCCTGCCCGCCGCGGAGGATCCCGAGCTGCGCGCCGCGCTGATCGTCACCACCCTGCTCGGAATCACCATCGGCCACCAGTTCCTCGGACTGGCCCCGCTGCGGGACGCCCCGGCCGAACGCATCGCGGCCCTGCTCCGACCGGCCATCAAGGCCCTGGCGGGGGAGCAGGGCTGAGCCGGGAAGAATCCGCGCCGGGGTTGTCGGATTCCGCGGGGGCCGTTCGTCGTCCTGATGAAGCGTCCGGAAGGAGAACGGTCATGAAGTACGTGTTGTTCATCGCCACGGACCCCGCGGGGGAGCCGGCCGACGAGAACGTGCGGGCATGGGTCGAGAAGTGGAACGGCCGAGGTGTCCGGGTGGAGGGAATGCCGCTCAAGCCGGCCGACGAGACCAGAACGGTCCGCGTGCGCGGGGACCGGGTTCTGGTCACCGACGGCCCCTTCGCCGAGACGGCCGAGTGGATCGCCGGGTACGACCTCCTGGAGGCCGCCGACCTCGACGAGGCGATCGAGGCCGCCGCCTCGCACCCGATGGCCACCGCCGGGCGCATCGAGGTCCGGCCGGTCGAACCGCCCGGTCTCGGACCCGGCACCGAGAACGTCCCGCACGAGGGCGACGCGCCCGCCTCCCGCTTCCTCGCGATCCTGCGGACGGACCCGGACGCGCCGGCCTTCACCCCCGGACCCGCCGAGGTGGCCGAGTGGGTCCGCGACGGCCTTGCCTCCGGCCGCTACCTGGGCGGTGAGCACCTGCGTCCCGTCCAGGACGCCACCCTCGTACGCCGCCGCGAAGGGGAGTTGCTGATCACCGACGGCGCGTACACGGACGGGCCGGAACGGGTGTCCGGGATCGTGTTCGTGGACGGCGAATGGGAAGAGGCGATCCGCTACCTCGCCCGCTGCCCCATGGCGCGGTCCGGGAGCGTCGAACTGCGTGAGTTCTGGCGCGACGTCCCGTGAGCACCGGGCCGGCGGAGGTGCGGGCGGTGCTGGCGGAGGTGTACCGGGGCGAGTGGGGCGCCGTGTTCGGCACGATCGTGCGTCTGACCGGCGACTGGGAACTGGCCGAGGACTGCGCACAGGAGGCGTTCGCCCGCGCCCTGCCGGCCTGGGAGCGCGAAGGGGTCCCGCGGAGGCCGGGCGCATGGCTGGTGACCGCGGCGCGGCACCGCGCCTTCGACGTACTGCGTCGCGGGACGACCGAGCGCGGCAAGCTGGCCGAAGCCGCCGCGCTCAAGGCGGACCCCGAGCCGCAGCCGCCCGGGGACGAGCGGCTACGGCTGGTGTTCACCTGCTGCCACCCGGCGCTCCCCCTGGAATCCAGGGTCGCGCTGACCCTGCGGGCGGTCAGCGGCCTGACCACCCGCGAGATCGCCCGTGCCTTCCTGGTGGCAGAGGACACCGTGTCGCAACGGATCCTGCGGGCGAAACGCAAGATCGCGGCGGCAGGCATCCCGTACCGGGTGCCGCCGCCCGGCGCACGCGCCGAACGGCTGGACGGGGTACTCGCCGTCATCTACCTCATGTTCACCGAGGGTTACGCGCCGAGTGACGGCAACTCGCAACGCGACAGCCTCGCGGAGGAGGCCGTCCGGCTCGCCCGGCTCGTCGCCGCCGAGGCACCGGACGAGCCGGAGGCGCGGGGGCTGCTCGCGCTGCTGCTGCTCCAGCATTCGAGGCGCGCCGCCCGGTTCGACGCCGACGGCGGGCCGGTCACGCTGGACCGCCAGGACCGCACGCGGTGGGACCACGCCCTCATCGCGGAGGGCGCGGCCCTCGCCCGCGAGGCCGTCGGAGCGGGCGGCCCCTACGGCCTCCAGGCGGCCATCGCCGCGCAGCACGCCCTCGCCCCGACCGCGGCCGCGACCGACTGGGCGGCGATCGTGACGTGGTACGACCGGCTCCTCGCCCTGCGCGCGAACCCGGTGGTCGAGCTCAACCGCGCTGTCGCGGTCGGGATGCACCAGGGCCCGCAGGCACAGCTGGATACCGTGGACGCTCTCGGCGCGTCCAAGAAGCTGGCCGGGAACCACGCCGTGCCCGCGGTCCGCGCGGACGCGCTGCGCCGGCTCGGCCGCACGCGCGAGGCGGCCGGGGTATACCGGACGGCGGAGTCGATCGCCCCGAACGCCGCGATCGCCCGGGAGTACGCCAAGCAGGCCGAAGTACTGGAACAGATGGATGAAGGGAACGTCCCGCTGTGACGCAAGCGCATGAGGACGAAGTGCTCGCCCGGATCGCCGAAGGGCTCGTCTACACCGAGTCGGAAGCGGCTTCGCTGAACTCCGAGCGCCGGGCGGAGCAGATCTTCGACTACAACCACACACCCCCGCGCGAGGAGGAGAGACGCCGGTCGCTGCTCGTCGAGATCCTCGGCTCGGTCGGGGAACGTACGGTGCTGCTGCCGCCGTTCCACGCGGCGTTCGGCAGCAACGTCCACATCGGGGACGACTTCTTCGGGAACGTGAACCTGACGTTCGTCGACGACGTGGACATCCGCATAGGCGACGGCGTCATGATCGCGCCCGGCGTGACGCTGGCCACGACGGGACACCCGGTGCATCCTGCCCGCCGGGTCGACTTCGCGCGGTTCTCCGAACCGATCGTCATCGAGGACAAGGTGTGGATCGGCAGCAACGCGGTGGTCCTGCCGGGTGTGCGCATCGGATACGGGTCGGTCATCGGCGCCGGCAGTGTCGTCAGCCGGGACATCCCCCCGATGACGGTCGCTCTCGGGACACCCTGCCGGGTGGTCCGCGAGATCACCGACGAGGACCTCACCACCCGCCTCGCCGGCCGCCGGCGCCCCCTGCCCTACCGGGAGCCCGGCTGATCGGGCGGAGGTGCCGGGCCCGTTGTCACAGGCGGCGCTTAGAGTCTCTCCCACTCGTCACGGTGCGTTGCCCCTGACGGGTTTCATCGGCGTGCCGCCGGTTCGGCGGCCGTCCGGAGCAATGGGGAGAACAGCGCATGGGGTGGGTTCCGGCGGGCGACTACGAAGTCGCCCTGGAGGCGGGCACGGTGGTCTGCCGCAATGGGAAGGGCCGGCGGCTGAAGTCCGTCCCGGCCAGGTTGAAGGATGATCCGGCGGTCGTCGGACTCCGGCAGTTGACCGAGTGGCTGGAGCAGCACGCGCACCAGTGCCTGACCGACGTCGAGCAGTGGATGGTGCGTTCGCTTCCCGTCCCCACTGCCGTGCTCGCCCGGGTCTGGCCCGACCCGGCGTGGCAGGCGGCCCTGCGGGACGTGGTGGTCACCGGCGTGGACGGCGGAGTCGCCGGATTCCTGCGGGATGTCGACCCCGATCGCGGCCTCGGCCTCGTCGACCTGGACGGCGACACGGTCCGGATCACTCCGGACGTCGTCAGCGTGCCCCACCCCGTCCTCCTCGACGACCTCGACGAGCTGCGGGAGTTCGCGGTCGAGCTGGAGGTGCGCCAGAACGTGGACCAGTTGTTCCGCGAGGTGTGGCGCCGCCCGCCCGGTCTCGCCCCGGACACCACGTCCGTGGACACCTACGCAGGCGGCGTGTTCAAGGAACTGCGCTTCCTGCACGGCCGCGTCACCCAGCTCGGGTACCGCTCGCGCGGCGGATACGCGGTCTGCCCGGTCGTCGAGGACGGCGCCACCACCGAGGCGCGCATCTGGATCGGTGAGCACGACGGATACGACGAGTACGGCACCGAGACGGGCCCCCTGGGCTGGACGGACCCCGCAGGACGCGCGCTGACGGCCGCCGAGGTCGGCCCCGTCGCGTGGTCCGAGGGCCTGCGCATGGCGGCGGCGCTCTACGCCGGACGCGACGTGGCGGACGAGGAGCGAGCGGCATGAGCACCACGACGACGAACACCCACACGGACACGACGGCAGCGCAGGAGGCGTCCCTCCCCGCCCGGACCCGGGGCCCCGCGGCCGGGGCCCGCGCCGCGGCCCTGCTGGACGCGGGCGCGATCCTCCCGGCCGGCACCACGGAACGGGACGACGCCGACGCGCTGACCGCCCGCACCTACACGCACACCGCCCTCGGCGACCGCCCCGTGGTCCGCCTCGTGCCCGGCACCCTCGGCGAAGCCGAGGACCTGGCCCTGGAGTTCCTCGGGCTGGCCCGGTCGGCGCAGGCCCCCGTCGTGGGCCAGGTGCGCCGCGAGGCGCTGGGCTTCCCCGCCTGGGCGCTGGTCAACGACCCGGCCAACGGACACCACGCCCTGGCCCTGGTCAAGGACATCGAGCGGCTGGGCCGGCAGGCCAGGACCCGCGCCGGAGCGGCCAAGGAGGGCTTCGACGCACTCGGCACCCGGCTCGGCCGGGCCGTACCCCACTTCCTCCCCACCTACTACGAGCAGGTCGCGCGCCTCTTCCTCCAGGCCGAGAACACCACCTACGCCGCCTCCTTCTTCGGCAAGGCCCGCGAGGCCGAGCGGGTGCACGGGCTGGTCGTGGACGAGGACCGGCAGCGGGCCGTCTTCCTGGAGTTCGCCTTCGCCGGCGCGCTCACCGTCAAGGCGCTGCGGCAGTACGTACGGGACCTGGTGGCCCGGCTGGAACCGGCGGACGCCTGGGCGCAGTTCCGCCGGCTGCTGGTCGAGCGCTGCGCGGCCGGCGTGCCTCCGTACGCGGCGCTGCCGCAGGACGTGCGCGCGCTGGTCAAGGCCGCCGGCCTGGACCGGGAGGCCGCCGAACGCGAGCTGGTGGCCGACCTGATCGCCGCCCCGGGAGTCGTCCGCGCCCCCGCCTCGTTCTGGGCGGCCTACCGCTCCGCGATCGTCGGCCTCGCCCGACGGGACGAGTCCCTGCGGTCCCGGCTCCTCGGCTTCTTCCCGGAGACCTTCAGCGAGAACGGCCGGGAGAAGGCCGGCGAATCCGACTGGCTGGCCCTGCTGGCCGAGTCCGGCGCCGAGGACCTGCTGACCGGTCTCCCGGACACAGCGGGCCACGCTGCTTCCGACTCCGCCGACTCCGCCGACTCCGCCGACTCCGCCGTGTCCGTCTCCGCCGTCTCCCCGGCGGACTGGCTCGCCCGCTGGGAGGCACACCGCAGGCGTAACCGGGCCACCGCGGGCCGCAGCCCGCAGACCCTCGGCCTGGCCGCCCGGATGGCGGACCGGCTGCGCGCCGACGGGCGCCCCGTCGAACTGTTCCAGGGCCGCTGGCAGCGCAACGCCGACCTGGACCTCCTCGACCTCTGCCTGGCCTCCGGCATCCCCGTCGCCGAACCGGACGAGCAGGACGCGGGCACCAGGCAGGGCCCCGGCATCCCGCTCGGCTCCTGGCTCACCGACACCGCGCCCGGCGCGCGGGACCTCACCGCCGTCCCCGGACACCCGGCCTTCCGCGCCCTTCTGCGCCGGACCGTCGGCGCCCTCGGCCAGGGGCACGGTCAGCGGCTGAGCGACGCAACCCTGGCGAAGCTGGCGGCGCACCCCGTGCTCTCCGGCATCCTGCGGGAGTGGCTGACCGCCTGCGCCGAGGAGTACACGGCCGCACGCGGGCTCCCCGGGCTGCAAGCCGCCCTCAACAAGCTCTCGTTGTTCCGCACCGTCGTCGCGGACGTCGCCCCGGAGGCCGCGCGCCTCCTCAGGGGCCACGATGTCGTGCCGCTGCTCGCGGCCACCCTGCGTACCGGCGTCCTCGACGAACTGGGCTGGCCCGCGCTCGACGCGGTCTACGCCGAACTGGCCGCCGAATCCGCCGCCGTGCCCCGGCGCGGCCACCGGTCGGAGAGTGTCGGCGTCACCGGCGCCTGGCCCGCGCTGATCCTGAACACGCTCGAACGGGCCGTCGTCGTCGGCCCGGAAGGCGTACTGCTGCGGCACACCCTGCGGCTGCCCGCCACCGTCGACCACTGGCGGTCGCTCGCCTTCCGTTACGTCGACGGCGAATTGCTGGTCATCTGGTGGGAGGACGGCAAGCAGCGCGGCTACTGGTCGAACCGCCCCGCCGAACTGTTCACCGTCGGCGGCGAACAGATACCCCGCTGGGGCGGCTCCGGCCCCTCGGACGAGGTCTGCCTGCCCCTGCCCGGCGGCGGCCGCGCCACCGGAGGCAAGGCCCTGCACGCGGGCGACACCTCACTGCCGCCCCAGCGCGCCGTCATCTCCGACGGCACCGGACACTGGCGGGAAGGCCACCAGGGCACGCAACGGGTGTGGCTGGAATACGACCCGGCCGCCGGCACGCACGGCCGGGCGTCCCTGCCCGCCTTCCTCCGCTCCGGAGTACGGGACGGCAGCCGGCTGCTCGCCGAGCACTGCCAGGTGCTGCCCCTCCAGCCCGGTCTGGAGAACACCCCGTTCGGCACGGACGGCACGGTCCTCGGCCGCTGGGTCCGCAGCACGGCCACCGAGCCCGGCACGGCGGCCCCCGCCGACGGGCACCGGATCGTCGCGGGCACCCCCGACGGCCACACGGTCACCCTGCCGCACCCGCTGCCGGACGGCGGATTCCCGGTGCCGCTCGGCGCACTCACCCTGCCCGGCGGGTCACGGCCCCTCATGGCCCTGTACCACCGCTCGGTCGCGGCGCACCCGGCGGACACGGACGGCGCCGGCGGCAGCCTGTGGTCCGTCACCACCGGCTCCTCCGGCGGGAACGACGCGGCGGGCACCCCCTATGTGCCTCCCGTCGCCTACTGGCACGCGCTGCGCCCGAGGGACGAGCGGGGCTCCACCGCCCTGCGGAACCTGACGGACTCCCGGGCGGAGGAGCTCTTCGAGGAGGTCGCCGCCGCGGTCGCCCGGCACCTGGAGGCGTTCCGGGCCGCCGAGGAGTACACCGGGCCCTCGTCGCGGGAGCTGAGCGAGGAGGCCATCGCCCGGGTGCTGCCCGAGGTGTCCGACGTACGGCTCCTCGCGGGCGTCACCGCCGTCGTCCGGGCCGCGGTGGACCGCGCCGTAGCGGCCGCCCGGTACCTGGAACCGCCCGAGCCCGCGCAGCCGGCCACGCCCCGGGACACCGCACGCGTCCAGGGCATGTTCTTCGAACACGAGCCCGAGCACGGCGACGACACGACCCTGCAGACCGCCTCCGCCTGGAACTCGGAGCGGATGCGCGGCGGCTGGTGGGGAGCCGGCAGGCGGTGGACCGTGATCCGGCAGGTCCTCGCCGTCAACCACGTTTTCGGCGGCGAGCCGGCGTTCGGCCCGGCCATCACGTCCAAGGTCCCCTTCACCCCGGTGGACGGCTGGCAGCGGGACGAGTACACCGTGCCCAGCGAATCCCTGACCTGGACCTCCCTCCTCGACAACCTGCCCGAACTGGCCTACCGGGCCGCCTCCGCGACCACCTCCCCCGAGCACCGCACCGCGCTCCTCGTCTTCCTGGAGACCCTGGCCGCAGGCCCGCTGGCAGACCCGGCGGGCACGGTCCGGCAGGTGGAGCTCGTCGAGCCGTTCGGCGCGGGGACATCCGCGCCGGGACGCCCCGAGGCCGTGCACCGCCTCGGCCAGGTGCTGCGCAGGGGCACCCGCACCGTCGTCGTCCTCGCCCACCGCGGCCGGAACTACCGGAGCGACGCGGAACGCTGGCTCGCGCTGGACCACGACCCGACCGGCGCCTTCGGTCCGGTGCCCGGCTTCACCCTGGACCACGAACACGTATACCGGCACGGCATCGCCCGGGACCGGCTCACCCGGCTCATCGCCCTGGTGCGGGAGCAGGGCCCGGCACCCTGGCGTCCGGAGGCCGCGGAGGCGTTCCACACGGCCACCGGAATCGGCGCGCTCCAGTCCCTCGCCCTGCTCTCCGCGGCCATCGGGGAGCCCGGCGCGGAGGCGCTCACGCTGCTCGGGGCGAAGACACGTGCCTTTGAAGCGGCCCAGGACAGGCTGGACGCGCTGCCCCGCGACGACCGGCACGCCCTGCTCCGGGCACTGCTGCCCGCGGACCCCGCCGAGCTGTGGTCCACGGGCCCCGACGTCCCGGCCGCCACCGAGGTCTGGCAGGAGCGCCTCGCCTCCCTCGTCCGCGTCCCCGAGGAACTGGACCTGGACCTCTCGGGCACCACCCCGGGCGCCGTCGAGCTGATCCTCAACGCGGGCTCCCGGGCCTGGCTCGCCCACGGCACCGATGTGGAGGACGGCACCGGCCGCCCGGCCCTGCGCCGGGTGGGCGCACGCGGTGCGGTCTCCACGGCCCTCACCGCCCTGCGCGCCCTCGCCTACACGCTGCCGTACGGACACCCGTTGCGGGCGCACCTGCCCACCGGGCTCGCGGCCCTGCGCGGCCGGCTAGCCGACCCGGGCCTGGTGCTGGACCTCGGCCTGGACTGGACCGAGTCGGGGCACTCGGTCGGCCCCGTGATCCGCGCCGCTCATGGCCTCCCCGAATCCGGCGGCGCCGGCCCGGACGGGCTGGTCAGGGCCGGCAACGCGCTGCTCCTGGCCCCCGGCCACGGCGACAGCGAGAAGGTGCTGATCCGCCCGGCCGGACTGGCCGGTCCCGACGATCCGGCGTTCGGCCTCGTCGAGGGCACCGTCGGCGAACACGGCACCGGCGATCTGCTCGCCCTGCGCGCGCTGCTGGGCGGGGAGGCCGACGCGTTGGCGTCCGCGGGCGCCCCCGACGGCTCCCCGCACCACCCGGCCCAGGACCCGACGCGTGCGGTGCCGGACCTGGTGGCCGAGACGGCCGAGACCCTCGGCCTGAGCGCGGACGCGGCCGCCCTCTACCTGATGCTCCTCGCCCTGCCCGACCCGACGGACCGCAACTGCGTCCGCTGGACCGGGTGGAAGCCGGCCCGGGTCAAGAAGGCCCGCACGGAACTCGCCGCCACCGGCCTCGTCGTGGAGGCGAAGCGCTCCCGGGCCGGCCGCACCCTGTTCCTCCCCTGCGGCTGGCTCGAACGCGGAGCCCCCGGACTGCCGCTGGAGACCTGGAAGGAACGCCTGTACCCCGTGGCAGGGGCCACCCGGACCCTGCCCCACCTCCCCGTGCCCGCGCTGTTCGCAGCCGCCTGGGAACGGGTCCGCGGCGGCGACGCCCCGGCCTTCGAGGAACTGGACACCCGCGCACCCCGGAAGGGCCGCCGCCGATGACGAACGACACCACGACCACCACCGTGGACAGCACCACGACGAGCGGCGCCCCGGACCGGGCGACGGCGCCCGGCCGGGAACACCGCCAGGTCACGCCGCCCGAGGACCGGTACGCCACCGAGCTGGCCTTCCTCGCGGCCCACGACTCCGGGCCCCGCCCACCCGGCTGGCTGCTCACCCCGCGCGCCGTCGTCGCCTTCGTGATGGGCAGCGCGGGCGAGGCACTGAGCCTGCCGAAGGGCGCGAAAGCGGGCGCCGGGGTGCCCCGCCGACTGGTGATCGAGCAGAAGTTCGTCGGCGAGCGCGCCCTGGTCGAACGGTGCGTGGTCACCCTCGCCGGAGAGCGCGGACTCCTCCTCGTGGGGGAACCCGGCACCGCCAAGTCCATGCTCTCCGAGCTGCTGTCGGCGGCCGTCTGCGGGACCAGCGCGCTCACCGTGCAGGGCACCGCGGGCACCACGGAGGACCAGCTCAAGTACGGCTGGAACTACGCGCTGCTGCTCGCCCAGGGCCCCACCCAGCAGGCCCTGGTGCCCTCCCCGGTACTCGCCGCGATGACCCGGGGGGCCGTCGCCCGGGTCGAGGAGGTCACCCGCTGCCTGCCGGAGGTCCAGGACGCCCTGGTCTCCCTGCTCTCCGAGCGGCGGATCGCGGTCCCCGAACTCGCGGGCGGTGAGGGCTCCCAGGTGCACGCCGCCCCCGGGTTCACCCTCATCGCCACCGCCAACCTGCGGGACAAGGGCGTCTCCGAGATGTCCGCCGCGCTGAAGCGGCGCTTCAACTTCGAGACCGTGGGCCCCATCGGGGACGTGGACGCCGAGACCGCGCTCGTCCGGCGCCAGTCGAGGGCGGCCGTCGAACGCGTGGGCGCCGCGTTCCAGGTGGACGACGCGGTCCTCGAAGCCCTCGTCACCGCCTTCCGGGACCTGCGCGAGGGCCGCTCCGTGGAGGGCTGGGAGGTCGAGCGTCCCTCCACGGTGATGAGCACGGCGGAGGCGGTCTCCGTGGCGGGTGCCCTGGGCCTGGCCGCCGCCTACTTCCCCGGCGACCGGGACGTGCTCTCCCTCCTGCCCGGCCATCTGCTCGGTGTCGTCCGGAAGGACGACCCCGCCGACGCGGCCCGGCTGCTGGGGTACTGGGACGGGCCGGTGCGCAGACGCGCGGAGCAGGGAGCGGCCACCTGGCGTGCCCTGTGGGACCTGCGCGCGGTGCTGGAGAACTGACGGATGAGCGAGTCGACCAACCCCGGGACGCGGTCCGCCGCGGAGGCGTCGCCCGGCATCGAGAAGCAGTGCGCCGCGGAGGCGTCGGCCGGCGCCGAGAAGCGGTCCGCCACGGAGGCGCGGCCCACCGCGGAGGTGCCGCCCGCCACCCCGGAGGAGGCGGTGGCGGCCCTCGCGGCGGCCGGGCCCGGGTTGCCGTTCCTGATCGGGGTGCGCCACCACGCGCCCTCGCTGGCGGCCGCCCTCCCGGCCCTGCTGGACGCGGCGGCCCCCGATGTCCTCCTCGTCGAACTGCCCGCCGAGTTCCAGCCCTGGCTGGGCTGGCTCGCCCACGAGGAGACCGAGGCTCCGGTGGCGCTGGCCGCCGTGCCCGCCGACGGGCAGGAAGCAGGGACGGCAGGCGAACGGGGGCCCGCCTTCTACCCGTTCGCGGACTTCTCGCCCGAACTGGCTGCGCTGCGCTGGGCGGCGAGAAACGGCGTCCCCGCGGTGGCCTGCGATCTGCCGCTGGCCGACCGGGCGTGGGCGGCGGACGGCCCGGACACCGCCGCCCCGGTCCCGGGCGCCGACTCCGTACCCACACCCGGGGAGGGGCTCGGGCTGTCCGACGCGCTCCGGACCCGGCTCACCGGCCGGGACGGGGACGACCTGTGGGACCGGCTGGTAGAGGCCCTCGCGCCCGGCTCGACACCCGAGGCGCTCCGCCGTGCCGCCCTGCTCACCGGCTGGGCGCTGCGCCACGAGTCCGAGGCGCGCGGCGGGGCGCACCGCACCGACCTGGCGCGCGAGGCATGGATGCGCGGACATGTCGCGCGGGCCCTGGCGGACGGGCAACGGCCCGCCGTGGTGGTGGGGGCCTTCCACGCCCCGGCGCTGCTGCCGTCCGCCACCGGGGTCACCGGAAATCCCGTACCGCGGTCCGAGCCGGACGCGTCCGGCTCGTCCGGTCCCGGCGTGGACGGCCATGCGAACGGCCATGCGGACGCCGCCGCGGGGACGTCGGCCTGCACGGTCTCCCTGATCCCGTACACGTACCCGCTGCTCGACTCACGGTCCGGCTACCCGGCCGGCATCCGGGACCCGGAGTGGCAGCACACCGTCCTGGACGCCGCCGGGGACCCGGCCGCGCTGCACGAGGCGCTGATCCGCGCCGCGGTCCGGATCTGCGCCGAACTCCGCGTGCAGGGCCACCCCTACGGCCCGGCGGACGGCCGGGAGATCGTCCGGGTCGCCGGTGACCTGGCCCGGCTGCGCGAGCTGCCCGCCCCCGGCCGCGGCGAACTCCTGGAAGCCGTGCAGACGGTGCTGGGGCGCGGCGAGACCTACGGCACGGGCCGCGCCGTCGCCCTGGCCCTCGAACGCGTACTCGTCGGAGCCCGCACCGGACGCCCCGCGCCCGCCGCCCCGCGCAGCGGCCTGGGCCCCGCGGTCGAGGCGGAGACCGCTGCGCTCGCCCTCCCCGGCCCCGAGGACGCGCACGAGAGGACAGCGCGCGACCTCCGGCTCGACCCGGCGCGCTCCACCCTCGACCGGCGCCGCGAACTGCTGCTGCGCAGGCTGACGGTGTGCGGCATCCCGTACGCGCAGGAGCAGGAGGTGACCGGCGCGGCGGGCACCGAAGGACTCACGACGCGCTGGCAGGTGCGGTGGACCCCGGCGACGGCCGCGATGCTCACCGCGGCAGGGGTCCGTGGCGTCACCCCGGCCCAGGCGGCCGAGGGTGTGCTGCGGCAGCGGCACGCGGCGGAGCGCGCGGTGGACGGTCCGACGGCCGCGCAGGTCGTCCGGGGCCTCACGGAGGCCGCCGGGTGCGGGCTTCCCGCGCTGGCCGGCGAACGGCTGACGGAACTGGCGGCCGTACTCCCCGCGAGCGGCACCCTTCCCGAACTCCTCGGCGGGCTCGACCTGCTGGACCGCATCGAAGCCGGCCATCTGCCGGGCCTGACCGGGTCCGACGACCACTCGGCTCCGGACACCACCGCCGCCCGTGCGGCCCGCACCGCGCACGCGGCCGAACTCCTGACCTCGGCCGCGGTCCGCCAGGTCGACGGCCTGACCGGCTCGGAGGAGCCCGAGGACGCGCGGGCGCTGCTCGAACTGTCCCAGCGGGCCGACCGGGTGGGCGGCATCCGGCTCACCGCCGCCCTCGCCCGGCTGGCCGCCGACGGAACGCCGTTGATCGCCGCGGCCGCCGGAGCGGTCAGGGTGCTCACGGGCCACGAAGAGGCCGAGAGCTTCGGAGGGCGCGTCGCCTCCTGGGTGGACGGAGCCGTGGACGGCGCGTCCCGGGCCGCGCTCACCGCCCGCCTCACCGGCGTCCTGACGGTGGCGGGCCCGCTCCTGACCGTCGGCGTCGGTGCCCTGGACCCGTTGCTGCACCGGGTGGTCGAGCTGGACGACACCGCGTTCCTGGCCCGGCTGCCGGCCCTGCGCGGTGGCTTCGACACGCTGAGCCCGGCCGCCCGGGACCGGCTGCTGGACACCGTCGAGGAGCGGCTGGGCGAACGGGTGGACGACCTCGACGCGGACGACCCGGCCGAGCTGGCCCGCCGGACGGCCGCCGACCTCGCGGCCCGCGAGCTCCTGACCGGCCTCGGCCTGCCCGTCCCGCCACCCGCGCACGACGACGGCCTCCCACCGCGGTCCGTCGGCCGCCCCACCGCAACGCGCCCCACCACCGGAGCCGCCACCGAGACAGCCCCAGCGCCCGCTACCGAGGCAGCTCCCGTGCCCGCCCCAGGGCGCGCTACCGAGGCAGTCCTCGCCCCCGCCTCCGGGACAGCCCCCGCACGGACCCTCGCGCCCGCCGACCGGTGGCGGCTCGTGCTAGGCCGCCGCTCGGAGCGGCTGCCGTCCGGGGCCGCCCGACTGGCGACCGCTCTGGACGAGCTCTACGGCGCGGGACGCGGCGAGGGGTCCCGCGGCGGCCTGCCCGGTCCCGGCCAAGGGGGCGGCTCGCGCGGCGGCCGGGAACCGTCGTTCCCCGGTGTCCGCGAGTGGTCCGAGGAACTGGCCGCGCTGTTCGGCCCCGGCATCCGCGAGGAGGTCCTCGCCGCCGCGGCCGGGACAGGCCGGCAGGACGTCCTCGCTGCACTCGACCCGGCGGCCGCCACCCCCTCCGTGGAACTGCTCAGGACGATCCTTCGTTACGCGGGCGGCCTCCCCGAGGCCCGCCTCGCGGCGCTCCGCCCCTTGGTCCGCCGCCTGGTCGACGAACTGACCCGGCAGCTCGCCACCCGGCTGCGCCCCGCCCTCACCGGTGCGATGACGGCCCGGCCCACCCGCCGCCCCGGTGGCAGGCTGGACCTGCCGCGCACGCTGCGCGCCAATCTGGCCACCGCCCGCCGGACGGCCGACGGAACGGTCCGGGTGATCCCGGAGAAGCCGGTGTTCCGCAGCCGCGCCCGCCGGTCGGCCGACTGGCGCCTGATCCTGGTCACCGACGTCTCCGGATCCATGGAGGCCTCCACGATCTGGTCCGCGCTGACCGCCTCCGTGCTCGCCGGGGTGCCGACCCTGAGCACCCACTTCCTGGCCTTCTCCACGGAGGTCGTCGACCTCACCGGCCATGTGCACGACCCGCTCTCCCTCCTGCTGGAGGTGAGCGTGGGCGGGGGCACACACATCGCCGCCGGGCTGCGGCACGCGCGCAGCCTGATCGAAGTGCCCAGCCGCACCCTCGTCGTCGTGATCAGCGACTTCGAGGAGGGCGCGCCGCTCGGCGGACTGCTGGCCGAGGTGCGGGCCCTGGTGACCACCGGCTGCCACGTCCTCGGGTGCGCCAGCCTCGACGACACCGGCCGGCCCCGCTACTCGACGGGCGTCGCCGGGCAGCTCGTGGCCGCCGGCATGCCCGTGGCGGCCCTCAGCCCACTCGAACTGGCCCGCTGGATAGGGGAGAAGACCGCATGACCGCCGTTCAGTTGCCACCCGTCGCACCGGAGGTCACGGCCACGCTGGTGGAGGACCTCTCGCCCCGGCTGCGCAAGCGGCTGGATGCGGCGGTCACCAAACTCGGCGCCCGCCCGGCACACCGCGACGGAGACACGGTGACGATCGCGGTCGACGACGAGAGCGAGTTGCGCCTGCACGCGCCGGGCGGTGTGGTGGCGACCGCGGACGCCATCACCTGCGGCTGCCTCCTCGCCCCCGCATGCGTCCACCGCGCGGCCGCCGCCTGCGCCGCTCCCATGGCGGACCCGGCGCCGGAGCCCGCCGACCGTCCCGCAGAACCGGCCCCCGAACCGGCACCCGGGACGGACTCCGCCCCGACCGCCGACCCCACCCCGGCCGCCGCCTCTGTCCCCACCTCCACCGGCACCCCCGTCTCCGCCTCCACCTCCACTGCCACCCCGGCCTCCGTCCCCTCCTCGTCCGTCACCCCCGACTCCGCCGCCTCGCCCGAGGTGGCGAGTCCCGCCCAGCGTGGAGCGGCCGACGCGCTGTGGTCGGCGGGCGCCGCCGTGCTGGAGGCCGGTGTCGACGGGGCCGGTGCCGTCACCCAGGCGGCCCTCCTGCGCGCCGCGCACACCGCCCGGCTCCGGCAACTGCCGCGTGCCGCGGGCGCCGCGCTGTCCGTCGTCACGCTGCTGCGCGCGGCCCGCGCCGGGGACCCGTCCTACCGCACCGCGGAGCTCGTCACCGCGCTGGCCGAACTCCTGGGCACCGCGCACCGGGTGGGGAGGACGTCCGGGGCGGAGCTGGCCGCTGTCAGAGGCCGGGCCCGGCGTCCGTACAGCCCGGACGGCGCGCTGCGCCTGTACGGCTTGTTCACCGAACCCGTGGTCACGGACTCGGGGCACGGCGGCGTCCGCACCTGGGTCGCCGGATCCGACGGCCGCCTCTGCACGGTCGGCGACGTGGCGCCCGGCGGCGTAGGGCGCGCTCTGGGCGTGGCCGACCGGGCGGTGCGGCTGGGGGACAGCGCGCTCACCCATCGGGAGCTGGGCCGGGCCGGACTGGCGGTTTCGGGGGCCACGGTCTCACCGGACGGCAGACTGGGCGCCGGGAAGGGGGTCAAGGCGGTGACCGCTCGGGGCGCGGCGTGGACGGAGCTGCCGCTCGCCGCCCTGTGGGAGCCGTCGGCCTCCGAGCAGGCCGCCCGCGCCCTGCGGTCCACCTCCCGCTACGCGGACCCGGACGGCGGCGGCAGCGATCTGCTCTTCCTGGACGTCGAACTCCTGGGCGCCGTGAGGGAGTCCGGCGGCACCTGCCTGCTCGCGCTGTGCGAAGGAGGCATACCCGTCCGGCTCACCGCCGCCGACGACGATCCCGCGCTGGCCCACCGCGACAACCTGACGCTGCTGGCCGCGGCGCCGGGGGCCCGGCTGCGGATCATCGGCCGCCTGGTGCCCGCTCCTCACCCCCGGCTCACCCTGCTCGCCTGCTCGCACCCCACCGGCGAGGGGACGGTCGACCTCGGCCTCGACCGCCTGCGCCGCGCCGACCTCCCGGACCCGGTCGCCTCCGTCCACCTCGCCCCGCACCAGTCCGGAGACTCCGGCGCGCAGTCGCCCCTGTACCTCCTGGAGCGCCGGGTCGAGCAGACGGTCCCGGCGGGCCGGGCCGCCCTCGGCCTGCTCGGTGACGTCACCGCCGAGACCCGCCGCATCAGCCGCGCGGGCCTCCACACGGCCGCCGGGCTGCTGACCGCGCTGTGCGCCTCTGCGGCTCAACGCGACCGGGACCACTTCGGCCGCCTCCTGCCTGCCGACACCGACGGCTTCGCCATGTACTGGCTCACCGCCGCCCGTTACACGGCTGCCGTGTCCGAGTCCCTGTGTGCGGCAGCCTGGGAAGCCCCACGGCTCGCCGGCTGAACGCCGTCACGCTCGCGGCCGGGGTCCGCGGGTGGCGCGGGTGCCGCTCATGCCCCGGCGGGTACGCCCGTGGCCGCCGCGATCAGGGCGACCGCCGCGGCGCGGGAGGTCGCGGCCACGTCGGAGTCGTGGTCCATCAGGGCGGAGATGCCTGTGCCGTCGTAGAGGATCTGGAGCTGGTGGCCCAGGGCGTCGGGGTCGGCGGCGCCGGCCTCGGCGGCGAGGCGGGCGAAGAGTCCGCGCATCCAGCCGCGGAAGCTGTCCGCCGCTTCCTGGACCAGTCCGCCGGGGCTGGCCTCGGCGCCGGCGCGGACGAAGGCGCAGCCGTGGAAGTCGGGCCGGTCGAACTGCCGTCCCTGGGACTCGAAGACCGCGAGCATCTGCTCGCGGGGCGTGTCGTGCTCCGCGACGGCCCGGGTGATCCGGTCGGCGGTGCCCGCGTGCCGGGTGTCGAGATAGGCCCGGACGAGCTGTTCCTTGCCGCCGAAGGTGTTGTACAGCGACGCCTTGGCCACGCCCGCGTGCTCGATGATCCGGTCGATCCCGACGCTCTGCACGCCCTCGGCGTAGAACAGCTCGTCGGCGGCGGCGAGCAGGCGCTCACGCGCCGACGGCTTCGCGGTGCTCCGGACACTCGCCATGACGGTCACTCCTTCAGACAGATCTGTCTACATTATGCCCCGGCCGGCGGCCACCCTCAGGCGTCGCCGCCGATCCGCTCGCCCGGCAGGACCGCCGCCCCGTCCCGGCCCCCGCGCACCAGCCCGAGCAGCGCGAACGCCGCGAGGACGATCACGGCGACGCCGTACTCCTGTGCGGTGGCGGCCAGCCCGCCCGCGTGGACGACGAGGAACCCGGCGATCACGGTGGGCACTCCCATGCCCAGATAGGAGACGACGAAGAGCAGCGACAGCACCCCGGAACTCTCGTGCGGCCGGGCCAGCGGCATGACCGTACGGATGCCGCCCTGGAACCCGCTGCCGAAGCCGACGCCCGCGAGGGCGGTACCGGCGAAGAAGCCGGCGGGGGAGGGGTCGCGGATCGAGGCGAGGGTGAGGGCCACCCCGGCGATCAGCGCGAGGATGCCGGTGAGCATCACCGTCCGGGTCGCCGCCTCGCGCAGGACCAGTACGGAGACGGCGGCCACCCCGGCGAGCACGAACAGGCTCAGCCCGCCGAGCACTTCGGAGCCGGAACCGGTCAGCCGGCGTGCCAGGGAGGGGCCCAGCGACCCGTACAGTCCGGCCAGCGCCCAGACGGCGAACAGCACCGGCGCGGCCACCAGCATCGGGCGGCGTACGGCGCGCGGCAGCCTGATCTCCGGCGCCAGGCTCGCCAGCGCCCCCGGCTTGCGGGTCACCGTCTCCGTCATCAGGGCGACGGCGACCGCCTGGAGGACGAAGACCGCCAGCAGCCCGAGGTAGACCAGATGTGTGGGGGCGGGCAGGAACTGGACGACGAGGCCGGAGACCAGCGCGCCGGTCGCCGTGCCGATGCCCGGGGCGACCGCGTTGGTGAGGGTGCCGCGCGGCCGGTCGATGTCCATCATCCCCGCACCGACCGCACCGAGCGCCGCGCCGGTCGACAGGCCCTGGACGATCCGGGCGACCAGCAGTGCCGGTACGCCGTCGGCGGTGGCGAACACGACCATCGAGAGGGCCTGGGCCGCCAGCGCGCCGAGCAGCACCGGCCGCCTGCCGACGTGGTCGGAGAGCTTGCCCATGGTGAGCAGCCCGAGCAGCACGGCCACCGCGTAGACGCCGAAGACCACGGTGGTGGTGATCGGGTCGAAGCCCCATTCCGCCTGGTAGACCGCGTAGAGCGGGGTCGGTGCGCTGGAGGCCGCCAGGAACGAGATGGTGACCGAGGCGAGTACGTACAGCGCCACGTTCGGCGGCAGCCGTCGGCCCCGGGCGGATATGGCGGCGGGGACGGCGGTAGATCGGGATCCGGTGTCGGACCCGGTGTCGGGCCCGGGGTCGGTGGGCGCCGCGTCCGGGACGCGGGCCGGTTCGGACATCGGGACGACCGGGGGATTCGTCATGACCATTCCCGTCCAGAGTATGAGTAGACCTGTCTGTCTAGGCTGTTGAGCTAGATTAGACAGACAGGTCTACTCAGTCAAACGGGAGGGGACTCAAGCAGGAGAGGACCCAGGCCGGTCGGGAGCGGTGGGGGCCACCGGGCGGCGTCGCGCTGCGGCTCGGCAGGGCCGGCCGTCCGGCGGCCGGGGTGCCCGGCTCCAAGGTGATCGCGAGGGCATGCCCGTGGCCCGGGGGACCGCTCAGGGACTGCTCAAGGTGATCGGGGGCGGCTCGGGACGCAGGGGCGAAAAGGAGGGCGGCGTGCCCTACCCGTAAGCTGCTCACGCCCCGCGGGGGAAGTCCGGTCGAATTCCGGCGCTGACCCGCAACGGTAGGCGGAGCCCTCCTGATGGCTCCGCGAGCCCGATTACCCGCGGCGGTGAAGGCTCCTGTCAATTCGCCGTGGACTGCGAGAGGTGCTGCACAGGGCGCCTCGCGTCCGGGCCGCTCCTTCGATCGTGCAGGTGCACGGCCTGAGGTGAAAGCGATCCGACCGTGGTCACTCCCCTCGAACGCATACCTGCCCCGCCCTCGCGCGCCGCGCGGGCCGGCGGCGGGCCCGCTCCTCCCCGGCGCGTACCCCTGTCCCTGCTGGTGACCACTCTGTGCGCCCTGCTGCCGCTCTCCCTGGTCTGCGGAGCGGGAATCGGCGCCTCGGGGATCTCCTGGGCAGAGGTGTCGCACTACCTGTGGGCCGGCCTGACGGGGCAGCGGATCGGTCCCGGCGACGTCCCCGGGTACACCATCGTGTGGGAGCTGCGCTTTCCACGAGCCGTGCTGGCCGCGGTCGTCGGAGCCGGCCTGGCCGCGATCGGCGTCGCGGTGCAGGCCATGGTCCGCAACGCCCTGGCCGACCCGTTCGTCCTCGGTATCTCCTCCGGCGCGGCCGTCGGTGCGAACGCCGTACTCATCTTCGGGGTCTTCGGCGCATTCGGCGTCTGGGCGCTGTCCACGGCGGCCTTCCTCGCCGCGCTCCTCGCGATGGTGCTCGTCTACGCGGTCGCCCGCACCGCACGCGGACTGACCCCGCTGCGCCTGGTCCTGACGGGCACGGCCATGTACTACGGCTTCTCGGCCATCACCACGTTCATGGTGTTCGCCGCGGAGCGGGGCGATGCCGCCCGCTCCGCGATGATGTGGATGCTCGGCAGCCTCGGGGGCGCCACCTGGTCCTCCGTGCCGATTGCCGCGGGCGCGACGATCGGTGGCCTGGTCCACCTCGGGTGGTCGGCGCGCCGGCTCAACGCCCTGGCGATGGGCGACGAGACCGCCGCCACCCTGGGAGTGGACGCCGGCAGGCTGCGCAAGGAGCTGTTCCTGGTCTCCGCCGCGGTCACCGGGGCACTGGTCGCGGTGAGTGGCGCGATCGGTTTCGTCGGGCTGATGGTCCCGCACGCCGCACGGATGCTGGTCGGCGCGGATCACCGCCGCCTGCTGGCCGTCGCACCGCTCGCGGGGGCCGTCCTGCTGATCTGGGTGGACATCCTCTCGCGCGTGCTGCTCGCCCCGGCCGAACTGCCGGTCGGCGTGCTGACCGCGATGATCGGCGTGCCGTGCTTCATCCTGCTCATGCGCCGCCGCTCCTACACCTTCGGAGGCGCGTGATGCGGATCGATATCGACGCACTGACCGTGGAGATCGCCGGCGCGCGGCTGGTGGAGGACATCACCCTGCGAGCGGGCGAAGCTCAGCTCGTCGGCCTGGTGGGGCCCAACGGCAGCGGGAAGTCAACGCTGTTGCGCTGCGTCTACCGGGCGCTGAGCCCCTCCGCCGGAACCGTCCGGATCGGTGGCGAGGACCTGTACGCCCTGAGTCCGCGGGAGAGCGCGCGCCGACTGGCCGCGCTTCCCCAGGAGTCGAGTCACGAGTTCGACTTCACCGTCGCCGAGATCGTGGCGATGGGGAGGATGCCGCACCAGGGAGCGACGGCCCGAGCGTCCGAGGAGGACCGGCGCACGTGCGAGGCGGCGCTGGCGGAGGTCGGGGCCGGCCACCTGGCCGACCGGGGCTTCCTGACCCTGTCCGGAGGCGAGAAGCAGCGGGTCCTGATCGCCCGCGCCATGGCGCAGCAGCCACGGGCGCTGGTGCTCGACGAGCCCACCAACCACCTGGACATCGCCCAGCAGCTGGAGGTACTGGCCCTGGTGCGGGCCAGCGGACTGACCGTGCTCACGGCGTTGCACGACCTCAATCTCGCCGCACTCCACTGCGACGTCCTCCATGTCATCGACGGGGGCCGGATCGTCGCATCGGGCGCCCCGCACGACGTACTCACCCCCGAGCTGCTGGCCGAGGTCTTCGGCGTCCGGGCGCATCGAGTACCGCACCCGGAGACCGGCGCCGTACAGCTGATCTTCGACCGCCTCCTCCCCGTCGTCCCCTCTTAAGGAAGCACTGCCACCATGCCCAGCCCGATACGTCCTGCCGCACTCGGCCTCGCCCTCACCGCTGTCATGGCCCTCAGCGGCTGCGGCGCCGAGATCACCCCGCAGGACGGGAGCAACGACAAGAGCACTCCCGCGGCCGGGGGCCACTACCCGGTGACCGTCGAGAACTGCGGGGAGAAGAAGACCTACGACAAGGCCCCGCGGCGCGTGGTCACCAACGACGTCGGCATCACCGAGATCATGTTCGCGCTGGAACTCGAAGACCACATGGCGGGCTATGTGATGCCCGACGACAAGGGGGATCTGACGTCCGTGCCCTGGAAGGGCGGTTACAAGAAGACCGCCTGGCTGTCCAAGGAGACGATCAACAAGGAACTCGTCCTCGACGCACGCGCCGATCTGGTCTTCGCGGGCTGGAGCTACGGGTTCAACGAGGGGGACGGATTCACCCCGGCGGCCCTGAAGAAGGTGGGCATCGACTCCTACCTGCTGAGTGAGTCGTGCCGCAACGGGCGGGGGAAGGCGCGGGGAGTGATGGCGCCACTCGACGCGCTCTACACCGACCTCCGGAACCTGGGGAAGATCTTCGACGTCGAGAAGCGCGCCGAATCCCTGATCACGCGCTTCCGGAAAGAGGTGGCCCAGGCGCAGGCGACCGCCCTGAAGGGCACCGACCGGCCGAGGGTGTTCCTCTACGACGACGGCCGGGACAAGCCGCTGACCTCGGGCGCCTACGCCGGACCGCACGACATCATCACCAGGGCCGGCGGCGACCACGTCATGAAGGACCTCAAGGACACCTGGACGACGGTGGGATGGGAGACCGTCGTCGAGCGGGACCCCGAGGTGATCGTCATCAACAACTACGGGGACACCAGCGCGGAGCAGAAGCGGAAGTTCCTGAAGTCCTATCCGCCGCTGGCCAATGTGTCGGCGATCAAGAACGACCGCATCGTCGTCCTCGACTACGTGGACCTCGTCGAGAGCCCGCGCAATCCCGCGGCCATCGTCTCGCTCGCGGCAGATCTGCGGGAGGCCCGGAGCTGACCTGCGGCTGTACAGGGCGTGCGCCGAGTGGGTAGGGATCTCCCGACGAAACTGATCACGGTGGACCGGCGGCTACTCCTGCCGCCGCCGACCGGGAACCCCCGGACCGGTTGCGGAACCGGTCCGGATGCGCGGCGGCCAGCTCCCGGGCCCGGGTGAGCGGGGCCGTCGCGCGCCGCTGCGCGACGGCCGGTGCGGTCTGCCAGCCGTGCACGTAGACGTAGTGGATCCCGGTCGGGCTGGGTGGATGGTTCCAGACCCGCGAGACCAGCGACGCCGTGCTGGCCGGCGAGCGACGGCTCCTCGCACCAGGTGCTCACCGCTCGGGCTGGGAGGAGAACGGGTCGTGGGAGGTGAGGGCGTGAGTCGGATGGGCGAGACGCCGCAGCAGACCCTCCAGCACCGCTTTGACGGGCCAGAAGACGCACCGGTCCTTGTGATCGGCCCCTCCCTCGGTGCCAGCTGGCACAGTCCCGGACTGTGGAGCGCCGGGGCAGCCACCGGCGAGTTGGGCGGTCCGGGACCGTGCCTGCTCGCCGAGGCAGCGGATCCTGGCGTGGGTTGTTGCGGCGGCGCCTCAGGCGGTGGAGATCTCCCCGGTCCCGTGGCCACGGGTGTCGTGCCCGGCACTGACTGGGGCTCTCACTGGCCCGGGTGCGTTCCGGTGATCGCTGTGACGGCCATGCGTACCGCCCGGTCCGTCACGGCTGCCGCGTCGTCGCCGTTCTCGATGGCCGTCGTGGCCGCGTTGACGATTCCCTGGAGGAGCAGCGCCGTGCGCCGCGGATCCTCCTCGCCCAGCTCCGTCAGCGCGCCGATCAGCGGAGTGAGCAGCTCCCGGTGGGCCCGCACCGCGCTCTCCCGCACCACCGCCGCATCCCGGACCCCGGCCAGCGCCTGGGCGATCCGGTGCTCCCCGCCGCGCACCAGGGCCAGCTGCGACGACACGTAGGCGGTGATCTTCTCCTCGGGCGTACCGGCCGCCGACATGCCGGCCCGGATGGCGTCCGTCCAGCGTGGCATCGCGTCCTCGACGACTGCGGCAAGCAGCTCGGGGCGGCCTGGGAAGTACTTGTACACGCTGTTGCGGGCGAGGCCCGTGGCCTTGGCGATCGCGGTGAAGGTCACGGCATCGGCGTCGCCGCTCTCCAGCAGTTCGCGTGCCGCCCGCACCAGCGCCAGTCGCTGCTGGGCGTGGTGCTCGGCAACCGTGGCGGCTCTGATCCTGGGCACCGGTCCAGTCTAGAAGCCCCCGTAATGCGCCAGGCCCCGTAGCGCGCCAGGCCGACCCCACTTAGGGACGCCGCGTCTCCATCATCTATGTTAGCGACGCACTGTCCCTAACATCGATCCATCGAAGGGAACCGCCGTGTTCCTCGCATTGCTGGAGTTGCGCGCCGCCCGAGGGCGCTTCCTGCTCATGGGATCCGTCGTGGTGCTCGTCGCCGCACTCATCGGCATCGTCTCCGGCTTCACGACCGGCCTGGGCGACGACACCATCTCCGCGCTGCGCCGCCTGCCTGCCGCACAGCTGGTCTTCTCCTCGGACGCCCGGTCCGATCAGTTCGCCCGCAGTCTCCTCGACGCGAAGACCGCCGACGCGTGGAGCAAGGACGCGGACACCGAGACGACTCCGCTGGGGGTGTCCATCACCCGCGGCACCACGAATCGTGGCGCCGAGGTCGATCTCGCCGCCTTCGGCGTCGAACCCGGCTCCTTCCTCGCCCCCTCCGTCACCGAGGGAGACAGCCTCGCGGGCACGGCGGACAGCATGGTGATGTCCGCCAAGCTCGCCGATGAGGGCGTGCGCGTCGGTGACACCCTCGTCATCGACCGTCTCGGCATCGAACTGCGGGTCGTCGGAGCGACCGAGCGCTCCAGCTACGGCCATGTCCCCGTTGCCTACGTCCCGTTGAAGACCTGGCAGCGCATCCGCTTCAGCACCCCGGGCGCCCCGGCGTCCGCGACAGCCGCGATCCCCGGCCAGTTCAGCGCCCTCGCCCTGCGCACCCCGCCCGACGGGGCCTCCACCGCTGCCCTTGACGCGCGCTACTCCACCACCACGCTCACCAAGGAGAAGGCATACGAGGCGGCCCCCGGCTATACCGGGGAGCGTGTCACCATGAACTCGATCCAGGTCTTCCTCTATCTGATCGCCCCGCTCGTGGTCGGCGCGTTCTTCGCCGTGTGGACCGTGCAGCGACAACCAGAACTCGCCCTGCTGCGGGCCATGGGCGCCTCTCGCAGGCGGCTCCTCGCCCACACCGTCCTTCAGGCGGCCCTGGTCGTCGTCCTGGGTACCGCGGCGGGCGCCGTGCTCGCCGGAGCGGTCGGGCTACTGGTCGGCGAGCAGGTGCCGTTCAGCCTGCCCGCCGCGACCCTCGCCGCCACCATGTGCACCGTCGCGGCCGTGGGCCTCGCGGGCACCGCCCTGACCCTGCGCCGGGTCACCCGAGCCGACCCGTTGACCATGCTGGGAGCCAACCGATGAGCCTCGAACTGACCGGCATATCCGTCACGTTCGGCCGCGCCGACGCCCGTACCACCGTCTTCGACGGCCTCGACGTCACCTTCGAACCCGGCCGCATGACGGCTCTCGTCGGTCCGTCGGGCTCCGGAAAGTCCACGCTGCTCGCCCTCGCGGGCGCGCTGCTGCGGCCCACCGAGGGGCAAGTCCTGCTGGACGGCGAGGACCTCGCCGGGCTCTCCGATGCCCAGCGAGCCAAAGTCCGCCGGGAACGGATCGGCTACATGTTCCAGAGCGGCAACCTGCTCTCCGGCCTCACGGCCACCGACCAGCTGCTCGCCGCGGTGTACATCAGCGGCGAACGCCCCCGCGCACACCGCTCCCGCGCCGAGGAGGCCCTGACCCGGGTGGGGCTGAGCCATCGCCTGCGTCACCGGCCCGAACAGCTCTCCGGCGGCGAACGCCAGCGTGTGGCTCTGGCCCGTGCGCTCTTCCTCTCACCGAAGTTGCTGCTGATCGACGAGCCGACGGCGGCTGTCGACCGTTCCCAGGCCGGTGACCTGGCCGCGCTCCTCGCCGAGCGGGCCCACCAGGACAGCTGCGTCACGGTCGTGGCGACGCACGACCCGGCCGTGGCGGAGGCCGCAGACCGGGTCGTGGACATGGCCGCACTCACATCCGGCGGGGCACCGGCCGGCCGCTGAATCCTCCCTTGGCGTCACTCCCGCTGGAATGGCCACGCAGGTACCTGCCGGCGCCGTCCAGCGTGGTCCGGCTCTACGCCGACACTCCGGCAGGGACCATCGCCGCCCACCGCAGGGAGGTCGCCTTCATCGCGGACTCCCCGCTGCCGGGCCTGGAGTCCGCGATGGCCGAACGGACTCCGGCGCTGACCGGTGGCGTCGCGTGGTGGTGATCGGCATCCTGGGCGCTCGCCGGCCGTCTCGCGGATGTGCCGGTCGGTGAGCGTCCTCGCATTGGTCCTGTCGGTGCCGGGCTGTCCGCGCTCAATCCGGCGCCCGCATTCTGCCGCTCTCCGTGACGCTGCCGGCGGCAGCCATCCTGGTCCCCGACTTCTTCCCGGACGTCTCACCGCGGTGGGTGGTGCGGCTCGGGACCGCGTCGTTCGCCGATGCGCTGGTCCTCGTGGCCGCGCTCGACGCGGATGCCAGTGCGGAAATCGTCACCATCCCTCTTCTGCTGATCGGGCTCGGCACGGGTGCGCTGTCGTCCCCGGCTCGGGTCGGCTTCCGTGTCCGCAGCGCCTGAAGCACGGGGTGCGGCACTCGCCGGGTCGATCATGATCGCGGCGATGACGGCGCCGCACTCGCCATCCTCGCCTTCGCCCCTGGAGCCACCGACGCGAGCGAGACCGAGGGCAGCGTCGTCGTTCTCGGCTCCCGCAGCTCTCCTGCCGTCCAGCCACCGCCCGCGCCCCGTGGCAGCACGGGGCGGTCCCACCCTGCGCCTGGCCCCGAGTCTGACTAGCGTTGGCACGTACGACGTGTCGATGAACAGGGAGCCCCGACGATGTCCTCACAACCGTATGCGGCGAGAGGTGACATCGGTCGGCGTGTCGCCACGCGCCGCAGGCAGCTGGGCCTGTCCAGGCAGGACCTCGCGTTGCGCGCAGCCGCGGCGCCCAGCTACATCGAGTACGTCGAGGAGCACTCCTCGGCGGCGCCCGGCATCGGTATTCTGCTCCGGCTGGCCAACGCCCTCGAAACAACCGTCGAGGAGCTGACAGGCGCGACCGGGGATCTGCCGACGGGGCTTGCCAAAGCGGCCGAGCAAGCCCGAACGGTGGAACTCGACGAAGCGGATTCCTGGGCCCTGCTCGGCGATCACGGCGTGGGAAGGGTGGCGCTGGCCGGCGGAGACGGGCCGGTCATGCTGCCGCTCAACTACCAGGTGCTGGACGGCGGGGTCATGTTCAGCACTGGTGAGCACTCCCCGCTCGCCGCCGCCGACGGCACAGAGATCGCCTTCGAGGCCGATCACATCGACGACGCCTTCAGCAGAGGGTGGAGTGTGCTGCTCGTCGGGCCCGTTCATGTGGTGGCGGACGAGGAAGCCGCTCGTCGGCTCAGGGAGTCGGCCTACTCGGCACCGTGGGCGGGGGAGGGGCGCGAGCACGTCATGGTGCTCTCGCCCCGGCGCGTCACAGGTCGCAGGATCATCGTGCGCGGTGCTCCGGGGGACGACGGCTGAGCCCGGGGGAGCGCACCTCGATGCCCAGCGTTTGTCCGAGCGCGCTCACTCGTGTGCGGGGCGGTGTCCCGAGGACGCGCCCCCGCTGCGGCGTCCGACGACAAGAAGGGCGCCACCCTCCGAAGCGTGGATCAGTTCAGCGGCTGCCGGTCCGTTCACGGTCCTCTCCGTCACGTTGACCTCTGTGAATCTGGACCGCCAGGGCCGAATCACACCGGCCAGGCCTTCGGCCACACGCTGCTCGAGTCCGAGGCCGATGCCCGAGCCGGCGTCGCCGGGTGTTTCACGCTGTCGTGGCGGTTCTGCGCCATCCCGCGGCGGGCGTCTCTTCCACGTGGACCAGGAGCAGGGGAACGGCCCGGAGCATCGCCTCCTGGGCTGCCCAGCCGACTGCCGCGACGCTCTCGGCGGAGCCGTCCGCTCCGGCGGCGACGTGACGAGTCATGGGGTGCCGGATCACTTGCTGGCACGATGGGCGGGGCACACCAACGTCAGGACCACCAAGCGTTGGTACGTGAAGCCGGACATAGAGGATCTCCGTGGAGCCGCTATGACACGGGGCGGTCTTCAGAGTGCTCAGGAGGGGGGTGTGAGACGGCTGTGAGACGTGGGAGCGTAGGACTGTGAGCCAGACAGACAACAAAACGTTGAAATACCAGGTAGACGGGCCAGAGGACGCACCTGTGTTGGTGCTCGGACCAAGCCTCGGTACCACATGGCACATGTGGGACCGGCAGATAGCCGACCTCATCCAGCACTGGAGAGTCCTCCGCTTCGACCTCCCGGGCCACGGCGGCGCGCCCGCCCACCCGGCCACCGCCGTCGGTGAACTCGCCGACCGACTGCTCGCCACCCTCGACGGCCTCGGCGTCCAGCGCTTCGGATACGCGGGCTGCTCCATCGGCGGCGCGATCGGGGCCGAGCTCGCGCTGCGCCACCCGCACCGGGTGGCGTCGCTGGCCCTGGTGGCCGCCTCCGCGCGGTTCGGCAGCGCCGACGAGTTCCGTCAGCGCGGGGTGATCGTCCGCACCAACGGGCTGGAGCCGATGGCCCGCGCCGCGCCGGAGCGGTGGTTCACCTCGGGGTTCGCCGCCGCGCAGCCGGCCATCGTCGAGTGGGCCGTCCAGATGGTCCGGACCACCGACCCCGGGTGCTACATAGCCGCCTGCGAGGCCCTCGCCGCCTTCGACATCCGTGGCGAACTGGGCCGGATCGGTGTCCCCACGCTCGTCCTGGTCGGGGCGGAGGACCGGGTCACCGGACCCGGCGACGCCCGCACCCTGGTCGCGGGCATACCCGACGCCCGGCTGGCCCTGGTCCCCGGCGCCTCGCACCTGGCCCCGGTCGAGCAGCCCGGAGCCGTCACCGATCTCCTGCTCACCCACTTCTCCGCCGCCTGGCAGGACACTCAGGCGGCCATCCCCGCGCCCTCCTTCGCACCCCGGCTCTCCGCCCCCGTACTGCCCGTCGCGGAGATCACCGCGGCCACCGCGCGGCCCGCGGAACCCTCGCAGGGGCGGGCCGATCCGTACCCGAGGGGCATGCGGATCCGCCGCGAGGTGCTCGGGGACGCCCATGTGGACGCGGTCACGGCCGCCTCCGACGGCTTCACGGACGACTTCCAGGAGCTCGTCACCCGCTACGCCTGGGGCGAGGTGTGGGGCAGGGAGGGGCTGGACCGGCGCACACGCAGCACCGTCACCCTCACCGCGCTGGTCGCCTCCGGACACCTGGAGAGCCTCGCCGCACACGTCAGCGCGGCCCTGCGCAACGGCCTCACCCCGGTCGAGATCCGGGAGGTACTGCTGCAGACGGCCGTCTACTGCGGCATTCCGGCCGCGAGTGCCGCCTTCAAGGTCGCGCAGTCGGTGATTCAGGCCGAAACGACACCGCCCGCGTAGCAGGATGGGGCCCATGAACGCTGTGAACCCCGAGCCGTTCGCGCTCACGCTGACCAAGAAGTCCCACTCCTGTATCCGTCTGGAGAAGGCCGGGCGCACGCTCGTCATCGACCCGGGCGGCTTCTCCGAGGAGGACGCCGCGATCGGCGCGGAGGCGATCCTGGTCACGCACGAACACCCCGACCACTTCAACGAGGAGCGGCTGCGGGCCGGTCTGGAGGCCAACCCGGCCGCCGAGATCTGGACCCTGCGCAGCGTGGCCGGGCAGCTGAGCGCGGCGTTCCCGGGGCGCGTCCACACCGTCGGGCACGGTGACACCTTCACCGCCGCCGGGTTCGACGTCCAGGTGCACGGCGAGCTCCACGCGGTGATCCACCCGGACATCCCGCGGATCACCAACATCGGCTTCCTGGTCGACGACTCGCTCTTCCACCCCGGTGACGCGCTCACGGTGCCCGGCCGGCCGGTCGACACGCTGATGCTTCCGGTGATGGCTCCGTGGAACAAGATCTCCGAGGTCATCGACTACGTCCGCGAGGTGAAGCCGCGCCGCGCCATCGACATCCACGACGCGCTGCTCACCGATCTGGCCCGCCCCGTCTACGACGCCCAGATCGGCGGCCTCGGCGGTACCGACCACGGCCGGCTGGCACCGGGGGACTCGACGGGGGTGTGAGGCGGCCGGCGCCCCGTCGGCCGCCGCGCGTATCGATGTCAGTGGGAGCCGCTAGGTTTACGTACATGCGCATCGCCACCTGGAACGTCAACTCGATCACCGCCCGCCTGCCCCGGCTGCTCGCCTGGCTGGAGAGCACCGGCACGGACGTGCTGTGCATCCAGGAGACCAAGTGCACCGCGGAGCAGTTCCCCACCGAGGCGCTCCGCGAGCTCGGCTACGAATCCGCGGTCAACGCCACCGGCCGGTGGAACGGGGTGGCGATCGTCTCCCGGGCCGGCCTGTCCGACGTCGTGACGGGGCTGCCGGACGGCCCCGCGTACGACGCCGTGCAGGAGCCCCGCGCGATCAGCGCGACCTGCGGACCGCTGCGCCTCTGGTCGGTGTACGTCCCCAACGGCCGCGAGGTCGAGCACGAGCACTACGCGTACAAGCTGCGCTGGTTCGAGGCGCTGCGGACGGCGGTCGCCGCGGACGCCGCCGGCGCGCTGCCGTTCGCGGTCATCGGTGACTTCAACGTCGCCCCGACCGACGAGGACGTCTGGGACCCGGCCCTCTTCGAAGGCGCCACCCATGTCACGCCCGCGGAGCGGGCCGCCCTCGCGGCGCTGCGCGAGGAGGGCCTCTCCGACGTCGTGCCGCGCCCCCTGAAGTACGACCGTCCCTACACCTTCTGGGACTACCGCGAGCTGCGCTTCCCGAAGAACAAGGGCATGCGCATCGACCTCGTCTACGGCAACGCCCCGTTCACCGCCGCCGTCAAGGACAGCTACGTGGACCGGGAGGAGCGCAAGGGCAAGGGCGCGTCCGACCACGCCCCGGTGGTCGTCGACCTCGACCTCTGAGCGCGGGGGCGCGGGCGTCCGGCGCGGCCTCGGGGTCGCGCCGGACGCCCCGGCTCGCACCTCAGCCGGAGCCCGGTGCCCCGCCCGGCACCGCTGCCGCCTCCGGCGCCGGGCGGCAGGCCCAGGCGGCTCCGGCTCCACCGATCGCGAGGACCATCAGCAGCGCGCTCACCCAGAGCGGTGCCCGGAAGCCGTACCCCGCGCCGATCGCGAGCCCGCCGAGCCAGGGCCCGAGCGCGCCGCCCACGTTGAACGCCGCGGTGGCGAACGACCCGGCCAGCGTCGGCGCGCCGGGCGCCAGGCGGAACACGTGCGAGATCAGCGCGGTGCCGGTGCCGAAAGCCAGCATCCCCTGGACGGGGACGAGTACCACCACCGCCGCGGGGCTGCCCGCGGCACACGCGAAGAGGGCCCAGCCGAGGGCCAGTGCCACCAGGCCGGCCGCGGTCAGCGCGAGGGGCCGGGAGTCGATGACCCGGCCGCAGACGGTGACCCCGATGAACGAGCCGGTCCCGAACAGGGCGAGCAGGACCGGCACCCACGCGGAGCCGAACCCGGTGACCCGCGTGACGATCGGTTCGAGGTACGAGAACGCGCAGAAGGTCGCGCCCTGGACGAGCGCGCTCGTCAGCAGGGCCAGCCGCAGCCCGCGCCCGGACAGGCTGCGCAGTTCGGCGCGGGCGCTCGGCAGGGCTGCCGGGGGCCGGCCCGCCGGAATCGCCGCCGCGATCACGGCGATCGCCGGCAGCGAGACGAGGGCGACGGCCCAGAACGCCGCCCGCCACCCCCACTGCCCGCCCAGCCACGCCCCGGCGGGCACCCCCGCCACACAGGCGACGGTGACGCCGCCGACCACTACGGAGGTGGCACGGGCACGGGCCCCCGGCCCGGCCAGGGCGACCGCGGTCACCAGGGCGACCGCCCAGAAACCGGCGTTCGCCAGCGCGCCGGCGACCCGCGTCGCGAGCAGCAGACCGTAACTGGAGGTGACCGCGCCGATGACATGGGCGGCCGCGAAGACGCAGAGGAAGAACAACAGGGCCCGGCGGCGCGGCCAGTTGCGCCCCAGCAGCGCCATCAGTGGCGCCCCGATCACGAGCCCGACGGCAAAGGCCGAGGTCAGCAGGGCTGCGGCGGGGATGGAGACGTGGAGTTCGGCGGAGATGCCCGACAGCAGGCCGGACAGCATGAACTCGGACGTGCCCTGTGCGAAGACGGCGAGCCCGAGCGCGTATACGGAAAATGGCATGAAGGAACCCCATGGACGGCTGATGGACAGAACCGGTCGGGGATGCGGGCCGCACCCGCTCGAATCGACGTGAGGCGACACGGCGGAACGGTCGGCGCGATCGTGGCCGTGGAACGGCACGTCGGCGGAGCCGTGGCTGCCGGGGGATCAGCACCCCGGTGCTCAGGCAGAGAGGCGGCCCGCAACCGCATGGGTCCGGGACGGCAGCCGTATGCGACCGGAAACCCACAGGTCCGGTCCGGAGGCCACCGCGGACCGGTGGCTAGGTTCTGTCGGACTCGGGGCTGCGCATGGGGCGAAAGTACCAGTCGGGGGTGAGCCGTCGCCACCGCTTTCACCGGGCCGGACGCGGGGGAACGGACCACGGCCTGGACGGGGTCTCCCGGCGTCCCGCGGTGTGTCCGGGTGAAATCACGAGGTACATCAGGTGGTCAGCGCTCGAACGGCAGGCTGCGCGTCCTGTGGTGCGGACGCGGGCCGGGATGCGACCCTGAGCGGTATGAACATCCCTTTCTTGGACAACTGGCGTAAGCGTCACGACGGTACGCCGGAGGCGGGGCTCGCCGCCGCCGTCGACGCCGATCCGGAAGGCGTGGCCCAGCTGCTCGCCGAATGTGACCTGCTCCGCGTCCGGGCGGGGGAGCGCGGGCTCGAACTCGACGACAGCCCGGTCTCGTTGGCGGCGCTGGACCAGCTTCCGCCGCGCTGGCGCGACGATCCGGAGGAGCTGCCCTGGCTGGGCAACGACGCGGGGCTCTACCTCGGCACGGTGCTGGTGCGCAACGTTCCGGGCGCGCACTGGCACATCTGGCCGAGCGGTCAGCCCGTGGTGCGGCTCGCGTCCGGGCGTGAGATCGACGTGGTCGAGGCCGGTCTGGGCTGGGCGATGTCCGGCAGCCCTGAGCTGTCCCAGATCTACTCGGAGTCGGCAGAGGGCTGAGGCGTCCGGCCTCCGGATCGGAACGCTTCCCGAGCCGTTCCCCGAGCCGGTTCCCGGACCGTTCCGCTGCCCGGCTAGATAAAAAGCCTTATGCCCCATTTACGCGTGTCGGGCATGAAGTCCCTTGCCGCGATGGATAGTTTGCGCTGACCTGGACCAAGCGACAAGTGGGTAGGGCAGCGTATGGCCGTCGATCCGTTGATCGAGCTGCGTGACGTCAATAAGTTCTACGGAAAGTTGCACGTACTGCGGGACATCAATCTCACCGTCGGCCGCGGAGAGGTGGTGGTGGTCATCGGCCCCTCGGGCTCCGGCAAGTCAACGCTCTGCCGGACGATCAACCGGCTCGAAACGATCGAGTCGGGCCACATCACGCTCGACGGCAGACCCCTTCCGGAGGAAGGCAGGGGGCTTGCCGAGCTGAGGGCCGAAGTCGGAATGGTCTTCCAGTCGTTCAACCTGTTCGCACACAAGACCGTACTGGCGAACGTCTCGCTCGCCCAGCTCAAGGTCCGCAAGCGGAAGAAGGACGAGGCCGACCAGCGCTCCCGGGAACTGCTGGACCGGGTGGGGCTCGCCTCGCAGGCCGACAAGTTCCCGGCCCAGCTCTCCGGCGGCCAGCAGCAGCGGGTGGCCATCGCCCGCGCCCTCGCCATGGACCCGAAGGCGCTCCTCTTCGACGAGCCCACCTCGGCGCTCGACCCGGAGATGATCAACGAGGTGCTGGAAGTGATGCAGCAGCTCGCCCGGGAGGGCATGACGATGGTCGTCGTCACGCACGAGATGGGGTTCGCCCGGTCCGCCGCCAACCGGGTCGTCTTCATGGCCGACGGCCGCATCGTCGAGGACCGGGTCCCCGAGGACTTCTTCACCGCACCCGAGAGCGACCGCGCCAAGGACTTCCTGTCCAAGATCCTCAAGCACTGACGGGAGGCCCTGTGTTGCGTACGAGAAAAGTACTGGCCGTCTGTGCCGTCCTGCTGCTGGCCCTCTTCGCGGCCGGCTGCGGCAAGGACGGCAGCCCGCCGGTGAAGGGGCCGAAGGCCGGGGCGCTGCCCGTGTACCGGGTCGACACCGGCTTCCGGCTGCCCGAATCCAGGACCTGGACGCAGGCGAAGAAACGCGGATACCTGCGGGTGGGCGCCAAGGAGGACCAGCCCTACCTGGGCGAGAAGGACCCCGCCACCGGGGCCTACTCCGGCTTCGACATCGAGATCGCCCGGATGATGGCGGCCTCGCTCGGCTTCGACCCGAAGACCATCCGGTTCAAGACGATCGCCTCCGCCAACCGCGAGACGGCCCTGCAGAACGGGCAGATCGACTACTACGTCGGCACCTACACGATCAACGACATGCGCAAGAAGCTCGTCGGATTCGCAGGCCCCTACTACATGGCCGGACAGGGGCTGCTGGTCCGTACGGACGAGAACGACATCCACGGCCCGCAGGACCTGGCGGGCAAGACGGTCTGCTCCGCGGCGGGTTCGACCCCGTACCAGCGCATCGCCGCCGACTACCCGAAGGCCGACCTGGTCTCGTACGACACGTACTCCATCTGCGTCGACAACCTGCTGACCTACCAGGTCGACGTCGTCACCACCGATGACGCGATCCTGCTCGGCTTCGCCGCCAAGGCGCCCGACGAGATGAAGGTCGTCGGCAAGCCCTTCTCCAAGGAGCCGTACGGCATCGGCGTTCCGCGCGGCGACAACGCCCTGCGGGCCGCGCTGAACAACGCGCTGGAGGCCAACGAGAAGAACGGCAACTGGAAGAAGGCCTACGAGGCCACGCTCGGTCTCTCCGGGGCGCCCGCGCCGAAGCCGCCGCCCATCGACCGCTACCCGGCGACCTGAGAGGACGACCAGAACCATGGACGTACTCACCGAGAACTTCTCGCTCTACGGCAAGGGCTTCCTCGGAACCCTCGAACTCACCGTCTACGCCTCGGTCCTGGCGATGGTCCTCGGCTTCGTGATGGCCTCCTGCCGGGTGGCACCGGTCGGCTCGTTCCGGGTGATCGGCACGGTCTGGGTCGCGGTGCTGCGCAACACCCCGCTCACCCTGCTCTTCTTCGCCGTACTGCTCGGCCTGCCACGCTTCGGCCTGGTACTGCCGTTCAAGGTCTTCGCGGTCATCGCCCTCGGCTGCTACACCTCCGCCTTCATCTGCGAGGTGCTGCGCTCCGGCATCAACACCGTGCCCACGGGCCAGGGCGAGGCCGCGCGCAGCCTCGGCATGACATTCGGGCAGACACTCGGCACCGTGGTGCTCCCGCAGGCGTTCCGCTCGGTGATCCCGCCGATCGGCTCGACCCTCATCGCACTGGCCAAGAACTCCGCGATCGCCGGGGCGTTCAGCGTCACCGAGCTGCTCGGCACCTACAAGACCCTCAACGAACTGGGATACAGCATCATCTGGACCTTCGTCTGGATCGCCGTCGGCTACCTGATCATCACGTTGTCCATCAGCGCGGTCTTCAACGTGATGGAGAAGCGCTGGGGAGTCGCCCGATGACCAGCCACTCCGCGCCCTCCGCCACCGCGCTCTACGACATCCCCGGACCGCTGACCCGCCGACGGCACCTCGTCTACGGAGTCGTCTCGACGGTGCTGATCCTCGCCCTCGTCGGCTGGGTCGTCTATCTGCTCTTCGACACCGACCAGTTCACCAGCGCCAAGTGGTCGCCCTTCGAGTACAAGGGCATCCAGGAGCTGCTGCTGCGCGGCCTCGGCAACACCCTCAAGGCGTTCGCGTACGCCGCGGTGCTCTCGCTGGCCCTCGGGGCCGTCCTGGCCGTCGGGCGGCTCTCCGACCACCGGCCGGTGCGCTGGGTGGCCACCGTCCTCGTCGAGTTCTTCCGCGCCATGCCCGTACTGGTGATGATCTTCTTCATCTTCGTCGCGCTGAAGGTACAGCCGCTGCCGGCACTGGTCGCCGGGCTGACCCTGTACAACGGCTCGGTGCTCGCCGAGGTGTTCCGCTCCGGCATCAACTCGGTGGAACGCGGCCAGCACGAGGCGGCGTTCGCGCTGGGCATGCGCAAGACCCAGGTCACGACCTTCGTGCTGGCCCCGCAGGCGGTGCGCGCGATGCTGCCCACCATCATCAGCCAGCTGGTGGTGGCACTGAAGGACACCTCGCTCGGCTATCTGATCACTTACGAGGAATTCCTGCATGCCGGGAAGCTCATCGCCTCCAACCTCGACTACGATCTTCCCTTCATCCCCGTGGTGATGGTGATCTCGCCGATCTACATCGGGATGTGCATGCTGCTCTCCTGGTTCGCGACCTGGGTGGCGAAGCGGCAGCGGCGCAATCCGAAGACGGAGGCGGTGGACGTCGCACCCGCCCAACCAGGAACGCTCCAGCCGGGAGCGCAGTAGCCGGGAACTGCCGTGAGGCGGTGCCCGGGAGCGGTGCCCGCCCGGTAGCAGCCGGTGATCACTTCTCGTGCAACGGCACGGACCGCATGACGGTCCGCACCGGCGAGGGGAAGGTCAGCTGTGAGCCGGCCGGGTTGTGCTCGGTGCGCAACGGGCCGACGGTGTCGGCCATCGGGGCACGTCGGTGACCGGCCGGGTCGCCGTGGGAGCCGGAGAACCACTCCGGGCCCACGGGGAACGGCCGGCCCGGCGTCCGCCGTGACGCCCCCGGCGGCCCACGGCACCCCGGCGCACACCGCCGTGAGAACGCCCTCTCCGCGTCCGGTATCGTCCCCCCTTCGATCCCGACGACCGCCCCCTCGCTCCGCCGCGCCGCGAGCCGGCACCGGCGAGGAGGCCGTGGAGACCCTCGGAGAGTGGGAGACATCGGTGCGCGGAGCAGACGGCAACACCACCCCGTCCCGGAGGGACCGGGCCCGCCCGGTGCGCCGGTGACGGCCGCGGACCCGACCACCGGGGCCGTCGCGGTGGAGCCCGAGCAGCCGGAATCCCGCACGGTGCTGCGCAGCGGCGCCGTCATGGCCGCCGGCTCCGTCGTCTCACGGGCCACCGGATTCATACGCTCGGCGGTCGTCGTCGCCGCGCTCGGCACCGGACTGCGGGCCGACGGCTACACGGTCGCCAACACCCTGCCCAACATCCTCTACATGCTGCTGATCGGCGGCGCCCTGAACGCCGTCTTCGTCCCCGAACTCGTCCGCGTCGCCAAGGAGCACAGCGACGGCGGGGCCGCCTACACCGACCGGCTCCTCACGCTCTGCACGGCCGGGCTCCTCGCCCTCACCGCGCTCACCGTCGCCGGCGCCCCGCTGATCATCTCCCTGTACGCGCCCACCTACGACGGAGACCAGGCCGAACTCACCATCGCGCTGGCCCGGTACTGCCTGCCCCAGATCCTCTTCTACGGGCTCTTCACCCTCCTGGGACAGGTGCTCAACGCCCGCGACAGGTTCGGGGCGATGATGTGGACCCCGGTACTCAACAACGTCGTGATCATCGCCGTGTTCGGGCTCTACCTCTGGACCGCGGCGGACTCGGACGGCAGCCTCACCTCCGCGCAGGCCCAGCTGCTCGGCTGGGGGACCACGGCCGGGATCGCCGTGCAGACCGTGGCACTCGTTCCCGCCCTGCGCGCCGCGCGGTTCCGCTGGCGGCCGCGGTTCGACTGGCGCGGCAGCGGTCTCACCCGGCCGCTGCGCGCGGCGGGCTGGCTCGTCATGCTGGTACTGACCAACCAGGCCGCCTATTGGGTGGTGACCCGGCTCTCCACCGCGACCGGCCAGCACGCGGCGGACCAGGGCGTGGCCGGCGGGGCGGGGTACACCGCGTACAGCTACGCCTTCCAGCTCTGGGTGGTGCCGCAGGGCATCGTGACCGTCAGTCTCGTCACGGCGCTGATGCCGAGGATGAGCCGGGCGGCGGCCGGGGGAGATCTGGCCGGAGTGCGGCGGGACGTCTCGTACGCGCTGCGGACCTCGGCCGCCGTGGTGGTCCCGGCCGCCGCCGCGCTCCTCGCGCTCGCGCCGTGGGTGATGGGGGCGGTGTTCGGCTACGGACAGACGGGCCCGGCCGACATCACCGTGATGGCGGGCATGATGGCGGCCTTCGCACCGGGGCTCATCGCCTACTCCGGGCAGTACGTGCTCTCCCGCGGCTTCTACGCGATGAGCGACACCCGGACCCCGTTCCTCCTGAACCTGGTCGTCGCGGCGCTCAACGCCGGCCTCGCGGTCGCCGCCTACCTGCTGCTCCCCGCGCGCTGGGCGGTCACCGGGATGGCCGGGGCGTACTCCGTCGCGCTGTTCGCCGGTTTCGCCGTCACGGCGTACGTACTGCACCGCAGGGTCTCCGGAAGCGGAGCGGAGCGGCCCTCGCTCTGGCGCTCGCCCGGAGTGCGGGCGCACGCGCGGCTGGTGGCCGCCTGCGTGCCGACGGGGCTGCTGGCGTACGCGGCGGCCCGCACCGTGGACACGGCAGGGTCCGGGCTCGGGGACTTCGGCGCGGCGGGCACCGGGATGGCTGTGCTCCTCCTGGTGGTGGCGCTGCTGGCGCGTCCGCTGCGGCTGACCGAGGTCAGTGCCGCGCTGGCGGCCGCCCGGAGCCGGCTGCGCCGGGGCTGAGTCCCGCCACCGGCCCGGTGGGTGCGGGCGAGGTGGCCGCGGCCGGGGCCGATCCGGGACCACGGGGCTACTCCAGGCGGTTGAAGCGGCGGCCGGCCCACAGCAGAGCCCCCGCACCGCAGGCCAGCAGCAGGACGGCTTCGAGCAGGAGAGAGGGCTGCCGGCCGGCCCAGTCGATCCCTCCGACGGCTGCCCGGTCCGGCGCCCGCAGGGCGATGCAGCGGCGGAGCAGGTCCACTCCGTAGGCCAGCGGATTGGCGGCGGCCAGGGTGTGGGCCCACGAGGGCAGGGTCTGGAGCGGGAAGAATCCGCCGGACAGGAACAGGAGCGGCGTCATCACCACTCCGAGCAGCGTGTGGAACGTCTCGGCCCTGCGCAGGCTCACGGCCATGGCCAGGGCGAGCGAGGTGATGGTGAACGAGATCAGGACCATGCCGCTGAGGAGCAGCACCAGCAGGAGCGGGTCGTAGGGCAGGCCGACCAGGCCGGCCAGCCCGAGCAGTACGGCTCCCTGGACCGTGGCGACCAGCGTCCCACCCGCACAGTTGCCCAGGAGCAGGGTCGAGCGGCGGACCGGGGCCATCAGGAGTTCGCGGAGGTAGCCGCTCTGGCGGTCCATGATCAGGCGGATGCCGACCATGATGGCCGGTGTCTGCACCGTCATCATCAGCATGCCGGGGAAGAGGTAGGTCTGATAGCCGACGCCCAGGGACGTGGTGGGGATGAGGGTGTTCAGCCCGCCTCCGAGGACGAGGAGGTACAGCACCGGGTGGAGCAGCATCAGCGCGACGTGGGCGCGCTGGCCGGTCAGCCGGAGCAGATCGCGGTAGACCAGGCCGTGGACCGCGCGGAGTTCGTGCCGAGAGCGGCTCGCCCGTTCGCTGACCGGGGCGGCCGCGGAGGGGCGGAGCGGGAGCGTGGTCATCGGCCACCGCCGGATTCCGCCGCCGCTCCGGACGGGCCGGGAACGCCGGACGCCTGGCCGGGGCTCGTGGTGTGGATGCTGCGGCCGGTGTGGTGGAAGAAGACGTCGTCGAGCGTGGGCGGGGTCGCCGACGCGGCGTGCACGGAGATGCCGTGGCCCGCCAACTCCGCGCACAGCCGGGGAATCCAGGAGCTGCCCTCGGGGACCCGGAGGCAGACGCCGTCCGCGTCCAGTGTGACGGAGTGTCCCGGCGGCGCGCTCCGGCGGACGATCCGGTGCGCCGTGGAGTCCGCACTGGTGCGCAGCACGACCCGGTCGTCCCCGATCGCGACCTTCAGCGCGAGCGGAGAGCCCTGCGCCACCAGTTCGCCGTGGTCGATGATGGCGATGCGATCGCAGTTCTCCGCCTCTTCGAGGTAGTGCGTGGTGACGAAGAGCGTGCTGCCGTGCCGCTCCCGCAGGGCGAGCAGATGCTCCCAGATCTGCGCACGGGCGTGCGGGTCGAGCCCGGTGGTCGGCTCGTCCAGGAACAGCACGGCGGGTGCGTGCAGCAGTTGACGGGAGATCTCCAGCCGACGCCGCATACCGCCGGACAGGGTGCTCACGGGGGAGCGGCGCCGGTCGGCCAGTCCGGCCGTCGCGAGTACGTCGGTGACGCGGCGGCGGGCGACATCGCGTCTCAGCCCGTAGAGCCGTGCGTGGATGCGCAGGTTCTGCTCGGCCGTCAGGTCGGGGTCCAGAGCGCTGTGCTGGAAGAGCATGCCGACCTGTCGCCGTAGCTCATGGGCCTGGGTTCGCACATCGGCGCCGGCCACCGTGGCATCACCGGCGGTGGGACGGGTCAGGGCGCACAGCATGGCGATCGTGGTGGACTTCCCGGCGCCGTTGGGACCGAGGAAGGCGAAGGTCTCCCCTTCCTCCACATCCAGGTCCAGTGCGCGCACGGCGTGGGTGGTGGTGCCGTCCGGGCCGGGGTAGCTCTTGGCCAGACCGCGCGTCCTGATCGCATACCCGCGCCCGGGGCCCGGTACCGGAGTGAGGTGCCTGACCTCCGGACCGGTGCGGGCGGTCGTCATGCGGGCTGCTCGGGAGAGGTCGTCGTCACCGGCGTGAAGCTGCATGTGGTCCGGTCCTCCTCTAGGGCTTTCCGTCTCGACCCCCGCGAACCCGGCATGATCCAGACGCTGATCCGGCCGGCGGCTGTCCCGGGACAGCCGCCGGCCGGGTGGTGCTACCACGCCTAGGCGCAGCTGATGCCGATACACACCGTGTTCAGCACGGTCAGCAGACCGACGCACTCACACGTCCCGGAGAACGACGCTCCGTCGACGCCGACCGGGTCCGTCTCGGGAAGGGCGTGGAGGTGGGCCAGCAGTTCGAGGTCCTGGATGTCCATGGGATTCTCCTTCTTCTCTGAGGGGTCGCGGCAGACTTCCTGCCGCTCAGTCCGGCAACTGGACCATCCAGTGCCGGAGGTCTGTGTGGTGGATCCGCAGGAGGAACGCCAGGGTCCCGGCGGATCCGTCGCTCCAACTGGTCGAGACGTCCCCGTACTCGTTGGGGAAGACCACGTGGCCCTGGCGACGGGCTCCCTCCGCGGCGATCAGGCGGGCCAGCTCCTCGGCCTTCGCGCGGTAGTCGGGGTCGCCCGTGGCGACGGCCATGTCGAGCAGGAAGTCACCGTTGCCCGCCAGCCCGTGGCACTGGCTGAGAGGCGCGCGGGAGGCGCGTTCCATCACGGACCAGGCGCTGCGCCGGGCGAGGTCACCGAACCTCTGGTCCCCGGTGACCTGCCACAGGCGGACGAGGAAGGCACCGATGCCCGCCGCGCCGTGGCACCAGTACGGGGCCGTGGGCAGGTCCTCGGCCTGGGCGGGCCACTGGGCCGCCCGGCCGACGAGGACGGCGTTGGCCGCCAGGTGCTCACCGACCTCCACGGCCAGGTCCATGTGCTCGGGGCGCCGGGAGACGAGCGCGGCGGAGAGGAGGAAGCAGCCGATGCCGGCCGAGCCGTGGGCGAAGCCGAGATAGCGCTTGCCGCCCTCTCCGGAGAGGGCCTCGGCAGGGATCGCCCAGCTCACCCCGGACGGCTCGCGTCGTGCCGCGCGGACCAGCCGGTCGGCCGCGTCCACGGCCATCTCGGCGAAGCGCGGGTCCCCGCTGCGGTGCCAGAAGTGGAGGGCGGCCATGCCACTGCCCGCGGTGCCATGGGTGATGTCGTGGTGGAGTGTGGACTCCTGCGGGGCCAGCGCCATGGCCAGCGCGTGGTCGACGAGGGCCTGGTCGTCAATGGCCCGTCCGGCGTCGTACAGCGCCCAGGCGGTGCCACGGCCGCCGAAGTGCAGGCCGGGGCGGGTGGAGCGGGTGTCGGTGCGGTCCGCGATCCAGCGGCCCGCGGTGGCGAGCAGCGGGGGGATACGGGGGTCGTTGACGTGTTCGCAGTACCGGGTCAGGACGGCCAGGACACCGGCCGCGCCCTGCTGAACGGTGCAGGGGTCGGTCTCCCCGGCCTTGGTGGACACCGGCCAGAGCCGCCGTTCGTCCGCCGCGGTCATCGAGTCGACGAGGTGGTCCACGAGCCCGGTCACCGTGTCCTGCGGGGAGTCGGTGAGGGGGTTGAGCGCGGTACGCGTCGTGCGGGCCGCCGCGTGGGGCCCGGGGCGGGCCGGGGCGCCGGCCTGCTGGAGTGCCTCGCGCGCCAGGGCCGGATTCCAGCGTTCGGCGGGCACGTCCCGCATCAGGCCGAGGACCATGTCCACCAGGCAGTCGGGCAGTTGAAGGGATTCGGCGCAGGCGGTCAGCCATCCGGCGAGCCGCTCCTGGTCGGGTCTGGCGGCAGGCTCCTCCGGCAGCAGGTTCGGCACCTTCCCGGCCAGGACGAAGCAGATGGTGGCCCCGAGGCTGTAGTAGTCGGCCGTCGTGGAGACGGGGGCGTCGGCCAGGCGTTCGGGAGCGCTGAAACCGGGGGTTCCGACCCGGGTGGGCAGCGGGGAACCGTCCGCGACGACGGCGAGTTCGAGGTCGATCAGGCGCAACTCACCGTCGGGCCGGACCATGACGTTGCCGGGGGTGAAGTCCCGCAGCACGCAGCCGTGGGCGTGAGCCGCTTCGACCAGCTCCACCAGGCGTGCCACCTGGGCCAGGGCATCGACGCGGTAGCGCTCGCTCCCGGCATCACGGAAGTGTTCGGCGACCCAGACACGCAGGGGGACCCCCGGGATTTCGCTCTGGGCCAGGAACAGATGCCGGCCGTGCTCGAAGAGTGCCAGGGCCTCCGGCGCCAGCCCGGTGCCCGTGAGCCTCTCCAGCGCACGGGCCTCGGCGCGCAGCCAGTCGCGGACATCGCGGCCGGAGGCGTCGGCCTCGACGTGCGGCCGGGTCTCCTTGATCACCACGGCGGCGCCGGTGGCGGCATCGGTCCCCCGGTAGACGCCGCCCTTGTTGGTCTGCCGGATCGCCTCGCGTACCGCGAAACGGCCGCCGAGCAGTACCGGTCTGCCCGCCGCTTCCGCCGTGCGCGGTGCCTCGGGCACCGAGGCGGGGAAGGGGCAGGCCGCCCAGGAGGGGGGAGAATAGTGGCCGGTGCGCTCGTCCTCCACGGGGTTTCCGTCGGGGTCCTCGATGCACCACACCAGCAGCCCCGACTCCGACAGCCGCTGCCGGCCGGCGAAGGCGCCGTAGCGGTAGTGGACCAGGCTTTCCGCGACGTACGGCCGGTCCGACAGGATGCGCGGCCCGGTCAGCCCTGCCGTGACCCGGTGCAACTCCTGGGCGAGCCGGACCGCGTCGCCATCGGAACGCGGGTAGACGGTGATGAACTTCCCCGAGCTTCCGCGCGGCGTGGAACGGGAGTTGAGCGCACTGACCTGGTCGAGCGACCGGGCGAACTTGAACGCCGACTCCTCGCGCAGCAGCACGTCCAGCGACTTCGCGAGAACGGCGGGCGCGGAGGCGACCGTCGCCGACACATGGAGCTTCCAGCCCTGGGCGCGCCGGCTCCCCGACCACGGCACGACACGGCACCACATCTCGTCCGTGTCGGCCGTCCAGCGTGCCATGGTGTCAGTCGCGTGAAGGGCTTCGCGGAGGAGGCTTGCCAGCCCGACCTCGGTTGCGTTGCTCGTCATCACTCTCCCTCTCAACGGTGGGAACCGCTGATTGGAATGTGCCCACGTCACATGAGCTGCAACTCGCTGGCCTGCGTATTCACTTGACCGAGCGAGCGCGCGGCGTGCGTTTCGACGGGAGGGCGCCGCTCGGCGCGGAACAGCGCACGGACCCCCGCACCCAGTGCGGCACGAGTGCGCGGTACGGCGCGGGGAGGCCGCTCCCGGTGCGGTCCGGGCCGGCACGCGGTCGCCGGGCGGGCCGGGGGCGGCGTCGGTGCGGCGACGGGGCCGAGGGCTATCACGCCCGGCGCCGGGCCGGGTAAGCCGTCAGTCAGGGGCGGGCATGTCGGCGGGCATTCGGCCTCAAGTTCGAGGCGGTCCTGACGGGGCGGCCGGGGCAGCGCTACCCTGCGCGGACGATCCTGCACTGGAGGTGCGCATGCGACGTTCCGTCGCGCGGAATGTGTCGTTGTTAGGTGTACTCGCCGCAGTGGTGTCGGTCGGGGCGGCCGCGCCGTCCTCATCCGCGCCACCGGCCGCGCCGACAGCCAAGTCCCCCGTCGCGGTGGGATACGGGGGAGCGGTCTCCAGCGTCGACGCCGACGCGACCGCCGCCGGTATCGAGGTGCTCCGCAAGGGCGGCAACGCGGTGGACGCGGCGGTGGCGACCGCGGCGGCGCTGGGGGTGACAGAGCCCTACTCCGCGGGGCTGGGCGGTGGCGGCTACTTCGTCCGCTACGACGCCAGGACCCGGACCGTGCAGACCATCGACGGCCGGGAGACCGCACCGCGCAGCGCGGACTCCTCGCTGTTCCTGGAGAACGGGAAGCCGCTCGCCTTCGCCGACGCCGTCACCAGCGGACTCGGCGTCGGCACGCCCGGCACCCCGGCCACCTGGGAGACCGCCCTCGACACCTGGGGCAGCAAGTCGCTCCGGCAGGTGCTGAAGCCGGCCGAGCGCCTCGCCCGGGACGGCTTCGTCGTGGACAGCACGTTCCGGTCCCAGACGGAGGGCAATCAGGCCAGGTTCGCGGACTTCCCGGCGACCCGGAAGCTCTTCCTGCCCGGTGGCCAACTGCCGGTAGTCGGTTCGGTGTTCAAGAACCCGGACCTGGCCCGCACCTATGACGAGGTCGGCCGCAAGGGGCTCGACGAGATCTACCGGGGCAAGCTGGCCGAGGACGTCGTGCGGACGGTACGCAATCCGCCCGTCGACCCCGGCTCGTCCCGGGTGGTGCGGCCGGGCGATCTGACCACCAAGGACCTGCGCTCCTACCGGGCGCTGCGCCAGGCGCCGACGAAGACCGGCTACCGGGGGCTCGACGTGTACGGCATGGCGCCGTCCTCCTCCGGTGGTACGACGGTGGGCGAGGCGCTGAACATCCTTGAGTCGACCGACCTCTCGAAGGCGAGCGAGGCGCAGTACCTGCACCGCTACATCGAGGCGAGCCGGATCGCGTTCGCCGACCGGGGGCGCTGGGTGGGCGACCCGAAGTTCGAGGACGTGCCGGCGAAGGAGCTGCTGAGCCAGCGGTTCGCCGACTCGCGGGAGTGCCTGATCAAGGACGACGCGGTGCTGACCAGCCCGCTCGCGCCGGGCGACCCCCGTCATCCGGCCGACTGCGCCACCGGCGGGAAGGCCGCGCCGACGACGTACGAGGGGGAGAACACCACCCACCTGACGACCGCCGACAAGTGGGGCAACGTCGTCGCGTACACCCTGACGATCGAGCAGACCGGTGGCAGCGGGATGACGGTGCCGGGGCGCGGGTTCCTGCTCAACAACGAGCTGACGGACTTCTCGTTCGCGCCCGCCGACCCGGCCGTCCACGACCCGAACCTGCCGGGTCCGGGCAAGCGGCCCCGGTCGTCGATCTCCCCGACCATCGTGCTCAAGCACGGACAGCCCGTGCTGGCTCTGGGCTCGCCGGGCGGCGCCACGATCATCACGACCGTGCTGCAGTCGCTGATCGGCAAGGTCGACCGGGGGCTCCCCCTGGTGGACGCCATCGCGGCGCCCCGCGCCAGTCAGCGCAACGCCGCGAAGACCGAGCTCGAACCGGGGCTGTGGAACAGTCCGGTGCGGGCGCGGCTCGAAGCGCTCGGGCACGTCTTCACGCCGAATCCGGAGATCGGAGCGGCGACGGGCGTGCAGCGGCTGCCGGACGGGCGCTGGCTCGCGGCGGCGGAGACGGAGCGCCGGGGCGGCGGTTCCGCGATGGTGGTGAGGCCCGCCGGACGGCACTGAAGGTTCGTCAACAACCATCCGGAGGGGGCCGGCCGGCCGCGGGAGAGCCGCGGCGGCCGGCCTTCAGGGTATTGACGTGGACATGACTGGAGGAGCATCTTGGCATCTCGGTAAGGAAACTTTCCTAATAGAAGGGCACCCCACCATGCGTATGCACACGCTTGCCCTCGCCGCAGCCTCCGGCGCCGCTCTCCTCGCGGCCGGATCGCTGACACCGGCCGCCTCCGGCGCCTCCTCCACCCCCTCCGCCGCGCCCGCGGCGGCGCGGAACGCGCACCCGGGCGCGGTGCGCCTGGCGCCCGTCGCCCACACCGCCCGGCTGTCCCACGACGGCCGCTCCGACGCTGCCGGGGCCACCGCGGACGGCGCCTCCCCGGCCGGGGAGAAGCCGCCCGCCGGCATCAAGGAGGGCTCCGTCAGCGCGGCCGACCTGCTGGCCAAGGTCTCGTCCTGTTCGCAGATCTCGAACGGCAAGTACCGCACGGACGAGGAGACTTCGGCCACAGTGCCGGTCTGCGGCGCGAACGGCGCGGTGTTCTGGAAGGCCGACATGGACATCGACTGCGACGGGCAGGTGACCACGGCCTGCAATGAGGACACCGACCCCTGGTTCCAGGACGACACCGCGTTCCACACCTCCGGCGACAAGCCGCTGAGCGCAGAGAAGCTGCCGTACGTCGTCGTGCCGAGCAGCAGTTCCATCTGGAACTACAGCAGTGCCGGGATCAAGGGCGGTGGCGTCGTCGCCGTCATCTACGGCGGCAAGGTGGAGTACGCCGTCGTCGGTGACACCGGCCCCGACAAGATCATCGGTGAGGCCTCGTACGCCACGGCGAAGGCCCTCGGAATCGACCCCGATCCGGAGACCGGCGGTGCCGAGTCCGGCGTCACGTACATCCTGTTCAAGAACTCGAAGGTGTCACCGATCGAGAGCCATGGCGCCGCCGTGACCGCCGGGGACGCGCTCGCGAAGGAGTTCCTGCAGAACAACTAGGCCACCGGCAACCGGGACGCCGTCCGGTGGTCGCCCCCCCCCGGCGGCGATCCCTCGGTGTTCCTCACGGCGCGGTCAGGATCCTGGGGCCGTCGTCCGTGATCGCCACCGTGTGCTCGGCGTGGGCGGCCCTGCTGCCGTCGGACGTGCGCAGCGTCCAGCCGTCCGGGTCGGTGCGGAAGGTGTCCCGGCCGCCGCCGAGCAGCATCGGTTCGATGGCCAGCACCATGCCGTGCCGCAACGGCATCCCGCGGCCCGGTCGTCCCTCGTTGGGGACGCCCGGGTCCTCGTGCATGGACCGGCCCACGCCGTGGCCGCCGAACCCCTCCAGGATGCCGTAGCCGGCCGTGCGGCAGACCCGGCCGATCGCGTGCGCGATGTCCCCGATCCGGTTGCCGACGACGGCCGCCGCGATGCCCGCGTCCAGCGCCGCGAACGCCGTCTCGATCAGCCGGGCGTCCGCGGGCCGGGCGCGGCCGACGGTGAAGCTGATCGCCGAGTCCCCGACCCAGCCGTCGAGCGTCGCGCCCGCGTCGACGCTCAGCAGGTCGCCCTCGCGCAGCCGCAGGTCCGTCGGGATCCCGTGCACGACCGCGTCGTTGACGGACGTGCAGATCACGCCGGGGAACGGGACCGGGGCGAAGTCCGGCCGGTAGTTCAGGAAGGGGGAGCCGGCTCCCGCCCCGCGCAGGACGCCGCGGGCCACCTCGTCGAGTTCGCGCAGGGAGACGCCGGGCGCCGCCGCGTCCCGGGTGGCTGCCAGCACCTGTGCCACGACCCGGCCGGCCTCGCGCATGGCTTCGATGGACGTGTCTGTCTTGAGTTGCACCATTCCAATTACTATACCGGTGCAGGCGGTATTAGAATGACGGCATGGTTCGAACACCCCTGACCCCGGAAGAGCACCTGCGCGGCGAGCGGCTCGGCCGCCTGATCCGCGAGGCGCGCGGCCACCGCAGCATGGTCGACATCGCCCGCAGCGCCGGAATCTCGGCCGAGACGCTCCGCAAGATCGAGACCGGCCGCGCCCCCACCCCCGCCTTCTTCACCGTCGCCGCGCTGGCCGGGGCGCTCGGCCTCTCGATGGACGAACTGCTCCTGCGCTGCGCGCCCGAGCCGGCCGTCGTCCCGCTGGCGAGCTAGCCGAACCGGCTGCGGCCGGGGGCTGTTGGGGATTTCGTGCCGTGCGGCGGACCGGGGCGCGAGGTGCGTAAGGTTGCGCCATGAGTCTCCAGGATTTCGCGCGCAGTGAGTACGTCAGCCTCACCACGTACCGGAAGGACGGCACTCCCGTAGCCACCCCGGTCTGGGCGGCCGTCGCCGGGGACGAGCTGCTCATCTGGACCAAGGCCGATTCGTGGAAGGTCAAGCGGCTGCGCAAGAACCCCCGCGTCCTCGTCACGGTCTGTGACGTACGCGGCCGGATCGCGGAGGGCGCCCCGAGTGCCGAGGGGACCGGCCGGCTGGTCGACGCCGAGGAGATGAGCGCGGTGCGCAAGGCCATCGGCCGCAAGTACACCTGGAAGTACTGGCTGCTCGACTACCCGGCGCTGGTCTTCCGGCTCGGCAAGCGGCCGCACACCGGGATCGCCATCACCTTCTGACACACCGGACGCGTGCGCCCGCGCGTACCGGCGTACTCGCGGGGCACGCGCGGCCGGGGCCGCGCGGCGTCCGCACCGGTTCCGAAAAGAGCGCGTAGCCGTCCCGTAACACGCCTGCGGTCGAATGCCTGCGGACTGGAAGGTTCCAGCCGACGGCGGCCGAAGGCGGAAATGACAGTGCATCAACATGCGGTGTCCCTGGGCGAGTTCGCGCACTACCTGCGGTATCTGACGCGGCTGCTCGACCCCGCCCGGGGCTGGTACGGCGTCTTTCGTGAACGTGACCCGGAAGGGATGCGGGCCTGTCTGGAGGGCGCCGAGATCCCGCCCTGGGATGTGGTGGATTCGCTCCTGGTGGATCTCGCGACGGTACGCGGCGACGTGTTCGCCGGACGGGAGTCGGCGCGGGCTGCCGAGCTCCACGCCACCTCCGCCGCCGCCCACGACCGGCGCCCCGGCGGGCGGCAGCAGCTCGTGGAGCGGCTGGAGCTGATGCTGCGGGAGCAGGCGCATGCCGCCCAGCGGCTGCGTGCGGCCCACGGGAGCGGGGTGGCGGGCGAGCTGGACGCCCAGGCGTCGGCCTGGGCCCGCGACGACCACGAACGCGCCTCCGCCCGTTGTGCGGAGCTGCGCCGACGGCTGGCGGCGGTAGCGGACGACGCCCCCGAGACCCAGCCGCCGCCGCCCGCCCCGGCCCCCGCTGCGGCCGACCGGTCCGCTCCCGCCGGCCCCGCGTCCGGGCCGGCCGCTCCGTCCGCACCCGCTCGGGACCACGTGCCCGCGTCCGGGCTGGCCGCTCCGGCCGCTCCCGCTGCCGTCCCCGCTCCCGCTTCCCGCCCCGCCCCCGCCGCGCCTGTGCGCAGAAGGCCTCGCGGTGCCCGGTTCGCCGGTCTGGACGCGGACGAGGAGAGCACCGGCTCCGTGGTGCCCGTTCTGCCCGTGCCGCCGATGGCGGCCGCCGTGCCGCGCGGCGCCCGGTTCGGCGGCGCGCCCGGCGTGCGGAAGGGCCCCGCCGAGGCCGTTGTGGACCCCGAGGCGCGGAAGGCGGCCCGGGACACCGTCGCGGCGCTGCTCCGGCTGCGGACCCAGGGCCGCAGCGGGGAGGCACACGGGGTGCTCTGCGAAGCGGCCGGCCGGCCGGCGGACCGGTTGCCGGTGCTCGCGGCCGAGCTCCAGCGGGCGGGGCTCGACGCGGACTGGGCCACCCTGCTGTGGGAGGTCTCCTCGCTGCCTCCGGCCGCACTGGCGGCAGCGGCCGCCGCGCTGTCGGAGGCGGGGAGGTCCGAGGACTGCGGCCGGCTGCTGCGCCAGGGCGTGGCGCGGCCCGCCGCCGAGATCGCCGACGCCGTGACCGCCCTCGACCGGGCCGGCCGGGGCCCCCAGGCGCAGGCGCTGCTCGGTGCCTTCGTCCGGGTCCGGACCCCGCAGGACGCGGCCAGGGTCGCGGAGGGCGATCCGCGCCGCCTCGTGCCGCGACTGCTGGCGGCGGCCCGGGGGGTGTCGGAGGCGCGCGAGCGGGACGTCGTCCACGCGCTGCGGGTCGCGGGGATCGGCTGAGGGCTGTCCGGCCCGTGCGCACGACCCGTGCCGGGCCCCGCGCCCCCGGGCTGGACCGCACGGGTGCGAAACATGATCGACTCCGCTGGTTCACGGCGATGGTCTTGCCCCGCTGTGTGACGGGGCTTACGTTCTCCTCTACGCCTGTGTCTACGGGCGTAGAAACTGCCAAGAGGCTCTCTGACGCCGCGTCGAAGGAGCAGCTCATGTCCCACGTCGTACGCGCCGCACTCGTCCAGGCGACCTGGACCGGCGACACCGAATCCATGATCGCCAAACATGAGGAACATGCCCGCGAGGCAGCCCGGCAGGGCGCGAAGATCATCGGCTTCCAGGAGGTGTTCAACGCCCCCTACTTCTGCCAGGTGCAGGAACCCGAGCACTACCGCTGGGCCGAGGCGGTGCCCGAGGGCCCGACCGTACAGCGGATGCGGGAGCTGGCCAGGGAGACCGGCATGGTGATCGTGGTCCCGGTCTTCGAGGTCGAGCAGTCCGGTTTCTACTACAACACCGCCGCCGTGATCGACGCCGACGGCTCGTATCTCGGCAAGTACCGCAAGCACCACATCCCGCAGGTCAAGGGGTTCTGGGAGAAGTACTACTTCAAGCCGGGCAACGCCGGCTGGCCGGTCTTCGACACCGCGGTCGGCAAGGTCGGCGTCTACATCTGCTACGACCGGCACTTCCCCGAGGGCTGGCGCCAACTCGGCCTGAACGGTGCCCAGCTGGTGTACAACCCGTCCGCGACCTCGCGCGGCCTGTCCGGCTATCTCTGGCAGCTGGAGCAGCCGGCGTCCGCCGTCGCCAACGAGTACTTCATCGCCGCGATCAACCGCGTCGGCCAGGAGGAGTACGGCGACAACGACTTCTACGGCACGAGCTACTTCGTCGACCCCCGGGGTCAGTTCGTCGGTGACGTGGCCAGCGACAAGGAAGAGGAACTGCTCGTCCGTGACCTCGACTTCGGGCTGATCGACGAGGTCCGCCGGCAGTGGGCGTTCTACCGGGACCGCCGCCCCGACGCGTACGAGGGACTGGTCGAGCTGTGAGCAGCCTGCACCACCGCCATCTCGCCGTCAGCCCGGAGTGGCTGGCTCTCTACTACCGGCATCCGCTGGAGATCACCCACGGCGAGGGCCGCCACGTCTGGGACGCGGACGGCAACCGCTACCTCGACTTCTTCGGCGGCATCCTCACGACCATGACCGCCCACGCGCTGCCCGAGGTCACCAAGGCGGTCACCGAGCAGGCCGGGCGGATCATCCACTCCTCCACGCTCTACCTGAACCGGCCGATGGTGGAGCTCGCCGAGCGTGTGGTCAGCCTCTCCGGCATCCCGGACGCCCGGGTCTTCTTCACCACCTCGGGCACCGAGGCCAATGACACGGCGCTGCTGCTGGCCACCGCGTACCGCAGGTCCAACCAGATCCTCGCGATGCGCAACAGCTACCACGGCCGGTCCTTCTCCGCCGTCTCCATCACCGGCAACCACGCATGGTCGCCCACCGCCCTGTCCCCGCTCCAGACGCTGTACGTGCACGGGGGCGTCCGCGGCCGCGGACCGTACGCGCACCTGAGCGACGAGGAGTTCATCGCGGCCTGCGTGGCGGACCTGGAGGACCTGCTCGGCCACACCAGGGACGCCGCCGCACTGATCGCGGAGCCCATCCAAGGCGTGGGCGGGTTCACCTCACCGCCCGACGGCCTGTACGCGGCGTTCCGCGAAGTCCTCGACCGGCACGGCATCCTGTGGATCTCCGACGAGGTGCAGACCGGCTGGGGGCGCACCGGGGAGCACTTCTGGGGCTGGCAGGCCCACGCGGAGAACGGTCCGCCCGACATCGTCACGTTCGCCAAGGGCATCGGGAACGGCATGTCGATCGGAGGGGTCATCGCCCGCGCCGACGTCATGAACTGCCTGGACGCCAACTCCATCTCGACGTTCGGCGGTTCACCGGTCACCATGGCCGCCGGGCTCGCCAACCTCTCGTACCTCCTCGAACACGATCTCCAGGGCAACGCCCGCCGGGTCGGCGGGCTGCTCATCGAGCGGCTGCGGGCGATCGCGGCGGGGTCGGAGTGTGTCCGGGAGGTACGCGGCCGGGGGCTGATGATCGGCGTCGAGCTGGTGAGGCCCGGCACGGACGAGGCGAACCCCGAAGCGGCCACGGCCGTGCTGGAGGCGGCCCGCGCGGGCGGCCTGCTCATCGGGAAGGGCGGCGGCCACAACACCAGCGTGCTGCGGATCGCCCCGCCGCTCTCGCTCTCCATCCCGGAGGCGGAGGAGGGGGCGGCGATCCTCGCCGAAGCGCTGCGGGCGGCGGAGTGATCCCGTGAGGGGGCGCCGCCGGTCCGGCGCCCCCCGGGGCCTGTCCTCGGACCGCCGGTTACCGCCCGACGGCGTCGAACTTCACGGAGCCTCCGTCGTTCTCGTCGTCGGTGCCCCACACGGCCTGTCTGCCCGGCGCGAAGGCGATGGCCTCGATCCTCCGGTTGTCCCGCTTGGTGAACAGGGCGAACGGTACGAGGTCGTTCCTCGGCTTCACACGCAGCACCGCGTCATGGGCCGCGTTCACGGTGAGCCGGCCGGCGTCGTAGACGGCGGAGGCGAACGGCCCGCCGTCCGCACCGGGATCCGAGGCCGACGACGCCATGACGGTGCCGTCGGCCAGGACCTTCAGATCGCTGACGTGCCGGACCTCGTCCTCGTTCGGGAACGGTACGGAGAACACCTGCCGGGCCGTGACCGTGCCGAATTCCGGGCCGCGGGTACCGACGCGTACCGAGGAGGCGCTCACGACGGCCTCGCGGGGGCCGCTGCCCCGCGTCGCCCACACGGCGAAGGTCCGGCCCGAACCGTCGCGGTGCAGCGCGAAGCTCCCGTAGCCGTCCTCGTCGTGCCGGCCCGGCAGCGCGACGGGTCCGCCCCTGACCGTGACCCAGCCGTCCGCCACGACGATGTGGTACGCGTCGCCCCCGCCGGTCACAGCGATGTAGTGGCCGGCGCGGCCGGGCACCGCGTCGAGCGCCTCCAGGTCCGCGGGGAGCACGCCGAGCCAGGGGAGTTCGGTGACGGCCGGCGCCCGGCCGGGCCGCAGCCGCAGCGCCGCCACCCTGCTCTCGTGGTCCCCGCTGTTGTCCCGTACGGCGACCGCGTCGGCCAGGCCCTCGCCCACCGGCGCGCCCTCGACGAGCGCCATACCGCTCACCCCGCCCAGGACGCCGGAGCCGATCCGCTGCCAGTCGTCGGACGGGACGGGGGCCCCGGCGGCCGGGGGAGCGCCGGCCAGGAAGGCGCAGAGGGCGGCGGAGGCGATGACTGCGTTTCTGATCATGGGGCGAAGCTAGGCGACCGCTCTCCGGGTCCGGGCCGAACTGCCGCCGCCGTCCGGAGGGTTCCCCCGCACGGACTCGCTCCACTCGCCCGTCCGGTGCCGGGCGCGGGGCGCCGCGCTGGGCCGGTGGAGTGCCGGACGGCTGAAACGGAAACGTCTTCAGCGGTTGACCGCAGCGGTATTGCCACAGTGGGCAACCCACTTCTACGTTCTTCACCACGCACCGGTCTACGTGCGTAGACCCATTCCGCCACAGTGAGGAGGGGTACATGAGCCGCACCGTCATCCACGGCGGCCTCGTCGTCACCGCGTCCGACGAGATCCACGCAGACGTACTCGTCGAGGGCGGCCGCGTCGCCGCACTCGCCGCGCACGGCACCGAAGCCGCGGCGAGCTGGACCGCAGAGCGGACCATCGACGCCACCGGCAGATACGTCATCCCGGGCGGCGTCGACGCGCACACCCACATGGAGATGCCGTTCGGCGGCACCTACGCCGCGGACACCTTCGAGACCGGCACCCGGGCGGCCGCCTGGGGCGGCACCACCACCATCGTCGACTTCGCCATCCAGTCGGTGGGGCGCTCCCTGCGCGAAGGGCTCGACGCCTGGTACGCGAAGGCGGACGGCAACTGCGCCATCGACTACGCGTTCCACATGATCCTCGCCGACGTGAACGCCTCCTCGCTCAAGGAGATGGACCTGCTGGTGGCGGAGGGCGTCACCTCCTTCAAGCTGTTCATGGCCTACCCCGGGGTCTTCTACAGCGACGACGGCCAGATCCTGCGCGCCATGCAGCGGGCCGAGTCCAACGGCGGCCTGATCATGATGCACGCGGAGAACGGCATCGCCATCGACGTCCTGGTCGAGCAGGCGCTCGCCGAGGGCCGCACCGATCCGCGCCACCACGGAGACGTGCGCAAGGTGGCGCTGGAGGCGGAGGCCACCCACCGCGCCATCCAGCTCGCCCGCGTCGCCGGGGCCCCGCTGTACATCGTGCACGTCTCCGCCGACGAGGCCGTTGCCGAGGTCGCGGCCGCCCGCCACAAGGGGCTGCCCGTCTTCGGGGAGACCTGCCCGCAGTACCTCTTCCTCTCCACCGACAACCTCGCGGAGCCGGACTTCGAGGGCGCCAAGTACGTCTGCTCCACGCCGCTGCGGCCCAGGGAGCACCAGGAGGCGCTCTGGCGGGGCCTGCGGAACAACGAACTCCAGGTCGTCTCCACCGACCACTGCCCCTTCTGCTTCTCCGGGCAGAAGGAGATGGGACGCGGCGACTTCTCGAAGATCCCCAACGGCATGCCGGGTGTCGAGAACCGGATGGACCTCCTGCACCAGGCGGTCGTGGACGGCCACATCTCGCGCCGCCGCTGGATCGAGATCGCCTGCGCCTCGCCGGCCCGGATGTTCGGCCTCTATCCCAAGAAGGGCACCATCGCCCCCGGGGCCGACGCCGACATCGTCATCTACGACCCGGCCGCCGAACAGACCGTCTCCGCCGAGACCCACCACATGAACGTCGACTACTCGGCGTACGAGGGGAAGCGGCTCACCGGACAGGTGGAGACCGTGCTCTCGCGCGGTGAGGTCGTCATCGACCGCCGCACCTTCACCGGCCGCGCCGGCCACGGCATGTACACCCCCCGAGCCACCTGTCAGTACCTGGACTAGGAGTACCCCGGCATGGACTTCGGACTCGTCCTGCAGACCGACCCGCCCGCCTCGGCCGTCGTCGGCCTGATGCGCCGCGCCGAACGCAACGGCTTCCGCTACGGCTGGACGTTCGACTCGGCGGTGCTCTGGCAGGAGCCCTTCGTCATCTACAGCCGCATCCTCGAACACACCGAGCGCCTCGTGGTCGGGCCCATGGTCACCAACCCCTCCACCCGCACCTGGGAGGTAACCGCCTCCACCTTCGCCACCCTCAACGACATGTACGGCAACCGGACGGTCTGCGGCATCGGCCGCGGCGACTCCGCGATGCGGGTGGCGGGCCGCAGCCCCAACACGCTGGCCAGGCTGGGCGAGGCGATGGACGCCATCCGCGACCTCGCGGAGGGGCGCGAGGCCGTGGTCGACGGGCAGCCGATCCGGATCCCCTGGGTCAAGGACGGCCGGCTGCCCGTCTGGATGGGCGCGTACGGGCCCAGGGCGCTCGCGCTGGCCGGGCAGAAGGCTGACGGCTTCATCCTCCAGCTCGCGGACCCCTTCCTCACCGAATGGATGATCAAAGCGGTCCGGGAGGCGGCCGCGGAGGCGGGCCGTGACCCCGGTTCCGTCACCATCTGCGTCGCCGCACCCGCCTATGTGGGCGACGATCTCGACCACGCCCGCGAGCAGTGCCGCTGGTTCGGCGGGATGGTCGGCAACCACGTGGCCGACCTGGTCACCCGGTACGGCGAGCACTCCGGTCTCGTCCCCGAGGCGCTGACCGCGTACATCGCGGGACGCGCGGGGTACGACTACAGCCACCACGGCCGGGCCGGAAACCCCGACACGACCTTCGTGCCGGACGAGATCGTCGACCGGTTCTGCCTGCTGGGACCACCGGCGGCGCACATCGAGAAGCTCCGGGCCCTGCGTGATCTGGGCGTCGACCAGTTCGCCGTCTACAACATGCACGACGCCCGCGAGGCCACCATCGACGCCTACGGCGCCGAGATCATCCCCGCCCTCTCCGACTGACCGGCGCCACCGGCGGTTCGGTTTGAAGCCTGTGTGGCGGGTACGCGCCGTGGACCCCATGAGAGGACCACACCGTGCCCGTACAGCGGAAGAACATCTTCATAGTCGGCCTGGACGAGTCGAATCTGCCGACTCTGGAATCCGTCCCCGAATCCGATACGTACCGCTTCCATCCCCTGCTGAGCATCGGCGAGCTGCAGGAGGGCGAGGTCTCGGTGGCCGATCTGATGAGCCGGGCCCGCGAGATCCTGGACGCGCACGAGGGCAGCATCGACGCGATCGTCGGCTACTGGGACTTCCCCGTGAGCACGCTCGTACCGATGCTCGGCAGCGAGTACGGCACACGCACCACGAGCCTTGAGTCCGTCGTCAAATGCGAGCACAAGTACTGGAGCCGGCTGGAACAGCAGAAGGTGATCGACGCGTACCCGAAATTCGGACGGGTGGACCTGAGCAGCGCGGATCCTCAGCCGCCCGATGGCGTGAGCTTCCCCATGTGGCTCAAGCCCGCCCTTGCCTACTCGTCCGAACTGGCATACGGCGTCTCGGACATGACGGAGTTCCGGGCGGCCGTGAACAAGATCCGTGAGGGCATCGACCGGGTCGGAAGGCCGTTCAACGCGGTACTGGAACTCCTGGACCTTCCGCCGGAAATGGCGGGGGTGGGAGGCCAGGTCTGTCTGGCCGAGGAAGCGATGACCGGCATCCAGGTGGCGGTCGAGGGATATGTGAACGACGGGGAGGTGACCGTCTACGGAGTGCTCGACTCGATCAACTACTCCGGTTCCTCCTGCTTCCTGCGCCACCAGTACCCGAGCGCGCTGCCGTCCTCGGTGATCCGGAAACTGCACGACGTGAGCGAGCGGACCATGCGACAGATAGGCATGGACTCCGCCACCTTCAGCATCGAGTACTTCTACGACCCCAAGACCGGTGACATCAGCCTGCTGGAGATCAACCCACGGCACTCCCAGTCCCACGCGGAGCTGTTCGACTACGTCGACGGCGCCCCCAACCACCACCGGATGATCAGTCTCGCCCTCGGGAAGGACCCCGCCCTGCCCAGCGGGAAGGGCCCGTACGGCGTGGCCGCCAAGTGGTACTACAGGTGGTTCGGGGAGGGGACGGTGCATCAGGTGCCCACGCCCGACGAGCTCGCCGAGATCGAGCGGAGGATACCCGGGGTGCGGATCGATGTCGTGCCCGCCGAGGGTCAGAAGCTCTCCTCGGTGTCCCAGCAGGACAGCTACAGCTACGAGATCGCCCACATCTTCACCGGGGCGGACGACGAGGAGGGCCTGCGACGCAAGTTCGACCAGTGCGTCGCGGCCCTGGGCCTCACCTTCGACGACACCGCACCGGGCGGCCGTGACGAGAAGACGTCCTGAAGACGTCCTGAAACGGCCCCGAGCGGAAAGGAGCACACCATCGGTATGCGATACGTCGACCGGCTTCCCCAAGCGGTCGAGCGGGAGGACCACGTCACCATCAGGATGTCGGACGGGGTCCGGCTGTCAGCGAGGATCTGGCGTCCGGTCACCTCCGGCCGGGAGCCGGTCCCGGCGATCCTGGAGGCCATTCCGTACCGGAAGAACGATCTGACCTCCACCCGCGACGCGATCCACCACCCCTATATCGCCGGGCACGGCTACGCCTGCGTACGCGTCGACCTGCGCGGCACCGGCGAATCGGAGGGTGTCCTGCTGGACGAGTACCTGGAACGGGAGCAGCGCGACCTCGAAGAACTGCTCGCCTGGCTCGCCGAGCAGCCCTGGTGCGACGGAACCACCGGAATGATGGGCATCTCCTGGGGAGCGTTCGCCGCCCTCCAGGTCGCCGCCCGGCAGCCGCCGAGTCTGGGCGCCATCGTCATCGCGTCCTTCACGGACGACAGGTACGCGGACGACATGCACTATCTCGGCGGTGCGATGCTCTCCGACAACCTGGCCGAGGCCGGGACCATGTTCGCCTACGCCACCTGCCCTCCCGATCCGGCGGTGGTCGGCGGGCGCTGGCGGGACATGTGGCGGGAACGGCTGGACTCCGCGCGCCCCTGGGTCCTCGAATGGCTGCGCCACCAGCACCGGGACGCGTACTGGCGCCACGCGTCGCTCAGTGAGGACTATCAGGCCCTGCGCTGCCCCGTGCTGGCCTCCAGCGGCTGGGCGGACGGGTACTCCAACGCCGTCACCCGGCTGCTGAGCCGGGTCCAGGTGCCGCGCAAGGGGCTGATCGGCCCCTGGTCGCACAAGATGCCCCACCTCGGCGAGCCGGGGCCGGCCATCGGCTACCTCCAGGAGGTGGTCCGATGGTGGGACCACTGGCTCAAGGGCGTGGACAACGGCGCGATGGACGGACCCATGATCCGCGCCTGGATGCAGGAAAGCGTGCCGCCGTCCACCTCCTACGAGGAGCGTCCGGGCCGCTGGGTGGGGGAGCCGAGCTGGCCCTCGCCGCACATCCAGGAGGTGTCGCACCCTCTGCGCGACCGCACCATCGTGCGCGCCGGAGAGGAGCCCGACTCCGCACGGGAGGGCGGATCCGCGGGCCGTGTCCACACGGTGCGGTCGCCGCTCTCGGTCGGGCAGTTCGCCGGAAAGTGGGCCTCGTACAACGCCCCGCCGGATCTGCCGTACGACCAGCGCGAGGAGGACGGCGGCTCACTCGTCTTCGAGACCCGGCCGCTGGCCGAACGCGTCGAGATCCTCGGCGCGCCCGCCGTCGAACTCGTGGTGTCCTCGGCCAAGGAGGCGGCGCAGATCGCCGTCCGGCTGTCCGACGTGGCGGCCGACGGCCGGGCGACCAGGGTGACCTACGGGGTGCTCAACCTCGCGCACCGGGAGGGCGACAGCCCCGGACCACTGGAGCCGGGCCGGACCTACCGGGTGCGCATCCCCCTCAACGGAGTCGCTCAGGTCTTCCCGGCCGGGCACCGCATCCGGCTCTCGCTCTCCACCTCGTACTGGCCGCTGGTCTGGCCGGCGCCCGAGCCCGCCCTCCTGAGCGTCCACGAGGACGGCAGTTCCCTCACCCTGCCGATCCGCCCCACGGACACCCCGATCGACGACTCCCCGCAGCCCTTCGGCGAGCCCGAGGGCTGCGCACCGCCGGACGTGACCCAGCTGACCGAGCCCGAACAGGCCTGGACCGTGTCGAGGAACCTGGTCGACTACCACTCCTCGCTCGACATCATCAAGGACCGCGGACTGCAGCGGTACGAGGAGAACGGGATCGAGGTCGGACTGCGGGCCGTCGAGCGGTACACCTCCGTCGCGGACGACTTCGGATCGGTGAGCGGGGAGTCCGCCTGGACGATGCGGTTCAGGCGCCCCGCCTGGGATGTCCGGGTGGAGACGCGCACCCTCCTGACATCGGACGAGAACGCCTTCCACGTCGATGCCACGCTGGACGGCTACGAGGACGGCCGCAGGGTCTTCTCCCGCACCTGGAACGAGAGCGTTCCGAGGGACAACGTCTGAGCCCGCGACGCGGCTGAAGGCCCGGGGGCCGGTGACGGCCCCCGGGCCCGGGGTGGAGGGGCGTCCGGGCGGTTGCCGGGAGCCGATGGCGCGTCACCCGGTCCGGCTCCGCGGCGCGTTGTCGCCCAGCCTGTCGAGGTGGGCGATCACCGGAGGCGCGGAGGCGCCGTGGAGGAGGACCGACACCAGGATGGTGAAGACCACCACCGACCACATCTCGTTCTGGTACGCGCCGAAGTCGCCCTTGCCGCAGGCGTAGGCGAGATAGAAGAGGGACCCGATTCCGCGGATCCCGAAGAACGCGGTGACCAGGCGCTCCTTCCGGCCGCCCAGCCCGCCGAACTGTGCGAACCACCCCGATACCGGCCGTATCAGCAGATGGAGGAGCAGGCCCACGACGGCGCCCCGCCAGGTGAGGTGGCTCAGGGCCCCCGTGGCCACGAAGGCGCCCACTCCGAAGAGCAGGACGGCCATCAGCAGCCTTTCGATCTGGTCGGTGAACTCGTGCAGGACCTTGTGATAGCCGTGGCCGTGCTCGAACCTGCGCACGGTGCAGGCAGTCACGAACACCGCGAGAAAGCCGTAACCGTGCAGGGACTCGGTGATGCCGTAGGAGGCGAACGTCGCTCCCAGCGCCACAAAGCCTCCGCCGTTCTCGGAGAGCCGGAAGGACCGCGTGTCGGAGCGGAAGACCATCCGCCCGAGCAGCAGGCCGGCGCCCACGCCGACTGCCAGGCCGACGCCGATCCTGAGGAGGACGTCGTTCAGGGCCCAGTGCGAGACCCAGTCCGTGGACCAGCCGTCGCCGGCCGCCGCCAATGCGACGGCGGCCAGGACGAAGGGGAAGGCGAGCCCGTCATTGAGGCCGGCCTCGCTCGTCAGCGCGAAGCGCACCTCGTCCTCGTCGTACTCGGCGTCCGTCGGTTCGCCGACCCTCACCTCGGAGGCGAGTACCGGGTCCGTCGGTGCCAGCACGGCCGCCAGCAGGAGTGCGACGGACAGCGGCCAGTCGAGCAGCCACCAGGCCGCGAGCGCGGTGGCACCGATCGTCAGGGGCATGGCCAGCCCGAGCAGCCGCCAGGTAGTGGACCACTGCCGCCACCCGAAGGGACGGTTGATGGCCAGCCCCGCGCCCATCAGCGAAATGATGACGCACAGCTCGGTGAGATGCTCCACCCAGATCCGGTCCGTGAAGGGGTCCACCGAGGGAAGAGGCAGCGGCAGCAAGTACGTTGCGGTACCCGCTGCCAGGAACACCATCGGAACGGAGACCGGCAGGCGGAAAAGCAGTCGGGGCAGCACCGCGGCGAGCAGGACGCCGATGCCGAGACACGCGTAGACCGCACCGGTGGCGGTTATCACGTCCGGCCGCTCCTTTCGGTTGGCCGCACGTGAGGCCGACGGAACGAATTCCGTCGGAGCGGGATCCTCGCGATTTCTGGGGCGGTCAAGGAATGGGTATCCCGCTTCAATGGAATGACCCCGGGTATGGGGTGAAGGCCGAGGTGGAGGAAAAGCAGACCGTCATGGACGCCGGCACTCCGGTGAGGAGCGGTATTCCCGCTGCGGAGCCGGCCGGCGCCGTGGGTACGCACACGCCGGGGCCGTTGTACGCGCACGCCAGGGCCGGCCAGAATCTGCTGGCCGGCCCTGGCGGGAGGGTGGTGCCGCGCGGTCAGGGGCGGCGGTAGCTGTCGTAGTAGCCGCCGACCTGCTCGTGGTATCCGGCGTCACCGACGTGCTTGTCCTTGTCGAACTCGGGGGAGTCCTTGATCTGGTCCTTCGTCAGGTCGACGAATATCTTGCGCTCGGCCTGGTCGACGGTGCGTACCGTACCGGCGGGCAGCATGACGTGCTTGCCGAAGATCCAGACACCTGTATCGACCACGATGTACGAGGAGTTGACATTGTCCGAGTGCTTGTCGACCTTGCCGATGCTTCCGTCGGTGGCCTCGACCTTGTAACCGATCAGGTCAGTGCCCGCCGTGTGGCCCGTGGTCGGCTGGTAGCCCCAGATGTTGTCACTCATAAATTGCTCCCTCATTGAGATTCTTCGCTGCTCCACCACCAGAACTGTGGAGTCGTCCGGCGTCTCCGAAATAGTCGGTGACGCGCTCTCAGAAGTTCGGGTGCCCTGCATCCTGGATGGCACACACCTATTCGGCGGATGTTTTGCCGCGTTGATTTCACGGGAGCGCGACGCCATGAATCCGGGCCGCGACGACGGTGCGTCGCGGCCCGGATTCATGGCACCCGCTACCTCAGGGGCTACGTACCCTGCCGGGGGAGGGGAGCCCGCGCGTCACGCGGTCCCCGTCGAGCGGCCCAGCAGTGCGTTGATGTCGAAGGTCTGATCCGGTGGCGGGGTTGACGTGGGCACCGGCTTGTCGAAGGCGGAGAAGTCCACGGTCGCGTCCGCCCCGTCGCCCCGGAGGGTGAGCCGCAGCGGGTACGGCTTTCCGGTGGCCGCCACGTACAGGACCAGCGTCCTGTTGTCCCGCATCCTGGTCAGCGGTACGACCGGCGCCGTGCCGAGGGTGGTCTTCGCACCCTTGTTGAGCGTGCCGGTCTCGTTGTCCGCGTTGTCGCTGACCAGCTTCTGGAAGGTGTCCAGATCACAGGCCTTCGTCAGCGGGAGCAGCCGGGAGTCGGTGGCCGAGGCCCTCATGTAGCGGCCGTTCAGGATCGCGGCGAAGGCCTGGCCGCCGTCCGGGACCTGGTTCTTCCAGAAGTCCGTGTCCGGTTTGACCCAGACGTCGTTGCCGCGCTTGACGATCTGAACCGAGCCCTGGCTGTTGCCGAGGTCCACCGAGCCGTCGCAGTTGCCGCTCCGGTCCAGGGTGAGTTCCAGGGACATCGGTGTACTGCCCCCGCCGAGGTCCCCGCGGGTGCTCAGGTGCATGGAGTGCGCGCCGAGCAGGGCGTCGCGGGCACGGTCCGCGACCTGCTGGGCGGTGAGGGTGTCGATGTCGTCCGCGTGTGCCACGCCGCCGCCGACGAGACCGCCGCCGGTGACGGAGAGCACGATCGCCGCGGTCCATGCGGCCGGGCGTGTGCCGAGATGTGGACCGGTCACGTCGCCTCCTCGAAGGGTCGTGGCGGGGCTGCGCGGGTGAGGTCCGCGGTCCGGTCTTCCGAGCGTACGCCGGGGCAGGGACGGCCGCCCGACGGAGAAACCGGCACCCGGACGGGTGCCCGGCGTGACGTCCCGGAGCGGATTCGGTTATCGGGGTGAGGGCGGCTGCGAGGACAGCCGGTTCGTCACGACCGAGAGGGAACCATGAGGAAGACCATGCGGAATCTGTCCGCGGCCATGCTGCGGAGCACCGCCGTCGCGGGCCTGACCGCGGTGCTCGCGGCCTCCGCCGGCCTGGCCACCACGGCGACGGCGGCGGCCCCGGCGGCGACGCCCCCGGGGCTGTCCTGCGAGACGGGCAAGCACGCCGTCGACGACTACACCGGTTACGCGCTGTGCCGGAACAACGGTGGCGCGACGCAGACCTTCTGGGTGCACCTGGTCTGCGGCTGGTCCCCGGACGTGGACGGCGAACACGTCACGCTCAACCCGGGCCAGTCCGGTCAGTCGACCGCGCACTGCGCCGGGCTCGGCACCGGAATCGGTGAGATCACGGTGCAGCCGTAGCTCCGTAGCGGCCGTGGGGGTGGGGGAGCCGGCGCGTGCCGGCCCCGCACCCCGGGCCCGGGAGCCGGCCGTACCGCGGCTCCGGCAAGCGGTATCCGACACTCCCGCCGGACGGTTGAGCGCACCGCCCCGACTCGTTACCCTCCAGTAGCGACCGGGCGGACGGGTGCGCGCACCTGACGGTACGAGGGAGGCGGGCAGCACATGTCCTCAGCGGAGTCCATCGAGACGGACGCGGCGGTCCCGGCCGGGCTGGCCGACAGCGCACGGGCCCTGGCGGACGGGCGCACCACCGCCACCCGGCTGGTCTCCGAGGCCCTCGGCCGGATCGAGGCGAGCCAGGGCACCCTGAACGCCTTCCGGCACCTGCGGGCAGCGGCCGCACTCACCGAGGCGGCCGAGGCGGACCGCCGGCTGGCGGCCGGCGAACGGCTGCCGCTCCTCGGAGTGCCCGTCGCGGTCAAGGACGACACCGATGTCGCCGGGATGCCCACCTACTTCGGCTGCGCCGGGGAGCTGCCCGCCGCCACCGCCGACAGCGAGGCCGTACGCAGACTGCGCGCCGCCGGGGCGGTGATCGTCGGGAAGACCAACTCCTGCGAACTGGGCCAGTGGCCGTTCACCGAGGGGCCGGCTTTCGGCGTCACCCGCAACCCCTGGAACACCGGCCACACCCCCGGCGGCTCCTCCGGCGGATCCGCGGCCGCCGTCGCGGCCGGTCTCGTGCCCGCAGCGCTCGGCTCCGACGGCGCCGGGTCCGTCCGCATCCCGGCCGCCTGGACCCATCTCGTCGGCATCAAACCGCAGCGCGGCCGGATCTCCGTCCACCCGCACAGCGACGCCTTCCAGGGCCTCACCGTCAACGGGCCGCTGGCCAGGACCGTCGAGGACGCCGCCCTCCTCCTGGACGCCGTCGCGGGGGCGCACCCCGACGACCCGCACCGCCCGCCGCCCGTCGAGGCCCGCGCCGCCGCCCGCCGCGACCCGGGCCGGCTGCGCATCGCCGTCGCCTGGCGGCCGCCGCTCACCCTGACCAGGACCGCGCCCCACCCGGAGGTACGGCGCGCCGTCGCCGCCCTCGCGGAGGCGCTGGCCGCGCTCGGCCACCACGTCGAGGAGGCCCGCCCCCGCTACGGGCTGATCGGCCTCGGCTTCGTGCCCCGAGCCACCGCGGGGATCGCGGAACTCGCCGCACGCCATCCCGACCCCGCGCTCCTGGACGCGCGCACCCGGAGCGCCCTGCGTACCGGCACCCGGCTCGGCGGCCGGGTGGTGCGGGCGGCCAGGGAGCGCGAGCTGCGCCAGCACCGGCGGATCGGGGCGCTGTTCCACCCCCCGCGCGGGCGGGCCGGATCGGGATTCGACGTGCTGCTCACTCCGACCACCGCCCTCCCGCCGCCCCGCATCGGCAGCTTCGACGGGCTGAGCGCCTGGCGGACCGACGTGGCGATCGCGGAGGCCTGCCCATACGCCTGGCCCTGGAACGTGCTGGGCTGGCCGGGGATCAACGTCCCCGCGGGGTTCACCTCCGACGGCCTCCCGGTCGGTGCCCAGCTGCTCGGCCCCTCCCGCAGCGAGGAGCGGCTGATCTCGCTGGCCGCCCAGCTGGAGGCCGACCGGCGCTGGTACGAACACCGTCCGCCGGCCGTGCCGCGGGTGTGCTGAACACGCGGGTGGGCAACGCCCGTGATCAGCGGGTCCGGCGCTTGCTGACCGGAGCCGCTCGCGCCGTGCGCGCTCGCACGCGTCCGGTGCACCGGAGGGCGTCCCGTGCGGGAGCGGGGCGTGGGCCCTCGCCGCACGTGCCGCGTCGGGGGCCGTGCGGCCGGGTGCGCACGGGACGGAGAAGTCCACCGCGCCGGGGGCGTCCTTCCGGCAAGGGGGTGCCCGGGACCGCGCCCGACTCCCCGTGTTCGTCCCGGAGCCGGGGCTGGTCACGTCCGGTGAACCGGAGGCGCTGACTGCTCCCGGTGAACGGCCCTACGGCACCCGGGCGGTCCACTCCTCGGTGGCGAACTTCGTCCGCACCAGCTTCTCCGCCTGTGCCATCTCTTCCGCTGTGACTCCGCCGGCGGTCAGTCCGTGGCGGTTGCGGAAGGAGGTGATCATGTTCTCGATCACCTGCTCCCGGGCGAGGCCCGTCTGGCGGCGGAGCGGGTCGACGCGCTTCTTGGCGCTCCTGGTGCCCTTGTCGGACATCTTCTCCTTGCCGATCCGCAGGACCTCCAGCATCTTGTCCGCGTCGATGTCATACGACATCGTCACGTGATGCAGGACGGCTCCAGGGCCGCCGTCAGAGCCGACGATCCGCTTCTGAGCCGCGCCGGCGATCTTTCCGGCTTCGGTGGCGATGTCGTTCAGCGGCTGGTACCAGGCCTTGATGCCCATGTCGCCGAGGGCTTCGAGCACCCAGTCGTCGAGGTAGGCGTAGCTGTCGGCGAAGGAGAGCCCCGAGACGAGGGCGTCGGGGACGGAGAGGGAGTAGGTGATGGTGTTGCCCGGCTCCACGAACATCGCCCCGCCGCCCGAGACCCGGCGCACGACACTCACCCCGTGCCGGGCGGCGGCCTCGGGGTCGACCTCGTTGCGCAGTGACTGGAAGCTGCCGATGATCACGGCGGGCGAGTCCCACTCCCAGACCCGGAGCGTCGGCGGACGCCGTCCGGCCGCGACCTCCGCGGTGATGACCTCGTCGAGGGCCATGTGCAGGGCGGGGGACTGCGGCTGCTCGTGGATGAACTGCCAGTCGTAGTCGCTCCACTCGGTGGCGTGGGCCAGTGCCCGGCGTACGGCGACGGCGATGCCCTCGGAGGTGAGGCCGAACATCACGGTCGAGGCGGGGAGCGCCGCGTCGATCCGGGCGGTGAGGTCCGCGGTGCCGGTGTTGGCCGGGGCCCCCTCCAGCGCCGTGTCGATGGCCTGGATCGCCTCGTCCGGTTCCAGGAAGAAGTCCCCGGCCACCCGTACGTCGCGCAGCGCGCCGCCCTCGACGTCCAGATCCACTACGACGAGCTTGCCGCCGGGCACCTTGTACTCTCCATGCACGGCTTCCATCCCTTTCCGTGCGCGGCAGGGGATAGACGCGCACATACCTCTCATCGCACTCTAATGCCTGCTCGTGACGGGTGGCCGCGGAGCCGTGGAGCGACGGTTCGGTCCGCAGTATCAGCTCCGGCACCTGCGCTCTTCGCCGGTCACCCGGACGGAGCCCCCGGCGGGTCGCCATGGGTCGGCCGGTCGGTGGGTGCGGGTCCGGTGACGGCGAGGTTCTGGCTCGTCCCGGATCCTTGGCCGGGTGGCTCTGCGGGGACTCTCGCGGTATCAACGCGAGCCCCTACAGCAGGGCGCCGCCGGACACTTCGAGCCGCTGGGCGGTGACCCATCGCAGGTCCTCCGAGGCGAGCGCGGCGATGGCGTCGCCGATCTCCTGTGGTTCGCCGACGCGGCCGAGCGCGGTCTGCGCGCTCAAGCCCTCGCGCATCTGTGCGTCGTCCCGCATGGCGCCGCCGTTGAAGTCGGTGGCGGTCGGCCCCGGCGCGATGGAGTTGACGCGGATCCCGCGCGCCCCCAGCTCCACGGCCAAGGTCCGGCTGAGGACCTCGACCGCCGCCTTGGAGGCCGAGTAGACCGAGGTGCCGGCGCTGGTGTGGCGGCTGAGGGAAGAGGAGACGTTGATGATCCGCCCCCCGTCGGCCAGCACGGGCGCAAGCGCCTGGATGAGGAAGAACGTGCCGCGCACGTTGGTGCCCATCACCGCGTCGTAGTCGTCGACCGTGACCGCTTCCAGCGGTCCGAACAGCCCGATCCCGGCATTGTTGACCAGGACGTCCAGCCGGGTCGCGTCCCAGCGCTCCAGTTGCGCGGCCAGGTGGGAGACGAAGGCGGGAAAGGAGGCGACGTCACTGATGTCCAGCCGCAGCGCGGCAGCTGTGGCGCCGGATTCCCGGACGCTGTTCACCGTCTCCTCGGCCCCCTGCGCGTCGCCGCGGTGGGTGACGATGACGCGCAGCCCGTGCCGGGCCAGCGCCTGTGCCGTGGCCCGGCCCAGCCCGCGATTGCCGCCGGTCACCACTGCGATCCTGCCTGACTCCATGAGTGCTTCTCCTCGCGGGAACTAAACGACGCCGACGGGAAGGACTCCCGCGACCGGAGGCGAGTCGACCGACTCGCCTCCCCCTGTCCACGTAAGCACCTGCGTAGTGGCGAGTCAAGTGACTCGCCTCGCGATGGGGCATACTGGGGCCATGACCGCAGGACTCTCCGCGCACCATCAACGACTCGCTCAGCGCAAGCGCGAGGCGATCACCGCAGCGGCCACGAAGCTGTTCCTGGAGCGGGGCTACGACGGGACCTCGCTGGCGAAGATCGCGCAGGAAGCGGTCGTCTCGAAGTCCACGCTGTTCAAGCAGTTCCCCACCAAGGCGGCGCTCTTCGAGGCGATCGTCACCGAGTACTGGAAGGGCGGGCCGGACCCGGCGGCGCCCGCGACACAGCCCGGGGACCTGCGCGCCGGCCTGAGCGCGATCGGCCGCCAGTACGCCGACCTGATCGGCCGGCCCGCGATGGCGGCCCTCTTCCGCATCGTCATCGCCGAACTGCCGCGATTCCCGGAATTGGGACGGGCTCAGTTCGAGCTGGGCAAGCTGCCCTACTTCATCTCCGTCCAGCACTACCTGGAGGCGGAGCACGCCGCGGGCACCGCGGTGGTACCCGACGCGGAGAGCGCCACCAACCAGTTCCTCGGAATGATCGCCAACTACGTCCTGTGGCCGCGGATGCTGCTCGCCGACTGGAGCCCCGCACCTGCCGACGTCGGCCACGCCGTCGAGGAGGCGGTCTCGACGATGCTCGCCCGCTACGCGCCCGGCGCCGGCGGCCCGCAGCACTCCTGAGGGCTCCGGCGCCGCCGCGGACACCGTGGCGCCGGCCAGGAACGCGGTTCAGTCGCGGACCAGCTGGAGCACGGGGTCCCGGCGGGCCCCGGGCTGGCTAGGCTGCTGGTCATGAATCCGGCCATGACCAGCGGTATGACCACTGAGCCCGTCATCCTTGACGCCGAGGAGCTGACATCCGATCCGGAGCTGGAGGCCCGGTTCACGGAGTCGGCCCACCGGATCCTGGCGGACCTGGTCGGGGGAGGTGCCGCGCTGGGCTGGATCGAACCACCCTCGCGGGAAGACGTGGTGGAGCTTCTCGGCCACGTCGTCTCCGCGGTGCAGGCCGGGGACGCGGCCCTGCGTGCCGCTTACCTCGACGGTCGCCTTGTCGGGTTGGGGTACTGGCTGCGATACACCCGACCGACCCACCGGCCTCACGCCGATCTGGAGAAGATCGCGGTAGACGCTGCTGCCCATGGGCGTGGCGTCGGCAGGGCACTGACCGCCGCCCTGATCGCTGACGCACGGGAGACGGGGATCGAGGTCCTCACCCTGGATGCCCGTGGCGACAACGCCAGTGCCCTGCACCTCTACCGGTCACTGGGCTTCACCGAATACGGCCGTCTCCCCGGCTTCGTCGCGGTCGGCGAACACCGCTACGACAAGGTCTTCTGCATGCTGGACTTCCGCCGGCGAAGCTGACCGTCGCCACGCACCGGGCCCGGCGGCGCCGGGGCCTGCCAGTGGAGGGCCGGGCACTGCTGGTCGCGGCTACTGGCGTGCGGACCTGATTTTGCGTCAACTCACGCCGCTGTCGGAGTCTTCGAGGCCGGCTGCGGACGATCGTGGACGGCACCCTGGTGCCCACCCGTGACCGCTGCATCGCCGAGCAGTCGGAGGACCACCGCCATCCCACGCGGCTTCCGTGTCGTGAACAGGGCCGTCGGGGAGGGTGCTCATCCCGCCGCCGTCCAGGGGAAACACCTTCTGGGCCGGATCCGGGACGTCCTCGATCGCGGGCTCGGCCGAGGACGCCCACGGGTTGCCCCACCCCACCGGCTGGACAGCCCGCAGCAGGTCACCGATTCCCTGCGCTGTGATGCCGGCGCCCCCGCGCAGCACCGTGGTCACCGCCGCAGCGGTGGTGAGCCGGTTGCTCTTCACGGACCGGCCGCCGGCGTACGCGCTCTCCTCCGCCCGAGCCATCCCGCGCCGGCCGTCCTCGGAGGCGCGGAGGCATGGCGGCGCGGCGGGGGGTACGCCGGAGCGCGCGGGAGCCCGGCCGGTCCGCGGTGTCGGGCGGCCGGGCTCCGTGGTGCTCAGGGGCGGCTGGTGAGGTACCCGCCCATGGAGGTGAAGTACTCGGTCGCGGGCAGCTCCCGGCCGTCCTCCGTGCGCACCCGGGTGATGGCGAGACCGTGGTTGAGGCCCGTGCGCGCGTCGGCGCCGGCGACGATCACGACCCCCTCGCCCTCGCGGTAGAAGACGCGGCCGGGCGTGCCGCCGTACCGGCCCTCCGACACGACGGCGGACATGACCTCCAGCCGCTTGCCGCGGTGGAAGGTGAAGGCGTTGGGGTAGGGCGACGTCTGGGCGCGGACCAGCCGCTCCAGCACCTCGGCGGGCCAGTCCCAGTTGATGCGGATGTCCTCCTCCGCGCGCTTGTGGAAGAACGTCGCCTGCGAGCGGTCCTGCCGGGTGAACTCCGTCTGCCCGGAGGCGATCAGGTCCAGCGCGCCGATGGTGACCGGGGCGATCAGGTCGACGGTCTTGTGGAACAGGTCCACGGAGGTGTCACCGGGCTCGACCTTCACCGCGCGCTGGTCCACGATGTCGCCGGCGTCGAGCACCTCGTCCATCATGTGGGCGGTGACGCCGACTTCGGTCTCGCCGTTGATGAGCGCCCAGATCAGCGGCGAGAACCCGGCGTACTTCGGCAGCAGCGAGTCGTGGACGTTGAGCGTGCCGTGCGGGGGCAGGTCGTAGATGCGCGGCGGGATCCAGGTGCGCCAGTTGTTGGCGACGATGATGTCGGGAGCGGCCTCCTGGAGCAGCCGGAACAGCTCCTCGTCGTCGGGCCTGTTGCGGATGATCACCGGGACGCCGTGCTCCTCGGCCAGGTCCGCTACGGAATCGCTCCAGATCTTCTCGTACGCGTGCTCGCTCTTGGGATGCGTCACGACTGTCACCACGTCGTGCTCGGACTCCAGGAGGGCTCGCAGGGTGCGGTGGCCCCAGGTCTGGTAACCGAACATGGCGACCCGCATGGGTTCCTCCTCAGGTGAGCGACTGATCGACGCCAAGTAAAGCAAGCCTTACCTAATGGCGCAACGGGCCCTGATTTCTGGTGCGTTAGGTAGGGCACTTGGTAATTGGTCCGGTTTTGTCTGGTCGACAGAGTCGTTGAAGTCAGGTTAGCTTTACCTAAGTTCGACTGGCCGCCGCTCTCGGTGTGCCCGCGTCCCGTTCTTTTCGTCCACGCCTGACAGGCGGCTGTCCCGCACGATGGGAGTGACATGTCACAGGTTGATCCTGGCGACGCACCTCTGATTCACGACCTCATAGGGATCGGCTTCGGGCCGTCCAATGTGGCCCTGGCGATCGCGCTCAGCGAGCACAACGCGCGAGTGGGCAGGCAGGAGGCGGTCACGGCACACTTCTTCGAGCGCCAGCCCGCCTTCGGCTGGCACCGCGGCATGCTGATCGACGACGCGACGATGCAGGTGTCGTTCCTCAAGGATCTGGTGACGCTGCGGGACCCGTCCAGCGAATACACCTTCCTGCGCTACCTGCAGAGCAGGGGCCGGCTGATCGACTTCGTCAACGGCAAGAACCTCTTCCCGCTCCGCGTGGAGTTCCACGACTACTTCGAGTGGGCCGCCGCGAAGGTCGACGACATGGTCAGTTACGGCCACGACGTGATCTCCGTAGAGCCCGTCCTGCGTGACGGAGTGGTGGAGTACGTCGATGTGACGGCCCGCTCCGGCACCGAGACGGTGGTCCACCGCGCCCGCAACCTCGTCGTCGGCACCGGGCTGCGCCCGCTGATGCCGGAGGGTGTCGAGCGCACCGACCGGGTCTGGCACAACTCCGACCTGCTGGCCAAGGTCGACGCCCTGGAGGGCACGGAGCCCGCCCGGTTCGTCGTGGTCGGCGCCGGACAGAGCGCCGCCGAGAACGTCGCCTACCTGCACCGCCGCTTCCCGCGCGCCGAGGTCTGCGCGGTCTTCTCCCGCTACGGCTACAGCCCGGCCGACGACAGCAGCTTCGCCAACCGCATCTTCGACCCGGAGGCGGTCGACGAGTACTTCACCGCCCCGGACGACGTCAAGCGCAAGCTGATGGACTACCACGGCAACACCAACTACTCCGTGGTGGACATCGACCTGATCGACGACCTGTACCGCCAGGCGTACCAGGAGAAGGTGCTCGGTACCGAGCGGCTCCGCTTCATCAACATCTCCCGGCTGACCGGAGTCGAGGAGGCCGGGGACAAGGTCAGGGCCACCGTCACCTCCCTGGTCAGCGGCGAGGAGAGCACGCTGGAGGCCGATGTCGTGGTCCTCGCCACCGGCTACAGCCCCGTCGAGCCCCTGAGCCTCCTCGGTGACGTCGCACGGCACTGCCACCGCGACGAGGAGGGCCGGGTCCGGGTCGAGCGCGACTACCGCATCGCGACGGACGAGGAACTGCGCTGCGGCATCTACCTCCAGGGCGGCACCGAGCACACCCACGGCATCACCTCCTCGCTGCTGTCCAACACCGCGATCAGGGTCGGCGAGATCCTCGACTCGATCGTCGAGCGCGGCCTGAAGGGCGTCTCGGACGGACCCCGCCCGCTCGCCGGCGGCGTCGCCGCGCCCTGACCGCCCCCGTTCCCGGCCCGCCATCGGTCCGCCCCCCCACATTTCGCCTGCCCGCCGCTCGTACGGAAGTACACGGCGGGCCCGGCACGCACAGTGAAGACCCCTTGAAAGGAACATCCGTGTCCACTGGTACACGCCCCGCACTGACGCGGCTCGTCAGATTCGCCCCCCGAGTGGCAGTCGCGGCCGTCGCCGCCGTCGCTCTGGCCGCCTGTGGGGGCGGCGACGACAAGGCGTCGTCCAGCGCCTCGGCGGAGGCGGGCGCCAAGTCCGGTGCCTTCCCGGTGACGGTCCAGCACAAGTACGGCAGCACGACGATCGAGTCGGAGCCCAAGCGGATCGTCACCCTGGGCCTCTCGGACCAGGACGCGGTCCTCGCACTCGGCATCAAGCCCGTCGGCTCCGTGGACTGGTTCAAGGAGAAGCCGTACGGCAAGTGGCCCTGGACCAAGGCCAAGTGGGGGTCGGACACACCGGACATCGTCGGTGAGCGCGACGAGTACAACATGGAGAAGATCGCGGCACTCAAGCCCGATCTGGTCATCGCCCAGTACTCGGGGATGAAGAAGGAGCAGTACGAGACGCTCTCCAAGTTCACCAAGGTCGTCGCCCAGCCCAAGGACCTGCCCGACTACGGCGCCTCCTGGCAGGTGATGACCCGGCAGATCGGTGCGTCGCTCGGCAAGAAGGCGCAGGCCGAGAAGCTGATCACCGGCATCGACGCCGACTTCAAGAAGGTCCGCGACGAGCACCCCGAGTTCGCCGCGAAGACCCTCGCCGTGGCCGACAGCTTCGAGGCGGGGAAGTACTCCGCGTTCACGAAGACGGACCCCAAGTCCATCTTCTTCTCCGAGCTGGGCTTCAAGCTGAAGCCGGAGATCGACAAGCTGGCCAAGCCGGGCTGGAACGCCGCCGAACTCAGCTCCGAGAAGCTGAACGTGCTCGACGTCGACCGCCTGGTCTGGGTGACCTCCAGCACCGACGCCAACGACCGGATCAAGGCCGAGCCGCTCTACAAGAACCTCAAGGTGAGCAAGGACAAGCGCGATCTGTTCGTGCCCTACCAGGACCCGGACATCGGCGCCGCGTTCTCCTTCAACACCGTCCTCTCGATTCCCTACGCGATCGACGAGATCGTGCCGCTGCTGACCGCCGTCAAGTAGCGCACCGCCCCACCTCAGCAGGACCGCACAGGGGTGCCCTTCCGATGGCGTGCCGGCCCGGCACGCCATCGGAAGGGACGTCCTCTCCTTGCCGTACATCATCAGGGAAAGGCCATTTCGTACGATGTTTGACGCCGAGTCGGACCGCACCTCCGCTACCGGAATCCCCATGACCGGCGGGCAGGCCGGGATCTGGCCGGCCCAGCAGACCGAGCCGGACAGCTCTGCCTACAACATCGTCTTCGCCCTGGACCTGCACGGCTCCACCGATCTCAGCCGGCTCGCCGCCGCCGTCCGGCAGGCCGTCACGGAAGCCGGCTGCCTGCACGTCGAGTTCACTCCCGGTGACGGCGACGGCGGCCCGCGCCAGAACCCCGCCGCCGTCCCCTTCGACGTATCCGTCGTGGATCTGCGCGACGCCCCGGACCCCGAGGCGGCCGCCGCCGACTGGGCCGCCGCCGAACGCGAACGTCCCGCCCCCCTGGACCGGGCACCGCTCTTCGCCCAGGCGCTGCTGCGGCTCGCGGACGGCCATGTCCGCTGGTACCAGCGCTACCACCACATCGTGCTCGACGGCATGGGCGTGACGCTGGTCACCCGCCGGGCCGGTGAGCTCTACACCCTGGGCACCCGGGCCCCCGCCCGGCCCGACTGGGCCCCCGCCCGGCTGGCGGACGCCGACCGGGCGTACCGCGGCTCCGCGCAGCACGGGGCGGACCGCGCCTGGTGGCTGGAGCACCTGGCCGCCCGCCCCGAGCCGGTCCGCCTCGTCGAGCGCGGCCACTCCCTGACGGCCCGGCGGCTGCGGCGCACCGTCGAACTCACCGGCCAGGACGCCGAGCGGCTGCACACCGCCGCCGGGAACGCCGGGGTCCGGCCGTCCCGGCTGCTGGTCGCGGCCGTCGCCGCATACCTGCACCGGGCCACCGGCGAACAGGACCTGGTCCTCGGACTGCCGGTCGCCGCCCGCCAGGACCCCGTATCCGCCGTCGTCCCGGGCATGGTGTCCAACATCGTCCCGCTGCGGCTGACCGTCCGCCCCGGCACCACGGGCGCGGACCTCGTCGCGGACGTGCGCCGGGGGATCTCGGATGCGGCCGCGCACGGACGCCACCGCGCCGAGCACCTGGCCAGGGACCTCGGACTGGTCGACGGCGTCCGGGAGCTCGTCGGCCCCACCGTCAACATCCTGCCCAGGGGCGAGGAGCTGGGCTTCGACGGGCTGCGGACCGAACTCCGCCCCGAGTGGCTCGGCCCGGTCAGCGACCTGGCCTTCGCCTTCTCCGAGAGCCGCGACGGCCACGCCGTCACCGTCCACCTCGACGCCGACGCGGACCTCTGCGACGCCAGGACCCTCCGCGACCACGAACTCCGCTTCCGCGCCGTGCTGCGCGCCCTCACCGGCCACCCGGACCTGCCCGTGGGCCGGATCGAGCTGACCTCCGGCACCGAACGAGACCGGCTGATCGGCGAGTTGGCCGTCTCCCCGTGCGACGTGGCCGAACTGTCCTGGCCGGCCGCCTTCGAGGCACAGGTCCGCCGCACCCCGGAGGCCGTGGCGCTCGTCTGCGAGGACCGGGAGATCGGCTACGCCGGGCTCAACGCCGCCGCCAACCGGCTCGCCCGGCTGCTGGCCTCCCGAGGTGTGGGCGCCGCCGACGTCGTCGCCGTGGCCCTCCCGCGCTCCCCGGAACTCGTGGTGGCACTGCTCGCCGTGATGAAGGCCGGAGCCGCCTACCTCCCGCTGGACGCCGACCACCCCCGGGACCGGACCGCCTACATGCTGTCCGACGCGGGGGCCACCACCGTGCTCACCGTCCGGGACCTCGCGCCCCACCTCCCGGCGTCGGACGCCGGCCTCCTGCTGCTCGACGACCCGGAGACCGCCGCCGCCCTCGCCGCCCAGGACAGCACAGACCCGGGCACCCCGGTCGTCCTCGACCAGGCCGCCTACGTCATCTACACCTCCGGCTCCACCGGCCGCCCCAAGGGCGTGATCGTCACCCACGACGGCGTCGGCAGCCTCATCGCCACGGCCACAGAGCGGATCGGCGTCACCTCGGAAAGCCGCGTCGTGCAGTTCGCCTCCGTCGGATTCGACGTGACGGTCTGGGACCTGATCATGTCGCTGTGCGTCGGCGGCCGGATCATCGTCGTCCCCGCCGAGCGGAGGGTCGCCGGGCCCGCCCTCACCGACTACATCGCCCGCCACCGCGCCACCCACATGATCCTGCCCCCGTCGCTCGTCTCCGCGCTGCCGCCGGAGTGCGAACTGCCCGAGGGCGCCGTCCTCGTCGTCGGTACCGAAGCGGTGCCGGGCGAGCTGATCGCCCGCTGGTCCGGACGGCTCCGGGTCGTCGTCGCGTACGGGCTGACCGAGGCCAGCGTCAACTCCACGCTGTGGATGGCCCGTTCCGGCCGGCCGGGTCCCACACCCATCGGCCGGCCCGACCCCAACACCCGCACCTACGTCCTGGACGCCGCACTGCGGCCGGTCCCGGTGGGCGTCGAGGGCGAGCTGTACGTCGCCGGTCGCGGCCTCGCCCGCGGCTACCTGGGCCGGTCCGCCCTGACCTCGGAACGCTTCGTCGCCGACCCGTACGGCGAGCCCGGCAGCCGGATGTACCGCACCGGCGACCGGGTCCGCTGGGGGGCCGACGGCAATCTGGAGTTCCTGGGCCGGGCCGACGGCCAGATCAAGATCCGCGGGCACCGTATCGAGCCGGGCGAGATCGAGAGCGCCTTCATGGCCGCCCCCGGGATCGCCCAGGCCGCCGTCCTGGTCCGCGACGACCACCGGGGCGTCAAGCGCCTCGTCGCCTACCTGGCCGGGGACGGCGACGCCGCCGCCACCGAGGCCGCCGTCACCGCCGCACGCGCCCAGGTGGCCGGCGCCCTGCCGGACCACATGGTGCCGACCGCCGTCGTGGTCCTGGACGGGCCCCTCCCGCTCACGCCCAACGGCAAGCTCGACACCCGCGCCCTGCCCGAGCCCCGGTGGACGGCGGTCAGCGGGACCGACGCGCCCACCGGCCCGGCCGAGACCGCGCTCGCCGCGCTGTTCGCGGAACTGCTCGACCTGCCCGCCGTGGGCGTCCGGAGCAGCTTCTTCGAGCTCGGCGGCGACAGCATCGTCGCCATCCAGCTGGTGAACCGGGCCCGCGACGCCGGTCTCGCGATCACCCCGCGCGAGGTCTTCCGGCTCCGCACCGTCGAGGCCCTGGCCCGCGCCGCGGGGACGGCAACCGCCCCGCCGGCCCCCGCGCACGGGCTGGACGAGGACGCGCTGCCCGTCTCCCCGCTCCAGGAGGGCTTCTTCTTCCACGCCGCGTTCGACTCGGGCACCGCCGACCTCTACCTCGTCCAGGAACTCCTGGAACTCGACGGGCTCGTCGACCCGGACCGGCTGCGCCGGGCACTCCAACTGCTTCTGGACCGGCACCCGTTGCTGCGTGCCTCATTCCGCCAGCTGCCCGGCGGAGAGGTCGTCCAGCGCCTCGCCGGCCACGTCACCCTGCCGTGGCAGGAGGCCGACACCGCGCAGACCACCCTCGACGACGTGCTCAGGACCGACCGCGCCCAGCCCTTCGACCTGGCCCGGCCACCGCTGCTGCGCGCCACCCTCGTACGGGACGGCCACCGGCACCGGCTGCTGCTCACCCTGCACCACATCGTCGCGGACGGCTGGTCGGTCTCCGTACTGCTGCGCGAACTCACCGCCGCCTACCGGGGCGAGGAACTCCCCGCACCGGCCGCCCCCCACCCGTACCTGGCGTGGCTGGCCACCCGGGACCGCGACAGCGCACGGCAGGCGTGGCGGCAGGCGCTGTCCGGGCTGGAGGGGCCGACCCGGCTCGCCCCGCCCGCCGCGGCGGCGGACGGGGCGCGGACTCCGGCCAGGCCGGAGCAGGTGGACACCCGGCTGCCCGAAGAGCTGACCAACGCCCTCACCACGTACGCGCGCACCCACGGCCTCACCCTGAGCACCGTCATGCACGGCGCGTGGGCGCTGCTGCTCGGCGCGCTCACCGGCAGCGACGACATCGTGTTCGGCACCACCGTCTCCGGCCGCACCACCGAGGTCGCGGGCCTGGACTCCGCGGTGGGCCTGTTCATCAACACCGTCCCGGCCCGGGTGGTCCTGCGGCCCGGGGAGTCGCTCACCGGACTGCTGCGCCGCGTCCAGGACGAGCACACGGCGCTCCTGGACCACCAGCACCTCGGACTGGCCGACATCCAGCGGATCGCGGGCGGCGGCGAACTCTTCGACACCCTCGTGGTGTTCGAGAACCACCCGGCCCCGCGGACGCCCGCGGACCACGGCCCGGACGCGCTGCGCATCACCGGCAACGACGTCACCGACGCCGTCCACTACCCCCTCGCGCTCGTCGTCGAGCCCGGCGGCGACGGGCTGCTGCTGCGCCTCAAGCACGACGCGGCCCGCTTCGACCAGGTGACCGTGGCCGTCCTCGCCAACCGGTTCACCGCGCTGCTGCGCACCCTGGTGGCCGAGCCGGGCCGCACCGTCGCCGGGACCGGCCTGCTGTCCGAGCGCGAACACGCGCACCTGGCCGGGCTGAACGCCACCGCACGGCCCGTCCCCGAGGCCACGCTCGCCTCGCTGTTCGCCGCGCAGGCGGCCCGTACCCCCGACGCCCCGGCCGTGGTCTTCGAGGACACCACGCTGACCTACGCCGAACTCGACCGGCGCGCGGAGGCGCTGGCCCGGCGGCTGAGGTCACGCGGGGCGGGCCCGGAGCAGTACATCGCGGTGGCCGTGCCCCGCTCCGCCGAACTGATGGTCGCGCTGCTGGGCGTCCTGAAGACCGGCGCCGCCTATCTGCCGGTCGACCTCGACTACCCCGCCGAGCGGGTCGCCCTCGTGCTCGGTGACTCCGGCACCCGTACCGTCGTCACCACGGCGGAGGCGGCCGGGCGGCTGCCCGGCGTCCCCGGCACCGGCCTGCTCCTCGTCGACCGCGACGAGCCGGACGACCGGGACCAGGCCGTCCCCGACGCCCCAGTGCGGCACGCCGGTCCGGACCACCCGGCCTACCTGATCTACACCTCCGGCTCCACCGGCCGCCCCAAGGGCGTCACCGTCACCCACCGGGCCGTCGTCAACCGGCTCGGGTGGATGCAGGGGGAGTACGGGCTCGGCGCGGACGACCGGGTCCTGCAGAAGACCCCGGCCGCCTTCGACGTCTCCGTGTGGGAGTTCTTCTGGCCCCTGGTGGAGGGCGCGGCCGTCGTCCTCGCCCGCCCCGGCGGCCACCGCGACCCGGGCTACCTGGCCGGGCTGATCCGGGCACGGCGGATCACCACGCTGCACTTCGTACCGTCCATGCTGGCCGCGTTCACCCAGGCCCTGGAGCCCGGCACCGAGCACCCGGACTGGCCGGCGAGCCTGCGGCGGGTGTTCTGCAGCGGCGAGGCCCTCACCGGGGCCCAGGCCGCCGACTGGTCGGAACTGACCTCCGGTTCCGGACGGGCCCCCGTCCCGCTGCACAACCTCTACGGGCCCACCGAGGCCGCGGTGGACGTGACCTCCTTCGCCTACGTCCACGACGGTGACGCCGGGCCGGCCGTGCCCATCGGTCGCCCGGTCTGGAACACCCGGCTGCACGTACTGGACCCGTACCTGCGCCAGGTCCCCGACGGGGTGCCGGGGGAGCTCTACCTCGCCGGGGTGCAGCTGGCGCGGGGCTACCACGAGCGGCCGGGCACCACCGCGGAACGCTTCGTGGCCGACCCCTTCGGCGGACCGGGCGAGCGCATGTACCGCACCGGTGACCTGGTGCGGCGCCGCGCCGACGGCGCCGTCGAGTACCTCGGCCGCACCGACCGGCAGGTCAAGATCCGGGGCAACCGCATCGAACTCGGGGAGGTCGAGGCCGCCCTGGCCGCCCTGCCGGGCGTCGCCCGAGGGGCGGTGATCGTCCGTGACGGCGCGCTGGCGGGCTACGCCGTGCCCGAGCCCGGCACGGTCCTGGACGCCGCGGCCCTGCGCGCGGCGCTGGCCGAGGCGCTGCCCGCGCCCATGGTGCCGGGCACCGTCCTGGCCCTGGACACCCTGCCGCTGACGCCCAGCGGCAAGCTCGACCAGAACGCCCTGCCGTCCCCGGCACCCGCCCCCCTGACCGGCGGCCGGGCCCCGCGCGACGAGCGCGAGAGCGCCCTGTGCGAGATCTTCGCGGAAGTGCTCGGCGTACCCGGGACCGGTGTGGACGACGACTTCTTCGTCCTCGGCGGCGACAGCCTCAGCTCGATCACCGTCGCCACCCGGGCCCGCGCCCACGGGCTGGTGATCGGCCCCCGCGACGTGTTCGAGCACCGGACCCCGGCCGCCCTGGCCGCCGCCGCACAGCCGGCCACCCCCGCCGCCGCACCCCCCGAGCCGGCCGCTGCCCCCGCCGACGCCGTGACCGTGACCGCCGCGGAGGCCGGACCGGCGGCCGCCGCCCTCCAGGCCGTGCTGGCCCTCCAGGAGCAGTCCGGCGCCGACGTGGACCCCGCCCTGCGCGCCCTGCTCGCCCAGCTGACCTCCGCCACGGGCACCGGGCCGTCGCCGGAGCCGGAGGCGGAGCAGCCCGCCCCGCTCGGCGGCCTGGTGCTCTCGGCGGAGGAGACCGGCCGCGTCACCGCCACCGCCGGGCTCCCGGTCGACGACATCTGGCCGCTCTCCCCGCTCCAGGAGGGCATGTACTTCCACGCCACCTATGACGCGGGCGAGGCGCTCGACGTCTACCTCTCCCAGGAGACCCTGGACTTCGACCACCGCGTCGACGCGGACCGGCTGCGCGCCGCCTGCCGGACGCTGCTGGCCCGCAACACCGGCCTGCGGGCCGGATTCACCGCCGACGGACTGCCCCGCCCCGTCCAGTTCATCGTGGACGGCGCCGAGATCCCGCTGGTCGAGGAGGACCTCTCCGGACTGCCCGTGGCGCAGCAGCACAGCCGGACCCGGGAACTGCTGGCCGCCGACCGGCGACAGCGCTTCGACCTGTCCGCGCCGCCGCTCTGCCGGCTGCTGCTCATCCGGCTCGCGGACGGCCGGGACCGGCTCGTGATCACCCATCACCTCATCCTGTGGGACGGCTGGTCCGCGTGGCTGTTCCTGGAGGAGCTGTTCACGCTGTACGAGCGGGCCGGCGACGCCACCGGGCTTCCGGCCCCCGGCTCGTACCGCGACTACCTCGGCTGGCTGGACGGGCAGGACACCGGCGCCGCGCTCACGGCCTGGCGCCGGGCGCTCTCCGGATTCGACGAGCCGACCCTGCTCGCCCCCTCCGGGCGCGACACGGGGCCGGTCATCCCGGCGGACCACGACACCGTGCTCGGCCCGGAGACCAGTGAGCTGCTGCGGGCCACGGCCCGCCGCCACGGGCTCACCCTGAACACCGTCCTGAACGCGGCCTGGGCCCTGGTGCTCTCCGCGATGACCGGCCGGGCCGACGTCGCCTTCGGCACCGCCGTCGCCGGACGGCCCGCCGACGTCCCGGACGCGGCCGGAATCATCGGGATGTTCCTCAACACCATCCCCGCCCGCGTCGCGTTCGCCCCGGACGAGCCGCTCCTCGCCCTGCTGCGCCGGACGCAGTCCGAGCGCGCCGCCGTGATGCCGTACGAGTACGTCGGACTCGGCGCACTCCAGCAGGAGACGGGACACCGCAGGCTCTTCGACACCCTGTTCGTGCTGCGCTCGGCCGACGGCGAGGACCGCGCGGCCGAACTGCGCCGGCGGCACGGCATCACCGCCATGTCCAACGTGGACGGCACCCACTTCCCGCTCACCCTGATCGTCACCCCCGGCAGCCGGCTGCGGATCACCCTGGCGGCCAGGCCCGACCTGTTCGACGCCGAGGCCGCGACCACGATCCTCGACCGCTTCACCGCGGTACTCGGCCGGCTGGCCGAGCACCTCGACGGCGACACCACGGGCCCGGCCGGGGCGCTGACCGCCGGTCTCGATCTGCTGCTCCCCGCGGAGCGGACCGCCACGGCCGCCGCCCGGCGCACCGGCCGCGAACCGGTGCCCGACGAGACCGTCGCCGACCTGCTCGCCGCCCAGGTCGCCCGCACCCCGGACGCCGTGGCGCTCGTCTTCGGCGACCGGGCCCTCAGCTACGCGGAGCTGGACGCCCGCGTCAACCGGCTCGCCAGGCTGCTGCTGGCCAGGGGGGCCGGTCCGGAGAAGGTCGTGGCGCTCGCGCTGCCGCGCTCCATCGAGATGGTGGCCGCGCTCTTCGCCGTACTGCGCACCGGAGCCGCCTACCTGCCGCTCGACCTGGACCACCCCGCGGACCGGCTGCGCCTGATGGCCCGCGACTCCGGACCGCTGTGCCTGGTGTCCACCACCTCCGTCGCCCCCTCCCTGCGCGACGCGGACGGCCCCGTCGCGCCCGAACTCCTGCTGGACGACGCCGCCGTGGCCGCCGAACTCGCCGCGCTGCCGGGCGACGAGATCACCGACGCAGAGCGCCCCGCGTTCGCGCACGGGGTGCCGGGCCGCCTCGACCACCCCGCGTACGTCATCTACACCTCGGGCTCGACCGGCCGCCCCAAGGGCGTCGTCACCCCGTACCGGGGGCTGACGAACATGCAGTACAACCACCAGAAGGAGATCTTCGACCCGGCCATCGCCTCGGCGGGCGGACGGCGGCTGCGCATCGCGCACACCGTGTCCTTCGCCTTCGACATGTCCTGGGAGGAGCTGCTCTGGCTCGTCGAGGGCCATGAGGTCCACGTCTGCGACGAGGAACTGCGCCGCGACGCGGAGGCACTGGTGGCGTACTGCGACAGCCACCGCATCGACGTGGTCAACGTGACGCCCACCTACGCCCAGCTCCTCATCGAGGAGGGCCTCCTGGACCAGGACGAGGCCGCCGGGAAACACCGTCCCGCACTCGTCCTGCTCGGCGGCGAGGCCGTCCCCGACACGGTCTGGACCCGGCTGCGCCGCACCGAGGGCACCTACGGCTACAACCTCTACGGGCCGACCGAGTACACGATCAACACACTCGGCGCCTCCACCGCGGACAGCGCGACCTCCACGGTCGGGGTACCGATCCGGGGCACCCGCGCCCACGTCCTCGATCCGATGCTGCGCCCCGTCCCGCCCGGCAGCCCCGGCGAGCTGTACATCGCCGGTACCGGCCTCGCCCGGGGCTACCACGACCGGACCGCGCTGACGGCCGAGCGGTTCGTCGCCGACCCCTTCGGCGAACCCGGCGAGCGCATGTACCGCACCGGCGACCTGGTACGCCAGCGCCCCGACGGCCTCATCGACTTCCTCGGCCGCACCGACGACCAGGTGAAGATCCGCGGCTACCGCATCGAGCTGGGCGAGATCTCCACGGCCCTGTCCACACACTCCGAGGTCGCGCACGCGGCGGTCGTCGTCTCCGAGCGGGCGGGCGGCAAGCGCCTGGTCGGCTACGTGGTGCCCGAGGAGGGCGCCGGGACCGGTGAGGCGCTGACCCGGCGGCTGCGCGACCACCTGAAGACCCGGCTGCCGGACTACATGGTCCCCGCAGCGCTGGTCACCCTCGACACGCTGCCCCTGACCGTCAACGGCAAGCTGGACGTCAGGGCGCTGCCCGCACCCGACCTCGCCGCCGCGGGCACCGGCCGCGCCCCGCGCGACCCGCGCGAGGAGACGCTCTGCGCCCTGTTCGCGGAGGTGCTCGGACTGCCCGCCGGCAGCGTGGACATCGACAGCGACTTCTTCGATCTGGGCGGGCACTCACTGCTGGCCACCCGGCTGGTCAGCCGGGCCCGTACCGCGCTCGACGCCGAACTGGCGATCCGGGACCTCTTCGAGGCACCGACCGTCGCGGAACTGGTGGCCCGCGCCGCCCGCACCGACGGCGCCGCCCGTCCGGCGCTGACCGCGGGCGAGCGGCCTGACCGGCTTCCGCTGTCCCACGCCCAGCAGCGGCTGTGGGTCATCCAGCAGATCGAGTGCACCTCGGCCGCGTACAACTTCTCACTGGCCATGCGGCTGCGCGGCCCGCTCGACCCGGGCGCCTTGCGCACCGCGCTGGCCGACGTGACCGCCCGCCACGAGGCCCTGCGCACCGTCTTCTCCACCGCCGCCGACGGCCAGGTGTTCCAGCGGGTGCTGCCCGCCGAGCAGGCGCACCCGGTCGTGGAGCAACTCCGGGCCACGGAGGGCGAGCTGCCCGGCATCATCGACACGGTCGTCAACCGGCCGTTCGACCTCGGCGCCGAACTGCTGCTGCGCGCCACCGTCGTGGAGCTGTCGCCGGAGGACCACGCCGTCGTGCTGCTGCTGCACCACATCACCACCGACGAATGGTCCGACCGGCCGTTCCTGCGCGACCTGGCCACCGCCTACGCGGCCCGCCGCTGCGGCACGGCCCCCGACTGGGAGCCGCTGCCCGTCCAGTACGCCGACTACGCCCTCTGGCAGGAGCGGCTGCTGGGCGACCCCGCGGACCCGACCAGCCTGGCCGCCCGGCAGCTGGACCACTGGCGCACGGCCCTGGCCGGCGCCCCGGAAGAGCTCGAACTGCCCACCGACCGGCCCAGGCCCGCCCGCCCGGCGTTCTCCGGAGCCGAACTCGACATCGCCTTCGACGCCCCGGTGCACGCCGGACTGAAGCGGCTCGCCCGGGAGACCGGCGCCAGCATGTTCATGGTGGTGCACGCGGCCGTGGCCGCGCTGCTCCACCGGATGGGCGCCGGGACGGACATCCCGCTCGGCTCGCCCATCGCGGGGCGCGGCGACGAGGCTCTGGACGAACTGGTCGGCTTCTTCGTCAACACCTTGGTGCTGCGCACGGACCTCGGCGGCGACCCCAGCTTCACCGAACTCCTCGCCCGGGTCCGCGACACCGACCTGGCGGCGTTCTCCCACGCCGACGTGCCCTTCGAGTCGGTCGTGGAGGCACTCAACCCGACCCGCTCGCTCTCCCGCAACCCGCTCTTCCAGGTGATGGTCGGCTATCACGCCCGGACCGGCGACGAGATCCAGCTGCCCGGCCTGAGCGTCGAGTTCGTACCGTTCCGGATCCGCTCCGCCAAGTTCGACCTGGTGTTCAGCTTCACCGAGCACACCGCGCCGGACGGCGGCCCCGGTTCGCTCGGCTGCCGGCTGGAGTTCGCCACCGAACTGTTCGACCGGGAGACCGCGGAGGCGATCGGTGAGCGGCTGCGGACCCTGGTCGCCGCGCTCGTCGCGGCGCCCGGACAGCCGCTGTCCAGGGCCGAGATCCTCTCCGGCCAGGAGCGGCGGACCGTCCTGGAGGGCTTCGACGACACGGCCCGCGAGGTCGAGGAGGAGACGCTGCCCGCCCTGTTCGCCCGCAGGCTCACCGAACGGCCCGACGCCGTCGCCGTGGTGGACCGGGACCGCTCGGTGACGTACGCCCAGCTCGACGACCGGGCCCGCCGCATCGCCGGGCTGCTCGCCGCGCACGGGGTGGGCGCCGAGAGCGTGGTCGGGGTGGCCGTTCCCCGGTCCGTGGACATGATCGCCACCGTGCTCGCCGCGATGAGGCTGGGCGCCGCGTTCCTGCCGCTCGACCTGATCCACCCCGGCGACCGGCTCGGCTACATGATCGAGGACTCGGGGGCGGCCCTGGTCGTCGGCACCGAGACCGTCGCGGGGAAGATCCCGGACGTGGCGGGCGTCCCGGTCGTCCTGCTGGACGCCCCCGGCACCGCCGGGGCACTGGAGGAACCGCCCCCGGCCGCCGTACCTGACGGGCCCGCCGGCCTGGACCAGGCCGCGTACGTGATCTACACCTCCGGTTCGACCGGCCGCCCCAAGGGCGTGATCGTGCCCCACGAGGGGATCGCGTCCCTCGTCGCCACCGCCGTCGACCGGATGAGCCTGCGCCGCGACAGCCGGGTGCTCCAGTTCGCCTCCACCGGCTTCGACGTCTTCGTGTTCGAGCTCTCCATGGCGCTGTGCCACGGCGGCAGCCTCGTACTGATCACCGATGAGGCACGCGTCGCGGGGCCGGCCCTGACCGACTTCCTCGCCGACCGGCGGATCACCCACATGATCCTTCCGCCGTCCCTGGTCTCCGCGCTCCCGCCCGGCTGCGAACTGCCCGAGGGATCGACCGTGCTGGTCGGCACCGAGACGGTGCCGCCGGACCTCTTCGACCGCTTCGGCGCCACCGCCGACCTGATCTGCGCCTACGGCCTCACCGAGGCGACGGTCAACTCGACGCTGTGGCGCGCCCGCGAGCACGGCGGCAGCCCGGCCGGCCGGGTGCCCATCGGCCGGCCCGACCCCAACACCCGCGCCTACGTGCTCGACGAGCGGCTGCGGCCCGTACCGGTGGGCGTGGTGGGCGAGCTGTACGTCGCCGGGCGCGGGCTCGCCCGCGGCTACCTCGGCAAGGAGGCACTCACCTCCGAGCGGTTCGTCGCCGACCCCTTCGGAACGCCCGGCAGCCGGATGTACCGCACCGGCGACCGGGCCCGCCGGCGCCGTGACGGAAACCTCGACTTCCTCGGCCGGGCCGACACCCAGGTGAAGGTGCGGGGCTTCCGCATCGAGCTGGGCGAGATCGAGGCGGCACTCGCCGCACACCCCGGCGTCGCCCAGGCCGCGGTGGTCCCGGACCGGGACGGCGACATCGTCCGGCTGATCGCCTACGCGGTGCCCGAGTCCGGCGAACCCGACCCGCGGGAGCTGCGCGCCCACATGGCCGGGCTGCTCCCCGAGTACATGGTTCCGGCCCTGGTCGTACCGCTGGACGGCCCGCTGCCGCTCACCCCCAACGGAAAGCTGGACCGCGCCGCGCTGCCCGCGCCCGACTGGTCCGCGATGACGGGCGACGCCCGCCCGGCCACCCCGTTCCAGAGCAGGGTCGCCGCGCTGTTCTGCGAGATCCTCAAGCTGGACGACGTCGGGGTGCACGACAGCTTCTTCGCGCTCGGCGGCCACTCCATGGCCTCGATGCGGCTCCTCGGCCGCATCCGGGCGGAGTTCGGCGTCGAACTCAGCATCAGGGACGTCTTCGACGCGCTCACCGTCGCCGGTATCGCCGGTGCGCTGGAGAGCGCGGGAACAGCCGCCCGGGGCGCGGCCGCGGCCCTGCCCGCACTGCGCCCGGCCGGGCGGAAGGGCGTTGCGGAGCTGCGTGCCGCGCCCGTCCAGGACTGGCAGTGGCAGTCCGGCCGCGAGGCACGGGGCGTCGACCACGCACTGACCCTGCGCTCCACGGGCGGGCTCGACGCCGAGGTCCTGGCCGCCGCCCTCGCGGACGTGGCGGCCCGGCACGAGCCGCTGCGCACCGCCTTCACCGAACGGGACGGCGTGCTGTACCAGCGGCCCGCACCGGCCCCCGTGCTGACCGTGGAACGGTGCGCGGAGCTGGACGCCCGGCTGGCCGAACTCGCCGCACTCGCCCCCGATCCGGCCGTGGAGGCACCTCTCAGGGCGCATCTGCTCACCGCGCCGGACGGTGGCCAGGCACTGCTGCTGACCATGCACTACCTCGCCGTCGACGAGTGGTCGGTGGTCCCGCTCTTCCGCGACCTGGTCACGGCCCACACGGCCCGTTCCCAGGGCCTCGCACCCGGCTGGGAGCCGCTGCCGGTCGGCTACGCCGACTACGCCCACTGGGCCCGCGAGGTCCTCGGCGACCTCGCGGACCCGGACAGCCGGGGCGGGCAGCAGCTCGCCTACTGGCGCCGGACGCTCGACGGACTCCCGGACCGGATCGCGCTGCCGGCCGACGGCCCGCACCGGGCCGGACCGGACACCTCCGTGCGGCCCGGATCCCACATCGGGTTCGTCCTCGACGAGGAACTGCACGCAGCCGTGGACCGGCTCGCGCGGGCCACCGGCACCAGCATGTTCATGGTGCTCCACTCGGCGCTCGCCGCGCTGCTCACCGGGCACGGCGCGGGCACCGATCTGCCGATCGGCACGATGGTCGCGGGACGCACCGACGAGCAGCTCGGCGATCTGGTCGGCTGCTTCTTCAACACGGTGGTGCTGCGCACCGGCACCGCGGGCGACCCGAGCTTCACGGAGCTGCTGACCCGGGTACGGGAGACGACGCTGAGCGCCCTCGACCGGCAGGACGTCCCGTTCGACGCCGTCGTCCGGGCCGCCGGGCTCCCGCCCCGGGGACCGCAGGTGATGGTGATCCACCACGAACAGGCCGACGCGGAACAGCTGGAGGGCGGCATCGGCTCGCTCGCGGCCGTACCGACCGGCGTCACCCGGGCAGACCTGACCCTCAGTTTCTACGAGCCGCGGGGCGACGGCCCGGTGCACTGCGCGCTGATCCACGCCACCGGCCTGCTGGGCACCGCCAAGGCCCGGCAACTGGCCGCCGCTTACCTGGAGCTGCTGCACCGTGCGACAGCCCATCCGGAACAGCCGCTGTCCGAGCTGTTCACCGCACCGTCCAAGAGGAGTGACAACGCATGACGACCAACCCGTTCGAGGACCCGCAGGGCACCTTCCTGGTCCTGGTCAACGAGGAGAACCAGCACTCGCTGTGGCCCGCCTTCGCCGAGGTGCCGGCCGGCTGGCGGACCGTCTTCGGCGCGGACACCCGGGAGGCGTGCCTCGCCTACGTGGAGGCGAACTGGACGGACCTGCGGCCGGCGAGTCTCGTCGCCCTCCAGGGCTGATCCGTCCGGACGCCGCCGCCCCCGGTGAGACCTTCTCACCGGGGGCGGCGGCGTCCGGGTGCCCCGGTGCTCCTGGGCCCGGTGCTGTGGCCCTGCCCGGAGGCCGGGTCGGGGATGACCCGGTGCCTACCCTGACTTCGCGCTCCCGGCCTGTCACCGCCGCCGCGGGGGTGCCAGCCTCGGTGGACGGTCCAACGGTCGTCGAGCGCAGGTGAGGGATCCGGATGAGGGACATATCGCGTCGGTCGGTGCTGGCCGCGGCCGGGACGGCGGGGGTGGTGCTCGCCACCGCGGGGACGGCGCGGGCGGGCGGCCGCGCGCCCGGCCCCGCTCCGGCCGAGCGGCCCGGCAGCGGCCGGGTGCGGCTCACCCTGCCGGCGCCGACCGGCACGCGGCGGACCGGCACCACGTCGCTGCGTCTGGTGGACCGCTCGCGCCGGGACCCCGGGGCCCCACCCGCCCGGCCCCGCGAACTCATGGTCAGCCTGTGGTACCCGGCGTCGCACACCCACGGCCACCGCCGCGCCCCCTGGCTCCCGCCGGCCGCGGCGGCCCTGTACCGGCGGCAGGTCGCCCGGGACCTGCGCACACCGATGGACGACGTCGAATTCCCGGTGACACATGCCCGGCAGGACGCCCCCGTCGAGGTGCGGCGCCACGGCCATCCCGTGGTGCTCTTCTCCCCGGGCCTCCACACGATGCGCGCCATGGGCACCGCACTGGTCGAGGACCTCGCCTCCCACGGGTACCTGGTGGTGACCATCGACCACACCCATGAGGCCTCGATCGTGGAGTTCCCCGGCGGCCGGGTGGAGCTGGGCCGGGACCTGGACCCGGTGGAGGCGTTGCGGGTCCGCCAGGACGACACCCGGTTCGTCCTGGACGAACTGGAGCGGCTGGACTCCGGAAGGAACCCCGACGCCGACGGCCGACGGCTGCCCCGCCGCCTGCGCGGCTCCCTCGACCTGTCCAGGACCGGCATGTTCGGGCACTCGATCGGCGGCGACACGGCCGCCGGGACGATGGCGCGGGACCGCCGCCTCCTGGCCGGCGCCGATCTGGACGGCAGCGTCAACGGGACGGTCAAGTACACCGGCCTGGACCGTCCGTTCCTGCTGATGGGCAACGCCACCCACGGACGCCACAACGACCCGTCCTGGGAGGTGTTCTGGTCGCATCTGCGCGGCTGGCGGCTCGAACTGCGGCTGCGCGACTCGGCACACCACACCTATACGGACATGTCGCCGCTGGCACAGCAGCTGGAGAGGGCGCTCCCGCTTCCGCCGGAAGCGGTCGCGGCCCTCACCGGGGCTGTCGGAACGATCGACGCCGACCGGGCCGTCGCCGCCCAACGCGCCTGTCTGCGCGCCTTCTTCGACCTGCACCTGCTCGGCAGGGGCGGTGGCCTGCTGTCCGGGCCGTCCCCCCGCTTCCCCGAGATCGCGTTCATCCCCTGACGAGGTGGGCTCTCCGCGGGGCACGCGGTACGCCCCGCACACCGCGCCCGGTCCGCCGCGCGGCTGCCTACCGAACGTCCGCCGGCTCCCGGCGGCTGTCGGACCACGCCTCCCAGAGCGCCGCGTACCGGCCGCCCGCCGCGACGAGCTCGTCATGGCTGCCGGTCTCCACGATCCGGCCCTCGTCGAGGACGACGACGCGGTCGGCGGTCGCCGCCTGGGGGAGCCGGTGAGCGACCACCAGACCCGTACGCCCCTCCAGCGCCCGAGAAGCCGCCTCCTCCAGGACCCGCGCGCCCGCGCTGCCCGCGTCGGCGGTCGCCTCGTCGAGGATCGCGACCGGCGGGTCCGCCAGGACCAGCCGGGCCAGCGCGAGATGCTGCGCCTGGGTCACCGTCAGCCGGTGACCGCCCTCGCCCACGACCGTGTCCAGTCCGTCCGGCAGCGCCTGCGCCCACTCCAGGGCGCCGACCCGGTCCAGGGCCGCGCGCACCTCCTCGTCGGTGGCGTCCGGACGGGCGAGGCGCAGGTCCTCGTACAGCGGACCCGCGAACACGTGCACCTCCTGGCTGATCAGCGTCACCGCGCGGCGTACCCCGGCGGCGCCCAGCTCGGCCGCGTCGACCCCGCCCAGCGAGACGGTCCCGCCGTGCGGTTCGTGGACGCCCGCGATGACCTTGGCCAGCGTCGTCTTGCCGGCGCCGCTGGCGCCCACCAGCGCCACCCGCTCCCCGCTGCGCACCTCCAGATCGACCTTCCGCAGCACGGGCGCCCCGGTGCCGTAGGCGTAGCTGACCGCGCTCACCCCGACCGAACCGTCCGCCGGAGCACGTCCGCCCGGAGCGGTCTGCTCGGCCGGCAGCTTGGACAGCCCGACCAGCCGGGCGAAGCTGGCACCCGCGGACTGCGCGTCGTCGATGAGGAACAGCGTGGCGTTGACCGGGTTGAAGAGGCTGTGGAAGTAGAGCGCGGCGGCGGTGGCCGTACCGATGCTCACCGAACCGCTGTCCACCAGCACGAAGCCCGCGCCGAGCACGGCGGCCAGACCGATGTACTCGGCCAGGTTCAGCCGGGAGAAGAAGCCGGTGACGATGTGGATGCCGCCCAGCGCGAGGTCCCGCGCCGACGCGGACCGCTGCTCCAGCAGGTCCGTGTGCGCACGGTTCAGCCGGAAGGCCCGTACGGTGCGCACCCCGCCGACGCTGTCGAGCAGCTGGTGCTGGAGCGCACCGGTCGCGACGCGGTGCTCGGCGTACACCGGAGCCGCCCGGCGCAGGTACCAGCGCACCGACAGCACCTGTACCGGCATCGCCAGCAGCGCCGCCACCAGGAACCGCCAGTCCAGCACGGCGAGTCCGACGAAGGTCAGCACGATGGTCAGCGCGGAGCGGGTGAACTCGGGCAGCGCCTGGCGCACCGACTTCGCGATCATGGAGACATCGCTGGTGACCCGGGAGACCAGATCTCCCGAACCGGCCGCCTCGACGCGCTCCAGCGGCAGCCGCAGCGCCCGCTCGATGAACTGCTCGCGCACGGCGGCGAGTACGGTCTCGCCGAGCCGGGCGACCAGCGTGCTGCCGACCGCTGCCGCGGCACCGCGCACCAGGGCCACCACGATGAGCAGTACCAGCGGCACCGTCAGTGCCCGCGAACCCCGCCGCTCCACCACCAGGTCCACGATGTGGCCGAGCAGGGGAGCGGTCAGCAGTCCGATCGCGGTCCCGGCGACCAGCACCGTGACGGCGGCCGCGGTCAGCCGCCGGTGGCCGCGCAGCATGGTGCGCAGCGCCGCCAGGCTCTCCGCGCCGCTCGCGGTCGGCAGCAGCGCGCGGTCCGCGCCGGTTGTGCTCATGGCCGTTTCCCCTTTCCCCGTGCGGGCTTCTCCTGTGCGGGAGTTCTCGGTGCGGGCGTCCGTCTCCTCCGCGCTCTCCTCGTACGTGGACGTCACGCGAGCACCGCCGCCCGGTAGCGCTCGTCACCGGCGACGAGTTCGGTGTGGTGGCCCGTCGCGCCGACGGTGCCGTCGTCGAGGACGACGACCCGGTCGGTGACCGCGAGGAGGGCCGGGCTGGTCGTGATCAGTACGGTGGTGCGTCCGTCGCGGACCTCCCGCAGCCGGGCCGCGATCCGGGACTCGGTGACGGTGTCCACGGCGGTGGTCGGGTCGTGCAGCACCAGTACCGGGCTGTCGGCGGCCAGCGCCCTGGCGAGTGCGACGCGCTGCCGCTGGCCGCCGGAGAGGGAGCGGCCGCGTTCGGCGAGCACGGTGTCGCCGCCGTCCGGCAGCAGCCGGGCGACCTCGTCCGCCGCCGAGGCGGCGAGCGCCTCGTCGACCGGGGCCGCGTCGTCGCGGGCTCCCGCCCGTACGTTGTCCAGCAGGCTGGTCTCGAACAGGTCGGCGTCGTGGTGGGCGACCAGGACGGCGCGGCGCAGGGCGTCCGGGGCGAGTTCGGTCAGCGGCACGCCGTCGAGCTCGACCAGCCCGTCGGCCGGGTCCCGCTCCCTGGCCAGGCAGAGCAGCAGGTCGGCCGCGGCGGCCGGATCGCCGGTGACCACTCCGATCAGCTCGCCGGGCCGGATGTCCAGATCGACCCCGCGCAGCGAGCCGAGCCGGACCCCGCTCAGACGCAGCCGTCCCGCCGCACCGTCGGACACCGGGGACTCGCCGCCCTCGACGGCCGCAGGCGAGTCCAGCACCTCGGCGATCCGGCGGGCGGAGGCGCGGCCCTGGGCGAACTCGGCGTTGACGTAGGTGAGCAGCTGGAACGGGCCGAGGAGGAACTGCGCCAGGCCCACCGCCGCCACCAGGTCACCGATGCTGATGCTGCCGCGCATGGCGAGGTAGGCGCCCACGATGCCGATGACCGCGATGAAGACGCCGGTGAGGGAGAGCACGGCGCCCTCGTGACCGGCCCGGCTGCGGGCCGCCCGCAGCGCAGCGGCGAGCGAGTCCTGACTGGTGGTGCGGTAGCGGGCGACGGCCGCCGACTCGGCGCCCATGCCCTTGAGGACCCGGAGACCGGCGACCAGGTCGGCGGCGACGCCGGAGGCGTGCGCGGCCCGTTCCTGTTCGGTCTCGCTGCGGCGTTCGAGCGGCCGGCTGATGCGGTGTCCCAGCCACAGCAGCGGAGGAATGCCCAGCAGGACGAGGAGTCCGAGCGGGACGGAGATCCTGAGCAGGGCCACCGCGCTGATCACCAGCGCGGAGGTCGCCGCGACCCCGTACGCCAGGACCGTCGCCACCGAACCCACCCGGCGGGCGTCGTTGGTGGCGATGCTGGTGAGCGCACCGGGCAGCCGGTTGGTGTCGGCGCCGCCGCGCGGGTCGAGCACCCGGGCGCCGAGCTCCATCCGGAGCCGGTGCGCGGCGCGCTCCCCGGCCCCTTCGGCGAGCCGGGCGCTGGTCCGGTAGCAGTTCGACAGCACCAGGAACAGCCCCGCGAGCACCAGGAGCCAGCGCAGCAGCGACGAGGAGGAGCCGGTGGCCACCGCCGTGTCGATGGCCGCGCCGATGACGACGGGCACCAGGGCCTCACACCCCTGGTGCACCGTGCCGAGCAGCGAGGCGGTGACGACGCGCCGCCGCTGCCCCCTGATCGCCCTGCGGAGGACGTGCCCCCCGGTCGGTCCTCCAGCTGGCATGCGGGCCTCCGCGAAGAGTCTGGGAAGGTGAGTAAGGCTAAAAGTTAGGTAAGGCTACTCTAAATGGGTGGCCGGGGTGGTACGCCGTCCGCAATGTCCCCGGTCACGGCGGTGGACGTCATTTCGCCTGCGGGGGGCGCGCGTTGACCATCCGAAGCTGTTCGGTTAGCCTCACCTAAGTTCTATCCGGGTCCTGCGTCACGTTCCGGCGCCCTATCGCTCGCGGTGCACCCGAACCGCCGTCAGGGGGAGTTGTCGTTGTCGGTCGAAACCCGGACGGCTCCCGAGGACCGGGCCGTCGCACCCGAAGCCGCGCCGCCCGCCCGGACCGCGAACACCCTGCGGGCCCTGGGCCTGATCGCGGCGCTGGCCGCCCTCGTCCTGGTCGGACTGCTCAGCGTGTGGGTGGGCACCCGAGGCATCCCGTTCACCGCCACCTGGAGCGCGCTCTGGCACCCGGACGGCTCCGAGACCTCGATCATCATCCATGACTACCGCATCCCCAGGACGCTCCTCGGGCTGCTCGTGGGCATGGCGCTCGGCCTGTCCGGCGCGCTGATGCAGGCCCTCACCCGCAACCCGCTCGCCGACCCGGGGATCCTCGGCATCAGCCTGGGCGCCTCCGCGGGGGTCGTCGTGGCCATCGCCTTCCTCGGGGTGGGCTCGGTCCTCGGCTATGTGTGGTTCGCCTTCATCGGCGCGGCCGTCGCCTCCGTCGCCGTGTACCTCCTGGGCTCATCGGGCCGCACCCTGGCCACACCCGACCGGCTCGTCGTGGCCGGGGCGGCGATGACCGCGGTGCTGTACGCCTTCAACTCGGCGGTGCTGCTGCTCAATCCGCGCGCCTTCGACCAGTACCGCTTCTGGACGGTGGGATCGCTGTCCGGCCGGTACTACGACGTCATCTACGTCATCCTGCCGTTCATCGCGGTGGGCCTCCTGATCGCCCTCGGCCTCGCACCCTCGCTCAACGCCCTCGCGATGGGCGACCAGCTCGGCCGCGCCCTCGGCCTGAACGTCGGCCGCACCCGGGTGCTGGGCGCCGTCGCCGTCATGCTGCTGTGCGGCGCCGCCACCGCCGCCGCCGGACCGATCGGCTTCGTCGGCCTCGCGGTGCCGCACGTCGCCAGGTTCGTCGTCGGCCCCGACCAGCGCTGGGTGCTGACGTACTCGATGCTGCTCGCCCCGGTCCTGCTGATCGGCGCGGACGTCCTCGGGCGGGTGCTCGGGTCGCCGGGCGAGGTCCAGGTGGGGATCATCACCGCGTTCCTCGGAGCGCCGCTGTTCATCGCCCTGTGCCGCCGTCGAAAGCTGGTCATGCTGTGAGCGCCGTATGGGAGAAGGGCCCCGCCGGGGCCGGTACGGAGACCGGGCGGCCGCGGGTCGTCAGCGGGCTGGTCCTGCGCACCCGGCCCGGCGGGCTGTCCGTACGGGTCCAGGGGCGCGTCCTGGCGGTCACGGCCGTGATGCTCGTCGCGCTCGTCGCGGTCGCGCTCGTCACCCTCACCACCGGCGACTTCGAACTCTCCGTCGGCGAGGTCCTGCGGGCCGTAGTGGGCCACGGCTCGGGCGGCGCCGACTTCATCGTCAACACCCTGCGCTTGCCGCGCCTGCTGACCGCGATGTGCGTGGGAGCGGCCCTCGCGGTCAGCGGGGCCATCCTGCAGAGCCTGACCGGCAACTCCCTCGGCAGTCCGGACATCATCGGCTTCACCAACGGCTCGGCCGTCGGGGCGCTCCTCGTCATCATCGTGCTGCACGGCAGCATGACCCAGATCGCGGTGGGCGCGCTGATCGGCGGCCTCGCCACCGCCGCCGCGATGTACCTCCTCATGCTGGGCAGGGGACTTCAGGGCTTCCGGCTGGTCGTCGTCGGCATCGGGGTCGCCGCGCTGCTGCTCGCCGTCAACTCCTACCTGATCACCAGGGCGACCTGGCAGGAGGCGCTGGAGGCGCAGGCCTGGCTGATCGGCAGCCTGACCAACCGGGGCTGGCAGCAGGCCAACACCATCGGCATCGCCGTCCTCGTCCTGCTGCCGCCCGCGTTCTTCCTCGCCCGCCGGCTCTCCATGGTGGAGATGGGCGACGTCACCGCCATGGCGCTCGGCGTCGACGTGGCCCGTACCCGGGCGCTGCTGCTCGTCATCAGCGTCGCCCTTGCGGCCTTCGCCACGGCGGTCACCGGCCCCATCTGGTTCATCGCGCTGGCGGCGCCCCAGCTCGCCCGGCGGCTGACCCGGGCCCCGGGCCCCGCACTGGTACCCGCCGCGCTCATGGGCGCCCTGCTGCTCGCCGCCAGCGACCTGCTGGCACAACGCCTGTTCGCCCCCTCGCTGCTCCCGGTGGGCACGGCGACGGGGACCATCGGCGGGCTGTACCTCATCTGGCTGCTGATCACCGAGTCGCGAAAGAGCCGCGCATGACCCGAAAGACGACACGCACGACGGGCACGTCACGCACGACGGACCCGGCCCGTACGTCCGATTCGACCGGCCCGGACGCGGACTCCGCGACGGCGGAGGGGACTCACATGAACGGGACGCACCCGGCGCCCGCCGCGCGACTGCGGGCCGCGGACCTGACGCTCTCCTACGAGCAGCGCACCGTGGTCAGTTCGCTCGGCGTCGAGATTCCCGACCGCTCCTTCACCGTGATCATCGGGCCGAACGCCTGCGGGAAGTCCACCCTCCTGAAGGCGCTCGCCCGGATGCTCAAACCCCGTTCGGGACAGGTGTATCTGGACGGCGCGGGCATCGCCACGTACCGCTCGCGCGAGGTCGCCCGGCGGCTGGGCCTGCTCCCGCAGTCCTCGACCGCGCCCGGCGGCATCACCGTGGGGGACCTGGTGGCGCGGGGCCGCTATCCGCACCAGGGAATGCTGAAGCAGTGGTCCGCCGACGACGAGACGGCCGTGCTGGACGCCATGCGGCAGACCGGGGTGCTGGATCTCGCCGACCGCCCGGTTGACGACCTCTCCGGCGGCCAGCGCCAGCGGGTCTGGCTCTCCATGGTGCTGGCTCAGCAGACCTCGATCCTGCTCCTGGACGAGCCCACCACCTTCCTCGACATCGCCCATCAGGTCGAAGTGCTCGACCTCTGCGCCGGCCTGCACGCCCGCAAGGGGCACACCGTCGTGGCGGTGCTGCACGACCTCAACCAGGCGTGCCGTTACGCCACCCACCTCATCGTCATGCGACCCGGCGGCACGATCGCGGCCGAGGGCGATCCGGCCACCGTGATGACCGCCGAACTGGTCGAGGACGTGTTCGGACTGCCCTGCCGGATCATCTCCGACCCGGAGACCGGCACGCCCCTGATGGTGCCGGCCGCGCCCCGGCGTCACGTGCCGGAGGACGCCCCGGCCGGTGCGGAGTCCGGCGGCCCCGTGATGGCCGAGACCGGCGGGCGTCTGCGCTGAGTCCCGGGCCGGAGCAACACCGCCCTCGGGGTGCCGACTTGGCCATTGATGTTAGGTAAGGCTAACCTAACTCACGATGGTTCACCGAGGCACGCGGCGATCCGGCCGCTCCTCGCGCACGGTGCAACCCGAGGGAAGGAACGCCTTGATCACGGCCACACCGCGCCCCCCAGCCGCGTCGACGTACACCCAGGACACCGCCCTCCCCGACGCGCTCCGGGTACGCCGGGCGCACTCCAGGGACGCCGCCGCCCTCGTCGCACTCTCCGAGCCGTTCGTCCGCTCGGGAGCGCTGCGCCGCCGGCCCTTCGACGTCTACGCCGCCCGAGCGGACGACTTCCTGGTGGCCGAGGAGCCCGGCGGAGCCCTGCACGGCTGCCTCGCGCTGCGGGTCCATCCCGACGCGGAACCCGGCACGACGGCCGAGGGCGCGGGCGTCCTCTACAACTTCTGCGTCGCCCGCCAGCGGCAGGGCGGCGGCCTGGGCGCACGGCTGCTGGGCGCGGCACTCGCCGGGGCGCGGGCCCAGCGGCTGGCGGCCCTGTTCACGGCGACGACCGGCAGCGGGCGGCTCTTCCTCCGGCACGGATTCGCGCCGGTCCCGCCGGGGCTCGCGCCGCGCGCCTGGGCGCGCACGCTGGATCCCCACAGGGGTGCGCGCGTTCTGGCCCGCGCGCTCTGACGGCGGTGGCGTGTCCCGGACGCCGGGCGCGCCACCGCTCATGCCGCATGCCAGATGCCTCGCTCATGGTCCGCGCGTCGTGCCTGACGCGTCGCGCCCCATGCGTCATGGCTCAGGTCTCATGCGTCCGGGAGCACCGTGGTCCCCGGGCTCCGCTCGTCGAGTACGCCGCGCAGCACGGCGTGCGGAACCCGGCCGTCCAGCACCTGCGCCCGCCCCACCCCGTCCCGGACCGCCCGCAGACAGCCCTCCATCTTCGGCAGCATCCCGCTCGCCAGCCCCGGAAGGAGGCCGGCCAGTTCGGCGGCCGTCAGGCGCTCGATGACCTCCGTGCTGCGCGGCCAGTCCCCGTACAGCCCCTCGACATCGGTCAGCACCACCAGCCGCTCCGCGCCGAGGGCGACCGCCAGGGCCGAGGCCGCGAGATCGGCGTTGACGTTGTAGACCTCCCCCTCCGTGCCGCGCGCCAGGGGCGACACCACCGGGATGCGGCCCAGCTCCAGCAGTGAACGGACGGTGTCCGGGGCGACGTTCACGATGTCGCCGACCAGGCCGATGTCCACCGGCATCCCGTTCACCCGGCCGGACCGGCGCACGGCCGTCATGGTGTGGGCGTCCTCGCCCGACAGGCCCACGGCGAACGGACCGTGTGCGTTGATCGCGCCGACCAGTTCCCGCTGGACCCGCCCGGTCAGGACCATCCGCACCACGTCGAGGGTCTCCTCCGTGGTCACCCGCAGACCCGCCTCGAAGCGCACCTCCAGGCCGAGTCGGTCGAGCATCGCGCTGATCTGCGGACCCCCGCCGTGGACCACCACCGGGTGGAAGCCGGAGTGCCACAGCTCCACCACATCGCGTGCGAACATCTCCTGGAGGGATGCGTCCACCATGGCGTTGCCGCCGAACTTGACCACCACCACCCGGCCCCGGCTCTCCGTGGGCAGGGCCGGACCGGATCGGGACTCCGGCCGTATCCGTCTCCGGTGCTGCGGTGACTGCTCATGGACGCCGGCTCCGGCCGGTGCGACCCGTACGGTCATCTTCTTCCGTCTCTCCTGAGGTGGGGTGCCGTCACACGCCGTGGCGGACCCGGCCGAGCAGCAGATCGCGCAGCAGTCCGTCCGTCGTACGGACCACCGCGCTGCGCGCCGCCCAGCGCAGCGCCATCGCGTGCTCCTCGGCGGTGAAGTCGGCCACGGCGTCGGCGACGACAAAGGGCTGAATATCGTTCATGAAGGCGTCGGCGGCGGTCAGCAGCACGCCCAGGTGGGCGTGCACACCGCACACGATCAGCTGGTCGCGCCCCGTCGAGCGCAGCAGCCGGCCGAGGTGGCTGTGCAGAAAGGCGTTGGGGCGCACATTGGGCAGTACGTGCTCACCCGGCCGGGGCGCCAGGGTCTCGATGATCGAGGAGTCGCCGGGCCCGTCACCGACGCCCGGACCCCAGACGTCCGCGACGAGCCCCCGCCTGCCCGGTGACTGCGCGGCCGGTTCGGCGCTGAAGACGACCGGGATGCCGAGCGTTCCGGCGAGTTCCCGCAACGCGGCGATGTTCTCGACCAGTTGGACGACCGGGGAGCACCCCGGCGGGAAGGCCCGGACGAAGTGGTTCTGCATGTCGTGGACGAGGAGTGCGGCCCGGCCGGGGTCGATGGTCCAGGAGGGCCAGGAGCGGGGGAGGGCCGTGCCGTCGGGCATGTCGTAGGACTCGATGATTGGCAGGCTCATGACCGGCCCCTCCCCTGATGATCCGGCGATCCGGCCGTGACGTGAGGATGCACTGTGACTTAGTGAAGCCTAACCTAAGTTCCTTGCAGTGGAGGGTGTCAGGGGTGCGAGTGGTGCTGGTGCGCGCAGCTCCGGGGGGCGGTGAGGAGCCGCCGGATCTGCTCCCCGGCGTCAGTGGCGTCGCGGGCGAGTGCCGGGAAGAGCAACTGGAGGTCGCAGTGGCCGGATTCGTACTCGCAGCGCAGCGTGATGCCGTGCCGGTCCAGGGCGAGGGGGAGTGATCGGACCATGCCGTGCGGCAGCCGGGAGCCCGCGAGCCCGAGCAGATCGGCCATCAACTCCTCGTGGGAGTCGGCCAGGTGGGTCAGCATGTCGGCCTCCTCCGCGGCCAGCGGGTCGGGCTCGGCGAGCGCGATCTCGTCCAGCCCGACGTCCGTCGCCCCCGCCGGGGTCCACAGCGAGACCCGCGCCGAATCCAGCCGGAGCGCCCCACCGGTCTCCGGTGCCAGCCAGCCGGACACCGTCACCCTCGCGCGGACCCGGTCGCGCAGCGGGGCGGGGGCGATGTCGGTGAACTGCAGCAGGGCGGCGAGGCTGCCCATGGGGGCGTCCGCGGCCTCCCGCGCCAAGGGGCTGCCGGGGCCGGGGTGGAGGGTGACCTGCCCGGCGGTGCTGACCGAGTGGAGCCCGATCAGGTCGTAGGCCTGTCCAGTCGTGGTGAGGGAGAGCGAGGCCGCGCGGGACAGCACGGTGCGGACCCGCTCCGCGTCGGTCGGCCCGGCCGGGACGGTGTCTGTGTCGGCGTCGGTGTTCAAGGGGACTCCCGGTGAAACGGATTCAAGTTAGGTAAGCCTAACCTAATCTTGCGAAGGTGGGGGTGGTTCGGATCGTGCGGGCGGGCCCGGTGTTCTGCCGGGCCGGCCGCGGCCGGCCCTCGCGACCGAGTGGTCCTCCGCACTACCGTTCGCCGGATGAGGGACGATCGGGTGAACGGTCCGGGGAGGGCTCCGATGAACATCACCTTGCGGGTGGACGCGACGCCGTCCGCCCCCGCGCTCCTGCTGCGCCCCTGGGGCGAGGCGGACATCGGGCCGCTGGTCGAGGCGTTCCGGGACCCCGCGCTGCGCCGCGGGGCGAGCGGTTCCATGGAGAGCGCCGAGGACGTACGGGCGTGGCTGGAGTTCCAGGGGCGCGGCTGGATCACCGGGGAGCGGCTCGCCTTCGCCGTGGTCGAGGACTGTCCGGGCCCCGGGGAGGGGCGGTTGGCGGGCAGCGTGGTCATCAGGAGAGGCGCTTTCGGCCAGGAGCCCGCGGAGGCCGGTTACTGGACGGCGGCGCACGCCCGGGGCCGCGGAGTGGCCCCGGGCGCTCTGGAGGCCGTCACCCGCTGGGCCTTCGAGACCTTCGCGGCCGAGGGCCTGGAGAGCGTCAACCTGCTGCACCAGGTGGACAATCCGGCCTCGTGCCGGGTCGCGGAGAAGGCGCGTTACGGGTTCCGCCGGATGCTCCCGGCCCAGCCGCCCTTCTTCCCCGGGCCCGGCCATCTGCATGTCAGGCAGGCCCGCGGTCCGGCCTGATCCCGGGCGCCGGGTGTGACGGGCCGTGACGGTTCCGGCGTCATGAGGCCGACGCTCGCGGCCCCGGACCGGGCCTGCCGCCTTTGACTCTTGTTCGCGCGGCACCCTTCGGCGCATCGCCGTGCGTGACGGCAAGGACACCTGCGTCATGTCCGCCCAAGCCGGACGGGGTGGGCGCGCGGACGTGCACTGGTACAGACCAGGGTCTTGACAGTCCATTGGTTCACTTCTTAAATCACGTAGTGAATTAAGCCCCGTGCACAGCAGCCCCACAGTGCCCCCTCAGTTCCACAGCACGTGCCTGCCGCCCCCACCCGCACCCGTGATTCGCCCCACCCCCTGAACGGCACCCCGCCCCGGTCGGCGCAGCTTCGGCATGCCCCAACGCGCCCGCGCCTGTCATGTCATACGGATGACGCGACAGGCCTCCTTCCCCCTCACGCACCGGAAGGGAGAGTCATGGACTCCCCACGCCTGTCGCGGCGTCTGCTGCGCTCCGCACTCTCGGCCCTGACCCTTGCCCTGGTCACGACCGCCCTCGTGGGCGGTGGCGGCCATGAGCGGTCACCCGCCCTCTCCGACACGGCGGCCTCGGCCACCATGACGTTCGACGAGGAGTTCGACGGTTCTGCCGGTTCGGCGGTCAACGGCGCCAGATGGCAGATCGAGACCGGCGACAACGTCAACAACCACGAGCGGCAGTACTACACCGCCGGCAACAGCAACGCGGCACTGGACGGCCAGGGCCATCTGGTCATCACCGCGCGCAAGGAGAACCCGAAGAACTACCAGTGCTGGTACGGGACGTGTCAGTACACCTCGGCGCGGCTGAACACCTCGGGCAGGTTCACCCAGGCCTACGGCCATGTCGAGGCCCGGATGAAGATCCCGCGCGGCCAGGGCATGTGGCCCGCCTTCTGGATGCTCGGCGACGACATCGGACAGGTCGGCTGGCCCAACTCCGGCGAGATCGACATCATGGAGAACGTCGGCTTCGAACCCGGCACCGTCCACGGCACCCTGCACGGACCCGGCTACTCCGGCTCCGCCGGCATCGGCGCCGGATACACCCTCCCCGGCGGGCGGGCCTTCGCCGACGACTTCCACACCTTCGCCATCGACTGGGCCCCGGACTCCATCACCTGGTCCGTCGACGGCAACGCCTACCAGCACCGCACCCCCGCCGACACCAGCGGCAGGACGTGGGCCTTCAACAAGCCCTTCTTCCTCATCCTCAACCTCGCCGTCGGCGGCTACTGGCCCGGCGACCCCGACAACAACACCGCCTTCCCCCAGCAACTCGTCGTCGACCACGTCCGCGTCACCACCAACGACACCCAGCCCCCGGCGGGTTCGGGAACCATCACCGGCCTGGCCGGCAAGTGCGTCGACGTGGCCGCGGCGAGCAACGCCAACGGCACCCCCGTGCAGCTCTACGACTGCAACGGCTCCGCCGCCCAGAAGTGGAGTGTCGGCGGCGACGGGACGATCCGCGCGCTGGGCAAGTGTCTTGACGTCGCGTCGGGCGGTACGGCGAACGGGTCCCTCGTCCAGCTGTGGGACTGCAACGGCTCGGCCGCCCAGCGCTGGAGCGTCAGCGGTGCGCGCGACATCGTGAATCCGCAGGCCGACAAGTGCCTGGACGTCACGGGAAACAGTTCGGCCAATGGTGCCCGGCTCCAGATCTGGACCTGCACCGGAGCGACCAACCAGAAGTGGACGGTGAACAGCTGATGCGCCGAGACCTGCTGCGCGGGCACGCCCCCGCCGTACGGAGCGCGCTGGGAGTCGTGGCCGCCGCGGCACTCCTCGCCGGGCTCACCGGCTCGCCCGCCCTGGGCGCGGCCGCGGCCACCGGACAGATCACCGGCGTCGGCGGAAAGTGCGTCGACGTCGCCGCGGGGGCCACCGCCAACGGCACCCCCGTACAGCTCTACGACTGCAACGGCTCCGCCGCCCAGCAGTGGAATCTGGGCAGTGACGGCACGGTCAAGGCGCTGGGCAAGTGTCTCGACGTCGCGTCAGGTGGTACGGCGAACGGGTCCCTCGTCCAGCTGTGGGACTGCAACGGCTCGGCCGCCCAGCGCTGGAGCGTCAGCGGTGCGCGCGACCTCGTGAACCCGCAGGCCGACAAGTGCCTGGACGCGACGGGGAACAGCTCGGCCAACGGCACCCGGCTCCAGATCTGGACCTGCACCGGGGCGACGAACCAGAAGTGGACCGCGCCCGCGGCCGGCGGAGGCGGCGAGGATCCGGCCTCCCCCGGAGCGATGGCGGTCGCACCGTACCTCTACAACGGCTGGGGCAGTCCGCCCAGTCCGACCACCGTCATGAACGCCACGGGCGTCAAGTGGTTCACGCTCGCGTTCGTCCTCAGCAACGGCTACTGCAACCCGCAGTGGGACGGCGGGAGGCCGCTGACCGGCGGTGTCGACCAGCAGACGGTGAACACCGTCCGGGCGGCGGGCGGCGACGTCATCCCGTCCTTCGGCGGCTGGAGCGGCAACAAGCTGGAGAGCTCCTGCTCCAGCGCCGGTGAGCTGGCGGCTGCGTACCAGAAGGTGATCAACGCCTACGGGCTCAAGGCCATCGACATCGACATCGAGGCCGACGCGTACGCCAGCGCCACGGTGCAGCAGCGCACGGTGGACGCGCTGAAGACCGTGAAGGCCAACAATCCGGGCATCAAGGTGTACGTCACCTTCGGCACCGGCCAGAGCGGGCCCGACGACAGCATGGTCCGCAAGGCATCGGCCTCCGGGCTGACCGTGGACAGCTGGACGATCATGCCGTTCGACTTCGGCGGGGCGGGCCAGAACATGGGCAACCTCACCGTCAGCGCCGCCGAAGGCCTGAAGAACGTGGTCAAGAGCGCCTACGGGTACACGGACGACCAGGCGTACCGGCACACCGGGATCTCCTCGATGAACGGCATCACCGACGACAACGAGACGGTGACGGTCGCGGACTTCCGCACCATCCTGGCCTACGCCCGGCAGCGCCATCTCGCCCGGCTCACCTTCTGGTCGGTCAACCGGGACCGCCCGTGCACCGGAGGCGGCGCCGACACCTGCTCGGGCGTCTCCCAGCAGCCCTGGGACTTCACGAAGGTGTTCGCCCAGTACGCGGGCTGACCGTCAGGACCGTCCCCTTACCGCGCCCTCCCACCCGCACAGGAGAACCCGTGCTCAGATCCGTCCGAAGAACACCCGCCAGGCCGAGCAGGCCCGCCGGCAACCTGTCCCGCCCCTCGCCGACCCGCCGCACGCGGGCGCTGACCTCGGTGCTGGTGGCCGGTGCGCTGGCCGGCTCCGTCCTGGCGGCCACCCCGGCCCCGGCCGCGGTCCGGGCCGCCCCCGTCCCGGCCGCCGCCGCGCTGCCGACCGGCTGGGCCACCGTCGTCAACAGCGGCAGCGGCAAGTGCCTGGACGCCCGCGCCGCCGCGACCGCCAACGGAACCGCCGTCCAGCAGTACACCTGCAACAGCTCCGCCGCCCAGCAGTGGAGCCTGACCGCGACCAGCGGCGGCTACGTGCGCATCAACAACCGCAACGACGCCAACCAGGCGGTGGACGTCACCGACGTGTCCACCGCCGACAGCGCCGCCGTCCAGCTCTGGACGTACGGCAACGGCGCCAACCAGCAGTGGCAGCCGGTCGACGAGGGCGGCGGCGCCTACCACTTCGTCAACCGCAACAGCGGCAAGTGCCTGGACGTGCCCGCCGCCTCGACGGCCGACAGCGTCCAGCTCGTCCAGTACACCTGCAACAACTCCGCCGCCCAGCGCTTCCAGGTCACCCCGGTGAGCACCGCGCCGGGCGATGTGGACCTGGGCCCCAACGTGGTGGTCTTCGATCCGTCGATGCCCGCCGCCACCATCCAGAGCCGGCTCGACTCGATCTTCCGGCAGCAGGAGACCAACCAGTTCGGCAACCAGCGCTACGCGGTGATGTTCAAGCCGGGTACGTACAGCAACGACGTCAACGTGGGCTTCTACACCCAGGTCCTCGGGCTCGGGCAGTCACCCGACTCGGTGACGATCAACGGCGCCGTCCACGCGGAGGCGGACTGGTTCCCGCCGAACAACGCCACCCAGAACTTCTGGCGCGGCGCGGAGAACCTCTCGGTGAACCCGTCGGGCGGCACCGACCGCTGGGCCGTCTCCCAGGCCGCCCCGTACCGGCGGATGCACGTGCGCGGCAATCTGGCCCTGGACGACGGCGGCTGGGCCAGCGGCGGCTTCATGGCCGACACCAAGATCGACGGCCAGGTGCGGTCCGGTACGCAGCAGCAGTGGATCACCCGCAACTCCACACTCGGCAGCTGGACCGGCTCCAACTGGAACATGGTCTTCGTCGGCAGCCAGGGCGTTCCGGCCACCAGCTTCCCCAACCCGCCCTACACCACGGTGAACCAGGCCCCCGTCGTCCGTGAGAAGCCCTTCCTCTACGTGGACGGCAACGGCGCCTACCAGGTGTTCGTACCGGCCGTCCGGAACAACGCCTCCGGCACCACCTGGGCGGGCGGCAACGCCGCGGGCACCTCGATCGGCATGGACAAGTTCTTCGTCGTGAAGGCGGGAGCCACCGCCGCGCAGATCAACGCCGCGCTGGCCGAGGGGAAGAACCTGCTCGTCACCCCGGGCGTCTATCACCTCGACCAGACCCTGAAGGTGACCAGGCCCGACACCGTCGTGCTCGGGCTCGGCCTCGCCACGTTCATCCCGGACAACGGGGTCACCGCGATGACGGTGGCCGACGTCGACGGGGTCAAGGTCGCCGGCATCCTCTTCGACGCCGGTACGACGAACTCCCCGACCCTGATGGAGGTCGGCCCGGCCGGCTCCTCGGCCTCGCACGCGGCGAACCCCACCTCGCTGCACGACGTCTTCTTCCGGGTCGGCGGCGCCGCCGTGGGCCGGGCGACCACCAGCCTGGTGGTCAACAGCGACCACGTCATCGGCGACCACATGTGGATCTGGCGCGGCGACCACGGCAGCGGCATCGGCTGGAACAGCAACAAGGCGGACACCGGCCTCGTCGTCAACGGTGACGACGTGACGATGTACGGACTCTTCGTCGAGCACTACCAGAAGCACCAGACGATCTGGAACGGCAACGGCGGGCGCACGTACTTCTACCAGAACGAGATGCCGTACGACGTGCCCGACCAGGCGTCCTGGATGAACGGCTCCACCCAGGGCTACGCCGCGTACAAGGTCGCGGACTCGGTCACCAGCCACCAGGCGTACGGGCTCGGCAGCTACTGCTTCTTCAGCTCGAACCCGGGAGTGACCGCAGAGCACGCCTTCGAGGTGCCGAACAACCCGAACGTCCGGTTCCAGAGCATGGTGACCGTCTCGCTCGGCGGCACCGGGACCATCCGCCACGTCATCAACGGGCGGGGCGGCCCCTCCAACTCCTCCTCCAACGTGGCGAACCTCGTCAGCCAGCCCTGACCCGCCCCGGCAGTTCCGCGCGACGTCCTCATGACACACCGGGCGGGATCCGGACACCACCGGATCCGGCCCGGCCCCCCACCGGTTCGGAAAGGACGATTCGAATGAACACCCACACCACCCGGCCGAAGGCCCGGTCCCGCGGCGGCATCGGCAGGCTGCTCCTGCGGCTGCTCCTGCTGCCGGCGCTCCTGCTCGGACTCACCGCCGTTCCCGCGCACTCGGCGGCGAAGGCCCCCGCCTTCAAGGTGATCGCCTTCTACAACGGCACCTGGGACGCGGCGCACATCAGCTTCGTCCAGGAGGCCAACCGCTGGTTCCCCACCACGGCGGCGGCCAACAACTTCTCGTACACCTCCACCAACGACTGGTCCCGGCTGAACAGCATCACCCGGGACCAGTACCAGGTCGTCCTGTTCCTCGACGACGCCCCGCAGACCGCGTCCCAGCGCTCCGGATTCGAGCGGTACATGCGCTCCGGCGGCGCCTGGATGGGCTTCCACGTCTCCGCGTTCACCACGGAGGCCCAGAACTGGCCCTGGTACTACAACCAGTTCCTGGGCAGCGGCGACTTCAGGTCCAACACCTGGGGCCCGACCACCTCCGTGCTGCGCACCGAGGACCGCGGACACCCCTCCACCACGCGCCTGCCCGCCACCTTCACCTCGTCGGTCAGCGAGTGGTACTCCTGGTCGAACAACCTGCGGAACAACCCGGACATCAAGGTCCTCGCATCCGTCGACCCGGTCAGCTTCCCGCTGGGCACGGACCCGAACCAGTCCTGGTACAGCGGGGATTACCCGATCCTGTGGACCAACACCGGCTACCGGATGCTGTACGCCAACTTCGGCCACAACGCCATGGACTACGGCTCCGGCACGACCCTGTCCTCGACCTTCGCGAGTGAGACCCAGAACCGGTTTGTCGTGGACGGGCTGAAGTGGCTCGGCGGCGCGTCCGCCGCCGGCGGCGCCCGGCCCTGATCACCGCCCCGGCCCGGCCGTCAGGCATCGAGAGTGCCGACGGTGCCGAGGGTCCGGACCCAGTCACGCGTGAGCCGGGTGAACTCCTGCGCCGCGGAGCTCTGATACGCGGCTTCGCGGCGCAGCAGCGTGACCGTGCGCGAGGGGAGGGCCGGGGCGAGGGGGACGGGGCTGAGGTGGGGGTGGCCGCGGGTGAGCGCGTCGGGCAGGACCGTGGCCAGCGGGGTGCGCCGGACGATCTCGGTGAGCGCGCTGATGGAGTTGGCCTGCACCGCGACCGACGGCGTCGTGCGGTGCCGGGTGAAGTAGGCGTCGATGTGGCCGCGGGTGGCGAAGTCGCCGCTGAGCAGGGCGAGCGGCTGCCCGGAGAGGCTCGTCACGGGTAGCGCGCGGGTGCTCCCCGCGCGGGAGTGACGGGGGCCGACGACGAGACTCAGGGTCTCGGTGAACAGGTCGGTGGCGCTGATGCCGGGCAGATGCGGGCCGTGAAAGGCGATGCCGAGATCGAGTTCGTCGGCCAGCAGCGCCGATTCGATGCGGTCCTGGGGCAGCTCCCGGACATCCAGCGTGATTCCCGGATGCCGGGTGTGGAGCAGCTCGGCCAGCGGGCCGATGAGGTACGCCGTGAACGTCGGCGTCATGGCCAGCCGCAGGGCGCCGCGGGAGAGGTCCCGCACATCGAGCACGGCGCGTTCCGCGGCGGCGAGGTCCTGGAGGGCGCGGCGGGCGTAGTGCGCGTACGACTCGCCCGCGTCGGTCAGCCGGACCGCGCGGCCGGAGCGGTCGAGCAACTGGACACCCACCGTCCGCTCCAGCTGTTTGACCTGCTGGGACAGGGTGGGCTGGGAGATGTGCAGCTCCTCGGCCGCGCGGGTGAAGTTGGCGTGTTCCGCGACGGCGAGCAGATAGCGGAGATGACGTAGTTCCGGGGCCATACCTCAAACAATAGATCACATCTATGGAGGTTATGGATATCGCGTCTTGGACACTATAGATACAGCTCATGCATGGTGGATCTCGTCAGCCCGACGGGCCGACAGCCACCGAAGGGAGTCACCGTGCACGACCTCGCAGCAGGCGTCGCGCGTTTCCGCCGGGATGTCTTCCCGGCCAAGGCGCAGCTCTTCGCCCACCTGGCGGGCACGCACACGCCGACGGCACTGTTCATCAGCTGCTCCGACGCCCGAGTGGTGCCGGAGCTGATCACCGGCAGCGAGCCGGGTGAGCTGTTCGTGATCCGGACCGCCGGCAACCTCGTCCCGGCCTACGCCCCCGGCGCCGACGGGGTGGCGGCGAGCATCGAGTACGCGGTGGCGGTCCTGGGCGTCACGGACATCGTCGTGTGCGGGCACTCCGCCTGCGGCGCCATGACGGCCCTGGCCGAGGGCCACGACCTGAGCGCCCTGCCGACCGTCGCCGGTTGGCTGCGCCACGCGGACGCGTCCGTGGCCCGCGCCGCGGAGGCCGGGGTGGACGCGCTGGTCCGGGCCAACGTCCTCGCGCAGCTCGCCGGCCTGGCCACCCATCCCTCGGTGGCCAGAGCGCTGGCGGCGCGGAAGGTGACGCTGCACGGCTGGGTCTACGACATCCCCACCGGAGCGGTCACCCGACTCGACGCCTCCGACACCCCGGAACCGGCCGGGGTGTCCTGACCCGAGACACACGGGCGGGGGAGTCCTGACCCCGGACTGCCCCGCCCTCGCCCCGGTCTCCTGACCCCGGACCGCCCCAAACCGCCCCGACCGCCCGGCCACCCCGTCCCCGGACGCCCACAAGCCCGCCGCTCCCGCCCGGAGCGGCACCCCACGAAAGGACCCCACCGTCATGGTGCACGCCCAGCTCGACAACACCGCCCGCCAGCAGCTCGCCGTCACGGCCGTCGAGGCCAAGACGCGCAAGGACCTGTCCTGGCAGCAGATCGCCGACGCGGCGGGCTTCTCCGTCGCCTTCGTCACCGCCGCCGTGCTCGGCCAGCACGCGCTGCCCAAGGCGTCCGCCGAAGCGGTCGCGGAACTCCTCGGCCTGGACGAGGACGCGGTGACGCTGCTCCAGACCATCCCGACCCGCGGCTCCATCCCGGGCGGCATCCCCACCGACCCGACCATCTACCGGTTCCACGAGATGCTCCAGGTCTACGGCACCACCCTGAAGGCCCTGGTCCACGAGCAGTTCGGCGACGGCATCATCTCGGCGATCAACTTCAGGCTGGACGTGAAGAAGGTCGCCGACCCCGAGGGCGGCGAGCGCGCCGTCATCACCCTGGACGGCAAGTACCTGCCGACCAAGCCGTTCTGATCGTCGCCGCATCCCCCCACCCGCACACCGCACCACCCCGAGGACCCCATGGACTTCGCACAGCGCACCATCGACATCGCCCGCCGCAACGTCGCGGAGGGCGGCCGCCCCTTCGCCACCGTCATCGTCAAGGACGGCGAGATCCTGGCCGAGAGCCCGAACCGGGTCGCCCAGACGAACGACCCGACCGCGCACGCGGAGATCCTCGCCATCCGCGAGGCCTGCACGAAGCTGGGCACCGAGCACCTGACCGGCACCACCATCTACGTACTCGCCCACCCCTGCCCGATGTGCCTGGGCTCCCTGTACTACTGCTCGCCGGACGAGGTCGTCTTCCTCACCACCCGGGATGCCTACGAGCCGTACTACGTGGACGACCGCAAGTACTTCGAACTCGACTCCTTCTACGGTGAGTTCGCCAAGAACTGGGACGAGCGGCGGCTCCCGATGAGCCACGCGCCCCACGAGGGGGCGACCGAGGTCTACCGGCTCTGGCAGGAGGGCAACGGCGGCGAGCGCCGGGTGCCGGGCGTCCCCACCGCCTGACCGGCCGGCGGCCGAGGGGGACGCGACAGGCGCGGGCCCGTCCCCCGTGGCCGTCCGCCGGCCCGACGGCACACCGATGGGTGCGTGCGGTACGGCGCGTTCCGGGGAAGGCGAAGGACATGACTGCTTCGCTCGGTGCATTTGTCCTCGGCACTCCGGACCCGCCCGCGCTCGCCGACTTCTACCGCGCCCTGCTGGGCTGGGAGGAGGCCGAGCGGGATGCGGAGTGGGTCCGGCTGCGGTCCCTCGAACAGGAGCGGCCGAGCCTGAGCTTCCAGCTGGAGGCCGGCCACACCGCTCCCGTATGGCCGCCACGGCCCGGTACCCAGCAGATGCAGGCACACCTGGACATCCAGGTCGACGACCTGGACGTGGAGACGGGGCGGGCCTGCGCCCTGGGCGCGACGGTGGAGGAACACCAGCCGGAGGACGACGTGCGGGTCCTCCGCGACCCCCACGGTCACCTGTTCTGCCTCTTCCTGCCGGGAGCGTGACCCGTGTTCACGACCCGACCCCGTCAGGTGCGCGAAGGGACGCTCGCCGATCACCCGGTCGGGGCGGCCGTTCGAGCACCAGGTCCCCGGAGCGCCGGCTCCTCAGGCGTCGGGGTGCTCCGGCAGCGCGAGCCAGTGCGACCAGGAGATCTCGCGGCCGAGGAAGCGCGGCTGCTCGAACGGCCAATCGACGGAGATCCACCGCGGCACCAGCTCGTCGAGGGCCTGCTCGACCTTGCCGCCCACCAGCTCGTCCACCACCCACCAGGAGATCTCGCCGTCCGCGCCCGCCCTCTCCGGCGGGTCGATGTAGACGCAGCCGAGCAGAGCTGTCTCCGCCTTGTCGAACAGCGCGTAGTTGAAGGACTGGTGTGCGGCGATCTCCTTCTCGTGCCGCAACAGGTCGGCCCGGTCGGCCTCGTACGTCATGGTGGCCGCGGGCCAGCCCCAGGCCGGGCCGAAGACGGTCCACAGCCGCTCGCGCGAACCCATCACAGCCGGATAGTCGAGCGGGGCGTCCGACTCCCGGATCGGACGCAGATGATGACCACCGCCCGGCAGCGGCACCAGGACGGGATGGACGAAGTCATCGGGGAGCCAGCTCATAGCGCCCGACCGTAGCAGCGCACGGCCGCCCGCTCCCCTGGATATTCCCCGTACCCGCGGCTGGGGACTCCTTGCGACCCGGGCGGACCGGCGGCGGAGTGGTCCCTCCGCTTCGGATGGCCGGCGAGGTCCGTAGCCGGGCGGTTGGACTTTCCCGTCCGACCTGTTGGAGGTTCACCGCGAAGCCGTACGAAATCCTTCCCCGCGCCACCCGGCTTGATTAGCTTCCCGGCTGTACGACAGACCTCGGGAGGCTCGACTTGACCACGGACATTTCACGGCGACGGCTCTTCGCGCTCGGCGGCGGAGCACTCGGGGCCGCGGCGGCGGGGTCGCTGCTGCCGCCTTCGTTGCAGGCCGCGATAGCCGCGCAGCCGGCCCATTCGGCGGGGTCCGGGGGCCGTGACGGGCTCGGAGCGATCAAGCACGTGGTGATCCTGATGCAGGAGAACCGTTCCTTCGACCACTACTTCGGGACGCTCCGGGGCGTACGCGGCTTCGGCGACCGCAACGCCGTCGAGCTGCCTTCCGGCAAGCCCGTCTTCGAGCAGCCGGGCCCGCTGGGCACCGGCGTGCTGCCGTTCCCGGTGCGCGGCGCCGCCGAGACGCAGAAGAAGGACCTCCAGTACATCGGTGCGCTCGACCACTCCTGGAGCGGCGGCGGCAAGGCGTGGGCCGGCGGGTGGATGAACGGCTGGGTGACCGCGAAGACGGCCGCCACCATGGCGTACTACGACCGCCGTGACATCCCGCTGCACTACGAGCTGGCCGACACGTTCACGGTCTGCGACGCCTACCACTCCTCCATCCACTCCTCGACCAGCCCCAACCGCAACCACCTGTGGAGCGGGAAGACGGGCGACGAGCCGAATGGCAAGCGGGCCGTCGGCAACGACGCGTACGACGAGGGCACCCACCCCGGATACGACTGGGGCACCTACGCGGAGCGGCTGGAGAAGGCCGGGCACAGCTGGCGCACGTACACCGAGTGGGAGAACTTCACCGACAACCAGATCGAGTTCTTCGCCACCTTCAAGGCCATCGCCCGCAAGGCGCTGGCGAAGACCGGCGGGCACACGTACATGGAGTCGTTCTACTCCGCCGTGCGGGACGCGGACGCGGCCGGGCGGGAGCGGCTGTTCGTCCTGCTGGAGCAGGGCGTCGCCACCCTGGACAAGGCCGAACGCAGCCTCTTCGAGCGGGCGTTGCGCCGGGTGGAGACCGGAACGCTGGCCGACGAGTTCGCCAAGGACGTGGCGGCGGGCACGCTGCCGGAGGTCTCGTACCTGGTGCCCTCCGCCGTCGACTCGGAGCACCCCAGCGTCTCCTCGCCGGTCCACAGCGCGACGATCGTCTACAAGGTCCTGGACGCGCTGGGCAAGCACCCCGACGTGTGGCGGCACACCGCCGTCATCATCAACTACGACGAGAACGACGGCTTCTTCGACCACGTGCCGCCGCCGGTCGCCCCGCCCGAGGTGTCCGGGGAGCAGTGGGAGGGCAAGCCCACCGGTCTCGGCATGCGCGTGCCGATGCTCGTCGTGTCGCCATGGACCATCGGCGGCTACGTCTGCTCCGAGGTCTTCGACCACACCTCCGTAATCCGCTTCCTGGAGCGCTGGACCGGGGTGAGGGAACCGAACATCGGTGACTGGCGGCGCACCGTCACCGGCGACCTGACCTCCGCGTTCGACTTCTCGCGCGGACGTCGCCGCCCCGAGGTGCGGCAGCCGGGCGCCATTCCGCCGTTCAGCGGCCGCTGGTCGCCGAGGCCGCCGCTCGTGCAGCACATGCCCGTGCAGGAGCCGGGTGCGCGCCCGGCCCGTGCGCTGCCCTACCAGCCGGACGCGCAGGCGAAGGTGGTGGACGGCGCGGTGCGGGTGGCACTCAGCAACACGGGGCGCGCGTCGGCGCACTTCGCGCTGTACCCGTACGCGGGCGAGTTCCCCGTACCGCAGCACCGGGACGTGCGGGGCACGGCGCAGTGGACGGTGCCCGTGACCGGTCCGGCCTACCGGTTCACGGTGACGGGGCCGAACGGCTTCCGCCGCGAGTTCGCCGGGCCGGCGAAGGACGGCGCCCCGGCCGAGGTCGCGTCGCGGGTCGACGCCCGGGAGCGCGATCTGCATCTCACGCTGCGCAACACGGGACGGACGGCGCTCACCTTCAGGGTGCGGCCGCGGGGATACGTCGACGAGGCGGACCTGCGCGACTGGACCAGGACCGTCAGGGTCAAGCCGGGGCGCAGCCGCACGGTGGTGCACTCGGCGGCCGACGCGCACGGCTGGTACGACCTGGACGTCACCGTCGACGGGGACGATGCCTTCCGGCGCCGGCTGATGGGGCACATCGAGAACGGCCGGGCGAGCGTCTCGGGCTGACCCGGGTCCGGACGCCGGGCGGCGCAGTGCCATCGGTAGCCTGCTGGGGGAGCGGGTGGAGGAGGGCTCCGGTCCGGACTCCCCCAGCTTCTCCGCAGGCTCGGTCCCGAGCGCGGTCCCGGCCGTCCGGCGCACGTAGACAGCGAGGTGAGAGCCCGAATGTTCACCACCCGGCCCACCCTCCAGGGCACCTTCGGCATGGTGTCCTCCACCCACTGGCTCGCCTCGCAGTCCGCGATGGCGGTCCTGGAGGACGGCGGCAACGCCTATGACGCCGCCGTCGCCGCCGGATTCGTCCTGCACGTCGTCGAGCCGCACCTGAACGGACCGGCCGGCGAGGTACCGGTGATCCTGGCGCCCGCGGACGGCGAGGTCCAGGTGCTCTGCGGCCAGGGCCCGGCCCCCGCCGGGGCCACCGTCGCCCACTACCGCTCGCTCGGCCTCGGCCTGGTCCCCGGCACCGGTCCGCTCGCCGCCGCCGTGCCGGGCGCCTTCGACGCCTGGATGCTGCTGCTGCGGGACCACGGCACCCGAACCGTCGCCGAGGTGCTGCGGTACGCCATCGGTTACGCCGAGGACGGCCACCCGCCCGTGGAACAGGTCGGCCGGACCGTCGAGAGCGTCCGTGAGCTCTTCGAGACGCAGTGGCCGTCCTCCGCCGCCGTCTATCTGCCCGGCGGTGTCTCCCCGAGGCCCGGCGAGCTCTTCCGCAACCCGGCCCTCGCCGCGACCTGGCGCCGGCTGACAGCCGAGGCGGAGGAGGCAGGCGGCGAGGACCGCACCGCGCAGATCGAGGCGGCCCGCGCGATCTGGCGCGAGGGGTTCATCGCAGAGGCGCTGGTCCGCCAGTCCGCCGTTCCCACCATGGACACCAGCGGCGACCGCCACACCGGCACCCTCACCGCCGCCGACCTGGCCGGCTGGTCCGCGCCGTACGAGGCGCCGGCCACGTACGACTGGAACGGCTGGACGCTCGCCAAGGCCGGCGGCTGGAGCCAGGGCCCCGCCTTCCTCCAGCAACTGGCCCTGCTTCCCGCCGAACTGCCCCGCTACGGCTCCGAGGAGTACGTCCACCTGCTGATCGAGGGCTGCAAGCTCGCCATGGCCGATCGCGAGGCCTGGTACGGCGATTCCGAAGAGGTGCCGCTCGCCGCCCTGCTCTCCGAGCCGTACAACGCCGCCCGCCGCGCCCTGGTCACCGAGCGCGCCTCGCACGAGCTGCGGCCGGGCAGCCCGGAGGGACGCACCCCGGCCCTGAGCGAGCACGCCCGTGCCGTCGCCGCCGGCGGGTCCGGCTCAGCGGCGGCGGGCGTCCCGGCCGCGGGCGTCGGAGAGCCGACGGTCGCGAAGGAGGGAGCCGGGGAGCCCACGGCGACCGCGGACCGCACCGGAGAGCCGTCCGTCGCCCCGGACGGCGCCACCCGCGGCGACACCTGCCACGTGGACGTCGTCGACCGCTGGGGCAACATGGTCTCGGCCACGCCCAGCGGCGGCTGGCTCCAGTCCAACCCGGTCGTCCCCGAGCTCGGTTTCCCGCTCGGCACCCGCCTCCAGATGGCCTGGCTGGACGAGGGCCTGCCGAACTCCCTCACCCCCGGCCGCCGCCCCCGGACCACCCTCACCCCGACCGTCGCCCTGCGCGACGGCGTCCCCGTCATGGCGTTCGGCACCCCGGGCGGCGACCAGCAGGACCAGTGGCAGCTGCACTTCTTCCTCGCCGTCGCCCTGCGCGCCGAGGTCCGCGGCGGCCTCGACCTCCAGGGCGCCATCGACGCCCCGAACTGGCACAACGACAGCTTCCCCGGCTCCTTCTTCCCACGCGGGATGCTTCCGGGCAGCGTCACCGTCGAGGCGGGCATGGACCCGGAGGTGGTGGCCGGGCTGCGCCGGCGCGGCCATGACGTCACGGTGGGCGACGCGTGGTCCGAGGGCCGGATGTGCGCGGTCGCCCGGGACCCGCGCACCGGGATACTGTCCGCGGCCGCCAACCCGCGCGGAATGCAGGGGTACGCGGTCGGACGCTGACCGGCCACCTCCCCGTCATGACCGGGTCGTCGGCGCTCCGGCCGCCCGTGCTTAGCTGGGGGCATGATCGATGACTTCCTCGCCGGGGACCTGACCGAGGTCGAGGCGGCGGTCCGCGCAGCGGCCGCCGCCGAGATCGTGCCGCGCTTCCGGCAGCTCGCCGCCCACGAGATAGTCGAGAAGAACGGCCCGCACGACCTGGTGACCACCGCGGACCGGCTGGCCGAGGAGCACCTCACCGCCTCCCTGAGCCGGCTCCTGCCCGGCTCCGTGGTCGTCGGCGAGGAGGCGGTCCACGCCGATCCGGCTGTGTACGGTGCGCTGAGCGGCGACGCACCCGTCTGGATCGTCGACCCGGTCGACGGCACCCGGCAGTTCGTCCGGGGCGAAGCCGGCTTCTGCACCCTCGTCGCGCTCGCGCACCACGGCGAGACCCTGGCCTCCTGGACGTACGCCGCCGCCCTCGACGAGATGGCCGTGGCCGTACGGGGCCGGGGAGCGACGCTCAACGGCGTACCCCTGAAGGCCGGTTCGCCCGCGCCCGGCGACGTCCTGCGGGTCGCGATGTCGCACCCCGACTACACCACCGACGCCCAGAAGCGCGCCCTGCTGGGCCTGCGCACCGAGGGCATCGACGCCCGCCCCTGCGGATCGGCCGGCCTCGAATACCTCGCCGTCGCCCGCGGCGCGCTGGAGGCGGTCGCCTTCAACTGGGAGTTCGCCTGGGACCACGCGGCGGGGCTCCTCCTGGTCACGGAGTCCGGCGGCGCCCAGGCCACGCTGTCCGGGGCGCCCTTCCGGATCGCCGGGGGCAACGACCTGCCCTTCACCGCCGCCCGCGACCTGGCGACGGCCGACACCGTGCTCACCGCGCTCCGCGCCGGGGCCTGAGCGGGCGGGCCGGTACCGGCCGCTCCCGACGGCCGATCAGGCCAGGAGGCCGCGGGCCAGTGCGGCGAGGCGTTCGACGGCGCGCGGATCGTAGGCCCGCTCGTGGGCGGCCGTCTCGGAGAAGCGGTCGAAGCCGCGTCCGGTGACCCCGGCCGGCGCCGGATCGGTGAGGCGTACGCCCTCCTCGACGGGACCTCGGGGGTCAGTCCGCACTCCTGCTGGAGACCCGGCTGACGGAGGCCGGTACCGGAACACCGCGCCGGGCCGACGAGCGGGCGGTACGGACCGAACGCCGCATCGCCGGCGCGTTCACCCCGCAGGAGCGGGACGCCCCCGGGCTCTGCTCAGCCGCCGCGCCGCGGCCGTTCAGCGGGACCGAACCGCCCTCAGGCCGTGCTCGGGCCTTGTGTCACCGGGCGGGACGGGCGCCCTTCGACGCCTCGCAGTCCGGCGGGCACGGCCGAATCCTAGGCGGACGTACCGGTCAGGACCGCCCGTACGCCGTTCACCACCTCGGCGGCCGTCTCCACCGCCTCGGCGTCCAGCCCCCGCAGCGCCTCACCGGCCCGGTCCGCGAAGCCCGCCGGGGTGTCCGGCAGGGCGGCGGCCGCCGCCAGCGCGCCCTTCTCGTTGAGGCACCAGGTGCGGTGGTGGGCGTGCAGCGACTGGGCGAGGACGCCGAACGCCCGGGACAGGCAGAGCGAGACGTGGAGCGTGTCGCCCGAGGGTGCCGACTTGCGCGCCGACGCCACCGAGAACTCCGCCTCCCAGGCCGCCTCGACCAGTGCCGTGCGCAGCGGCTCCGGATACGTGCCGACCTCGGCCTTGAGCCCCGCCAACTCCTGCTTCGGATCCGCCAGTACGTGGCCCAGGGCCACCTCGCCCGGATAGGCGGGGGACCAGAAGCCGAGCGGGTGGCCGGGCTGGACGCCGACCTCGTAGCGCCCCCGGCGGCAGTCGGACCAGACCGCCTCGACCCGGTCCAGATCGCGCAGGATCCAGTCCACCGGCGTGCCGTCCACCCGCAGCCAGGCCCCGCCGTTGACCCACGGCCCCCAGCCGGCCGGCCCGGCCACCTCGACCGGTGAACCCTGTACCTCGCGGGCCAGCGCGCTCAGCGCGGCCAGGTCCGGGACGCCTCGGTAGTAGAGGCCCAGGTCCCAGTCGGAGTCCGGGCGGTGGGTGCCCCGGGCCCGGCTGCCGCCCAGGACGACGGCGTGGATCCCGGGTACGGCGACGAGCCGTTCGGCCACGGCGTCGATCCGCCGCCGCATCCCGGAATCCTCCGGGGCCGTCCCGGGAGCGGCGGACGGATCGGGGCGCGTGTCCGGGCGGGGGCCGGGCTGCGGCGGCCGCGCGGGGTTCGGAGTGGTCATCGGTGGGGAACCCTACCCGCGCCCGGACCGCCCGCGCCTGTGAATATCCTGGGGCCTCAGACCATCGGCTGACGAAGGAGTCCGAAGGTGCCGTCGATGCTTGACGCAGTCGTCGTGGGGGCCGGCCCCAACGGGCTGACCGCCGCGGCCGAACTGGCCCGCCGCGGCTACGCCGTGGAGGTCTTCGAAGCCGGGCGGACCGTCGGCGGCGGAGCCCGTACCGAGGAGCTCACGCTCCCCGGCTTCCGCCACGACCCCTGCTCCGCGGTCCACCCGCTGGGCATCGGCTCGCCCGCCTTCGACGCGATGCCGCTCGCCCGGCACGGACTGGAGTGGCTGCAGCCGCGGCTGGCCCTGGCCCACCCGTTCCCGGACGGCTCCGCCGCGGTGCTGGCCGACTCGGTGGGGGAGAGCGCCATGTCCCTCGGGCCGCGTGACGCGGGTGCGTACCGCAGGCTCGTCGCACCCTTCCTCGGCCACTGGGACAGCCTCGCCCAGGACTTCCTGCGGACCCCGTGGGACGGGCTGCCGCGCGACCCGTACCGCTGGGCACGGTTCGGGCTGAACGCCGTCCAGCCCGCCACCCTGCTGTCGCGCCGCTTCGGCGGCGAGAAGGCGCGCGGCCTCTTCGCCGGTCTCGCCGCCCATGCCATTGCCCCCACCAGCGGGATCGCGACCGGCGGAATCGCGCTGCTCTTCGCGCTGGCGGCGCACGAGAGGGGCTGGCCGGTGCCGCGCGGCGGCTCCCAGGCCATCGCCGACGCCCTCGCCTCCTACCTGCGGGAGCAGAACGGCGTCATCCACACCGGCACGGAGGTCAAGCGGCTGGACGAGCTCCCGCCGGCCCGCGCCTACGTCTTCGACACCTCACCGACCGCGCTGGCCCGGATCGCCGGACTGGGCAACGCCTACAGCGGCTACCGCTACGGCGCCTCCTGCTTCAAGATCGACTACGCCCTGTCGGGCCCCGTCCCCTGGACCGCGCGGGAGGCCCGCCGGGCAGGCACGGTGCACATCGGCCCCACGGCCGGCGAGATCGATTCCGCCCTGCGCGCCGCTGTCACCGGCCGCGACCCGAGCGTGCCGTTCCTGATCACCGCCCAGCCCAGCCTCGTCGACCCGTCCCGCGCCCCCGAGGGCAAGCAGGTGTTCTGGGTGTACGGACACGTACCGGCGGGCTGGCAGGGCGACGCCACCGAGGTCATCGAACGCCAGCTGGAGCGCTTCGCCCCCGGCTTCCGTGATCTGGTGCTCGCCCGTTGCGTGGCGGGGCCGCCCGGGATCGCCGCGCGCAACGCGAACTACGTGGACGGGGACATCGCCTGCGGCGCGTTCTCGGGACTCCAGACGGTGATCCGCCCCAAGCTCGCCCGGGTGCCGTACGCGACGGCGCATCCGGCGGTCTTCATCTGCTCCTCCGCGGCCCCGCCCGGACCCGGTGTGCACGGCATGTCCGGGCACCACGCGGCGAAGGCGGTATGGCGGCGGCTGCGGTCCCGCCCCTGACGCACCGTCCGCCGCGTCTCACCGCACCGGGCCTGCGGCTGTGCGGCGAGCGTTACCGCCCGTGATCCGCCCGGGTCACACCGGTGTAATGGGCCATTCGTACCGTCGGGACCACGATCCGAACCACGGGAAGGTCCCCCGGTGCCCCCAGAGAGCTCGTCGGCCGGCGTCACTCAGGTACGGACGGTCTGCTCGTACTGCGGGGTGGGCTGCGGCATGGTGCTCGACGTCGGCGCGGGCCCCGACGGCCGCCGCAAGGTCCTCAAGGCGTCCGGCGACAAGGCCCACCCCGCCAACCACGGCCGGCTCTGCACCAAGGGCGCGACCACCGCCGACATGCTCGCCGCCCCCGGACGGCTGACCACCGCGCTGATCCGGCCCGAGCGCGGCGCCGAGCCCGTACCGGCCGGTGTGGACGAGACGATCACCGACACGGCCCGGCGGCTGCGGGCGGTCATCGACGAACACGGGCCCGACGCCGTCGCCTTCTACGTGTCCGGGCAGCTGAGCCTGGAGGCCCAGTACCTCGCCAGCAAACTGGCCAGGGGCTTCGTCCGCACCAACCGCATCGAGTCCAACTCGCGGCTGTGCATGGCGAGTGCGAGCAGTGGCTACAAGCTCTCCCTGGGCGCCGACGGCCCGCCCGGTTCGTACCAGGACTTCGACCACGCGGACGTCTTCCTCGTCATCGGCTCCAACATGGCCGACTGCCACCCGGTCCTCTTCCTGCGCATGATGGAACGGGTGAAGGCGGGCGCCCGACTGATCGTCGTCGACCCCCGCCGCACCGCCACCGCGGAGAAGGCCGGCCTCTTCCTCCGGATCAGACCCGGCACCGACCTCGCCCTCCTGAACGGACTGCTGTACCTCCTCCACGAGAACGGGCACACGGACCCGGAGTTCATCGCGCGGCGCACCGAGGGCTGGGAGGCCATGCCGGAGTTCCTGACGGACTACCGGCCCGCCGCCGTCGCGGAGACCACCGGCATCCCGGAGGCGGACATCCGGCAGGCGGCGCAGTGGATCGGTGGCGCGGGGGAGTGGATGAGCTGCTGGACGATGGGGCTGAACCAGTCGACGCACGGCACCTGGAACACCAACGCGCTGATCAACCTCCATCTGGCCACCGGGGCGATCTGCCGCCCCGGCAGCGGACCGTTCTCGCTCACCGGTCAGCCCAACGCCATGGGCGGCCGCGAGATGGGCTATCTGGGGCCCGGTCTGCCGGGGCAGCGGTCGGTGCTGGTGGACGAGGACCGCGCCTTCGCCGACGGACTCTGGGGCCTGGAACCCGGCACCGTCCGCAAGGACGGATCGGGCGAGGGCACCGTCGACATGTTCCGGCGGATGGCGGCGGGCGAGATCAAGGCCTGCTGGATCATCTGCACCAACCCCGTCGCCTCCGTCGCCAACCGGCGGACCGTCATCGAGGCCCTGGAGACCGCGGAACTCGTCATCAGCCAGGACGCGTTCGCCGACACCGAGACCAACGCCCACGCCGATGTCGTGCTGCCCGCCGCGCTGTGGAGCGAGAGCGAGGGCGTACTGGTCAACAGCGAGCGCAACCTCACCCTCGCCCGCCGGGCCGTGGACCCGCCCGGCGAGGCGCTGCCCGACTGGCGGATCATCGCGCGGATCGCCTGCGAGATGGGATACGCCGACGCCTTCGGCTACGCGAGTGCCGAGGAGGTCTTCGAGGAGATCAAGCGGGCCGCGAACCCGCGCACCGGCTACGACCTGCGCGGGGTGAGCTACGAGCGGCTGCGCACCACGCCCGTGCAGTGGCCCGCCCCCTCGGCCGACGGCCCCGACCGCAACCCGGTCCGCTACCTCGGACCGGACGGCGGCCCGGTGTTCCCGACTCCGAGCGGCCGCGCCGTCTTCTTCGCGCGCCCACACGTGCCTGCCGCGGAGATGCCGGACGACGACTACCCGTTCGTCCTCAACACCGGTCGCCTTCAGCACCAGTGGCACACCCTCACCAAGACCGGGAAGGTCGCCAAGCTCAACCGGCTCGACCCGGCCCCGTTCGTCGAACTCCACCCCGAGGACGCGCGACGCCTCGGGATCGCCGGGGGCGATTCCGTCGAGGTCGCGTCCCGGCGTGGCCGCGCCGTGCTTCCGGCGGTCGTCACGGACCGGGTGCGGCCGGGCTGCTGCTTCGCGCCCTTCCACTGGAACGACCTGTTCGGGGAGTACCGCTGCGTCAACGCGGTGACCAACGACGCGGTCGACCCGGTCTCCTTCCAGCCGGAGTTCAAGATGTGCGCGGTGACGCTCGCGAAGGTCGCCCCCGTGCCGGGTGTCTCCCCGGCACCGGGCGCCGCCACCACGGCCCCCGAGGCTCCCGGCTCCCGCGGCAGTGAACCGGCGCCGCCGCCGGCTGCCGCCGCGCGGCCCGGGGCCGGTGCCGGGGCCGTGTTCGGGCTGGAGGACACACCGCCGCCGGTCCTCGCGGAGCACGAACGCCAGTACCTGGTCGGCTTCCTCGCCGGTCTGCCGTCGGGCACGCCCGGCGTTCCGGTGCTGCCGGCCGGCGCGCCGTTCACCGGGGAGCACACGCGATGGGTGAACGGTGTGCTCGCCGGGACGTACTCCCGCGCTCCGCGGGACACGGACGAACCCGCCGCCGCGGACCCCGCCGGCAGCCGCGAGGTGGTCGTGCTGTGGGCCTCGCAGACCGGCAACGCGGAGGAGTTCGCCACGGCCGCCGCCGGCCGGCTGACCGCCACCGGACACCGGGCCCGGCTCGTCGGCATGGCCGACGCGGACCCGCGGGCCCTGCCGCCCGCCGCCGACCTCCTGCTGATCACCAGCACCTTCGGTGACGGCGACGCCCCCGACAACGGGTCCGGGTTCTGGGAGGCCCTGACCGCCGCCGACACCCCGCCGCTGGACGGCACGCGGTACGCGGTGCTGGCCCTTGGGGACTCCTCGTACGACGACTTCTGCGGCCACGGCCGACGGCTGGACCAGCGCCTCGACGAGCTGGGCGCCGTCCGGCTGGCCCCGCGCACCGACTGCGAGCCCGACTACGAGCCCTCCGCCCTGAGCTGGCTCGACCAGGTGCTCACCGGTCTCACCGCACAGCCGGCACCCGCCTCCGCGCCGTCCGCCCCGGCAGCCGCCAACGCCACCGCGCCGTCCGCCGGGCTCGCACCCAACGCCACCACGCCGTCCGCCCCGGCAGCCGCCAACGCCACCGCGCCGTCCGCCCGGCCCGCGCCCGGCGGCACCGCGCTGTCCGCCCGGCCCGCGCCCCGCGCCAAGCCGCGGCCCGTCACGGCCCGACTGGTCGGGAACCGGCTCCTCAGCCTCCCCGGCGCGGGCAAGGAGGTCCGCAGGTTCACCCTCGACACCCGCGACGCGGAGAGCCCCCTCACCTACGAAGCCGGTGACGCCCTCGCCGTGCACCCCGTCAACAGCACCGGCCTGGTGGCCGAATGGCTCGCGGTCACCGGCCTCGACGCCGACGCCCCCGTCGAGGTCGCGGGGCTCGGCGGGATCCGGCTGGCCGAAGCCCTGCACCGCCGATTGGACATCACCGCCCTCACGCCCGCCCTGCTCGGGTTCATCACCGAACGCACCGGCGACCGGGTCCTGAAGAAGATGCTGCGCCCCGACAACAAGGGCGAACTCGCCCGCTGGTCCTGGGGCCGCCAGGCGGTGGACGTGCTGGCCGAGTACCCGGTCCGCGCCGCACCGCAGGAATGGGCCGGCGTCCTCGGACGGCTCCAGCCCCGCCTGTACTCGATCTCGTCCAGCCCGCTCACAGACCCATGCCAGGTGTCCCTGACCGTCTCCGTCGTCCGGTACGAGAACGCGCGGGGCCGCCCCCGCAACGGGGTGTGCTCACCCTTCCTCGCGGACGCCGCCCCCGGCGCCCCGGTGCCGGTCTCCGTGCGGCGCGCCCCGTACTTCCGGCCCCCGGCGGGCCCCGGCACCCCGCTGGTGATGGTCGGCCCGGGGACCGGCGTCGCCCCGTTCATCGGCTTCCTGGAGGAGCGCCGGGCCCGCCGCCACCCCGGACCCAACTGGCTCTTCTTCGGAGAACAGCACCGGGCCACCGACTTCACCTACGAGCGGGAGCTGACCGACTACCTCGCGGACGGCACCCTCACCCGACTGGACACGGCCTTCTCCCGCGATCAGCGCGCCAAGGTCTACGTCCAGGACCGGATGCGTGAACACGGTGCCCGGCTCTGGTCCTGGCTCCAGGACGGCGCCCACTTCCACGTCTGCGGCGACGCCGCGCGCATGGCCAAGGACGTCGACCGGGCCCTGCGCGACATCGCCGTCGCGCACGGCGGCCTCGACCAGGACGCGGCAGCCCACTACGTCAAGCAGCTCGCCGCCGGCAAGCGGTACGTCCGGGACGTCTACTGAGCGGTCCCGGCGGCCCCGCCCTCAGGCTGCCCGCGCCGGTCCGGCGCCCTCGACGTCGAAGGTCAGCTCGTCCTCGTAACACCACCACCAGGTCTCGCCCGGCTCGTAGGAGCGGATGAGCGGATGCCCGGTGGCGGAGTGGTGCGCGGTGGCGTGCTTGTTGCGGGAGGAGTCGCAGCAGCCGACATGGCCGCAGGTCGGGCACACGCGCAGATGCACCCAGGTGTCACCCATCGCGACACACTCCGTGCAGGAGTCGGCACTGTCCGGGGCGACCCGCCGTACCTGGTCCAGGTGGGAGCAGAGCGGCGGCACCGCCTGTGCGTCCGTCATCGTCGGCCTCCTTCTCGTCGCTCCCCGCAGCGGCCCCGTTCCATTCTCGTGCGAAGTGCGGAACGGGGCGAGGGGAGAGCACGGAGCGGGGCGTCCGGGGGCGGATCGCGGCGGTGCAGGCAGCCCGAGGCTGATGTCGGATTCTCGCCAGCCCTGCCCGGCCGGGTGCCCCATGCTTGAACCATGCACACCGACACCGAGCGCTGCGTGCGGGCCGTCCGCTCCAAGGACTCCCGCTTCGACGGCTGGTTCTTCACGGCGGTCCTGACCACCAGGATCTACTGCCGGCCGAGCTGCCCCGTCGTGCCGCCCAAGGTCGAGAACATGACCTTCTACCCCAGCTCCGCCGCCTGCCAGCAGGCCGGATTCCGGGCCTGCAAGCGCTGCCGGCCCGACACCAGCCCGGGGTCGCCCGAGTGGAACGCCCGCGCCGACTCCGTCGCCCGTGCGATGCGGCTCATCCGGGACGGGGTCGTCGACCGCGAAGGGGTGACCGGTCTGGCCAGCCGGCTCGGCTACTCGGCCCGGCAGATCGAGCGGCAGCTGCTCGCGGAACTGGGAGCGGGGCCGCTGGCCCTGGCCAGGGCGCAGCGGGCCCAGACCGCGCGGGTGCTCATCGAGACCACCGGGCTGCCCATGGCCGAGGTGGCGTTCGCGGCCGGGTTCTCCTCGATCCGCACCTTCAACGACACCGTCCGCGAAGTCTTCGCCCTCGCCCCGGGGGAGCTGCGCGGCCGGGCCGCCCGGTCGGCGGCACCCCCGGCCACACCCGGCGTGATAGCCCTGCGGCTGCCCTACCGCGCCCCGCTCAACCCCAGCAACCTCTTCGGACACCTGGCCGCGACGGCCGTCCCCGGCGTGGAGGAGTGGCGCGACGGCGCCTACCGCCGCACCCTCGACCTGCCGTACGGACACGGCATCGTGGCCCTCACCCCGCACCCCGACCACATCGCCTGCCGGCTCTCGCTCACCGACCCGCGCGATCTCACCCGGGCCATCAGCCGCTGCCGCTGGCTGCTGGACCTCGACGCCGACCCGGTCGCCGTCGACGAACAGCTGCGCGCCGACCCGCTGCTCGCCCCGCTGGTCGACGAGGCACCGGGGCGGCGGGTGCCGAGGACCGTGGACGGCGCGGAATTCGCCGTACGGGCCGTTCTCGGCCAGCAGGTGTCGACCGCCGCGGCCCGTACCCACGCGGCCCGGCTGGTCACCGCGCACGGCACGCCCGTCGACGACCAGGAGGGCGGTCTCACCCACCTGTTCCCGGCCCCCGGGGCGCTGGCCGGGCTCGACCCCGGGCAACTGGCCCTGCCGCGCAGCCGCCGTCGGACGCTCACCACACTCGTCGCGGCCCTGGCCGACGGTTCGCTGCGGCTCGGCACCGACACCGACTGGGAGAGGGCGCGGGCCGAACTGGGCGCGCTGCCCGGTTTCGGGCCGTGGACGGTCGAGGTCATCGCCATGCGGGCGCTCGGCGACCCGGACGCCTTCCTGCCGACGGACCTCGGCATCCGGCGGTCCGCGCGGCAGCTCGGCCTCCCCTCGACACCGGCCGCGCTCACCGCCCGCGCGGCGGGCTGGCGCCCCTGGCGGGCGTACGCGGTCCAGTACCTGTGGACCGTTGACGACCACCCCATCAACCACCTTCCGGCACAGGGAAGTCCATCGTGACCTCAGCACGCACCACCACTGTCGCGGCGGCCCGGCGGCACACCGTGACCGACAGCCCCTACGGCCCGCTGACCCTCGTCGCCACCGACGGGGTCCTCGCCGGCCTCTACATGGCCGGTCAGCGCCACCGTCCGCCCGAGGAGACCTTCGGCACGCCCGATCCCGGCCTCTTCGACGAGACGGTCCAGCAGCTGGACGCCTACTTCGCCGGTGAGCTGCGGGAGTTCGACCTCCCGCTGGACCTCGGCGGCACCCCGTTCCAGCGCGCCGTCTGGGCCGAGCTCCAGCGGATTCCCTACGGCGAGACACGTTCGTACGGCGAACTGGCGGAGATCCTCGGCAAGCCCGGGGCCTCGCGGGCGGTGGGGCTGGCCAACGGCAAGAACCCGGTCGGCATCATCGTGCCCTGCCACCGGGTGATCGGAGCGTCGGGGAGCCTCACCGGCTACGGCGGCGGACTCGACCGCAAACAGCGGCTGCTGGCCTTCGAGAACGGCACGCGGGTCACCACCCCGGCGCTCTTCTAGGGCCTGTCCGACCCTGATCCGCCGGACAGACCCTAGGACGGGCCTCAGGTACGGGTGAGGGCCCCACGCACGCGTGGGGCCCTCACCCGTACCTGCCTCGGCCGGGTCAGCCGGTGAAGATCTCGATGACCGTCCAGATCGCCAGCCCCAGCATGCACAGGCCGCCGATCCGCTGGACCGTCTTGAGGGGGACGCGCTTGGCGATGAACCGCCCGGCCAGCAGCGCCAGCGCCGATACGGACATCAGGGCCGCCGCGGACCCGATCGCCGTGGACCAGGCGCCGTTGCTCGCGGCGAGGTTGGCCGTCGTGATCTGGGTCAGGTCGCCCCACTCGCTGATGAACACCGCCATGAACGCGGTCGAGTACACCGGCCAGAAACCGGTCACGGTCTTCGGGGCGTCCTCGTCGTCGTCTTCGCCCCCACCGGCCCGCAGCAGCATGAACGCCCCGAAGGCGAAGAGCAACGCCGAGACGAGCTTGACGATCCAGTCGGGCAGCAGCCCGAGCAGGCCACCCGCACCGACCGCGATGGCGACATGGACGATGAACGCGGACGACGTACCGAACCAGACGTAGAGCGGGCGCATGCGGGTGCCCATGGCCAGCGAGGCGAACATCGTCTTGTCGGGGAGCTCCGCGAGGAAGATCAGCCCGAAAGCGGTGAGGATCGCCAGGGGGTCGAGATGCATTCCGGGTGGCTTTCTGTAAGAGCCGGGCCCGGATCTTCCGCGAAGTGCCACTGGGGCGTTTCGGAGGACCACTCGGCCCGGCATGACGGCACCACCCGCGGGACGCGGGTGTGTCATACCTGACCGAAGGTCTCGCCCGTCCGTGACCCTCCACGGACCCGGCCACCGGGAACCCGGAGGTTCCAGTGTGTCGACGACCGGTTTGCGGGGCTACTCCCCTTCGCAGCCATCAACACTACCCCAACCGGCGGCGGGGAGATCACCCGTTCGAGCCGACGGGCAGCCCGTCCTCCAGCTCCGCCGCACCCGCGCCCGAGTCCAGCACCTCCAGTGCCGCGCGCACCCGCAGCCCGAGCCCGGCGGGCAGATGGCTGTCCAGGTCCGCCCGGTCGACCAGCTTCCACGACAGCAGCTCGTCCTCCTGGACGCGCACCGCCTTCAGCTGCCGCTCGTCGAGCACGCCGCCGTCGTACACATAGGCGACGATCGGCGGCCGCGCGGTACCGCGCGCCCAGTCGACCGCGAGCAGCCGTCCCGGCTCCAGATCGAGGCCGATCTCCTCGGCCGACTCGCGCCGGGCCGCCTGCCGGGGGGTCTCGCCGTCGGCCGACTCGATCGTGCCGCCCGGCAGGGCCCAGCCGTCCCGGTAGTTCGGCTCGACGAGCAGCAGCCGGCCCTCCGCGTCCCGGAAGACGCAGGCGGCGCCCGCGAGCACCTTGGGGAGTCCGTCGATATACGTGGCGTAGTCATCGGTGGTCACACGAGCAGCCTAAGGGCTGTCCCGTAATCCCTGGTGGATCAGCGTCCGTCGTCGCACGCCCACCAGGGATTACGGGACAGCCCTTAGGGTCTTTCTGGCGCAGGTCCAGGGCACGGACACCCATGGGCAGGAGCGGATGATCCGGATAGGGTCGGGGCGGCGCGACTGCCTGTTCGAAAGCAAAGGGATTCAAGGTGACGGACGGAGCAGTGATGGAGACCGCACGCGTGCTCGTCGCGGCGGACAAGTTCAAGGGCTCGCTCACGGCCGTACAGGTCGCGGAGCGGGTGACGGCGGGGCTGCGGCGCATCGCGCCTGAGGTGCCCGTCGACACCCTGCCCGTGGCCGACGGCGGCGACGGCACGGTGGCCGCCGCGGTGGCCGCCGGATTCGAGCGCCGCGAGGCGCGCGTGACCGGGCCGCTCGGCGACCCCGTGACGGCGGCGTACGCCCTGCGCGACACCACGGCTGTGGTGGAGATGGCCGAGGCCTCGGGCCTCCAGCACCTTCCCGAGGGGGTGTTCGCCCCGCTCACCGCGACCACGTACGGCTCCGGCGAGCTGCTGCTCGCCGCGCTCGAAGCGGGCGCGCGGACCATCGTGTTCGGGGTCGGCGGCAGTGCGACCACGGACGGCGGCGCGGGGATGCTGGCCGCGCTCGGCGCCCGGTTCCTGGACGCGGACGGCAAGCCCGTGGGTCCGGGCGGCGGCGGGCTCGCCGACCTCGCCTCGGCCGATCTCTCCGGGCTCGACCCGCGGCTCACCGGGGTCGACCTGATCCTCGCGAGCGACGTCGACAACCCGCTGACCGGGCCGAAGGGCGCCCCCGAGGTGTACGGGCGCCAGAAGGGCGCGACCGAGGAGGACATCGCGGTCCTCGACGCGGCGCTCGCGCACTACGCGTCGGTGCTGGGACCGGACCACGCCCGGCTGCCCGGCGCGGGTGCGGCCGGCGGTATCGGGTACGGGGCGCTGGTCGCCCTCGGCGCGCGGTTCCGGCCCGGGATCGAGGTGATGCTCGACGTTCTCGGCTTCGCCCCCGCGCTGGCCCGCGCCACGCTGGTCATCACCGGTGAGGGCTCGCTCGACGAGCAGACCCTGCACGGCAAGGCCCCGGCGGGGGTCGCCGCGGCCGCCCGCGCGGCGGGTATCGAGGTCGTCGCGGTCTGCGGCCGCCTCGCGCTGCCCCCGGAGGCGCTCGGACGGGCCGGGATCCGGCGCGCGTACGCGCTGACCGAGCTCGAACCGGATCCGGCGGTCTGCATGGCGGAGGCGGGGCCGCTGCTGGAGCGGGCGGCGGAGAACATCGCCCGGGACTTCCTGCGCTGACCCGCCCGCAGGACCCTCGCGACGGCGGGGCCGGCCGCCGGACGGGCGTCTCACGCGCCCGTCCGGCGGCCGGCCTGTTGCGGGTCAGCTGGTGGTGTAGGCCTCCAGTTCGGAGAGCTGCGCCGCCGGCCATCCGGTGTTGCCGGTGAACGTCAGCCGCAGGTACCGGGCCGACGTGCCGGGCAGGGTGACGGTCGCCTTGTTGCCGCTCGACGGGTCGAAGGTGTAACCCGCGGAGCCCTTCAGCGAGGTGAACGTGTTGTTGTCGGTACTGCCGGACACGCTCAGGGTCTGCGTACGGGTGGCCCAGGCCGCTGCCGGCGGCAGCTTCAGGACCAGCCGCTTGACCGCCTTGGCCGCGCCCAGATCGACCGTGATGGTCTGCGGGAAGGCGTTGTTGGTGCTCTCCCAGTAGGTGTTCGCGTCACCGTCCACGGCCCTGGACGCGCCGTACACATCCGCGTGGCCGGACTCGGTCACGCTGCGGCCCCGGGCGAGGTTGCCGGTGTCGGTGGGCGGGTCGGTCGGGTCGGTGGGGTCGGTCGGACCGGTCGGATCCGTGGGGTCGGTCGGGCCGCTGCCGCCCTGCGGCACACCGCCGTTGGTCCACACCGGGGCGGGCCAGTTGCCGGTGCAGGCGGGCGGGTCGGAGTACCAGCCGGAGTTGCCGGCGCCCCGGGTGATCTGGAAGCCGCTGCCGACGCAGTTGTGGATCGGGTTGGACTGCGCGATATGGGTCGCCACCACGTTGGTGAAGGTGGCCGTGCCCGGCGACTGGATCTGGAGCGCGTAGGTACCGGCGCCGTCGATCTTGATGTTGTTGAAGTGCAGCCCGTTGGTCGCGCCCTCGATGAGGTGGATCGCGGCGTAGGAGCTGTCGAGTATCTCCGTGTCGGAGATGTTGACGGTGGCGTTGATGGGCTCGTTGAGCCCGCTGAACCAGATCGCGCCGACGCCGAACTGCCAGTTGTAGTCGTTGTTGCCGGTCCGGATCAGGGTGTTGCGGGCCGCCGTGGTGGTGCCTGAGACAGCGGTGCCCTGACCGGAGTTGACCCCTGGATAGCGGTTGGCGATGTGCAGGCCGCCGCCGTTGGTGATGGTGTCCGACATGACGTTGTCGGAGATCGTGATGTCCTTGCCGCCGTACGTCACGATGTTGTTGGCGAGGATCGGCAGGACCACGGTGTTGAACGTGAACTTGTTCTTCACGTTCGGGACGTTCTCCGCCCACATCGCCAGTCCGTCGTCGCCGGAGTTGCGGACGAAGGTGTTGGTGACGGTGGAGTTGGTGACGCCGTAGTGGAAGTTCACGCCGTCGGCGGTCTGGTCCAGGATGCGGCTGTTCTTGATGGTGAGGTTGTCCATCGGGCCGTCCATCCAGGCGCCGCACTTGGTGTGCTGCATCCAGATGTTGTCGACGGTGGAGTTCGACAGCGCTCCGCCGATGGCGTTGACCTGGTCGTCGTCCACCCGCTCCCGGATGTCGCCGATGATGGCGAAGTCCTTGAGCGTGACGTTGCTGCTGCCGCCGTCCCGGGCGTACTTCCCGTAGACGCCGACGGCCTTGCTCCGGTTGGAGGGGTCGCGCCCCGTCAGCACGGAGTACCAGGGGCCGGCGCCGCGCAGCGTCACCTTGTCCACGACGATGTGGTCGCGGACCTGGAAGGTGCCCTGCGGGATGTAGACCTCCTTGCCCTGCGCCTTCCCCGCGTCCACGGCCGCCTGGATCTTGGCGGTCGAGTCCGCCGCCCCGGTCGGGTCGGCGCCGAAGTCGGAGACGACGTCGAGTGCGCCGGAGGGCTTGGCGGTCGGCGCGGCCACCTGCTCGAAGTCCGCCAGGTCGATGGTGAACGACGGCGACGCGGAGGTGGAGGAGACCTGTAGCCGCACCTTCGTACCGGCGGCGAGGGTCGACCCGAACATCGTCCGGGCCTCGTCGTAGAAGTGGTGCGGGTTGGTGTCGCCCGGGTTGTTGTTGAAGGGGTAACCACCGTAGTACCAGCCGTACTTGGAGGTGACGGGCACCGCTTTCTGTGCTGCGCCGTTCACCAGCACGTTGATCGAGGCGTCCCGGCCCGATCCGGCGGCACTGTCCGGCAGTGAGTAGCGGAAGGACATCGCGTTGGCCGGTGCGGTGAGCGTGAACTCCACGTACTCACCGACCGCGTCCAGCGTCACGGCCTGTCGGCCGGAGGCCTCGGAGGGCAGCGTGCCGTACAGCCGGTTCGGGCCGATCAGCGTGCCGTTGGTGGCCGCGTACTCGGCTTCCTGTTCCTTGAACGGAACGGTCGCGCCGCGACCGGGTACCGCGACGGGGGAGGGGGCGGGGACCCCCGCCGCCTGGGCGGCCGGAGCACTGGACAGGACCACGGCGGCGGCGGTGCCGGCCGCGGCGAGTGCCAGCGAGAGAGAGGCGGATATGGAGCGTCTGAGCAACTGGCGTCTGGGAGTCGGGGTCACGTATCAGTCGTCCTTGCGGCTCGTGGGGGCTCTTCGGACGCCCCACAGGCTAGGAGTGATGGCGCAAAGAAGTCCATGGCAGTGCGCAAGATTCTGCTGGAGATGCTTAATTTCATGACTCAAACCTGTGATTTAGGTGGGATGTGCGGTGCTTGGTCGCCTGGGACGAAGAGGCGCGCGAGACGCCGGGCAGGCTCCGGGGTGCTCAAGTGTCGCGCCGGCTGCGGCCGTGATGGTCGTCGTCGCGGCCCTTGCGGCGGTACGCAAAACATTTGCATCACTGCGTAAAAAGTGTGAGGCGGGGACGGCGGCGGAGCGGAAACCTTCCGGCGACGCAATCACCCGAACGAGGGACCGCGATGCTCCCCGGGTGTGACTAGCATCTGAGGCAGGACGCCCATGGGCGTACAGCGGTGCGGGGGAGTCGGTTCATGCAGGTACCGGAGTCCGTGATGTACGGGTTGGTGCTGGGCCTCGTGGTCCTGTCACCCCTCCTCGGCTTCGGCCGGGCCAAGTGGCTGGCGGTGCTGAGCCTGCTGGACATCGGTGAGTACCGGGTCCTGGTGGCGACCGATCCGTTCACCTTGGCGGTAGCGGTCACCGCGCTGCTCGGAGCGCTGCTGCTGCTCGCGGAGATGAGCGCGCCGAGGCGGGTGTCGGGGATCCTGTGGCTGGTGGGAGGGCTGCTGACCGCACTGGCCACCTCCCGGCAGTCGGATACCGCCGCGCTGATCGTGCACGCGAGACCCTGGGTGGCGATCTCGACGCTGGTGGTGGCAGTCGTGCTGGGGCTCCGCGCGCGGCGGGCCAGACTGATCGCGCACGATCCGTCCGAGGGCCTGCGGGGCATGTGATGGGGCAGTCCCCGTCCACCCCGCTCCAGATCGCCGTGCTGGTGCTGTTCGTCCTGCCGGGCGTCACCTACCAGTTCCTGCGGGAGCGGTGGCGGGGCCCGGTCCCCGGCGAACGCGACCTGGGGGAGCGGGTACTGCGCGCCGTGGCGGCGTCCGTCGTGCTCGACACCCTGTATCTCGTCGCGGCGGGGCCGGGGCTGGTGCGCTTCGCCCGGCACACCGCGGCGGGCGGCCGGGAGGGCGTCGCAGAGCAGCCCCGGTCTGCCGGGCTGCTGGCCCTGGCGCTCTTCGTCGTCGTGCCCGCGGTGGCGGCGGGCGGTGTCACCTGGTGGCAGCGGCGGCGGCGCCCCGCGCGCTACCGCTCGACGCCCACCGCCTGGGACCACCTGTTCCGCCGCTCCGGCCCCTGCTTCGTCCGCATGCGGCTGCGGGACGGCGCCTGGGTGGGCGGCTGGTACGGCGGCCGGTCGTACGCCACCTCGTATCCGCAGCCCCCCGAGATCTACCTGGAGACGGCGTGGCTGATGAAGCCGGACGGCAGCTTCGTCCGGCCCGTCCGGGACAGCGCCGGGATCCACGTCAGAGCGGCGGACACCGATGTGCTGGAACTCCTGAACCCGCCGTCCGCCGCACCCTCAGACCCCCCTGCGGCGACCCTCCCGGCCGCCCGCGTCACCGAGGAGCCAGGATGACCGCACCCCGGGCGGAAGAGCCCGAACCCACCGCGTTCGAGAAGAAGTTGCGGCTGAAGGGCGGCGGGGACTTCCGGGGGCACACACCGGTCCTCTCCGTCCCCGAACCGACCCGGGGCCCCTCGGACCGGGCGGGGGTCTCCTTCCCCGCGCGGGACGCCGGCACGGCCGTGCCGGCGCCGGAGAGTCCCGAGCCCCCGGAACCGTCCGATCCGTCCGGGCCGGCCGGGTCCTGAGCCGCCGGTGACCGCTCCTCAGCATCCGACGTGCAGATAACTCGCCCAGAACTGCGGCAGGTTGGGGCACAGTTCACGGACCGCGAGGGTGGCGTGCCGCACCGCGGCCGCCGCGTCGACCGGCGCGCCGGTCCGCACCGCCTCCGCCAGCTCCGTGTAGACGTTCTCGGCGAACACCGAGCTGACCTCGTCCTCCACCCGCCACAGCGTCGCGATGACCTGGCGGTAGCCCGCCAGTTGGAAGGCCGAGGCGAGGTGGATGGCCTCATCGGCGTGGCGGGGCGCGGTGCGGGCGGTGTCGCACGAGGACAGATAGGCGAGCTCGGGGCTGCCCAGCTCCAGCCGGGACACGTCCTCCACGGTCAGCAACCGCCGCTGGTGGTCGTGCAGGAGCAGCCCGCTGCGTGAGGGGACGTCGGGGTCGGTTGCCGTGTGGCAGGCGAAGTGCGCCCAGGCATGGTGCGGGAGCGCGTCCAGGACCCGCTCCCTGGTCGCGTCCGCGCCGGTGAGACGGACGGTCCCCGGGAACAGCTCCCGTACCATCCGTGCCTCCGCCTCCGCCCCGCTGAGCGGCCCCGCGCCCGGCGTGCTGGACATGGTGACCGCGAGGGGCACCCGCCGCCGGGGCGGAACGGCTCCGGCGGTCCGGGCGGTCCGGGCGGTCCGGGCGGTGGCCAGGGAACGCATCGTGGGCGTGTACGACGAGATCACCCGGTCGAGCAGCGAGCGGGTACCGCCGCGGTGCCCCGCCGCGTGGACGGGCAGCAGCGCGAGCGACCCGGTGGGCACCCACCACACACGCGGCAGCCCCGGCCCACGATGTGCCGCGTGCAGATCCTTCAGGGCGTTCAGCACCGGCTCGGCCAGGGCGTCCCACAGCCAGCCGAGCACCTCGTGCACCGCGGCCGCCCGCTCCGCCTCACCGCCGGGCCCGGTGGCGAGGGCGGCGTCCAGCGTGCGCCGCCGGTGCTCGGCCTCGTCCGGGGTGACCCGCAGCGGGACGGAACGGATCCCGTCGGGGGCGATGATGACCGCGTCGGAGCGGAACCGGCTCACGTTGAGATAGACGACGGCGCCCTCGGCCGCCCCGGCGAGCAGACGCCGCGGGGACGGCGGCCCCGCGAAGTCCGCGAGCCCGTCGAGCGCGCGGATCTCGCCCAGCAGCACGTCCCAGCGCTCGCCCTCCGCACGCCGCCGGGAGCGCGAGTGGGCGGCATCGCCCGCGGACGGTTCGGCGCGCCCCTCGGCCAGAGCCGCCCGCAGATCCTCGAACTCCTGGGCCAGCGAAGGCTTCCGGGCCCGCAGTTCACCGATGTCGGAGCGCAGATCCAGCTCCCGCGACAGCAGCACCCCGCGCCCCAGCTCCAGCATCGCCACCGCCCGCTCCGGCGCGCCCTCGAAGAGGGCACACGCTGCGGCGTCCGCCGCGATACCGCTGTACCGGCCGAGCCGGTCCTCCTGGTCCGCCCGGCGCAGCTCGCGTCCGGCCAGCCGGGGGAGCAGTGCGATGACGGTCTCGAACGCCGTCATCGCGTCCCGGTAGCGGGCGCCCGAGGCCGCGATATCGCTCCAGAGCAGTCCGGCCCGCATCCGCGTCGGAACGTCGGCCCTCGGGTGGGTCGCCGCGGCCCGTGCCGCGTCGAGGGCCAGGTCCAGCCTCCCGGTGCGGTCGTCACCGGCCGCGGGGCCCGCACCGCCGCCGGTCCCGTCCGGTGCGCGGGCCGTGTCGTACTGGCCCCGGTCGCGCAGGGCCAGCGCCGCGACGACCTGGTACACCGCCCTTTCCGGGGCATCCGTCGGCGCCGTGCTCAGGGCGCGCTCGCTCAGGCTGACCGCCTCGTCCAGATCGTCCGTGGCCGGCCCGGGCTCCGCGCCCGCGCGCAGTCCGTGCCGGGTACGCAGCGCCAGGCCGAGGTTGCTCAGACACGTCCCGTACAGGGCCGCGCCGGGCGCGATGGTCTCCAGCGCCTCCCGCCCCGTCCGCACGGCCCGGTCGATGTCCACGAGGCTCCCGGTGCGCTTCCCGCGCTGCACCAGCAGGTAGCAGAGGGTGGCCCGGTCCGCCGCGCGCCGGTAGCCGCGCCTGTCGGCCCAGTCCACCGCGGCCGACACCTGGGCGACGGCCTGTTCCAGGACGTCCATGTCGTCGGTGCGCAGGAACTCGCTGTGCAGGGCGGCGCCGAACTGGCCGCAGGTACCGGGGAAGTGCGGACTGCGGGACGGGACGAGCCGTACGGCCTCGCGCCCGGTGGCGACGGCCCGCGCCAGATCGTCCGCCGCGCCGAGGTGGTCGTAGCGCAGCCGTAACGCGGTGCTGAGCTGGCAGAGCATCCGGCCGCGGGCCTGGCCGGAACCCCGGGCCCGGCTCGCCCGCTCACCGGCTTCGATGGACTCGTCGAGGTCCTGGAGCCGCCCGAGCCGCTCGTACCGCATCCGCGCCGTCCGGATGAGGCCGGTGACGTGGACGAGGTGGTTGGCGTGACCCACGCTCTGGCGGGCGGCGGTACGGAAGTCGTCCACGGCCGAGTCCAGGACTCCCAGATCGTCGGTCGCGGCGTAACTCCGCAGCCGGTCCTCGCCGGCGGCGGCGCGTTCGTTCGCCGCCAACGGATTGTTGTCCGGGTTGGCGCGCTGCTCCGCGCTGGTCAGCTGGAGGCGTGCGAAGCCCGCGAAACCGGCCACCACCGCGGATACGTAGGTCGAGGGCCCGTACCAGGCGGGGGTGGAGCCGGGGAAGAACCAGATCCCTTTCTCCACCATCTGCGAGACGACGAAACCGAGGATGCCCCAGGGGGTGCGGCCGCTCGCTCTGCCGATGAGCCGGTCACCGGCGCAGAAGAAGAACAGCATCGTCAATGTGCCGAGTACACCGATCGCCAGTGGCCAGTCCGACATCCGCTGAACTCCCCCATTCCCGCCCTCGCCGGGTCACGACGGCGGTGCTTCCGCGAGGGCACCGTACCGCCCGGTCCAGCGGGAAAGCGGAGAAATCTCCGTATGGGGACTTTCGCAATGAGGGGCGATATTCGGCCGCGTGTTCGCAATCGGAAGCGAGCGTTTCGCATAGGAGATTGAACATGAAAGTTCAATCGGGCCATTCTCTTCATTCACTTCATTCGTTCCAATCGGAACCTTTCGGCCCGGCCGGGTATCTGACCAGCAGTACGGCCCATGCCCTGATCAGAGGAGCTGTTCCGAATGAATCGTCGTGTTCGTGTAGCGCTGGTGACCCTCCTGCTGGCAGTGACGGCTTCGGTGATGTCGTCACCATCCGCCTCCGCCGTGATCGGCGGATCGAGGAGCGCCTACGGTCCGTGGGCGGTGCGCATGTTCGTCGACGGCGCCCCGGCGTGCACCGGTACGGCGATCGCCCGCCGGTGGATCATCACCGCCTCGCACTGCTTCTTCGAGCAGGGGCAGCCCGTCGCGGACAAGCGGATCTCGTTCCGGGCCGGCAGCCTCGACGTGCGCAAGGGCATCACGCTGCACCCGGTGCCGCGCGGCCGGGTGGGAAGCGCGCGGGCCGACATGATGCTCGTCAAGGTGTCGCCGATGAACATCCGCACCGCCCGGCTCGCCACCGCCGGTGTGCACCCGGGCCGGCTCGTGCGGCAGTACGGCTGGGGCGCCACCTGCACCGGGGACGAGAACAGCTGCCAGTCCCCGGTGCTCAAGCAGTCGGTCCTGCGGGTCCTGCGCCCGGCCGACCCGCGCTGCGAGGGCTACACCGTGCCGGGCGGGTCGGACTTCTGCATGGCGAGGGTGTCCGGGATTCCCGCGGGCGGTGACTCCGGCGGCCCGGTGATGAGCATCGGTCCGCGCGGCACCGAGACCCTCCTCGGCGTCTTCGACGGCTCCGACCGGGAGCGGACTGCGGGGGCGGGCGAGATCTCCAGGGAGCTCGGCTGGATCCGCTCGGTCATCGGGGGATAGCCCGGTCATGCGCGAGGGCCCGGATGCTGGGGAGCATCCGGGCCCTCGCGCATGACGTTTGGTGAGCCGCTACGGCAGCTGCGCCGCCCGTGCCTCGCGCCGGTTGTCGCGGAACGTGTTCACCCGGCGGGCGGTCGCGAAGAGCGGGATGACCGCACCCAGGACCACCTGGAGCGCACAGCCGGTCTGGAGCAGCAGCTGACCGCCGGGGGCGTCGAAGGCCCAAGCGGCCAGGAGGCCCATCGCGGCCACGATCCAGCCGAGCATCGCCACCGCGAGGACACCTCGCGGCTTGGGGTACTCGACCCGGCTGACCATCAGCCACGCTACTCCGACGATCGCGAGCAGCGTCGGCACGAAGGGCAGCTCCAGGAGCACGACCGAGATGACCGTGAGCGCTCCGAAGGGGCTCGGCATGCCCTGGAACATGCCGTCCTTCAAGGTCACGCAGGAGAATCTGGCAAGCCTGAGGACCACCGCCAGCAGTACGACGATCGCCGCCAGTGCCGAGACCCGCTGGTGTGCGTCGTCCGCGACCATGCCGTACACGAGGACGAAGTACGCCGGGGCGAGCCCGAAGCTGACGAGGTCCGAGAGGTTGTCCAGCTCGGCACCCATCGGCGAGGAGCGCAGCTTGCGGGCCACGAGTCCGTCGAACAGGTCGAAGATCGCGGCCATGAGCATCAGGATCACGGCGGTGGCCGCGGAGTGCCGCGCCATGCCGCTCTCATCGCTGCCCGTGAGGTGCGGGATGAGGATGCCCGTGGTGGTGAAGTACACCGCCATGAAACCGCACGTGGCGTTACCGAGGGTGAGGGTGTCCGCTATCGACAGCCGCATTGAGAGCGGCATGTCCTCGCTGTCGTCCTCGGCTTCCGCCTCGGGAACCCAGCCCGCCTGTGTCTCAGGATCAATCACGGTCAATTCGAGTCACCCCCGCGGTGGTGGCCTGGCCGACCTCGACCGCGACATCGATACCTTCCGGAAGGTAGATGTCGACCCGGGAGCCGAACCGGATCAGGCCAATCCGCTCGCCCTGATCCACCTTCGTGCCCTGCGGGACGTACGGAACGATGCGGCGGGCGACGGCACCCGCGATCTGCACCATCTCGATGTCGCCGAGCTCGGTGTCGAAGTGCCAGACAACGCGCTCGTTGTTCTCGCTCTCCTTGTTGAACGCCGGAACGTAGCCGCCGGGGATGTGCTCGACCGATGTCACCGTGCCGGCCAGTGGCGCGCGGTTGACGTGGACGTTGAGCGGGCTCATGAAGATCGCGACGCGGGTGCGTCCGTCCTTCCACGGCATGATGCTCTGCACCACGCCGTCGGCCGGTGAGATGACGCGCCCCTGGGTGATCTCGCGCTCGGGGTCGCGGAAGAACCACAGCATGCCCGCCGCGAGCGCGGTGGTGGGCACGGCCACGGCCGCCCAGCGCCCGGACCTGCGGGCCCGGGACAGGCTGAGTGCGGCGGTGGCGACGGTCGGGAGGAGCCACGGCGAAGCTCCGCGTGCAAGGCGGACCCCGCCGCGTGGTGCAGAGGTATGGCTGTCGGGCATGGATGACCTTCGTAGCGGATGATGCCGCGCTGGCAACGGGGGACGGCGGCTTTTCCGGCGATGTTATCGGTTGCGGACCGCAACTGGGCAAGCCAGCAGCCGAGTCGGACGTCTGGAAGGCACCGCATGAGGATGACAGGGTGTGATCTTCTTCGCGGTTAAATCACCGCGAATGGGGCAATCAACCCTGGAACCGGTACTCCTCAAGGAGTCGGCGCCCGATGATCATTTTCTGGATCTCGGCGGTACCTTCACCGATCAGCAGCATCGGGGCCTCCCGGTAGAGGCGCTCGATCTCGTACTCCTTGGAGAAGCCGTAACCGCCATGGATCCGGAAGGCGTCCTCGACGACTTCCTTGCAGTACTCGGAGGCGAGGTACTTCGCCATCCCTGCCTCCAGGTCGTTTCGCTCCCCGGAGTCCTTTTTGCGCGCTGCATTTACCATCATCGCATGCGCGGCCTCGACCTTGGTGGCCATTTCGGCCAGCTTGAACTGGATCGCCTGGTGCTGGGCGATCGGTTTTCCGAAGGTGTGGCGCTGCTGGGCGTAGGAAACACCCAGCTCGAATGCACGCTGTGCGACGCCACAGCCACGTGCGGCGACATTTACCCGGCCCACCTCCACTCCGTCCATCATTTGGTAAAACCCTCGGCCGGTGGCGCCGCCGAGTACACGATTGGCTGGAATGTGTAGCCCGTCCATGATGAGTTCGGTCGTGTCGACGCCCTTGTAGCCCATTTTGTCGATCTTCCCGGGGATGGTGAGGCCGGGCCGGACCTCGCCGAATCCGGGCTCCTTCTCCACCAGGAACGTGGTCATCGACTTGTGCGGCGGGGTGCCCTCGGGGTGGCCTTCGTCACTCCGGCACAGCACGGCGACGAGCGTGGACGTGCCGCCGTTCGTCAGCCACATCTTCTGGCCGTTCAGGACGTACTCGTCGCCCTCCCGCACGCCCTTGGAGGTGATCGCCGCGACGTCGGAGCCCAGGGCCGGCTCGGACATCGAGAACGCGCCGCGCACCTCACCGAGCGCCATCCGGGGCAGGAAGGTGTCCTTCTGCTCCTGGGTGCCGTGCTGCTTGAGCATGTACGCGACGATGAAGTGCGTGTTGATGATCCCGGACACGCTCATCCAGCCGCGGGCGATCTCCTCCACGCACAGCGCGTACGTGAGGAGGGACTCACCCAGCCCGCCGTATTCCTCGGGGATCATCAGCCCGAAAAGTCCGAGTTCCTTGAGGCCTTCGACGATCTCGGCCGGGTACTCGTCGCGGTGCTCCAGCTGGGTGGCGACCGGAATGATCTCTTTGTCGACGAAATCACGGACCGTGGAGAGAATTTCCTGCTGGACATCGCTGAGGCCGGCAGTCCGGGCGAGTCGGGCCATGGCTACTTCTCCACGTTCTTCTGCGAAGGCTGCTTCGGCTCCGGGCGGCCCGGCTGTTCGCCGCCCCGCTCCTTGATGTACGTCTCCGTCGGGACCATCACCTTGCGACGGAAGACACAGACCAGCGTGCCGTCCTGCTTGTGGCCCCTGGTCTCCACGTAAACGATTCCCCGGTCGGCCTTGGACTTCGACGGAGTCTTGTCCAGAACCGTCGTCTCGCCGTAGATCGTGTCGCCGTGGAAGGTCGGCGCCACATGCTTCAGCGATTCGACCTCCAGATTGGCGATCGCCTTTCCGGAGACGTCCGGCACCGACATGCCGAGCAGCAACGAGTAGATGTAGTTGCCGACGACAACGTTCTTGCCGAAATCCGTTGTGCTCTCCGCGTAGTTGCTGTCCATGTGCAGCGGGTGGTGATTCATGGTCAGCAGGCAGAAGAGGTGGTCGTCGTATTCGGTGACGGTCTTTCCGGGCCAGTGCTTGTAGACCGCACCGACCTCGAATTCCTCATAGGTGCGCCCGAACTGCATATCAGGCCTCCGGAGCTTCGAACTTGGAGGTGCGCTCCATACCGGCCGCGCGGCCCTTGCCGGCGATGACCAGGGCCATCTTGCGGCTGGCCTCGTCGATCATCTCGTCGCCGAGCATCGCCGAACCCTTCTTGCCGCCCTCCTCGGAGGTGCACCAGTCGTAGGCGTCGAGGATCAGTTCCGCGTGGTCGTAGTCCTCCTGCGAGGGCGAGAACACCTCGTTCGCCGCGTCGACCTGACCGGGGTGCAGCACCCACTTGCCGTCGAAGCCGAGCGCCGCCGCGCGGCCCGCGACCTCGCGGTACGCGTCCACGTCACGGATCTGGAGGAACGGGCCGTCGATCGCCTGGAGATCGTGCGTGCGGGCCGCCATCAGAATGCGCATCAGGATGTAGTGGTACGCGTCCGCGCCGTACCCGGGCGGCTGCTGGCCGACCACCAGGGTCTTCATGTTGATCGACGCCATGAAGTCGGCCGGGCCGAAGATCAGGGTCTCCAGGCGGGGCGAGGCGGCAGCGATGTCGTCGATGTTGACGAGGCCCTTGGCGTTCTCGATCTGCGCCTCGATGCCGATCCTCCCGACCTCGAAGCCCATCGTCTTCTCGATCTGGGTGAGCAGCAGGTCCAGGGCGACGACCTGCTGGGCGTCCTGCACCTTCGGCAGCATGATGCAGTCGAGATGGGGGCCCGCGCCCTCGACGACCGTGATGATGTCACGGTACGTCCAGTGCGTCGTCCAGTCGTTGACCCGCACGACCCGGGTCTTGCCCGACCAGTCGCCGTTGTTCAGCGCGTCGACGATGTGGTGCCGGGCGCCTTCCTTGGCGAGCGGCGCGCAGGCGTCCTCCAGGTCCAGGAAGACCTGGTCGGCCGGGAGGCCCTGGGCCTTCTCCAGGAACCGCGGGTTCGAGCCCGGGACGGCCAGACAGGAGCGGCGGGGGCGCAGCCGGTTCACGGGCGTGGGCGTGGTCATGCGGGGACCTCCAGAGGGTCGAGCTTGTTCGCTTTCCGGATCTCGTCGACGATACGGCCGATGATCTCCGTGATGCCGAAGTCCTTCGGGGTGAATACGGCGGCGACGCCGGCCTCGATCAGGGCCGCGGCGTCGGCGGGCGGGATGATCCCGCCGGCGATGACCGGGATGTCGCCGGCGCCGGTGCGGCGGAGCCGGGCCAGTACGTCCGGCACCAGCTCGGCGTGCGAGCCGGACAGGATCGACAGCCCGACGCAGTGCACGTCCTCGGCGACGGCGGCGGAGACGATCTGTTCCGGCGTCAGGCGGATGCCCTGGTAGACGACCTCGAAGCCGGCGTCGCGCGCGCGCACGGCGATCTGCTCGGCGCCGTTGGAGTGCCCGTCCAGGCCGGGCTTGCCGACCAGCAGCCGCAGCCGGCCCGCGCCCAGGTCCTCTGCGGTCCGGGCGGCCTTCTCCCGCACCAGGGCCAGCGGGGTGCCCTCCTGCGCGGTCACCGCGACCGGGGCGGACGACACTCCGGTCGGGGCGCGGAACTCACCGAAGACATCGCGCAGCGCCCAGGACCACTCGCCCGTGGTGACGCCCGCGCGGGCGCACTCGACGGTGGCCTCCATCATGTTCCCGGTGCCCGCGGCGGCCTTCTTCAGGACGGCCAGTGCCTCGGTGGCACGGGCCTCGTCGCGGTTGTCGCGCCACTCGTGGAGCGCGGCGACGACCTTGGCCTCGTTGGCCGGGTCGACCGTCATGATCGCGGCGTCGAGGTCGGCGGTGAGCGGATTGGGCTCGGTGCCCTGGTGGATGTTGACGCCGACGATCTTCTCGTCGCCGCCCTCGATCCGGGCCCGCCGGGCGGCGTGCGAGGAGACCAGTTCGGACTTGAGGTAGCCGGACTCGACGGCCGCCATCGCGCCGCCCATCCGCTGGATCCGGTCGATCTCCGCGAGCGATTCGGTGACCAGCTCGTCGACCTTGGCCTCGATGACATGGGACCCGGCGAAGATGTCCTCGTACTCCAGCAGATCGCTCTCGTGGGCCAGTACCTGCTGGATGCGGAGCGACCACTGCTGGTCCCAGGGGCGCGGCAGCCCCAGCGCCTCGTTCCAGGCGGGCAGTTGCACCGCGCGGGCGCGGGCGTCCTTGGAGAGGGTGACGGCCAGCATCTCCAGCACGATGCGCTGGACGTTGTTCTCCGGCTGGGCCTCGGTCAGGCCGAGCGAGTTGACCTGGACGCCGTAGCGGAAGCGGCGTTGCTTGGCATCGGTGATGCCGTAGCGCTCCTGGGTGATCCGGTCCCAGATGCGGCCGAAGGCGCGCATCTTGCACATCTCCTCGATGAACCGGACGCCCGCGTTCACGAAGAAGGAGATCCGGGCGACGACGGCGCCGAACTTCTCCGGCGGCACCTGCCCGGAGTCGCGCACGGCGTCGAGGACCGCGATGGCCGTCGACATGGCGTACGCGATCTCCTGGACCGGGGTGGCCCCGGCCTCCTGGAGGTGGTAGCTGCAGATGTTGATCGGGTTCCACTTGGGGATGCGGTTGACCGTGTACGTGATCATGTCGGTGGTCAGCCGCAGTGAGGGGCCCGGCGGGAAGACGTGCGTCCCGCGCGAGAGGTACTCCTTCACGATGTCGTTCTGGGTGGTGCCCTGGAGCTTGTCCGCGTCGGCGCCCTGCTCCTCCGCGACCACCTGGTAGAGCGCCAGCAGCCACATCGCGGTGGCGTTGATCGTCATCGAGGTGTTCATCTGCTCCAGCGGGATGTCCTGGAACAGCCGGCGCATGTCACCGAGGTGCGAGACGGGCACGCCGACCCGGCCCACCTCGCCGCGGGCGAGGATGTGGTCGGGGTCGTACCCGGTCTGGGTGGGCAGGTCGAAGGCGACCGACAGGCCCGTCTGGCCCTTGGCGAGGTTGCGCCGGTAGAGCTCGTTGGAGGCCTCGGCGGTCGAGTGACCGGCGTACGTCCGCATGAGCCAGGGGCGGTCCTTCTGACGGCCACTCATGTCAGATGTCCCTGAATCGGTTGATGGCGTCGATGTGCTGCTCGCGCATCTCGTGGTCGCGCACGCCGAGCCCCTCGCGCGGGGCCAGTGCCAGGACGCCGACCTTGCCCTGGTGGAGGTTGCGGTGCACGTCGTACGCGGCCTGGCCGGTGTCCTCCAGCGAGTAGACCTTCGAGAGCGTCGGGTGGATCTTTCCCTTGGCGACGAGGCGGTTGGCCTCCCACGCCTCGCGGTAGTTGGCGAAGTGCGAGCCCACGATCTTCTTCAGCGACATCCACAGGTAGCGGTT
>NZ_JBIVLK010000006.1:0-266404 GCF_044751215.1 Streptomyces sp. NPDC088730
AGGGACCCCGAACCCCCACCCACCGGGCAGGCGCACCCCCGCGCAACGCGGAGCACCCGCACAAGCAAGCCCGTCCGGCGATTGAGGACGGAACCTCGCGCCCCGGAAGGGGGCAACCGGCACGGGGCCCGACGCCCACCCGAAGACCCGGCCCCAGAGGGGCCTACGGCTTCTCCTCCAGACGCGGGAACAGCACCGCGCCCTTCGTCACCGTCGCGCCCGGCGACAGCCGGCCCCAGTCGGCGGCCTCCAGCAGGCGCTGGTCGGAGAGCGCGCCCAGGGACTCCTCGGCGCCCAGGGACTCCCAGAGCTTCTGCGAGGTGTCCGGCATGACGGGGTTCAGCAGGACCGCGACGCCGCGCAGCGCCTCCGCGGCCGTGTACAGGATCGTCGCGAGGCGGGCCCGGCCCTCCGGCGACTCGTCCTTGGCGACCTTCCACGGCTCCTGCTCCGTGATGTAGCCGTTGACCTGCTTCACGAAGTCGAAGATCGACAGGATGCCGCCCTGGAAGTCCAGCTCCTCGCCGATCTTCAGGTCGGCCACGGCGACGGCCTTCGACAGCCCGTCCCGCACCGCCTGCTCGGGCTCGCCCGCCGCCGTGGCCTCGGGGAGCGCACCGCCGTAGTACTTGCCGACCATGGCCGCGAGGCGCGAGGCCAGGTTGCCGTAGTCGTTGGCCAGCTCGGAGGTGTAGCGGGCGGTGAAGTCCTCCCAGGAGAACGAGCCGTCGCTGCCGAAGGCGATGGCCCGCAGGAAGTACCAGCGGTACGCGTCCACGCCGAAGTGCGAGGTGAGGTCCTGCGGCTTGATGCCCGTCAGGTTCGACTTCGACATCTTCTCGCCGCCGACCATCAGCCAGCCGTTGGCGACGACCTTGCCGGGCAGCGGCAGGCCCTGCGCCATCAGCATCGCCGGCCAGATCACCGCGTGGAAGCGCAGGATGTCCTTGCCGACGAGGTGCACGTTCGCCGGGAACGTGGTGTCGAACTTCTCCTGGTTGGCGCCATAGCCGACCGCCGTCGCGTAGTTGAGCAGCGCGTCGACCCACACGTAGATGACGTGCTTGTCGTCCCACGGGACCGGGACGCCCCAGTCGAAGGTCGAGCGCGAGATCGACAGGTCCTGGAGGCCCTGCTTCACGAAGTTCACGACCTCGTTGCGGGCCGACTCCGGCTGGATGAAGCCGGGGTTGGCCGCGTAGAACTCAAGCAGCTTCGGGCCGTACTGGCTCAGCTTGAAGAAGTAGTTCTCCTCCTTGAGGATCTCCACCGGCTTCTTGTGGATCGGGCACAGCTTCGTGCCGTCCTCCGCCTCGATGAGGTCGCCGGGGAGCTTGTACTCCTCGCAGCCCACGCAGTAAGGGCCCTCGTACCCGCCCTTGTAGATCTCGTCCTTGTCGTACAGGTCCTGAACGAACTCCTGCACACGGTCGGTGTGACGCTTCTCCGTCGTACGGATGAAGTCGTCGTTCCCGATGCCGAGGTGCTCCCAGAGGGGCTTCCAGGACTCCTCGACGAGCTTGTCGCACCACGCCTGGGGCGTGACGTCGTTCGCCTCGGCCGTGCGCATGATCTTCTGACCGTGCTCGTCCGTGCCGGTGAGGTACCACACCTTCTCGCCGCGCTGGCGGTGCCAGCGGGTGAGCACGTCGCCTGCGACGGTCGTGTAGGCGTGGCCCAGGTGAGGAGCGTCGTTCACGTAGTAGATGGGGGTCGAGACGTAGAAGCTCTTCACGTCCTCGCCCCCCTGCTTCTCTGATCCAGTGGCCGCCATGGTCGAAATCCTAACGGTCCGTGGGAGGTCCACTCACACCGATAAACCCGGGAGCGGACGCGGAGAGCTTTGCGAAACATCGCTTCCCGTAGCAAAGACGCATCCTGGGATGGAGTGGACACGCATGGACGAGGCAGAGGACATCACGATGCGGGTACTGGTCGCCGAGGACGAGGAGATCCTGGCGGAGCTGGTCGCCACCGGGCTGCGGCGGGCCGGGTTCGCCGTCGACACGGTGTACAGCGGTGATGCCGCCCAGGCCTACCTGGGACTGCACGACTACGACGTCGTCGTCCTGGACCGGGACCTGCCCCGGGTGCACGGCGACGACGTGGCCCGCGGACTCGTGGCCTCCGGCTCCCGCACCAGAATCCTGATGCTCACCGCCGCCGGGTCCATGGAGGACCGGGTCTCCGGGCTCGACCTGGGCGCCGACGACTACCTGGGCAAGCCGTTCGAGTTCCCCGAGCTGGTGTCGCGGGTACGCGCGCTGCGGCGGCGCAGCGCCCGCCCCGTCCCGCCGCAGCTGGAGCGGTACGGGATCCGGCTCGACACCGTACGGCGTACCGCCTCCCGGGACGGGCGGGAGCTGGACCTCTCGCCGAAGGAGTTCACCGTGCTGCAGCTGCTGCTGGAGGCCGACGGCGCGACGGTCAGCGCGGAGGAGCTGCTGGAGCGGGCCTGGGACGCCAACGCCGACCCGTTCACCGGGGCCGTCCGGGTCTGCATGAGCAAGCTGCGCGGCAAACTCGGTGAACCGGCGGTGATCCGCACCGTGCAGGGCGTCGGGTACGCCCTGTGAAGCAGCCGGCCCGGGTGCCGCACGCCACGATCAGGACCCGGATCGCGCTCGTGTACGGCGGGGTGTTCCTGGTGCTCGGCACGGCCCTGCTCGCCACCGTCAACCTCGCCTCCCGTGCCGGTACGGACTCCCAGGCCCGCTCCATCGCCCGCACGGCCGCGGTCGTCCAGCCCGGCTACGCGGTGAACGGCCCCCTGGTCACCCGCCGGAGCCTCGGTCCGCCGACCGTGTACGACCTCACCGACCATGTCAGCGACGCGGCGGGGCACCAGCTGCTCATCTGGTCCGCCGCCGCGCTGCTCGTGATGACGGCCTGCGCGGTGGGCGTCGGGTGGTGGACCGCGGGGCGGGTCCTGCGGCCGGTCCACGCCATGACCGCCAAGGCGCGCCGGCTCTCCGAGCGCACCCTGCACGAACGGATCGCCTCCAGCGGCCCCGACGACGAGCTCAAGGAGCTGGGCGACACCCTCGACGCGCTGCTCGCCCGGCTGGAGAAGGCCTTCGACAGCCAGCGGCGGTTCATCGCCAACGCCTCGCACGAGCTGCGGACCCCGCTCGCCACCCAGCGGGCGGCGATCCAGGTCGGCCTGGACGACCCGACGCCGGACGACCTCGTACGGACCCGGCAGACGCTCCTGGACAACAACCGGCGCAGCGAGCGGCTCATCGAGGGGCTGCTGGTGCTGGCGCGCAGCGAGCGCGGGCTGGCCGAGGGCGAGCGGGAGGACGTGGACCTCGCCCGGGTGGTGGCGGAGGAGGCGGCCCGGCATCCGGGGGTGACCGTGGCGGCGGCCGGCTGCGCGGTGCGGGGGAACCGGATGCTGCTGGCCCAGCTGGTGGCCAACCTGCTGGCCAACGCGGTGACGTACAACGTGCCCGGTGGGACGGTGGAGGTGTCGCTGGCCGTCGCGGGCCGGGACGGGGTGCTGCGGGTGTGCAACACCGGTCCGGTGGTGGACGGCGCGGACATACCCGGGCTGTTCGAGCCGTTCCGGCGGGGCGAGGGCAAGGACCGGATGGGGCCGGGCTCGGGGCTGGGGCTCTCGATCGTGCGGTCCATAGCGGAGGCGCACGGCGGTACGGTCACGGCGGTGCCGGGCCCGGAGGGCGGCCTCGCCGTGACCGTACGTCTGCCGGCCGATCAGGCGCCCGCGGCGACCCAGGCGGGCAGCGCGGCGAGCACCTCGCGGTAGAACGCGGCGTCCGCGACCGCACGCGGGGCGGGGCCCGCGTGGAAGAAGCCGGCGTTCGGGGCGTCCAGCTTCCGCAGGAAGTCGAAGGCCTTCGAGTCCTGCTCGCCGAACGCGACGAACTGGAAGAACAGCGGCAGCCGTGCCGCGTCGTCGATCGCCTGGCGGGCGGCCTGCTTGGCGTCCGGCGGGCCGTCCGTCTGGAAGACCACCAGCGCCGGGCCGCTCGCCCCGGACTTCTCGTAGTGCGCGACGACCTCTTCGACGGCCCGGTGGTAGTTCGTCCGGCCGAGCCGGCCGAGGCCCGCGTTCAGCTCGTCGATCCGGCCCTCGTGGCCGTTCAGCCCGACCGTGCCGGTGCCGTCGATGTCCGTCGAGAAGAACACGACCTGGACGGTGGCGCTCTCGTCCAGGTGCGCGGCGAGGGCGAGGGCGCGGTCGCCCAGGTGCTGGGCGCTGCCGTCCTTGTAGAACGGCCGCATGGAGCCGGAACGGTCCAGGACCAGGTAGACGGTGGCCCGCAGACCGGTCAGCCCGTGCGCCTTCAGCCCGGCCTGGGCCGCCTTGTACGGAGCGACGAGCCCCGGCGCGCGGGACTTGACCCGGGCGAGGGAGACCGCGGGCTTGCCGTCGGCGCGGGCGGGGGCGGCCTCTGCGGGGGCGGCTTCCGCGGGTGCGGCGGCTTCGGGTGCGGCGGCCTCGGTGGTCGCAGTGGTCGCGGCGGCCTCGGTGGTCGCTTCGGCGGTCGCGGTGGTCGCGGTGGTCGCCGCGATGGCCTCGGTGGTCGCTTCGATGGTCGCGGTGGTGGGTTCCGGTGCGGGGGCCGGTTCTGGTTCCGTGATGGGTTCCGGTTCCGGTTCGGGCTCCGGGTCCATGTCGATGGTGATCGGCTCGGGGGCGGCCTCCGCGGCGACCGGCTGGGCAACGACCGGCTCGGCGGGGGCGGGGGCAGGGGTGGCGGCGGGGGTTTCCGCCGGAGCCTCAACGGGTTCCGGCGCCAGGACAGCTGCCGGCTCCCCGATCGGCTCGGGCTCCGGCTTCAGCTCCGGCTCCCCGACCGGCTCCGGCGCCAACCTGATCTCCGGTACCGGCTCCGGATTGAGTTCCGGATTGAGTTCCGGATTGAGTTCCGGTTCCGGCTTCGCCTCCGTGGTCTTCGTCCTGGGCCCGGAGCCCTGCGGCGGAACCGTGGGAGTGGCCCTGGGCGCGGGGGCGATGGCCTTGTCGAAGGCTGCTGCCACCAGATCCGTCGCCAGGTCGGCGTCGTCCTCGGCGGACCGTGAGGTGGCGGACCCGGACGTGGTGGTGGACCCGGACATGGTGGACCGGGAGGAGGCGGGCGAGGCCGATGCCTTGGCGGCCGGGGCGGGTTCGGGCTCCGGTTCGGTCTGGACGACCGGTTCGTCCACCGCCACCGACGCCGACTCCGTGGGCCGGGTGCGCTCGCCCTGGGGCGGGACCGTGGCCGTCGTCGGGCCGTCCTGCTCCGTGGCGTCACGGCCGAACACCTTGCGCAGCAAGCTCCGAATGCCCATGGGCGAGGCCTTTCACGTGAGTTGGGTGCGATGAATGTCCGTACTGCGGGAATTGATCCCTGGCCAGGGCGGATACGTAAGGTTAGCGGCCGGATCCGGCCGTTCGGTGGCGCGGCCCGCCTGAGGGGCAACCGAGCCGAAACCGATCCCGGACCGAGTCCCGCCACCGTGTGGCGGTGGTCTGATGTACGTCATTCACATGTATTCCTGTAGTGCCGAGTTGCCTGGTTGACGCGGACGTCCGGGGGTCCGCGCGCATCGGGCGCACTAGAGTCGGAAGCATGGTTTCCGGTGAGGCGCCGCAGGCGGCGGGCAGTGTTCGGGTCGACGTCTGGATCTGGTCGGTCCGGCTGACGAAGACGCGGGCGCAGGCTGCCGCCGCCTGTCGCGCGGGTCATGTGAAGGTGGCGGGCGAGCGGGCCAAGCCGGCCCAGGCGCTGCGCGTCGGCGACGAGGTGCGGCTGCGGCACGCGGGCCGGGACCGGGTGGTGGTCGTGTCGAAGATCGTGAAGAAGCGGGTCGGGCCTCCGGTGGCCGCGGAGTGCTTCGTCGACAACAGCCCGCCCCCGCCGCCGCGCGAGGCCGCGATCCAGGTTCCGGTACGGGACCGCGGGGCGGGCCGGCCGACGAAACGGGACCGGCGCGAGATGGAACGGCTGCGCGGGGACGGGCCACCTGCGGAGTAGCCGGACGGGGCGGAGGCCCTACGGCTCGGGGGAGGCGATCGCCCTTGCCGCCGCCACCTCCTGGCGCAGCGGGGCCAGTACGCCCTCCTCGTCGCCCGGGAGTTCGGTGCGCACCTCCACCAGGACCTTGCTCGCCCTTATGCCCGCCGCCAGTTCGCGGAGCTGCCGCCGCACCTCGGCCACCTCGGCGGGATCAGGTTCCGGGGCACCGTGGTTGACGCGTACCCGGGCGGCGGTCGTGGCGTCCACGATGCGCTCCACCGCGACGACCAGGGGCCACCACGCGGCGGCCCGGCGGCCGGTCGGGGGCGGCTCGGTCAGGGCGCGCTGGAACTCGGAGCGTACGGACGACAGATCGCGGTAGATGCGGCGCCGCGCCCGGACCCGCTCCGCCCGGTCACCGGGGGCCTCCGGCTCGAAGGCGTACGCCACGTAGTCCGCGATGTCCGTCACCGCGTCGGCCAGCCGGTGGCCGATCCGGGCGTGCCAGCTCTCCGGCCACAGCAGGTATCCGGCCACCAGTACGATGCCGCAGCCGATCAGGCTGTCCAGGAAGCGTGGCCAGACCAGGTGCACGCCCTGGTGGTTCAGCAGGTCCGACAGGAGCAGGATGACCGGCGTGATGGCCGCCGTCTGGAACGCGTACCCCTTCGCCGTGAACGCCGGGATCAGCGCGGCGAGCAGCACCATCACCGGCACGTCCCACCAGCCGATCGGCACCTCGGCCAGCACCGGCGCCGCGATGACGAGCCCCGCCGCCGTGCCCACGGAGCGCAGTACCGCGCGGGAGAACACCGAGCCGAAGTCGGGCTTGAGGACGAAGGTGACGGTGAGCGCGACCCAGTAGGAGCGCGGCACGTCGATCAGTGAGGTCAGCGACTGGGCCAGCCCGATGCAGAGCGCGAGGCGCAGGCCGTACCGCCAGGAGGGCCCGGAGAACAGGACGTTGCGGGTGGCGCGCCGGACCCGTACGCCGAGCGCGGCCGGACGGCCGAGCCGGTCGTCGACGTTGTACGGGTCGGGCTCGGCCTTGTGGACGACGGTGGCGGCGTGCCGCAGTGCGCTGTCCACGGCGCGGGTGGCGGGTGACTCGGGTGCCGGCAGGGCGGGTCCGGCGCCGCCGGTGCGGCTCTCCTCGATGTCATCGGCCAGGGACCGCACCGCCGCCGGGATCTCGGGCGGCAGCGGCCGCCGCCGCAGGTGCACGGCGGGGGCGGCCTCGACGAGCGGGATGACGACGTTGAGCTGGGACAGCAGCCGCACCATCGCGCCGCTGCGGCCGTGGTAGCGGGCGCGCCGGGCCAGGACCAGGTCGTAGGAGGTGTTGAGGGAGTGGGTGACGGCCTGCCGCTTCTCCTCGTACGCGTCGGTGCCGGCGGCGGCGAGCAGATCCGCGACCGCGCAGTACGTTCCGGCGACCGAGACCCGTTCCGGCAGTTTCCGCCGCAGCGGCCAGGCCAGCAGGGTGAGTGCGAGGACGAGGAGTCCGCCGAGTGTCAGCAGCAGCGGCGCCACCCACCAGGGGTCCGGCATCGGAAGTCCGGCGCCCACCACCGAGTTGAGCAGGAGCAGCAGTCCGGATACGGAGGCCACGGCGCCGATCGTCGACATCATCCCGGAGACGAGCCCGATGACCGTCAGCACGGCGACGGCGGCCCAGCCGGTCCCGTGGACCAGGGTGCCGATCATGATGCCGAGCGCGCCGAACACCTGCGGTACGGCGATGTTGAGGATGCGCATCCGGTACGCGTCGGCGGTGTCACCGATCACGCCGGAGAGCGCGCCCATCGAGACGAGCGCCCCGTACACCGGCCGGTCGGCGGCGAATCCGACGGCGAGCGGTGCGGCCAGGGCTACGGACGCGCGGGCGACGGCGGCCCACGGGACGGGGGTGGGCTGCGGGCGCAGTCCGTACCGGAGCCAGACGGGCGGCATCCCCCGCCGTGGTGCCGCGGTGGAACCGGTGCCGTCCAATCCGTACCCCCTCCGGTGCTCAGCGGTCAGCCGCGGTATCCCTCGACCTCGTCGGCCGGGCGGACCCGGGCCTGTGACGGGTCCTCCCCGAACTCGCTCAGCGCGCGACGCTGCCGCAGCAGGTCCCAGCACTGGTCGAGCCGGACCTCCACCGTACGCAGTCGCTTCCGCTCCTCGGCGGTGAGGCCCGGGTCGCGGGCGCCCCGGTCGCGCAGGGCGCGCTCCTCCGCGACGAGTCCGTCGATACCGCCGATGATGTCGTGTTCCTGGTCGTCCATGGTGTCGTCCTCTTCCTGGGGGCTTCAGCGGTCCGGGGGTTCAGTGGTGGCCGTGGTGGCGCAGCACGATGACGGTCTTGCCGCGGGCCCCGCCCGTCCGGTTGCGGTCCAGGGCCTGCGGGGCCTTCTCCAGCGGGAGTTCGATATCGATGGGTACGCGGAACACTCCTTCCGCCGCGCCCGCGGCCAGGACGTCCAGCAGTACGGGGTTCGGGTCGAGCCGGAAGTCGATGCCGCGCACGCCCTCGGGGAGCGCGGCCGCGCCCGCGACGCCCCGGGTGCTGAGCGCGATACCGCCGGGCCGGACCGCCGCGGCATGGGCGGCGAACGCGTCCGGCGTGGCGGAGACCAGGTCGGCCAGCGCGTCGATGCCGTCCGGGCAGACGGACCGCACCGACTCGGCCGCCGGGCCCAGGGTGGTGTCGATCGTCGCGGCGGCGCCCAACGAGCCCATCCGGGAGCGCTCGTCGCCGCGCACCGCCGCGACGACGCGTATGTCGCGGGCCCGGGCGAGCTGGGTCAGGCAGCTCCCGACGCCGCCCGCCGCGCCGATGACCAGCAGGCTCTCGTGGCCCCGCAGCACCACCGCCTCCAGGATCTGCGCGGCCGCCATCCCGGCCGACGGCAGCGCGGCGGCGGTCCGGGCGTCAAGACCGGCCGGGACGTGGGTGATCGCGGCGTCCTGCGGGACACACACGTAGTCGCAGTACGTACCCGCGCCGGCCGGCGGTCCGGCCCGGCCGAAGACCTTGTCACCGACCCGGAAGCGGTTGTCGCCACCGCCGATCATGTCGACCCGGCCCGCGAAGTCGACGCCGACGACGAGCGGGAACACGGGCGGGACCTGCCCGTGCGGGGAGCCGTCGGCCGGTCGCGAGTCGTGCGGAGCCTGCCCGTGCGGGGAGCCGTCGCTCGGTTGTGAGTCGTGCGGGGCCCGTCCCTCCGGGAAGCCGTCGGCCGTCTGCCAGTCGGAGGGGTTGAGGGAGGCGTACTCGACCCGCACCCGTACCTCGCCGGGCGCCGGTTCCGGCTTCGGGAGCTCCACCAGAGCGGGGTAGGACCGAAACGCGCCGACGGCGATGGCTCGCATGCGGAACACCTCCCAGTCGGCCCCGGCAGTGCACGCAATCCACTCTTCCCCGGCTCACCCGCACCCGCACGTCGGCGCCCGAGCCGCGCGTCCGTCACCCGTCGGGAGGCGGCACCGGCGGCAGCACCCGCCGGGCCCAGATCCGTGCCGCGACCGCGCACACCGCGAGGGCCAGACCCGTACCGAAGACGATCCACACCGTGGTGCGCAGGGACGCCGTCAGCGCGTCGTAGACCGCGGCCGCCCCGTCCGTCTCGTTGCCCGGCACCTCGGCCAGCACCCGGTTGCGGGCGTAGGCGAGCGCCCCGCGCAGCAGGAGCGCCCCGGCCGCGAAGCCGGTTCCGGCGACGGCGGTGGCGGCCAGCGCGGCGAGCGCGGAGCCCCGGCGGCCGGGCCCGCCGCGCACCCAGGCCAGGACCACGGCCAGCAGCGCGAACACCACCGTGCCGACGGCGGGCCAGACGCTCGCGGCCCGCAGCCACCTGAAGCTCTGCCGCAGCTGGTCGGCCCGGTCGGCGGAGACGATCTGGATGTCCGTGTGCTCGATGGGGATGCGGTCGGCGAACGGCACCCCGTTGTCCAGCAGGTTCTGCTTCACCTGTTCCGTCACGGGCGCCAGGTCGATGGTGACGCTCTCGCCGCTGCCGCCGTCCAGCGCGGCGGTGACGGCCTCGTGGGCGGTGCGGTTGGCGGCGTTCCAGGCGGCCTGGAAGGCGTCGGTGGTGGTGAAGGACCGCACGGCCTGGTGCAGGAAGCCGCGCACCGTGTCCCCGAGCGGACCGACGTCGATCTGTTTCATCGCCTCGTCGGTGATCAGGTCGGCCACGGTGTTCTGCACATCGGGGTCGGAGGCGAGCGGCGCCACGGCGGCGACGTAGCGGTCGGTGTCGTCGATCTCCAGATCGACCCAGGCGGAGAACGCGCTCAGCGGTACCAGGACGGCGAGCAGCACCAGGAGTACCGCCGAGAGCGCCGTCGAGAAGTAGGTCCGCACCTCACCAGGGAATCCCGGATGCGCCGGGAACGCTCGGGCCGTGAGCCATTCGAGTTGCCGGGAGGCGCGCCCGTCCGCCGGCCCGGTGGTCTTTCCACACCCCGCGGTCAGCCGTCCGCAGGCAGCGGAGCGCATGACATCACCGCGTGGACGGTGGTGGCGCGGGTGAGGTCGGCCGTGATCCGGCCTGTATCGGTCCTGAGCGTCATCCTGCCCCCACGGGTGAACAGCGGCTCCCCGCAGACCGTGCCGTCCGGAGTGGTGACCGAGACGCGTGGGCCGTCCCTGGGCGGCCCGTACCAGGCGACCGCCACGGCCGCGGTGAGCAGCGCGGCACAGCAGAGGGTGAGTGGCACGCCCCGTCCGAGGGCCTGAGCGGCGCGCAGCGCCTCTGTGTGATCCGTCGCGGTGGTGTCGGTGACGGACGCGTCGCCGACACCCGGGGCCGGCCGGGGCGCGGCGGGCCGGCCGTGGGCGGCGCGCAGCAGCGAAAGGCCCCCCGCGCCGCCGCAGAGCAGCGCCAGGAGCAGCATGACCCCGACGCCGGCGGCGTACGGGGCGGCGAGCGAGCCGATGTCGCTGCGGCCCCGGAGGAGGCCGAACCCGACGAGCCCCGTCAGGATCGCGGCGAGGCCGTTGCGCCAGGCCAGCGCCGACTCCCGGACGCGGGGCAGCTCCTGGTGCAGCAGGGCACGGTGGTGCCGGGCGGTCAGCCGGTCGGCGGGGGAGCCGACCGGTCCCGGCCGGGCCCGCCAGGTCATCTCCGTTCCCGTTCCAGCTGGATGTTCCAGTACGCTCCGCAGCCCTCCTCGTCGTCCGGTCGGCCCGGATGCCCGGTCACGCAGACGCAGAGGACCGGTACCGCGACAAGCCCCGTGCCGGTGCGCCCGCGCCTGGTACGCGACGCGGCCCGGACGACGGAGCGGGTCCACGTGTAGACCATCGTGCAGCGACAGCGTGGGCAGATGCCGGTCAGGACGGCACCGTCGCCGGTGGGCTCTATGCGCAGGCAGGCGGTGTAGGCGGCGGGATAGCCGGGCTCCGTGACCTCTTCGTACGCCAGGTCCGGTGTGCGGGGCGGGGCAGTCGGGTTCAGGCCTGGCGGCGGGTTCCGTGCGGGCGGGGCGGGCTCGGACACGAGGCATCTCCCCTGGACGGTGCGGTGGACGACGGCGGTTCGCCTTCGGTATCTGATGCTGACAGAGGACCGGTCCGTGCTTCGGCGCGACGGCCCCGGATCGGTGCGCGATCCGGGCGACGGCCCTGCCGGAGCCCTTGGACGGAGGGAAGTTCCGCTGGCCAGAGGCCTGTTGTCCGGCTTCCGGTCGATTGCGGGGCGCATTCCGGAGGTTGCCGCGAAACGCTCCTGGCGGCCGGTGCGCACGGGCATCATGGCCACAACAGCGCCTCGACCGGGCCGGGAAGGACCGGTGGTGTCCGAAAAGGCGTGGCGAGGAGGGATGTTGAACGACATCGATGACGCAGGCCTGCGGGAACGGGTGGCCGACGCGATCCGCCGGACGGCGGGAGCGCGGGCGCTGCCCGCCTCGTTCGCCGCGTCCACGGGCCCGCAGGGAGCGGAACGCGACGCGCTGATGGCCGAACTCCGGTCGCTGCTCGCGGAGTGCGACCGGGATCTGCCGGATGATCCGCTGGGGCAGGCGGTGGCGGCGAGGCTCGGGGCGCTGACGGGCTCACGGTGGGCGGCCGACGCGGCGGAACCCGACCGGCGCGAGGCGATACGACTGCTGCGTGGGGCGCGCGCCTCCCGTCTCCTCCCACCGGACGCACACCTGGACGCGGCACGCGACCTGGGCGTCCTGCTGCTCGGGCCGGCGACGCAACCCTCTTTCGGTGGTTCGGGCCGAGACGTCGGTGAGGTCGGTGAGCTCGGTCTGGGCGGTTTCTCGCAGATGATGACGATCGGCAGGCCCGAGCACCTCGGTGGCGCCGGTGTCATCGAGGCCATCCCCGAGATCAGGCAACTCGTGGAGGAGGTCGGTGACCAACGGGGCGGAGTCCCGCCGGACGTGCGTGAAAAAATCGACCTGCTGACGGAGGTCTCCGCGCCGCTGACCGGGGGAGACGCCCAGGGCCTGGTGGCCATGGCCCAGAAGCTGTTTGCCGGGGACCTCGGCCTGGCGGGAGACCTCGGCCCGATGGGCGCTGTCATCCGGGCGTTGGCTCCCATGGCGAAACACTACGTCGGGCTCCTGGAGGCCGACGACGCGGCACTGCCCACGTCGGACGGTGGGCCACCTGCCGCGTCGGCCTCCTCGGACGAAGAACACGTGGGTCCGACGGCGCCGTCTGGTCTGGCCTCGGCGGCCGCCGTCCTGTCGGAACCGGATCCGGGCGGCCGGATCGACAACTGGCGCGACAGACTGGCCCTGCTCACCGAGCTGGAGCGACCGGGCATGCTCGGGCGAGGGGAGCTCGCCCAGGTGGTGGCCAGGATGGGAGACCCCGAACAGGGAGCAAACCCCAGTGATCAGTTGCTGGCCGCACTGGGCACGATGGGGCTGGGGTTTCGCGCCGGCCGTCCGGAGGACTTCCAGGAGGCGCTGCGGCTGTTCCGCGCAACCGTGACGGCCGCGGGGCCGGACGACGAACTGGCCCAGATCATACGGGGCGTGCTGCCCGGCCTCCTGGTCGGCGCCATGCTGGTCGGCGGCAGCCTCCAGGACCGGGAGGCGGCACGCGCCCTTCTGGAGGAGATCCCGCTTCCCGGTGTGGAGCCGCGGGACTGGGCGCTGTCCGGCTATCCGGGAGCGGCCGGGCTGCTGATCGTGAGCCACGGTATGCGGATCCTCCTGCGGGTGACCGACGCGGTCGAGGCCGGCGACGAGGAGGCGCTCGAAGAGCTCGTGGGAGACCTCCTCGATCTTCTGGACACCTGCGACGGAGACGACGAGTGGGCGTTCCTCCCTTGCTACGAGCTGGGCTTGGTCCATCTCGCTCTCGCCTCGCTCACCGGCAGCGTCGACTCGATGCGCAACGCGGTGCACTACCATGAGCAGGCGCTGACTGCCCCGAACGCGCTGGCGATGGCAAAGCCGGTGCTCGACATGGGCTGGGCGCCGTTGCTGACGCTCAGCTCCTATCTTGAGCCCTCCGTCGAACGTATCCAGGACGGTATCCGGCGCGCCCGGTCGGCCCTGGAGGGCGTGCCCGCCAGCGCCGACCAGAGAACGCGGACACGGGGCGCGATCGGACTGGCTCTCGACGCGGTGCACGGGCTGACCGGCGACCCGGCCGTTCTGGACGAGATGATCCATGAACTCGAGTGCGCCAGGGACGAGCTGGCGTCGTCGAGCAGGGCATCTGCCGCCGTCGTCCTCTGGCAGCTGGCCGAGGCGTACGGACGGCGGGACCGGGAGGCGGACGACCTGGCCAAGGCGGTCGGGCACGCCCGGCACTCGCTGCGCACCACCGCTGACGAGGTCCTCCTGCAACAGGGCGTCCGGCATGGTCTCCAGGTCGCCAGGACCGGGGCCAGCCGTGCGCTGGCCGCCGCGGGCTGGGCGGTCCGCGCCGGGCTGCCCGTGGAGGCGGTGGCCTGTCTGGAGGAGGGCAGGGCGCTGGTCCTCGGGGCGGCGGCGGTCTCGGCCACCGTCGCCGAGCGGCTGGCGGAGTGTGGTGAGCAGGACCTGGCCGACAAGTGGCGCGCGAGCGCTCCCGCCGGAGCGGCCGGCCACGATGCGGACGGCAGCCGGCCGCAGCCGCTGCTGGACGCCGTGCTGGGAGGGGCGTTGGGCAGCCCGGAACTGCCGAGCGCGCTGCGCCGCCGGGCGCTGGAGCTGCTGCGCTCCGAGGAGGACGGAGCGGCCCGGCGGATACCGGACGCCTCCGAGCTGGTGGCCGCGGCCGGTCGGGCGGGGGTCGACGCGCTGGTGTACCTCCTGCCGGGGCAGGGGGGCGCGGACGGCTCCGCGGTGCTGCTGGTTCCGGGGCGCCCTCCGTGGGCGCTGCCCCTGCCCGGTCTGTCGTCCGGCGGCCGGGCCCCGCTCGACGCGTACCTCGACGCGGCGGCTCAGCACGCCACGGCCCGGCGGGGGCAGCAACGCTGGGAGGCCGCCCTGGACACCCTGTGCGACTGGGCGGGCGAGGCGGTGCTGACCCCGGTGCTCGACGAACTCGCCCTGTGGGAGCGGGGAATCGCGGAGGCGGGCCTGACCGGCTCCGCCCCGTCGGAGTCCGCACCGGAGCCGGTCAGGCTGACGCTGATCGCCTGCGGGAACCTCGGTGTGGTGCCCTGGCAGGCGGCCCTGCTGGTTCCCCCCGCGCCCGTGCACGGACGCAGCCGGCCACAGGCGGGTGAGCCGGCCGAACAGGCCGCCGGCGTACGGGCGTGTGAGCTGGCAGTCCTCTCGTATGCCGCGTCCGGGCAGGAGTTCATGCGGTCGGCCGGCCGCGACCGGCTGCCGGCCGACCGGGGGCAGGCACTGGTGTGCGTACCGGGCTGGGACCTGGACGGCGCCGAGGACGAGGTGCTGGCCCTGCTCGACACCTACTACCCGGACGCGGCCCTGTACGGCACCCTGATGACCCGCGAACTGAGCCCCGTGCCGCCCGAGGGCACCCCCGGCGAAGTGCTGGACCTGCTGGGGGCGGGGGACGACGGGTGCGTCGCTCTGGTGCACCTGGCCTGCCACGGGGTGGCCGGGCCGGACCCCGCCACCTCCGCGCTGGAGCTGGGCTGGCCGCCGGACACGGAACCGGAGGCGGGCAGACTCACGGTCACCGCGCTGCTGGACACCCCGCCCGGCCGCACGGGGGAGGCGGGAGGACCGCTGGTCGTGCTCAGCGCCTGTGAGACCGATCTCAGCACCCGCGACCACGACGAGGCGCTGACACTGACCACGGCCCTGGCGCACAGGCTGGCCGCCGATGTGGTGGGCTCGCGCTGGACGGCCCCGGACGTGGCCAGTGCCGTACTGATGACCGTCTTCCACGACCGCCTCGCCGCGGGACTGGCTCCGCCGGACGCCCTGCGGGCCGCCCAGCGCTGGATGCTGGCGCCGTCCGGCCGGCGCGACGCCGTACGCGGTCTCACGCCCGAACTGAGCCGCGCGGCGGCCGAACTGGACCTGTCGGTGCCGTTCGCCTGGGCCGCCTTCATCCACCAGGGCAATCCGGGCCCGGCCGGCCGGACCGGTACGACGGGCGGACAGGTGCCCGCCCGAGGGAACGGAGAGCCACGGAGATGACCCCCGACGCGTTCCTCTCGCTGCTGCACCGCCACTGGCCGATCACCCTCGCCGCCCTCGACGACGGCCGGCGCGCGCGGTTCGGCGATGCCCTGAACGACCTCGCGGCGGCCGGCAACGGCAAGGCCGTCGAACGGGCCCTGCGCACCCTGCGGATGCAACTGCGCGCCCTGCCCCCCACCCATCCGGTCGCCCGGGAGCTGAGCGGCACGGTCCGCTACGCGGGCGCTCCCCGTGCCGTGGTCGTCGACCGGGTGATGCTCGGCGCACTCCTCGACGTCTTCGCCGACCCTCCGCCCGGCCCGGAGGAACTGCGCCGGGCCGCCCACGAACGCCTGTGGGAGACGCCGGCCCTGGGCCCGGCGGACCTCGGCCGGGACGCCGTCCGCGACCCCGCGGCCGCCGGGCTCATCCGGCTGAGCCACCCGGGCCTCGCGGACCGGTACCCACGGTTCCAGTTCGCACCGGGCACGGCACGACCGCTGCCGGTGGTGCGTCGCGTCAACCACATCCTGAGGGCCGGCGAGGACCCCTGGGGCGCCGCCGACTGGTGGCTCACGCGCAACCGGTGGCTGGCGGGAATTCCGGCCGAACTCCTCGGCAGCGTCCCCGACGAGGACCTCGCACAGGCCGCACTCGAACTGGTGGGGGGCCCCTGATGGACCGGATGCCGCCCACCGGCGTGACCATGCGCCCCCTGCTGCGCACGTTGCCCGAGGGCACGGAGCTGTGGCGCTGCCACCAGCACACGTACGGACCCGAATCCTTCAACCCCAACCGCGCCCACCCGTACTTCGGCGGCAGCCGCTTCGACGCCACCGAGCAGGACCCCTACCCCTTCCTCTACGCCGCGCTCGATCCCGTCACCGCACTGTGCGAAGTCCTGTTGCGCTCGGTCGACTACGAGGACGGCACAGCGGTGCGGCTGATCCCCTGGGCACAGGCCTCCCGGTACCGGCTCTCGGTGCTGCGCACCACCCGCGAGCTGTCGCTCATCGAGCTGTCGACGGCGGAGGGGCTGGCCGCCGTCTGGCAGGACTCCTGGCTGGTCGACTCCGAGTCCGGGGACTATCCCAAGACCCGCTACTGGGTGCGGCTCATGCGGGAGCACGCCGCCGAAGCACACGGTCTGGTATGGGAGTCGAAGCGATGCCGGCCGAGGAGCGCCCTGCAGCTCTTCGGTGACCGCTGCGGGGACGAGCCGCTGGTCGCCGACACGGCCGGCAGCCTTCCGCTCGGCTCCCCCGAGGGTTTGGCCGAGGCGAACCGGCTGCTCAACCCGCTCCGTGCGGTCATCTCGTCCCCGTCGCCCGACTGACGCCCCGCTCGGACCGGCCGCCGCCTCGTACGCCCGTCGTCCGGGGCGCCGGGCGACGGTGTCTCAGCAGAGCCCTTCCCCCGCCAGACGAACGGTGCAGCCGACCGCACGGCCCAGCCGGAGGCGGTCACCGTGCCGCAGCCGGTGGCGCTCGCCGGGCAGCAGCGGAGTGTCGTTCACCCAGGTGCCGTTCATGGTCCCGCCGGTCTCCTCGGTGACCCAGACCGTGCCGTCGGGATCCAGGGACACGGCGGCGTGCCGACGGGACACGGTGGTCTGCTCCTTGAAGGAACCGGCCGAGCCCGGCGCCCAGTCCGGGTCCCTGCCGAGCCGCAGGGGCTCCCCGGGGAGTACGGGCAGCGACAGGGCCAGCGTGTCGAAGTGCAGCACCGCCCGGGCGCCGGCCGGCACCCGCCCGCCGCCCTCGCCCTCCCTTCCGCGCTCCTCGCCCCCGACCCGGGCCATGCAGCGCGGACAGCGCCTGGTCGCGGGGGGCACGAGGGCCGCGCAGCCGGGGCAGCGCACGGCGGAGCCGGCCGCCGGGCCGTCCGGGGGCGGTGGCGCCGTCGGGGGTACGCCCTCGGGCAGGACGGGCTCCCACTCGTCCAGATCGTCGTACGCGTCGTCGCGGTCCACGTCGTCCACCCCGGTGCCCCCGACGGCCCCGGTCAACGCCGCCCCGGAACGAGGCCGGGGGACGGCTCGGTAAGAATCTCCACCCGGCCGTCGTCACGCTCATGGACGGCCTGCACCAGTACGGTCGAGCCCGCTCCGATCGACGGATCGGCGAACAGGGCGCGGGCCAGCGGATTGATCAGGTGGGTTTCCAGCGTCATGCCGATGCCCCGGCCGCCGGTCCACAGGTCGTGCGTGCAGTGTTCGGTCAGCTGGGCCCGGGCATGCGGAGAGAGCTCCAGGGCGATGCGGTGCTCGGCCAGCAGCTGGCGCCGGATGTTGTCGATCTGGAGTTTCATGATCCGTTCGGCCACCTCGGCGGAGATGAAGTGGAAGACCACCACATTGCCGCCGAGCCGGTTCATCAGCTCGGGACGGCCGATGACGTGCTCGAAGTGGCGCTTCACGTTCAGCCGCACGGTCCGGGCCAGCTCCCGGTAGGGGGTCCGCGGGTCCACGATCCACTCCCGCTCCCCGGTTTGCGGGTCGGTGCGCTGCACCCCCAGGTTGGAGGTGAAGATCAGCACGCACTCGCTGAAGTACGTGGTGACCCCCTGTCCGTCGGTGAGCCTGCCGTCTTCCAGCACCTGGAGGAACTTGTCGAGAACACCCTTGTCGGCCTTCTCGATCTCGTCGAAGAGGATCACCCGGAACGGGTTGCCGCGTACCGCCGTCGTCAGTTCCCCGCCCGCCTCGTATCCCACGTAGCCGGGCGGGGCACCCACCAGACGGTCCGCCGAGTGCGACGAGGAGAACTCGCTCATGTCGAAGCGCAGGTATGCCTGGTCGCTGTCGAACAGCACCGACGCGACGGCCTTGGCCAGCTCGGTCTTGCCCGTGCCGGTGGGCCCCGCGAAGAAGAGCACGCCGCGCGGACGGTGGCCCGGGTTGCTGGCTTGGGAGCCCGACAGGCCCATCGCGGCGCGCTTGAGGATGTCCAGGGTCATGGAGACGGCGGCCTCCTGACCGAGGACCCTCTGCGGGACGGTGCGTTCGCCCGCGATGATGCGCTGCCGGATCTCCTCGCGCCGCCACGGATTCTTCTCCACTCCCAGCCGGTACATCCGTACCGCGTCGGGCATGGCGCTGAACGGCATCCCCCGGGCGACCGCCAGGTCGAGGGACTGCCGCATGGCCTGCAGCGAAAGACCGGTGGAGGCCCGCGCGAAGGCGTCGACCGGGTCCTTCCCCGTCGCCCCGTCATCGGCGCGGTGTCCGTCGTCACCCGCCGTGCCCAACCGGGTCCGGGCCGCTCCGGCGTGGTCGTGCCGCAGTAGCTCGGCCATCCGCCGGCGTTCGTCGGCGTCCGGTTCGGGCACCGCGATGGTGCGGATGCGTTCGCTGCCGGAGACCAGCCAGCTCGGCAGCTCGCGTTCGCCCTCGGTGAGCCAGATGACGGGGTTGAACAGGGGGGTGGAGCCGAGGCTCCGGGACGCCGACAGCACACCCGGTGGCAGCGGGACCGGGGCGGCCTGATCGGCGAGCTGGAGGCAGCTCATGAAGAAGTCGCGCTCGGACTCTGTGAGCCGGGTGACATCGGTGGTGAGCCGGGCGGCGTGATCGATGAGCAGGGCGACCCGGAGGGGCTCTCGCGCATGACCGTTGCCTTGGCCGGCGCGCCGCTGCTCGGCCCACCCCGTCACGACGCCGCGCAGCGACGGTTCAATCTCCGTGAGGGCAGGCGGGCGGTGCCGGGTGGTGGACTGGCGGGAGGTGCGCAGCAGTTCCTCCGCCACCAGCTGTTCGGGGCCCGCGACGACGCGGAAGCCGCGGATCTGGTCGTAGCGGATCAGCGCCTGGTACCCCAGCGGCCGCAGGGAGTTCCACACGACCTCGACCAGTGAGTGGTGGGCCTCCCGGGACCGGTGGCGCACCAGGTGGAGGTCCTGGATGTTGCCGTGCAGGACGTACTGGGAATGCACGCTCAGGGTGGCGGTCAGCTCGGTGACGAACCGGGGCGCCGCGTGCCCGGGGCCCTCTCCGTCCGCACCGTCCCGGGCCTTGACCAGCCCTGTGCCGCCGCCCGGACGGCCCGTACCGTCCTCGTGGGACCGGGTGTCCTCGATGCCGTGGGTGCTCACACCCTTCCTCCGCTTCCTCGGTCGTGTGCGCGTCGCCGCCGGGCGGTTGCCGGTCGGCGGGTCAGTGGTTGTCGGCCGGAGCCGTGCGGTACCTGGGCCCATCCGCGGCCCGGCGCTCCCGCTTCTGCTCCTCGCTCCTGTCCCCGGATGCCGGTGCCCGTGCGCCGGCGGTGTCCTCGTCGAGAAGGAGGACGTCCTCCTCCCCGCGGACGCCGGGCAGGGTGCCGCTCTCCTCGAAGGAGAAGTCCAGGACGACGCCGAGCCGCAGCGTGATGTCCCGCAGCCCCTCCAGGTGGCCGGCCGCCTGATGACACCGTTCGTCGTCCTGGGCGAGCGCTGCCGTATCGCGTTCGCCGGGCTGTTCCCGGCGCATGGTCACCACCCGTGCGTGCTTGCCGTCCAGGGCGAACCGCAGCCAGTGCCCGTCGCTCCAGCCGGGCGGTGTCCAGTCGAAGCGGACGAGCCGGTCCCGCTGGTGCGGTGTGGCGGTCCACCGGTCGTCGGAACGGTCCGTCCCGGAGACGGCGAGGCGCATCATCCGCTCGATGTAGCGGCGTTCCAGCTCCGCCAGCCGCTCCGTCACCCGGTCGTCCACCTGCCGCTGCTCGTGGGGTTCCAGTGGACGGCCCTTGTCAAGCACCTGGTGCAGCAGCGCGGTCTCGGCCGGAGCGGGGTCCAGCGGGTCCGTGTCCTGCTGGGCGGTGATCTCCAGGAAGTGGAGCTGTGCGGCGGCCCGTTCCTCGGTCTCGCGGCGGGCCCGGACAGCACGGTTGGTGTCGGCGACGAAGCGGCGTGCCTCGCGCAGGTGGGTACGGGCCTTGGCCGGACGGTCCACGGCGGAGGCCAGCGCGTGCCGCACCGCGGCGGTGGCCGGCGCGGCGTCCGCGGTGGTGGCGGCCAGGTCGAGGCCCGCGAGCAGCTGGGCCCCGATCCGTACGGCGTCCTCGTACCGCAGCTCCTCGGCGGCCGGCGGCTGCGGCAGGGCCTCGTTCCCGTGGTGCGCGGGGCCGGCTTCCGTCCCCTGCCGGTACGCCACTGAGGCGCGCCCGGACCTCAGTTCACGCTGCCATGTGTCGTCGTCCGGGCCGGCGAAGGCGCTCTCGATCTCCCGCAGGGCCCAGTCGGCGTGCGCGGCTTCGGCACGGCACATCCGGTCCTCCAGGACGGCCAGCTCCTCGCGCAAGCGGCTCAGGGGCATGCCCACCGGACTGAGAGGGCCGGGGAGGCCGGGGCGGGGCGGCCGGGGAGTTCCGGGCGAGGCCGTCCGTGCGGCCCGCCGCACCCGTGCGATCAGCGCCGCCCGTCGCGCGTTCGCGCGGGTGGCGGCGAAGGCGGCGGCCTCCCACTGCCGGGCGGCGGTGGCGGTCGCCTCCTGCCGGCGTTCGAGGCACGCTTGCTCATCGGCGGCCCGTACGGCCGCCGCCGCGAGGACCTGGGTGGTGACGAGAGCGGCCCGTCCGGCCAGCAGCGCTCCGCTGAGGGCTCCCAGGGCGACGGCCGCCGGGGCCAGGAGCTCGTGCAGACCGTGGGCGGCCGCGTCAACCACGTGGCCACCGGCCTGGTGGACGGCGTCCCCTACTCCCGGCACATGACCGACGCCGGTGTGGCCGACGGCCTGGCCGTGCGGGACGAGACCGCCGACGGACTGGCCGGTCGGCGCGTAGTCCATCGTGGGCATCACGTCGCTGATCGAGGGCAGGGCGATTCCGGAACTCATCGGTTTCCTCCACGAGGCGAGGACGGCCGTCGCGCCGGGGGCATGGCCGTCGGTCCGGCCGCCGTGGTGCGCATCGCGGCCCGGGTACGCAGCCGGTGCAGCTCCCGGTGCCTGGAGGTCAGGCGGTGCACCGTCCAGAAGGTGAGCGCCACGACGGTGCCGGCCGGCCAGGCCCAGGGGGCGACGGTGACGGCGTAGACCGCCAGGGCGACTGTCGCGGCCAGCAGCGCGGCCGACGGCAGCAGGGTGCGCAGGCCGCCGGACCGGGCGAACCTGGCGGGCCGCCCCGAGGTGGCGATCAGCCGCCCGGCGAGCGACCACCTGGGATGGTAGGCGGGCGGGCCGATGAACGCCGCGACGGAGAGCTCCACGGCGAACACCGCGGCGGCGGCGGGCAGGGCCTGTCCCCAGGCGAGCACGACCGCCCGCTGCGAGGCCCATCCGGCGACGTCGGCGAGCCCGATCACGAAACCCCACGGGACGGTGGCCACGGTGGCGCCCAGCAGCGCCCAGCCCAGCGTCGGCGGGCGCTCCAGCCGGCGCAGCCAGGCGGCGGTGGCGTCCAGATCGGCCGCGAGCAGCCGGTCGGCCTCCGCCTCGGCCAGCTCCCCGTGGCGGGTCCTGGCCTCGGCGGCGGCGGTGTCGGCCAGCAGCCGCGCGGCGGTCAGGCGCAGGGTGTCGTCCGGATCGGCGACGAGCCGGTCGTACCAGTCGACGGGCACGGCCAGAGCGGCGCGCACCGTGCCGGCCCCGCGCACCAGCTCTGCGGTGACCCGTCCCGGCTCGCGGGCGAGGCGCAGCAGAGCCGCGTCGACGGCGGCCGTGTGGCGCAGCCGGGCCCGCGCGGCGCCGCGGTCGCGGGGTCCGCCGCGCGCCAGGATCTCGTTCGTCAGCGGCCGCCAGGCCGCACGGTGCGCGGACCACTGCCGTTGCACCTCGTCCAGTCCCGCGCCGCCCGGTCGTTCGGCGAGCAGGGGCAGCAGTTCGTGGTGGAGCAGGTCGGTCAGTACCGCGTGGGCCTCGGCGTCACCGTCGGCGACGGCCGACGCGAGACGCCGGATGCCCAGCGTGTCCAGGGGCAGGCCGTGGTGGGAGACGTCCAGCCGCGGGCCGAGCCAGTTGATCAGCCGTGCGGTGGTCCGGGCATCCGGCGCTTCGCCGAGTTCCGCGCGCAGCTCCACGAGTTGTTCGTTCTCCTCGGAGCTGCGGCCGGGCGCGTCGATGAGCTGACCCAGCCATTCGACGAGCCCGGCCCGCCGGCTCCGGCGTGCCAGCAGCCGCCCGGTGGCGACGCGGTTGACGTCCAGCAGATGGGCCAGTTCCTCGGGTCCGGTGACTTCCCTGCCCATGAAGGGGAAGGGCCGCAGCGTGCGCCGGGGAGGGAGGTCGTGTGGCGCGGCCCCGGTCGTCCGGGGCGCGACCGGCGGATGTTCGCCCCGCAGCCAGGCCGCCACCTGCTCGCCGCCCCAACGGTGCTCCGGGGCGCGGGTGAGCAGTCCTTGGCAGAGCAGCAGCAGACGGGGATCGGTCACCAGGGGCAGTTCGGGGTCGTGGGTCGCGACCTCGGTCAGTACCTCCTCGTCACCGCGGAAGTCGATCGGGTGGCTGCCACCGGCCAGTTCGGCGACGACCATGCCCAACGACCACCAGTCGACGGCCGGAGTCACGGCCTGCCGGTGCGGTCCCGCCTCCGGAGCAAGGTACAACGGTTTGCCCACCCAGCCGCGCCGGCCCGGCCGGTCCTCCTGGGGCTGGTGGACCGCCGCGCCGAAGTCGACCAGTACCAGTTCGGGACGGTCCTCGTTCTGGATGCGCACCATGATGTTGTCGGGCGTGACATCGCGGTGCACGATCTCCCGCGCGTGCACCGTGACCAGCGCCTCGTGGAGCTGTTCCACGACGGCCCGGAGGAGGGTGGGCGACAGCGGTCCCGGGTGGTCGGCGTGGTAGCGGGCGAGGTCGGTCTCGCCGTAGGACAGGGCGAGTTCGTAGGGGTGGCCGTCGGCCGTACCACTCTCCAGCAGCCCGGCGACCGGCCCGGCGGTGTTCTCGGCCAGGATCCGGCGGACGCCGGGGTCGGGGCCGAACCGGTGGTGGTACCACTTCAGTACGAGGGGGACGTCGGTGGGCATGTGCCGGGCTTCCCTGTCCTTGACCCGCAGCACCACGGCCTGGGACGGCCGGTGGACGCTGCTCAGTACCTGGGTGAGGTCGAAGCGTCCGCTCAGTGCGGCCGGCACCCGGTCGAGCCCCCTGCGGCTCTCCGCGTCCCGCGGGTCGGCGTAGCCGGTGCCGGACTCGTGGACATCCATTTCGGTGGGTGGCGGAATGCTCATGGGACAGGCCTTCCGGTGACGGTGGTGAGTAAGAGGGGCGGACGGGGACGGGCAGGGCGGAAGAGGTGGCCGCGGCGCCCGGCGCTGGACGGAGCGGACACTTACGGTTCGCCGGGCGAGGTCCGCGCGGTGGACGGGCGGGGCGCCTGCGCCGCCACGGGCCGGCCGAGGTTGCCGAGGTGCCCTCCCGCACGCCCGTGGGCGGGCATATCGTGGCGGCCATGAGCCAGGAGATCCCGCACTCCTCGTCCGTTCCGGGGCCCCTCGGGCCCAAGGCCCCGGAGGCACCCCGCGCACCGGGGCTCCCCGGTGCGCGGGCCTTGGCGCCGCTGCCCGGCGCCGAGCGGCTGGCGGCGGAACTGCGGGCGCTGCGCCGGCCCGGTCTGTCCGGCCTGCGCACACTGCGGCCGGAGGGCCTGATCCGGGTGGCCGTCGCCGCGGGGCTGTGCGGGGGGTCCGACGACGAGGCCGCCGGGGTGGAGGCCCTGCTGCGGGCCGGGGTACGGCATCTCGGCGGGAACACCCTGTCCGCCGACGGAGCCCGGGGCGACCCGCTGGCCAGGGCGGCGGCACACACCTTCGGGCTGCTGCCGGACCGGCGGGGTGTGTCCGGCCAGGAGCGGCGGAAGGCGGCGGCGGCCGTCTACGGTGTCACGTCCGAACGCTTCCGCAAGAGCCAGGAGCGGGAAGTGACCGACGAACTGGCGCTCGCGGTACTGGCGGTGGCCCGTGCGGCCGTCTCCGGACCGCCCCCGGCCGGCCCGGTCGCGCAGGAGGCGGGTGTGACGCCCGCCAGGACACCGCATCCGGTGCCCGATCCACCGGTCCGGCTGACCGGTCCGCCGCTGCCGGCCGTCGCGGGGCACCGCGTCAGCGTGCACGTCGCGTCCATCGAACTGCTGCGGGACATCGACATATTGGTGTCCTCGGAGAACATCTACCTGGAGATGTCCAAGACGTTCCGCTCGACGGTGTCCGGATCGCTGCGCCGGGCCGCCGCGATCCGCAACGAGTCCGGCGAGACGGTCGACGACGTCCTCGCCCGTGAACTGGTGGAGTGGATGCGGGTCCACGGCCGGGCCGGGCTCCCGGTGCGGCCTGGCACCGTTGTGCCGACCTCGCCGGGTGCCCTCGCCGAGCGCGGAGTGCGCCGCATCCATCACGCGGCCGTCGCTTCCCCCACGAGCGACGGTCACGGCTACCGGGTCGATCCGCACGCCCTGGCCGAGGCGGTATCGGCGAGCTTCCGGCTGGCCCGCGCGGAGCGCGACAGTTATGACCCGCCGCTCTCCTCCCTCTGTTTCCCCCTGCTCGGCGCGGGTCATGGGCTGCCGCCGGAGAAAGCGGCACGCTGGCTGTGCTGGGCCGTCCACGAGGAACTGCGCCGGGATCCGTCCTGGACGGTGCATCTGGTGGCCCAGCGCCCCGAACTGGCGAAGCTGCTCACGGTCGCCAGCTCCTCTCCCTGAGCCGTAGCCCACGTGCACCCAGCCACCTTTCCCAGTGCGAGAGTTCCCCTCGACGGGGGACTCCGAGGAGCCGTACCGCGGGAGGGTCGGCCGGCCCTGCGGGCGTCACGACGATCTGCACAGCCGGCCCGTCCGCCTCCCGGTCCAGATGCGGCGCGTACCGGATCCGGCCGAGTGCGGTGCGCGGTGCGAGCCGCTGGTTCGCCGAACCGCGCCAGACCAGCCGGGTCGGTTCGGCGATTCGGAAGCGCCCGGACACCACGGCGTCCGCGTGGGCCAGGGCGGTACGGCGGGAAGCGTCCAGTTCGGATTCCTCGTACCCGGTGTAGACCAGCAGATCGGCGGGGAGCCCGTCGACGGCCGAGCCGTGGCGGGGATGCACGGAACGCAGTCGCGCGGCCCCTCGGAGCAGCTCCCCCAGGGCCGCGGGCTGGTCGAGCGGCTCGCCGCCGCTCACTGTCAGGCCCTCGGCACCTGCGGCGAGCGCGGCGCCCCACAGGTCCAACAGCGTTTCCACGTCCCCGGATTCACCCTCGTGCGGCGCCCAGGTGTGCCGTGACATGCAGCCGGCGCAGGCCAGCCGGCAGCCCTGTAGCCAGATACCCAGCCGTCGGCCGGGGCCCAGTGTCTCCAGCGGAAAATGTGTCCCGCTGAGCTCGACCCTCATCGCCGCCCCCTTCCCTCGCGACCCGCGTCCGTACCGGTGAGGCCGGCGCCCCGGCAATCACCGTCGGAATCGAGTATCGGGGGAATGGACGGATCGCCGCTCATTTCTTCCGGTGCATCTCCGGGCGTTTCCGGGAGCATTCCGGTCGGTCTCCGGGCCGATTCCGGATGTCTTCCGGGAAAGCCCCCGCCGGGGCGAATGCCTGGGCGAAAGGCCGGGAATCTGCCTTTTTCCGTCGGCTACGCTCCGTGCTCCTGATGCGGCTTCGGCTTTGGCTTCGGAATGAAAAGGAAGCTACCGAAAGGGAACTGTGACGGGGGAAGGGAATGCGCAATGAGAATCGATACGAACCGGTTCAGGAGCTCGGCCCGGTACGCCTGGCCCGGCCGGACCACGGCGTTCCACGACCGGCAGCAGGGGCGGAAGGACGCACCGGGCCTGCGGGTCCGGCTCGATTCGCTGCCGCACCCGGACACCTGGGAGCGGGACGCCGATCCGTACCCGCAGCTGCTGACCCCCCATGTGCTGGGGATACGGGCAAGCGCGTCGCGCGGGGCCGACCAGCTGCGTTCGCGGCTGCTGCACGGTGAACGCGCGCTGTGCGCACGGATCCACGCCGAGTCGGTACGGGTGGTCACCCAGTACGACGTGCGGCAGAACCCCACGCCGGCCGCTCTCGCCCGGTACGGCGAACTCATCGGTGTGTGGCGGACTTCGGCCAGTGTGTGCCGAGGCAGGGCCACGGTCCTGACCCATGAGGCGAACCAGCGGCTTGCCCATTACTGGGACGCCGTCCTGATCAGCCTGGAGCCGCCGTCGGCTGAGGGGCCGCTCACGGCGAGACACCTGCGGCTGCTGCCCGGCCGCGTCGATCTCGACGAGTCCTGGCGGCGCACCGACGACTGGCTGTGGGCGGACGGCGGCTTGTGGCCGGCGCCGGCTCCCGGCCCGTCCGGCCACCCGGTGGTCCGTGCGCTGGCCATTCTCGACGCACAGCCCGATAGGGGCGCCGGGTCCGGAATCCCCCCAAGGGCCGCCGCGGCGGATCCGGAACGTGGGCGAGGATGATCCGCCCGAAGCCGGACGCCTCCCCGGCGCGGGCCGCGGCGACGCCCGCGAACACCGGGGACTCGCCGGGGCTCGATGTCCCGGGACACGACTTTCGGAGAGACCGACTCCGGAGCGACTACTGCCAGAGAACGGTGAACCACCGCACGCACACGGAGACTCTCATGAAGCTGCCCTGCTCGCCCGGCCGTCCACCCGCCACCCGGCTGTCCCGCGGGTCCGGCCGTTTCCGGCGCCTCGTCCCCACCCTGGTACTCGCCGCGGTGCTCGCGGCCACTGCCGGCTGCTCCTCGTCCGCCGAGGCCGATGCTCTCCGTACGCCGTGCGGACTCGTCATCGACGGATCGGGCTCCGGAGACGCCGACGGCAAGGGCTTCGACGCCAAGGCGAAACTCGAGTCCACGCTGGTCCCCTTTCTGACCGGACGGCACTGCGGCACGCTCGCGTTCGTGCCGGTCACCCGTTCGTCACAGACGTCCTCCTGCCGGGTCGGCGACGTCGATCTCGACCCGCCGGGGGACGCGACCTCCGATCACGAGAGCATGCGCAGGACCGCGCGGATCCTGGCGCTCAAGGGCGCGGTCACCATGCTGAAGTGCGCCCGTACCCAGGGGGGTTCCGACGTGCTGGGGGCCCTGGCACGGATCGGCGACGCCATGCCGTCCGGCAAGGGGACGCCAAGTCTGCTGGTGGTGAGCGACTTCGAGCAGGCCGACCCCGAATTCACACTCAGGGTAGGTGAGATCACCACCGAGAAGAGCCGTGAACAGGTGGTCGAGAAATTGCTCGACGACCGGGGCGTACCGGGAATCGCGGGGATGAACGTCTATCCCGTCGGTTACGGCATGCGGCATGACGCCAAACCGGGCGAGTACCAGCCGTTCGACGCGTTCTGGTCCGAGATCCTGAGCGGAAGGGCGAAGGCGCATGTCCACGACGACTACCGGAAGTGATCCCGAAGAGCCGCGCCGGCGGCGGTCCCGGATCCCGGGCCCGCTGCGTGCTCGTGCGACCCGCCGGGATGCGGAACGGCGGGCCACGGATCCGACGGGTTCTGTACGCCTCCCGATGGTCGTGACGGACGGGCAGCAGCGACGCCTGCTCAGGACGGCCCGGCGGCACGGCGCGAAGGAGGCCGCGGGCAGGGGAGTGCCCGCGGTGCGCGGCCGGACCGCCCGGCCGGGTGTGTTCGATCCCTGGGTGCTCAACAGCGATGGCCGGGCGCCCTACTTCGCCGAACTCGCCGCCGTACGCGACACGCTCCAGGGGCGGTTGACGGAGCAGGCGGCGGAGGTGGAGAAGGCGGCCTTGGTGGAGGACTCGCGGGCCAAGTCGGAGGTCGACGCGGCGGAGACGGAGCTCCGGCTGCGGGACGACCTGGTGCGGGAGGCCGATGAGCAGGTCCGGGCCTCCTGGGGCCAGTTGAACCGGCTCGCTGCTCGGGCGGTGCGATGGGAGCTGTTCCGCGACAGGGTCCGGGAGCAGGTCGAGGTCAGCTGGATCCAGGCGCGGTTCCGCGACGTCGCCCCCGCGGACGACGAGGACGAGGTGTCCCGTCCGGACGGGACACCACCCGGGGCCGGCCCCGGCGCGAACCCCGTAAGGGAAGGCGAGCGAGAACCGGGGACCGGGCCCGCACCGGCGCCCGACGAAGGTTTCGCCGAGGAGGGCTGGCAGTCGCTCGGTTCCGAGGGCCACGCGCCCGGCGCCCAGCCGTCCACCGCCACGGTCCCGATACGGGGGACGGGGCCGGAGCGGCAGCTCGTGGGCGGAGTGGTGCCGCCGCCCGACCCGGGCTGGGAGGGCATGCCCGCTCGTCCGGGTATGCCCTCGTGGATGACGTGGGGAGTGCTCCTCGCCATCGCGGCGGTCGAGATACCGATCTACTGGATCGCCTACCAGCCCTTCCACGGCACGGGCAGCACGGGCAGCGAATTCCTGTCCGGCACGCTGGCGATCTCCACCGCCGTACTGATGGTGCTCCTGCCGCACCTGGCCGGACGCACCCTGCGGGGCCGCCAGGCGACCGGCTCCGTCAAGGCCGCCGCCTTTCCGGCACTGGCCCTGCTGGGGGTCTGGGGATTCTCCGGGTGGGCCCTGGGCGATCTGCGGGCCAGACTGGTGCTCCAGCATCCCGACCCCGTCGACGTCCCCTCGGACCTCGGTGACTTCAGTGGCGCGGAGGGCCTCGCGGGACAGTCGACGCTGGCGGACAGACTCCACCTGTTGCCCCAGACCGTCACCTGGATGTTCGTGTCCCTGCTCTTCCTGTCCGGAGGCGTCGGTTTTCTGCTGGGACTGCTCAGGGAACACCCCTTCCTGGACGCGTACCGTGCGGCGCTGGAGCGCCGGGCCGACCGGGTCAGGCAGCGGGAGGAGGCACGTGCGGCCGCCGACCGCGCCCGCTCGCTCGCCGAGACGGCGGGGGACCGTGCCGAACAGCGCTGGCAGGCGGTGGAAGCCCGCAGCCGGGCGTTGGACAGCCTGTACGAGGCGGCGGCCAACGCCTTCCTGGACGGGCTGATGGCACGGTCGCGCGATCCTGCGGTGACCGAGGCAGTGATGAGGCATTCAGCCAGGTGGCCGCTGCTCCCGCCCCGGTCCGAGCCCCCGGCCCGCCGGGGCGCGTGACCGATCGGGCGGGAACGCTCGGGCCGTGAGCCATTCGAGTTGCCGGTCGGCGCGCCCAGGTGTGACCTGGAGGGGGACAGAAGGGGGCGACGGAAGGAGCTTCCCGTCATGGCCGCACATGCTTCTGTGCAGGCACGCGGAGTGCGAGCGCGTGCCCAGCACCGGTCCAACCTCAGCTGGGCGCTGCCCGTCACGCTCGGGGTGGTCCTCGGCTGGTACGCGACGTCCATCGTCCGGGGCGGCGGTGTACTCACCGGCGGGCAGCTCGCCCTCGGACTGATCTCCGGCGCCGTTCTCGCCGCCCTCTGCTTCGGACTGGGCCGGGTACAGAAGCGGCTGCCGGTCGGACTGGCGGCGACGGCCTACGGAGTCCTCTTCGGCGGCTCGATCGGCTTCCTCTACAGCCTGTCCGGCAAGAGCGTCCTCGCGGCCTCCGTGCTGGGGCTGCTGACCGGCGCGGGCATGCTGGCGGCGGCGTACTACGCCTTCTACACCCGCCGGGACTGAAGGGCCCTGCCACGGCCCTCCGCCGCATCCCTCCGTGAGCCATCCTTGACCTTCTCCGCGGGGGAAGGCCAAGGATCGGCGTGCCGGGCGAGCACCGCCCGGTATGAGGAGGCACGGGGTGCACGAGGTGACGGACGAGTGGCGCGGGCGGCGGCCCGAAGCGCCGCTGATGACGATCGGGGCGTTCGCCCGGCTGTCCCGGCTGTCGGCCAAGGCGCTGCGCCGCTACGACGAGCTCGGCCTGCTTGAGCCCGCCCTGGTCGACCCGGTGAACGGTTACCGGTACTACGACCCGGCGCAGGCGCGGACGGCCCGGCTGGTGGCCTGGCTCCGCCGGATCGGCATGCCGCTCGCCCGGATCACGGAGGTGATCGCGCTGGACGACGGTGCGGCCGCCGCGGCGATCCGGGGGTACTGGGCGCAGGTCGAGGCAGAGACGGCGGCCCGGCGCGATCTCGCGGCCTTCCTCATCGACCAGTTGTCGACGGAGGAAGCCATGACTCAGGTGGGAACGCTCGGAATCCGGTACGCGGCACGCACGGAGACCGGTGCGGTGCGGGAGACCAACCAGGACGCGGTGTACGCCGGTGCCCGGCTGCTCGCGGTCGCCGACGGGTTCGGCGCGGGCGGTGCGGGGGCGAGCACGGCGGCGATCGAGGCCTTGAAACCGGTGGCACGGGGAGCGGTACCGGCCGCCGAGCTGCTGAACCTGCTGCACGACGCGGCGGAGCAGGCCGCGCGGGCGGTGCGGGACGCGGTGGCGGACAGCGACGGAAGCGCGGCGCCCGACGAGTCGGGGACCACGCTGACCGCGCTGATGTGGACGGGCGCGCAGCTGGGGCTCGTGCACATCGGGGACTCGCGGGCGTATCTGCTGCGCGGCGGCGAGCTGTTCCGGATCACGCACGACCACAGCCTGGTCCAGTCGATGATCGACGACGGCTCGCTCACCGAGGAGGAGGCCGCCTCGCACCCGCAGCGGGCGCTGCTGCTCAGGGCGCTGGGCGGAGGCGCATCATCCGGCTCCGGACCCGATCTGGACGTACGGGACGCCCGCCCCGCTGACCGCTACCTGCTCTGCTCGGACGGGCTCTCGGCGGTCGTGGCCGGTACGGAGCTGGGCCGGGTGCTGGCCGGGGCGGACGGCCCCGGCACGGCGGTGCGCGAGCTGCTCGCGCTGGCCGCCGCGGCCGGCGCCCCCGACAACGTGGCCTGCGCGGTGGCGGACGTGGTGGCGCTCTGACGGTACGGGGCGGGCCCGCGCGGTCGTGATGACCGTGCGGGCCCGCCCCGTACGCGTGCCGTGTCCGGTCTCAGCCGCGCACCGCCTCCCGCGTCAGCTGCGCACCACCGTCACCGGGCACGCCGCGTGCTGGGTGACGTGCAGGCTGACCGAGCCGAGCAGGGTGGCCTTGAAGCCGCTGTATCCGCGTGCGCCGACCACCAGCAGGTTCGCGCCCTCGGCCCGGTCCAGCAGGGACTGCGCCGGGTTGCCGATCACCACGACCTTGCTGATCGCGGCGGCCCCCACGGCGCCGAGTGCCTCCTCCAGCGCCTCGGTGAGCGAGACGGTGGCCAGGGCCTGCGGGTCGAAGTCCTCCGGCAGGCCCGGCATCATGGACGCCCAGCTGGTGGCTGGGTACTCCCAGCTGTTGACGGCCTCGACCGTGTCACCGGTCAGCTCCGCCTGGCGTACGGCCCAGTGCAGTGCCTTGATCGACGACTCGGAGCCGTCAACGCCCACCACGATCCTGCCCATCTCTGCCTCCAGCTCGGTTCGGCTCGTTGCACGGGTGCGCCGTACGGACTGCCGAGGGCGCACCCTCCCGACCAACTGTAGTCAAACCGGATGAAACCACGGCACTCGGGCCGGTCAGGCCTGCCCGAGTCCGGCGAGCTGCTGCGCGAACGGGACCACCTCGTCGTCCACGCCGAGGCTCCTGGACGCCCCGGAGACGGCCCGGCCGCCGGTGATCGCGCTCGCCAGCTCGCCCCCCGCGCGCCGGATCCGGGCCGGCAGGCCGTCGGCGTACTCGTCACCGGAGGAGCCCCAGTCCTCCGACGCCGCGTACACCGACGTCGGCAGCGTGACGGCCCGCAGATAGGCGAAGAGCGGGCGCATGGCGTGCTCCAGCACCAGCGAGTGCCGGGCGGTGCCGCCGGTCGCCGCGACGACGACGGGCTTCCCGGTCAGCGCGGTGTTCTCGACCAGGTCGAAGAACGACTTGAAGAGCCCGCTGTAGGAGGCGGTGAAGACCGGGCTGACGGCGATCAGCCCGTCCGACCCCGTCACCGCGCCGATCGCCTCCTCCAGTGCGGCCGGGGGGAACCCGGTCACCAGGTGGTTGGCGATCTCCACGGCGAGGTCGCGCAGCTCGATCACCCGGATCTCGACCGGGCGGTCCTGCTCGGACTCCAGCCGCTCCCGGGCGGCCCCGGCCAGCCGCTCGGCCAGCAGCCGGGTCGAGGACGGGCTGCTCAGCCCGGCCGAGACGGCGACGATCCTCAGTGGTTCGGTGGCGAACACGGTGTCAGCTCTCCTTCGCGGTGGCAGGGGCGGTGGCGGCGACGACGGCCGGGTGCAGGGGCGCGGACTCGGGGACCCCGGCCGGCCGCAGGGCGGCGAACTCCTTGCGCAGCACCGGTACGACCTCCTCGCCGAGGATGTCGAGCTGCTCCAGGACGGTCTTCAGCGGCAGCCCCGCGTGGTCCATCAGGAACAGCTGCCGCTGGTAGTCACCGACGGTGTCCCGGAAGGACAGCGTCCGCTCGATGACCTCCTGCGGGGAGCCGACGGTCAGCGGCGTCTGCCGGGTGAAGTCCTCCATCGAGGGGCCGTGCCCGTAGACCGGCGCGTTGTCGAAGTACGGGCGGAACTCCCGTACCGCGTCCTGCGAGTTCTTCCGCATGAACACCTGGCCGCCGAGTCCGACGATGGCCTGCTCGGCGGTGCCGTGCCCGTAGTGGGCGTAGCGCTGCCGGTAGAGGTTCACCATCTTCGCCGTGTGCTCGATGGGCCAGAAGATGTTGTTGTGGAAGAAGCCGTCGCCGTAGTACGCGGCCTGCTCCGCGATCTCCGGGGAGCGGATCGAGCCGTGCCAGACGAACGGCGGCACGCCGTCCAGCGGGCGCGGGGTCGCGGTGAAGGACTGAAGCGGGGTACGGAACTTCCCCTCCCAGTCGACGACGTCCTCGCGCCACAGCTTGTGCAGCAGGGCGTAGTTCTCGATGGCGAGCGGCATGCCCTGGCGGATGTCCTTGCCGAACCAGGGGTAGACCGGTCCGGTGTTCCCGCGGCCCATCATCAGGTCGACGCGGCCGTCGGCGAGGTGCTGGAGCGTGGCGTAGTCCTCAGCGATCTTCACCGGGTCGTTGGTGGTGATCAGCGTCGTGGACGTGGAAAGGATCAGCTTCTCGGTGCGGGCGGCGATGTAGCCGAGGGTGGTCGTGGGGGAGGACGGGACGAACGGCGGGTTGTGGTGCTCGCCGGTCGCGAAGACGTCGAGGCCGACCTCCTCCACCTTCCGCGCGATGGCGACGGTGGCCTTGATCCGCTCGTGCTCGCTCGGTGTCCGCCCGGTCGTCGGGTCGGTGGTGACGTCCCCGACGGTGAAGATCCCGAACTGCATGGCGCCCGCCTCCAATGTTGTTGAACGTTGAACTATGTGAACACACCCTACAACGGAGTGCCCCACCTCCCTATTCCACGGGACCCTCCGGTGCGGGGTCTGAGTACGCTGAACGGGTACGGAGGCCGCCCGAGCCCCGGGCCGACGGGAGCGGACATGAGCGGAACCGGCCGCGCGGACGACGGCACGCCGCGCCCCGACGGGGCGGAGGACCGCGACTACGGCGGCGGCAGCGAGGCCTGGAAGGAACGCGGCGTCGCGCTGCGCGTCTTCATCTACATCTTCGCCACGCATCTGTTCGCGGGCTTCGTCTGGATCCTCTTCTACGTGGGCGAGCACGCCGGGAAGTGAGCGTCCGGGAGGGTCAGGACCGGCTTCCGGCGCTTTCGGCATGTGGGCTCCGCCCGCCGAGCAGGTGCTCCCGGCCCCACGCCCCGAGGGGGGCCAGCGCCGCGTTCAGCGACGTGCCGAGCGGGGTGAGGCCGTACGTGACGCGGCGTACCGCTCCCTCGAAGGCCTCCTCGCGGAAGACGATGCCCGCCGTCTCCAGCTCGCGCAGATGTGAGGCGAGGACCTTCTCCGTCACGCCGGGAATCGCGCGCCGCAGCTCACCGAACCGGCAGGGTTCGACGTCCAGCGCCCACAGGATGAGCACCTTCCACTTGCCGCCGACCACGTCGATCGCCGCGTCGATGCCGCACACGTAGCCGTCTCGCCGGGTCACCCGCTGAGTTTAAGGTAACCACCTACAAAATTGTGCGTACTTGATCGTCTTCCGGGCGGATACGAGCCTGTGGGACATGGACCACGACACTTCTTCCCGAGCTCCTGTCACCCTCCTCGGCCTCGGTGACATGGGCACCGCCCTCGCCCACGCCTGGCTGGCCGCCGGGCACCCGCTGACCGTCTGGAACCGCACACCCGCCAAGGCCGACGCGCTGACCCGCGAAGGCGCCCGCACGGCGGCCACCCCGGCCGGGGCGATCACCTCGGCCACCGGCCCCGTGGTGCTCTGCCTGCTGGACGACACCTCCGTGGCCGGGGTCCTGGACGGCGTCGACCTCAGCGGCAAGGACATCGTCAACCTGACCACGAGCACCCCGGAACAGGCCCGGCAGCTGGCCGCCCGGACCGAGGCGCGCGGGGCCCGCTTCCTGGACGGCGGGATCATGGCCGTACCCCCGATGATCGGCCACCCGGAGACCGGCGGATACGTCTTCTACAGCGGCGACCAGGCACTGTTCGAGCGCCACCGCGCAACGCTGGAGGCCCCCGCCGGGGCGAAGTTCACCGGTAACGACCCGGGCCACGCGGCGCTGCACGATGTCGCCCTGCTCAGCGCGATGACCGGCATGTTCGCCGGCATCGCGCACGCCTTCGCCCTGGTGGACGGCGAGAAGGACCTCGACCGGACCGCGTTCGCCACCCTGCTCACGGACTGGCTGCGCGCCATGGCCGGCTCCGCGCCCGAGATGGCCGCCCAGCTGGAGAGCGGCGACTACACGGAAGGGGTCGTCTCCAACCTCGCCATGATGGCGGCCGCCAACGACACCCTCCTGGGCACGGCGGCGGGCCAGTCGGTCGACCCCCGGCTGCTCACCCCGTACATGGACCTGATGCGGCGGCGGGTGGCCCAGGGCCACGGCGACGAGGGCCTGGCGGGGACGGTCGGGCTGCTCCGGGGGGCGTGACGGGGACTCGCGCGTGCGGGCCGCGGCGACCGGGCAGCGCCTCCCGCGCCGGAAGGGCAGTGGGGAGTCCGCTCCCCCGATGCGGCGGCGGCCAAGGGCTGGGAGGGCCCGGGCCGCGCCCGGGGCGGCGCGAAGTGCCGTGACGCGGCCGTCAGCGCGCGTTACCATCGCGTCATGACCTCCGTACCGTGCCGGAACTGGTGGCGCTCCTTCTAGGAGCGGCCACCTCTTCCGCGCGGGACCAGGGCCGTTCGATACGGACGGCCCTTTTTCTCTGCCCTTTTCCGGTACGGGCTTCCCGCCCGGTGGGCCGTCCTCCACGCACACACCGACGCGAGGAGAGACCACTCATGACCACGACCACGACCGCGACCGCGCTCGCGACCGACGCCGACGCCGCGCCGGACATCTCGCTGGAAGAGCGGATCCGGCGGTCCCCGGAGAGGTTCCGGGTCCTGACCGGTGACCGGCCGACCGGGGCGCTCCACCTCGGGCACTACTTCGGCACGCTCCACAACCGGGTGCGGCTCCAGGACCTCGGGGTGGAGACGTTCATCGTCATCCCGGACTACCAGGTGCTGACCGACCGGGACGTCGCAGATCGGCTCACCGCCACGATGGAGGGGCTGCTGCTGGACTACCTGGCCGCCGGCATCGACCCGGAACGCTCGGTGATCTTCAACCACAGCGCCGTGCCCGCGCTCAACCAGCTGATGCTGCCGTTCCTGAGCCTGGTCTCGGTCGCTGAGCTGGGCCGCAACCCCACGGTCAAGGACGAGATCGCGCACTCCCGGCAGGACTCCGTCAGCGGCCTGATGTTCACCTACCCGGTCCACCAGGCGGCCGACATCCTGTTCTGCAAGGGCAATCTGGTGCCGGTCGGCAAGGACCAGCTGCCCCACCTCGAAGTGGCCCGGACCGTCGCCAGGCGGTTCAACGAGCGGTACGGGCCCGTCTTCCCGGAACCAGAGGCGCTGCTCTCCGCCGTGCCGCAGCTGCTCGGCACCGACGGCACCAAGATGAGCAAGAGCCGCGCCAACTCCATCGCGCTCGGCGCCGGTACGGACGAGACGGCGCGCCTGATCAAGGGCGCCACCACGGACGCGGACCGGCACATCAGCTACGACCCCGAGCGGCGGCCCGGTGTCTCCGGCCTGGTGCTGCTGGCCGCCCTCTGCCTCGGCCGCGATCCGCACACCGTGGCCGAGGAGATCGGCGCCGGGGGAGCGGCCGCCCTGAAGCGGACGGTGACCGAAGCGGTCAACTCCCGGCTGGCACCGATGCGCGCCCGACGGGCCGAGTACGCGCGGGACATGGGATACGTACGGTCCGTGCTGCGAGCCGGCAACGAGCGCGCCAACACCATCGCCGACACGACCCTGGCGCAGGTCCGGGAGGCGATGGGGGGTCCGGACCGGGACCGCTCGTCGTGACCGGTCACTGACGGGTCAACGAGCCCCGCCTGCGCAGCAGTTCGGCCAGGCCGCGGCGGGTCGCGGCGATGACCACCCGGTCGGTGGGCTGGAGTACGTAACCGGGGTGCAGGTTCCACACCAGGCCGCCGGGCTGCTGTTCCGTGCCGGCGCCCGGGGCCTGCGGGGGCGGGACGGGCGCCGCCAGGTCCGGGCGGCGGTCGCCGGGCGGGGCGACGTCCAGGGCGAGGACCCGCCAGGCGCCGGACCGGAACGCCTGCTCCACCGTCCGGCCCTCCAGCTGCGGGTGCCCGGCCACCTCGACCGCGGCGAACAGCATCACCTTCCGCTCGACCGGCACCGCGCCCAGGATCTGCCGGCCCATCATGGCGACCGCGAACGAGGGCGCGGCCAGATGGGAGACCGAACGGGAGCGGGTCAGCGCCTGCGGGTGGGCGGTGCGCAGGGTGCGGTAGACGGCGGTGGCGAACTCGTCGTCGAACAGGCGCAACGTCACCCGGAGGTTCGGCTTGACCGAGCGGGCGTACAGCGCGGCCTCCAGGTTGGTGGTGTCGATGCTGGTCAGGGCGAGCAGGGCGCGGGAACGCCGGATCTTCGCCGCCTCCAGCACGCCCTCCTGCGTGACGTCCCCGATGACCACCGGCACGTGCAGCCGCCGGGCCACCGGGATGCCGCGCGCATCCGGGTCGTCCTCCACGCAGACCACCGGGATGCCGAGTTCGCGCAGCTGGACCAGGACGCGGGTGCCGATCTTGCCGAGGCCCAGCAGCACCACGTGTCCGGACAGTCCGCGCGGCGGCCGGCGCAGCGAGGAGGCGGTGCGGAGCGACCCGAAGGCCTCCAGCACCCCGGCCACCAGCAGCGGCAGCAGCATCAGCCCGGCCACCCCGGAGAGGATCTGGATGATCTGGCGGGCGGTCGGGTCCCCGATGGCCGGGTCGCCCATCGCGAACAGGTCGAGCAGGGTCAGGTACGCGGCGTGCAGCGGCTTGTCCCCGGTGGTGAACGTGGACGCCACCGCGAGCCCGAGGACGGCCGTGCCGACACCCAGCGCGGACCAGCGCAGCCGGCGCGAGAAGAACTGGCTCAGCGGTGCGCTCCGGCCCCCCATCCGCGGCGTCCGCGCGTCCGCGGCGTTCCGGCTGACGGCCTCCAGGACGATGGTGCCGCGCCCGGTCGCCGCGGCCACCTCGGTCTGGTCGGGCAGCAGCCGGGGGCCCTCGTCGCCGCTGCTGTCGGAGCCCTCCGTGCCCGCCGGGTCGTGGGTGGTCGAGGAGAGCAGGGCCAGGGTGCACAGGCCCGGGTCCGCGACCTGGCCGTCCCGGGGCGGGGTGCGTTCGGCGGCCCGCAGCAGCAGGCCCTCCGCCCGGATCACCTTGCTGGATCCGGCGAGCGCGGTCGCCGCGAGGGCGGGGGCGGCGGTGTCGGCGTCGGACAGCACCGTGGTGGAGGCGTCCAGCGCGGTGTGGTCGAGCCCCGGAGAGGCGACGGCGGCCGCCTGGTCGAGCAGCGCCTCCAGATGCTGGCCGAGCTTGCGGTTGTAGAGCCGGATCACCAGCCGGACACGGGGGTTGAGCCTGCGGGCGGTCAGCGCGGCGCGGATGTTGCGCTCGTCGTCTTCGTAGACCAGGGCCAGCGCGGCGGCCGTGTCGACACCGGCCTCCTCCAGCGCCTCGTCGGACGGCTCGTGCGCCTGGAGGATGCGCACCGCCTCCACCCCGGCATTGGTGTCGCTGTCGGCGTTCCCGGTGCCGTTCGCGCCGTTGCGGCTCATCGCGGAGGACATCCGGCCGAACAGGGCCGCCGCCCGTCCGCGACCGGTCAGCGCCACCTCCGGCCGCCTCGGATCGGGCCCCGGCGTCAGGACGAGGGTGACCCGCTCCCCGTAGACGTAGCGCAGTTCCACGGCGAGCCGCTGGGCGAGCGCGTCGTCGCCGCAGACGACCATGTGGCCGGAGAACGGGGAGCGTTGGGGCTGCTGCGGTAGTGGGGTCACATGACCCAGCATGCCTGTTCCCTTCCGGAGGCCCTAGCGATCGCCGGCGATCGGCACCGTCACTGGTCCCCGGGTGTCCCGGACGGTGGCCCGGCGAGGAGCCGGCGGGGGTCGGCCGCCCGGCCGATCGCCGTCTCCACCGCCGCGATCCGGTCCGCGAGCAGCCCGAGTGCGGCCACCGCACGGGTCACGGGGTCGCCGTCCGGGCCGCCGAGCGCCTGACCGCGGACGTAGCCGGCGGTGATCGCGGACCAGCGGGCGGCCCGCTCCGGATCGAGTGTGCCGCGCAGCGCGGCGAGCTTCAGCAGCGCGGCCTCCGCGCCCGTGGTGAGCGTCTGGGCCTCGCCCGCGTAGTGGTCGTCGACGACGTCGGACAGTTCGGCGTCGTTCATCACGGGCACGATCCGCTCGGCGATCCGGTTCATGTTGCGGTACGAGCCCTGGAGCCGGAACGGCGGCTCCGTGCGCGTCGCGTCCGTCTGCGCCGCCGAGGCGATGTAGGCGGCGTTGACCGCGAGCACGGTGTCCCGGGCGGTGAGCAGATGGCGCAGCACGGCGACGACGCGTTCCACCTCCGCGGGCGCGTACGGGTGCTGCAGGCGGTTCGCGGCGGCGGCGGGTTCCGTGCCGGCGGCGAGCCGCAGCAGCAGCGCCAGGTCCTCGCGGGAGCGTCCGGCGAGCGGGGCCAGTACCGGGTTCGCGGTCAGCGCGTTCTCCACGAAGCTCAGCGCGAAGACGTCCTCCCGGCCGCTCAGCACCTCGCCGAGGTTCCACACGTCGGCCCGGTTGGCGAGCATGTCGGGAATCCGGAACTGCTCCCCGGACTCGGTGTACGGGTTGCCCGCCATGCACACCGCGAACCGCTTGCCCCGCAGGTCGTAGCTGCGCGGCTCGCCGTCCCGCACCCCCTCGATCCGGCGGGTGGCGTCGCAGAGCGGGATGAACTTCTGGAGCAGTTCCGGGGAGGTGTGCTGGATGTCGTCGAGGTAGAGCAGGGTGTTGTTGCCCGCCTCCAGCGCGAAGTTGATCTTCTCGATCTCCTGGCGCGCGGTCGCGCTCCGTGCCTGCGCCGGGTCCAGTGACGTCACGTCGTGGCCCAGGTTCGGGCCGCTGATCTTCACGAGGACCATGCCGAGCCGGTCTGCCACGTACTCCATCAGCGTCGTCTTGCCGTAGCCGGGCGGCGACACGAGCAGCAGCAGGCCCTGCGAGTCGGTGCGCCGGTCGGCGTCCGCGGTGCCGAGCTGCTTGGCGAGGCTGTCCCCGATCAGCGGCAGGTACACCTCGTCGAGCAGCCGGTTGCGGACGAAGGCCGACATCACGCGCGGCCGGTGGTCGTCCAGCCGCAGCCGGGCGCGCTCGGCCGCGGCCAGCGCGGTGCGCCGGTGCTGGTAGGCGCGGAAGCCGGGGACGGTGACCTCGCGGAACTCGTCGGTACGGGAGAGGAGTTCGTCGATCCGGACCGGCAGCCGGCCCCGGTCGATGCGCGGGTGGACGCCGAGGAGTCCGTCCACGGTCGCGGTGAGCGTGGCCTCGCCCTCGTACCGGCGCACGGCCGGTTCCGGGCACAGCTCCACGGCGACGGCCTCCGCGAGGTCACCCGCGTCCAGCTCCGCGCCACTCGCGCGGGAGTAGGAGGCGAGCCAGCCCTCGACGAGCTGGCGGCGGGCGGGCAGATCGTCCCCGAGGGCCGCGAGATCATCGTCGTACGCCGAAGTGCCGGTCGTACGGCGGAACTTGTCCAGGAAGGTGCGGACGGAGGCGCTGGTCACGAACCCCTCCGGGCCGCTGGTCAGCTCCTCGAAGAGGTACCCGGCGACAGCCCGCGCGCCCTCGCCCCCGATGGCGTCGGCCCACTCCTCCTGGAGCGCCGCGACGGCCGGGGCCGGCCCGAAGGTGTCGCGGGCACGGGCCAGCGAACGGGCCCGGAGCGTCCAGGAGGTCCGCCGGTCCCCGTCCGTGCCGTGCGCCCAGAACAGCTGGGCGGCGGCCCGTACGGCGGGCGGCCAGCGCAGCAGCCCGGCCCCGGCACGCAGCCGCAGCAGCACGCTCAGGATCGCGGTGGCGTCCTCGTCGTGCACCCCGCGCTGATAGCCCTCGTCGTACGCTTCGGCCGCCGACTTGCGTACGAGAGAGCTCAGTTCGGCCGGATCGAGTGAGGTCAGCCGGTCCGCGCCGTGCTCGGCCAGCAGCCGGGCGGCCAGGTGCTCGCCCCGGTAGACGGACGGGGACTCGGAGGGCAGCTGCTGGTCCCAGTACGGGCGGGTCGCGCTGAAGTCCGGGTCCGTGACCGGCATCCGGTAGTCCGTACCGGTAACGGCGAACGCGAGCCCGTCGCCCTGGGGGACCAGCGTCAGGTCGAAGGGCTGGGTGTTCACCGCGAACCGGTGCCGGCCCAGCCGGATGGTGGCCCCGCCGTCCGCGTACAGCTCGCTGCGGTCGCGCAGCGCCCGTCCCGCCTCCTGGCGGGCCGCGAGCAGCTGCCCGTCCAGCTCCTCCGCCCGTACCGCGTCGCCGAGTTCGCGCAGCTCGGCGGCGGTGCGGCGGACCTTGGCGACCATCGGGTCGGAGGCGAAGTAGGTGTGGACGGCGTCCACATCGGGCAGGGCGGCGCTGCGCCGGGAGACCGTGTCCAGCACCCGGGCGGCGGACTGGGCGAGGCGTTCCGTCCGGCGGGCGAGGGCGTCCTGAAGGGTCTGCCTGCGGGCCGAGAACGCCTCGTACACCTCCGTCCGCCGCTCGCCCAGCGCGGTCAGGAAGTCGTCGAACTCGGTGAACCGCGCCTCCAGGTTCTCCAGCTGGAGCAGCAGCCGCGCGAGCTGTTCGTCGCAGGCCTCCGGCGTGGTGGCGGCGGCCAGCGCGCCCGTCACCGCCTGTCCCAGCAGGGCGAACTCGGCGGCGAACTCGGCCCGGCCCTCGTGGTCCAGGAGCTCGCGGCGGCGGGCGTCCAAGACGGCACGGACGCGGTTCACCCCGCCGAGCACCTCCGCGATCCGCTCCAGGATCGAGGTGCGGACCACGCCGTCACCGATGTCCAGCCCGGCCACGACGTCCGTGACCGTGCTCAGCCCGTCCGTCATCCCCGTCAGCCGGTCACCGAGCGCGGCGGCGTCGGTGACGGTGGCGAGCGCCGACGCCTCCTCGGTGAGGCGGGCGATGTCCGCGTGGTAGCCGGCGAACGCGTCGTCCCTGGCCAGGAACGCGACCGCGCGCCGGCCGGCGGAGGCGAGGTCGTCCGCGGTGGCGGCGGTGAGCTCCGCGATCCGCTCGGTGTCCGCGTACCGCATCTCGCCCAGGGTGGCCAGATGGCCGTGGGCGCCGCGCAGTTCGGTGAGCCGGTTGACCCAGTCGGCGGCGGACTGCGGGGCCTCGCCGCGTACCCGGCGGACCAGTGCGCTGATCCGCTCCGCGCTCGCGTCCAGCGCCTCCGCGGCCTGCCGGGTCAGTTCCTGGACGCCCTCGAACTCCGCGAGGACCTGCTGCGCGGTGTCGCGCAGCGAGGTCAACGGCTCTGCCAGGGAGCCCAGTTCGGTGTCGCTCAGCCAGTGGTAGCGGTCGGTCGCGCGGGTGCAGTCGGCCACCAGCCGCGCGTAGACCGCCGCGGTCGGTGCCATCCCTTCGGCGCTGTGCGCGAGCGCGAGGCAGTCGGAGATGCCGCGCACCAGGTCCGCGTTGCCGATCCGGGCCAGCGGGCCGGTGCCGGCGGGGCGGGAGGCGGCGTAGGTGTCGGAGACGTACGGCGTCTGCCAGCGCTGGAGGGGGTGAACCCGCGCCGGTCCGGCGTCCGGTCCCTCCACCGGGTCCCGCAGGAGGACGAGCGTCCCGTCGTCGAGCAGGGCGTGGCCACGTCCCTGGAGCGGGGTGGCGACCTCCTGGCGGATGACGTTGTACGGGAGCAGCAGGCTGCGGCCGTCGTCCCCGTCCCCGGACCGGAACGCGTAGAGCACGTCCTCGCCGTTGGGGGAGCGGACGGCCCCCTCGAAGACCGGCTCGGTGAGCGGCCGCGCGATGTCGAAGGTCTTGGCGGCGCCGGTGGTCAGGTAGAAGCCGCCGGGGAAGATGATCCCCTGGTCCTCGGGGAGCCGGTGGCAGGCCGGGCCGATGCCGTCCAGCCTTTGTACCGTGCCGAGGAGTGCGTTGAACACCAGGTGGCGGGCGGCCTCCTCCTTGTACGGGCGGACGCGGAGCAGGACCAGCGGGCCCAGCTCGGCGTACTCGACCTCGGCGTCCGCGAGCGACTGGAGCGGCTCGGTGACCGGCTCCCGGTAGATCCCGTCCGGGGTGTCCGTGTCGTTGACGGTCTTGACGGTGAGGTGGCCGCCGAGGGTGGAGACGAACAGCCGCGCGTCGCCGCCGTCGCCCGTCCCGCCGATCGCGATGTGCGGGTGCCGGCCCGGGATGTGGGCCTCGCGCCCGGCGGCGGTCCAGGTGAAGTCGTGCGACGGCGGGAACACGTGGTCGCGCTCGCCCCGGGCGTCCAGGAACGCGCCGGGCGAGCCGTCCGCGTCGAGCGCCCAGCGCAGGACGCGGATGTCCTTCGCGCTGTCGCCGGTCCGGAACACGGCGAGGAGCCGTCCGTCGGTACGGCGCAGCCGCAGCAGCCGGGCGTCCCGGTAGTAGCGGTGCAGCCCGTCGAACTCGCGGACGAACGCCTCGTCGGTGAGGAGCGGGTCCGTGCCGGGGGCCAGCCCGGCGTCGTACAGCGCGAGTACGTCGTCGACACTGGGCTCGTCGCGCCGGCCGGGGCCGCGCTGGAAGCCGAACAGCAGGTGGCCGCAGAGCGCGACGAGGTCGCGGGGGATGGCGGGCTGCTCGGTACGGATCTGCTCGTTGCCGCCGAGCAGGCGCAGGGCGGTGGAGCCGAACTCCTCGGTGCGGCGGGAGTTGAGCGCCTCGGCCCTGCGGGTCAGCTCGGTGGCCTGGGCGGCGAGCCGCCTCCGCAGCACGTCGTAGGCCCCGGCCTCCACGGGGCCGCCCGGGGGCGGCGGGGTTCCGGTGTCCATGCGGTGCGGCTCCTTACGGGGTGGGCGAATGTACGGCGCGGAGGGCGGAGATCAAGGCCGTCCGGCGATTGAGGACGGCGTTGCCCGGGAGTGGGATGCCGGAGCGGGAGGGGGAAATCGAGCCCGTCCGGCGATCGAGGACACGGTGTCGCTCGGGGGTGGGGCGCCGGAGCGGGCGGGGCCGAAACCAAGCCCGTCCGGCGACCGAGGACACCGACTCCGGCTACGGGACCGGCGTACCGTTGCGCGCGGCCGCGACCCCGTTCAGCGGCAGGTCCGCGAGGCCCAGCGCGCGGGCGTGCTCCAGCAGCTCGCGGACCTGGTCCGCACCCACGCCTCCGGCCCCCGGCGCGGACATCATCCGCATCAGCAGCGCCGACACCGTCAGGTTCTGCACATCACCCGACGACACGGAGCCCAGCACCTTCGTCAGATCGTCCGTGAACGAGGACGTGCCGTTCAGCCACGGCCCGGCCAGGGCCTTCGCCGTGTCCGAGTTGCCGACGAAGCCGTCGAGGCTCTTGCCCATGGAGATGGACGAGACCAGCCGGTCGAAGAAGACCGACTCCCCGCCGACGATGTCGATGTCCGCGTTCTCCAGCCCGGCCGACACGATCGTCGCCTGCGCCTCGGCGACCTGCCGCTGCACATCGAGCCCGGCGAGCCGGATCTCCTTCTCCGCCGCAAGACGGAGCCGGTACTCCTCGTGCCCGCGCGAGGCGTCGTCCAGTGCCGCCATCGCGGCCGCCTTGTCGGTGAGCCCCGCCGCCTCGGCCTTCAGCTTCTCGCCGATCATCGCCGCGTCCGCCGTCGCCTGGGCCTGCGTACCCTCCGCCTCGGCCAGCGCCTTGAGCCGCGCGCCCTCCGCCTCTGCCCTGAGCCGGGCGGACGTCGCCTCGGCCTCGGCCAGGCCGGTCTTCTCGATGACCTCGGCCGCCGCGTCCCGCACCTGCACATCCGCGAGACCGGCCGCGGCCGACTCCGCCTGCACACCCTCGGCCAGCCGCAGCTTCGCACGGGCGTCGAGATCCGCCGTCTTCAGCCGGGCCTCCGCGAGCGTGAGCTGCTCGGCCGCCCGGTGGGTGGCCGCCGCCTCGGCGGCCTCCGCCGCCTTGATGTCCTTGACCAGCAGCTCCTGCGCCTCCGCCTCCGCGGCGATGATCACCGACTTGCGGGTGCGCTCGGACTCCTCGACGGACCGCAGCGTCTTGATGGACTCCTCCTGCTCGGCGACCGTACGGTCCACCGCGATCCGCTCCCGGATCACGTCCGCGACCTCGCGGCGCTCGGCCTCGACCTCCTTCGTCGCGGCGATCCGGTTCAGCTCGGTCTGCCGCTCGCGCCCGATGACCTCGATCATCCGGTCCTTCTCGATGCGCTCGTTCTCCACCGCGATGACCCGCTCGCGGTTCTTCTGGGCGACCGCGATCTCCCGGGCCTGGTTCTCCCGCTGGATGCCGAGCTGCTCCTCGGTCTTGATGAACGCGCCCTGGGCGCCGAGGCGTTCCTCCTCCTGGACCCGGGCGGTCGCCGCCTCCTCGCGGGCCCGCAGCGTCTCGACCTCGCGGCGCTGCTTGATCTCGGCCTCGGCCTGGCGGCGCTCCAGCTCCAGGATGGTCTCCCGGGCGTCCACGTCCTGCCGGGTGATCTCCTTCTGCTCGGTGCGCTGGTACTCGTTGGTGCGCACGTGCTCGATCGCGGTCAGCTCGGTGATCTTCCGAATGCCCTGCGCGTCGAGGATGTTGGCGCCGTCGAGCTGCGTCATCGGCGTCTGCTCAAGGAAGTCGATCGCGGCGTCGTCCAGGTGGTAGCCGTTCAGATCGGTGCCGATGACCCGGATGATCCGGTCCCGGAACTCCTCGCGCTTGGTGTACAGGTCGACGAAGTCCAGCTGCTTGCCGACGGTCTTCAGCGCCTCGGAGAACTTCGCGGCGAAGAACTCCTGGATCGCGACCTTGTCGCTGGCCCGTTCCGTCCCGATGGCCTGGGCGACCTTGATGACGTCCTCGACGGTCTTGTTGACCCGTACGAAGAACGTGATGTGGATGTCGGCGCGGATGTTGTCCTGGCAGATCAGGCCCTCGCGCCCGGTGCGCCGGATCTCGATGGTCTTCACCGAGATGTCCATCGACTCGGCCTTGTGCAGCACCGGCAGGACGACGGCACCGGTGAAGGTCACGTCGACCTTCTTGGTCTTGGAGATGATCAGGGCCTTGCCCTGCTCGACCTTGCGGAAGAGCCGGGTGACGATCAGCAGCAGGGCGATCGCGATGAGCAGGACCACGGCGATGAGCAGGCCGAGGCCCAAGGAGATGGCTTCCATGACAGTCCTTGGCGGCTGGTGGTACGGAAAATGAGAGGTAGGGGGAGGCGGGGCGCGCGGCTCAGCACCCCGGCGAGCGGGTCGCGGCAGCACACACAGGAGGTGCGGACACGCGGTACGGAGACGGTGTACGGACATCCGGCGCGGACCCGCGGCACGGGCGTGTGACGGAGACCGGCAGCGGGACCGCGGCGGACACGGTCGGTCGGGACGGGCAGTGGAGGCGGGCCGTACGCGAACGCGGCGGGGTTCAGCCGGTGTGGCCGGGAGCGGAGCGCCGGCGCGCGGGCAGCGGCTGCGGCGGCCCCGGGTCGAGCGCCTTGTCGTACGGCGAGACCCAGAAGAACTCGCCCGCGTCGTCATAGGCGTACAGCAGCCCGGAACTCCCCGAGGTCAGCTCCGCGTCGGCCGGCCGCAACTGCCTGACCTGGACGATCGCGGTGGACCCGTCGGCCGCGGCGACCTCGGCCTGGCCGAAGTCCGGACCGACCGAGCCGGTACGGACCGTGCACACCCGGCCCAGGAAGTCCTGGCGCGATGGTGGAGGCTGGTCCGGGAAGAAGCGGCGGAAGTGGTGCACGAGCACCCGCACCACGGCCCAGGCGATCACCAGCGCGCCGACGAGGATGCCGAGCGCGAGCGCGGCCCGGGGAGTACCGGTGACCGCGCTGCGGTGCAGCAGCACAGAACCGGTCAGCGAGGCGAACCAGGCGACGGTCACCATGACGGACACCGAGACGGTGACCGGCACACCGCCGACCCCGGCCAGATCGGCGTCGAGGTCCGCGTCGAACGAGTGGTGGTCGGCGGCCCCGGCCAGCACGAGCAGCCAGAAGGCGATCACGACGACGAGCGCCGCGGCGAAGAGAACGGCCGGGAAGGACAACGTCGCTGTCAGGAACTCACTCATCGGTTCCACCCCCCCTGCCGTCCCGCCGACAGGACTTGCCGGCGTCTGCGCGCGGTCCGGCGATGACCGCGGTGCTGCGGCACCGCCGGAGCGGTACCGCAACAGCCGGGTCGTCCCCCGTCCCCCGTAGCACCCCCGTGTTTCCCCCCGTGGTCCCCCGATCGGTGCTGACTGGAGCGTGCCATCCGGTGACGGGCCGTCGCACTGCCGGAGTCCGGCAATCTTTCTCCGTCCTCGATGCCGGGCACCGGCACCGGACCATAAGCGTTGGGTAAATGTCAGCAACGAGTCAGAACTGGAGGCGGGCCGTGCCTGAGCCGGAGATTCCCGACAGCTTTCTGGAGGGCTACGCCCAGATCCTGGGCGAAGTGGCCGTCACCGGGCGGCGGCTCACCCGGGAGGAGCTGGAGATCCGCCGGTCCCTGGGCAGGCAGGCCGCGGAGTCGGGACACCAGCTGCGCGCTCTGGTCCGGATGCACCTGGCGGAGACCCGTACCGCCTGGCCGGGCGCCGCTCCCGGCGCCACGGCGGCCACCGTGGCGGCGGTCACGGAGTGCGTGCTGGCCGCGGCGGAACAGGCGGTCGACGCGTTCGCGGAGGGCTTCGAGCGGGCCCAGCGGCTCACCGTGCGGCGGGAGGAGGCGGCCCGCCGGGAGTTCATCGACGACCTGCTGTACGGGCGCAGCGACCTGGGCCGGCTCGCGGAGCGGGCCACCCGCTTCGGGCTGCGGCTCTCGCGCGCCCACGCGGTGGCGGTGGCGGCGGGCCCGGAGGCGTACACCGAGACGGATGCCGTGCCCCGGCAGGTGGAGTCGGCGCTGCTGGCCCGGTTCAGCGGCCGGAAGATCCTCATCACGACGAAGGACGGACGGCTGATATGCATCGCGCCGGGCAGCCAGCCCGACGTCCTGAGGTACTTCGCCAAGCAGGCGCACGCGGCGACGGACGGCGGCCGGGTCGCCGTCGGCCGTGCCCACCGGGGTCCCGGCGGAGTGGTCCAGTCGTACGACGAGGCGCTCGACGCCCTCGATCTGGCCGACCGGATGGACCTGGACGACCCGGTGCTGTACTCCGCCGACCTGCTGGTCTACCCGGTGCTGACCCGGGACCGGCAGGCGATGTCCGATCTGGTGCGCAGTGAGCTGGGGCCGCTCCAGGAAGCGCGGGGCGGGGCGGAACCGCTGCTCAAGACGTTGTCCGTGTACTTCGAGTCGGGCTGTGTCGCCGCCGAGACGGCACGCCGGCTCGCGCTGAGCGTGCGCGCCCTCACCTACCGGCTGGAGCGCATCCACCAGTTGACCGGCTCCGACCCGTCCGACCCGATGCACCGCTACACCCTGCAGACGGCGGTGATCGGGGCCCGGCTGCTGGACTGGCCCGCGAAGGAGGTGTGAGACCGCCCTCCCGTGAGACCGCCTTCCCCCCGCCGCCTTCCCCCCGCCGCCTTTCCCTCGCCTCCCCGGCGACGCTCCCCGCATGCGGGCGGGCCGACCTCCGCCTAGCGTGATCAGTCGGGGGATCCGGCGGTGTGCGCAACGAGGGAGATCCGCACCATGGCCCGACACGCGCGTGAGCCACGGAAGCCTGCCGAGAAGGGCGAGAACGGCGAGAACGCGCCGGGGCGCGGTGCGTCACACCGGTGGTGGGTACTGGGAGTGATCGGGCTCGCCCAGCTGATGGTGGTGCTCGACGCGACGATCGTGAACATCGCGCTGCCCTCCGCCCAGCAGGAGCTCGGCTTCAGCGACGGCAACCGTCAGTGGATCGTGACGGCGTACGCCCTCGCCTTCGGCTCGCTGCTGCTGCTCGGCGGCCGGATCGCGGACCTGGTCGGCCGCCGGGTGGTGTTCCTGATCGGACTGGTCGGCTTCGCGGTGGCCTCCGCGATCGGCGGCGCCGCCCCGAGCTTCGAGATCCTGGTGCTGGCCCGCGCCCTCCAGGGCCTGTTCGGCGCGCTGCTGGCCCCGGCCGCGCTCTCCCTGCTCACCACCACGTTCACCGTCCCGAAGGAGCGGGCGAAGGCCTTCGGTATCTACGGGGCCATCGCGGGGGCGGGCGGCGCGGTGGGGCTGCTGCTCGGCGGGGTGCTCACCGAATACCTGGACTGGCGCTGGTGCCTGTACGTGAACCTGCTGTTCGCGTCCGTCGCGTTCATCGGCGGCTGGCGGCTGCTCACCGCGGGTGCGCCGGTCGACCGCCCGAAGCTCGACATCCCGGGGACCGTGCTGGTATCCGGAGGGCTCTTCTGCATCGTGTTCGGATTCTCCAGGGCGGAGACCCATCCGTGGAGTTCGCCGGACGTCTGGGGGTTCCTGGTGGCCGGCGCGGTGCTCGTCGCCGCGTTCGCGTGGTGGCAGACCAGGGCCGCGCATCCGCTGCTGCCGATGCGGGTGGTGCTCGACCGGGACCGGGCCGCGTCGTTCCTCGCGATGTTCATCTCCGGCGGCGGCCTGTTCGGGGTGTTCCTGTTCCTCACGTACTTCCTGCAGAAGAGCCTGTTCTACTCGCCGGTCAGCACAGGTCTGGCGTTCCTGCCGATGATCGCCGTCATGATCGTGACGTCCGTGACGACGACGAACGTCCTGGTGCCGAGGCTCGGCGCGAAACCGATCGTGCCGCTCGGCATGGGTCTCGCGGCGGCCGGCATGGTGTGGCTGACCGCGCTGGACCTGAACAGCACCTATGCCGCCCATGTGCTGCCCCCGCTGATCTGCCTGGGCCTGGGCCTCGGCATGATCTTCGCCACGGCGATGAACCTGGCCACCGCCGGGGTCTCCGCCCGGGACGCCGGAGTGGCCTCCGCGATGGTCAACACCAGCCAGCAGGTGGGCGGCTCCATCGGTACGGCTCTGCTGAACACCCTCGCCACCAGTGCGGCCACCAGCTACCTGGTCGGCCGCCGCCCGACCCCGGCCGCGATCGCCCAGTCCCAGCTGGAGAGCTACACCACCGCGTACTGGTGGTCCGCGGGCTTCTTCGCCGTCGGACTCCTGGTCACGGTGATCCTCTACCGCAGGGGCGTTCCGCGGCCGCACCCGGCGGAGGAGCCCGAACCCGTACAGACCTGAGCCGGCTCCGGCTCCGCCTCCGGACCCGGACCTGACCCCGGCTCCGGACCCCGGCTCCGGACCCCGGACCCGGACCTGACCCCGGCTCCGGCCCTCCCCGGACCCGCCCCCGGCCCTGGCTCCGCCTCCCGGCCCCTGACCGGACCCGGGTCTCAGCGGTCGCCGCCGCCGACCGGGGCGCCCTCGGTGAGGCGTAGGAACGCGATGGACTCGCCCGCGTCCCGGCGGCCCTCCGCGCTGCCGTCGACCGTGAACCCCAGGTGCGCGCAGAGCCGCCGGGCGAGCCGGGGGCGACGGGGTGCGCAGCGCACCATCAGCTCGCCGCCCTCCCGGGCCGGCAGCTCAGCCGCCGTCACCGCGTGGAACCGGCGGCCGATCTGCACGGTGGCCTGCGGCGTACGTCGCAGATCGCGGTACCAGTCGGCGCCGGGCCCGGATCCGGACGCCACGGTCCAGCTCAGCCGGCCGTCCACCGTCGCGGACTCGACCACCTCGACGGCGGTCCGGCGCGGCTGTCCCGAGGTGTGCCCGGTGTGGACGAGGAGCAGCAGCCGTCCCCGGAACAGCGGCCCGAGCCCGGCCCGGAACATATGGACCGGAAGCCGGGCGAGGGTACGCCGCCAGCCGCCCCGCGGGGCGGGGGGCCGGGGCCCGGACGAGTCTGCGGATGGATCTGTCACTGTGCAAACGTTGCACAGTGACAAGATCTACGCCACCGTCGCGGACGGGGCTCCCGCGGTGGGAGTACGCGGTCGCAGTGGGAGTACGCGGTCCGGCGCGGTACAAAGGGGCATGGCCGCGCACGAACAGTCATCTGAGAAACGACCGTCCGCCCCGTCCGCCACCGGCAGGGACGACGTCGACGCGGTGACGCGGGCGGTGCTGACCGCGTCGAGACTGCTGGTGGCCGTTTCGGCCCGGTCGCTGGCGGCGGTCGAGGACCGGGTGACGCTGCCGCAGTTCCGGCTGCTCGTGGTCCTGGCCACCCACGGGGACGCCAAGCTGGTCTCGCTGGCCGAGCGCCTCGGCGTCAATCCGTCGACCGCGATGCGCATGCTGGACCGGTTGATCCTCGCCGGTCTGGCCGAGCGCCAGGTCAACCCGGCCAACCGCCGGGAGACGGCCCTGCGGGTGACCCCGGAGGGGCTCCAACTGGTGGAGGACGTCACGACCGGCCGCCGCCGGGAGATCGCCTCGATCGTCGAACGCCTCGCGCCGGAGCAGCGGTCCGCGTTGGTCGAGGCGCTGACGGCGTTCACCGCGGCGGGCGGCGAGCCGGCCGTTCCCGGGGGCGGTGCGGACGCGTACCCGCTGGGCTGGCTGCCCGACCTCCCCGCCGCCCAGGACGGCTGAGGCCGCGGTCAGTCGGTCTGGGCCAGCTCCTCCTGCGGGGCCGGCACCCGTGCGGCAGGAACGGTTCCGCTGCTGCTAGCGCTGGACGATGCGGTGGGCTTGTCCCCGCTGCCGCCCCGCCACTCCTGGATCTTCTCGACGATCGGCTGCGTCCAGCGGGCGGTGAGCGGGCCGACGATGACGAGGATCAGGACGTACGCGGTGGCGATGGGGCCGATGCGAGGCTCGGTCGCCACGGCCAGACCGGCGATGACGATGGAGAACTCGCCCCGGGCGACCAGCGTGCCGCCCGCCCGCCACCGCCCGCGCGAACCGATGCCGGCCCGCCGTGCCGCGTACCAGCCGGTGGCGATCTTGGTGAAGACGGTGACGACGGCCAGCAGCGCGGCCGGGAGGAGCACCGGCGGGATCTCCGCGGGGTTGGTGGAGAGCCCGAAGAACACGAAGAAGACGGCGGCGAAGAGGTCCCGCAACGGGGTCAGCAGCTTGCGCGCTCCCTCCGCGACCTCGCCGGAGAGCGCGATGCCGACCAGGAACGCCCCGACGGCCGCGGACACCTGCAACTGCTGGGCGACCCCGGCGACCAGCACGGTCAGCCCGAGCACGACGAGCAGCAGCAGCTCGGGATTGTCGGAGGACACGGCCCGGCTGATCAGCCGTCCGTGCCGCAGCGCGAGGTAGAGCACGAAGCCGACGGTGCCGAGCGCGACGAGCAGTGCGATGCTGCCACCGGCGAAGCCCACACCCGCGAGCATCGCGGTGAGCAGCGGCAGGTAGACGGCCATCGACAGGTCCTCGATGACGAGCACCCCGAGGATGACGGGCGTCTCCCGGTTGCCGAGCCGTCCCAGGTCGGCGAGGACCTTGGCGATCACCCCGGACGACGAGATCCAGGTCACCCCGGCCAGGGCCACCGCCCCCACGGGCCCCCAGCCGAGCAGCAGCGCGGCGACGGCACCGGGGGTGGCATTGAGTACGAAGTCCACGGCCCCGGACGGATACTGCGTCTTCAGACTGGTGACGAGTTCACTGGCGCTGTATTCGAGCCCCAGCAGGAGCAGCAGCAGAATGACGCCGATCTCGGCGCCGACAGCGGTGAACTCCTCACTCGCGCCGAGCGGCAGCAGCCCGCCCTCACCGAAGGCGAGTCCGGCCAGCAGATAGAGGGGGATCGAGGAAAGGCCTATTCGGCCGGCGAACCGGCCGATGATGCCGAGCCCCAGAATGACGGAGCCGAACTCCACCAGCAGTGCGGTCGTGTCGTGCACGGTCAGCCCTCCGCAATAATCTCGGAGAGCGTGTCCACGCCCTCGCGCGTACCCACGACGACGAGCGTGTCCCCGATGGCCAGCCGGAAGTCCGGCCCCGGCGACGGATGCGCACTGTGCGTACGCAACACCGCCACGATCGAGGCCCCGGTCCGCGTCCGCGCCCGGGTGTCCCCGAGCAACCGCCCGCCGTACGGCGACCGCGTCCCGAGCGGTATGTGCTCGGTGACCAGATCGATCCCCTCGGTCCGCACGGCGTCGATCGGCGCGGCATCGATGAGATGCGCGAGCCCGGTGGCCTCCTGTGGAGTCAGGGGTACGGAGAGCCGGCACGAATCAGGGTCGTCCTGATCGTAGAACCCGATGAACCGCCGCCCGTCGTGATGCACGACGACGGAAATGTGCTGGCCCGTCTCGGTGGTGTAGTCGTACTGCACTCCGACTCCGGGCAGCGTGGTGCGGTGGGTTCCCATGACTTCCTCCCGAGGAGCGCGACGCTTACGAAACGCACTTGGTGATCTCTTTAGTCCCGCATTACCCTAACCGGACCTTTGGTGGGGTCTTCGGGTTTGCATTCCGCCTGTGGGTGGGCGGTTCCCTCGGTGCGGCTTGCGGGGTGGGATGGGCGGCTCGATTGGGTGCGGCTTGCGCTCTGGTGCGCCTTTCGCTCCTTGGTGCCACGGCCGGGCGGTGCGGCGGCGGAGCACGGCTTGGGGGGTTCGGGCGGTGAACAGTACGGGCCCGGGGTCTAGAGATGGGCTATTTGATCCTTTATGTCGGAGTTCGTGAAGCTGCTTCGAAATGGCAGGATGCGTCCAGAGAACCCGAGGTCAGACAGTCTGCTCCCCGCGCGTGCGGGGATGAACCTCGACTGCCGCAGCTCGTCGAGCAGCCACTCGGCTGCTCCCCGCGCGTGCGGGGATGAACCCCTCTGGGCCATCGCCGACAGCAACCCGGGCGACTGCTCCCCGCGCGTGCGGGGATGAACCCTAGATGCAGGAAACCGCTTGTGCTGTTTTTGGCTGCTCCCCGCGCGTGCGGGGATGAACCCGCGCCCAGTTGGGCCGGAGTCCACACCATGACCTGCTCCCCGCGCGTGCGGGGATGAACCCTCCTCCTTCCAGAGCCCGCAGAACGGGACGCCCTGCTCCCCGCGCGTGCGGGGATGAACCCCTGGTCCGGTGGCGCCACAACACACAGACCAACTGCTCCCGCGCGTGCGGGGATGAACCCACGGCGAACTTCCGGCCGAACGGGACGCCCTACTGCTCCCCGCGCGTGCGGGGATGAACCCTTGCCGACCTCGTTCGGGAGTATGCCCGCCCGCACCTGGACCGCTGCCGGCCTCAGATACGGGCGGGAGGTCAGCGACCCGGGTGCTGCGGGTAACTACTGTGGGTGCGTTCGGGGCCTGGCGCACAGCACCCTGTGGACGTTGACCGTGACCCCGGCGCCCGAGGCCGCGTCGATATAGATCTGCTCGGCCTCGTCCGGCCGCATCATCTGCTCGCAGCGATCACAGATCACCGGGCCTCCTCAGGGGTGGTGACGAGGCGGCAGCGCGCGACCTCTTCGTACTCTGTGTGCCCCATCCGCCCGGGCGTGCTTCAGCGCCCAGATGTCAGGGGTGATGTGTGAGCGGCTCGGCTCGGACTCCTCGCCGCAGCCTGGGGTGAGGCAGCGGATCAGGATGACGGTCTGCGGTGCCTCGCCCCGGGGAGCACCGATCGTCCACTCCATGAACCGCATCACCAGGCTCATGTGCTCGCCCGCGTGGCCTGGGCCGCGCAGGTCGCGGTGTCCGCGCATGCCCGGGGGAACCAGCTGTACGCGGCTCCGTCGGCCGGGTGCGTGCGCTGCTCGCCCAGGTCGACGTCCAGCCCGGACACGAGGGGGTGGTCGCACCAGATGCAGCGCCAACCACGGGCCTGCTGCTCGGTCAAGGTGCTGACTGGTGATAGTGCTCTCACGATCACGGCATCCTCGGCTCGTCGGCGGTCGGTATCCCGACGGTACGAGCGGGCAGCACAGGCGAGGGGCAGGATTCCTGCCCCTCGCTCACGGGCTCGAACTACGCCGCGAGTAGTCCGATTTGCTCGGCCAGGGCCGCGGCACGCTGGCGGCGAGCTGGCACTCGGGACTCCGTCTCCTCCAGCACGATCCGGCGGGCGTACCCGTTGTAGCGGATCGTCTCCGGGGCTGCTCGGTGGGCGCGCTCCAGCGTGGCTAGGGCCGTCTCAGGCTGCCCGTCCAGCTGATACGCGCGGGCCTCCTCGATGCGGTGTCGGGCCAGGCGAGGCCGTGACGGGATCGCTGTGCTGTCTGCGTCGATTGCCTGCCGCACTGACTCCCCGCCAGCCCGCAGCTCCACGGCCACGGTCACGGCGTGGGCACCCATGATGGCGGTGGAAAACGACGTAACCGGGTGGTAGTAGCCGGGTGACAGCCGGGCCGCGGTGGCGTTCGCCTTGTCCCACCACCGCCACGCCTCGCCCTTCGCCCCCCGCCGGGCCGCCGTATACCCCACCTCGAATTGGAGGGCGCCTGCGATGGCGATCGTGCGGTCGTCGGCGGCTGGGAGGAACCGCTGTATGAACTTTAGGGCCTCCATCGTCATGGCGTCGGCCGCGTCGAAGTGCGCGGGCCCACTGTCGCGGTGTGCCTGCGCGGCCAGCCACGCCGCAACACCGATCGCGTGCGGATCCTCGGACTCCTGCGCCGCGACCATGCCACGCTCGGCCACCCGCCACAGCAGGGCACTGTCCGGCTGGTAGGCCACGAAGAACTGGCTGAGGCTGTACACCTCGGACAGGATGGCCTGCCCCACCCGCCGCTCAGCCGCCGTGTCCGCCTGCCGCACTGTCAACTGCGCGTCCCGGATCAGCCCCGGTAGTAGCTCGCCCAGCACCTCGCGGTGGTTCGGCGCGCGGTGCCGTGCTTGCCACGCCTTCGCCAGTCGAGCCGCTACGTGTTCGGCCGGCGGCGCCTGCCGGTCCGCGCTCAGCGACAAGGCATTCACCGCCGCCCGCACCTCCGGCAGCCGTGAGTGCCCCGGCCCGATGAACAGATCGACGGGGGTGGACTGGTCGCCGGTCAGGTCCGAAAGGTCGCGGACGCGCAGCAACTCGGCGATGCGCAGGATCACGGGAAGCTTCGGCATACCGATCAGCCCCGTCTCGACTTGCTTCACCCACGACTGCGACATCCCCAGCAGCCCCGCCACGACCGGCCGCGACATGCCCCGCTTCGTACGGAGGATCTGCATGCGTTGGCCGAATGCGAGCGGATCGGCGTACGGGTCCGGGGTAGCATCATCTGGCATGGCCTTGCCCCTCTCTGAACAGCTCGTCACTGTCAGGGTATGGGGCAAGGCCCTTTCTGTGTGGCCCGTCATGTGACACCCGCATCCGGGACTTCCAGACCGCCCACCACGACGACACGGGCAAATCCATGCCGGTGTCCGAACGCTTCTACCTTGCGGACGCCGTGTTCGTCGCCGGGCTGGAGGGCGACGAAGACCTGCTCGTACAACTGCTCGCAGCCGTACGCAATCCCGTCTTCCTGCCCTTCCTCGGCCGGAGATCATGCCCGCCGAGCCGCAACATCGATCTGGGGCTGCATCCCGGAGCCGAGCTCGCCGCGACCCTGGCCGCCCATGAATGGCAGGCGTCCGACTGGTACCGGGAGCGACGGCGCAAGGACGAGTCCGTAGACCTGACCGTGCTCCTGGAGGCCGGGCCCGACGACGGCGCGGAGGGGCCGGGTGATGCGGTACGGGATCAACCGATCAGCTTCGACCCGCGCCATCGGCGGTACGGGTTGCGGGGCGTGGTCGCACGAACGGTGACGGTGCCCAACCCCCGTGCCGACCGGAGGAACAACCGGGTGGCCCTCCCCTCGCACGATGCGGTGGGCCACCTCACTCTGCTGGACAGGGACGGTGCCTGACATGTACCTCACGCGCTTTCGCTTCAACGCGGCAAGGACCGGTGCTCGGCGGCTGCTGACGTCACCGCAGATGCTGCACGCGGCGGTTATGTCCTCCTTCCCCGAGGCACCCCCCACACCCGACGGGGGACCGCGGGTGCTCTGGCGGATCGACTACAACTCGGCGGCCGAGGTACTGCTGTACGTCACCAGTCCGGCCAAGCCGGACCTGACCCACCTGGTGGAGCAGGCGGGCTGGCCGACGGCGGAACCCCAGGGCTGGTCGACGTACGACTACGCCGCCTTCCTGTCCGGACTGTCCGCCGACAGTGTCTGGGAGTTCCGGCTCACGGCCAACCCGGTCCACAGCATCCGCCGCAAAGAGGGCGAGCCGACGAAACGCACTGCGCACCGGACGCCCCGCTACCAGATCGAGTGGCTGCTCAAGCAGCAGGACCGCGGCGGCTTCACCATCGTGGAGAAAGCGCCGGAGGACCGTCGCCTGGAGCGAGGGGACGAGTACGAACTGGTGGTAGGCGGGGCCCGGGGGCTGTCATTCAGCAAGAACAGTGCCTCGTCCGGTAGGAACAGTCCTTCGTCCAGCAAGAGCAGCGCCTCTTCCCGTAAAGACGGTTCCGCCAGTAGGGGCAGCTCCGCGACGGCGGGCGGCAACGCCGTACGGATCGCCGCCGTTACCTACCAGGGCCGGCTACGGGTGACCGACCCCGAGGCTTTCCGCTTGAGGCTGGCGTCCGGACTGGGCAAGGCGAAGGCCTACGGCTGCGGGCTGATGACCCTTGCTCCCGTGGTGTGAGGACGGACCATGACCTCTCCGTCGCTGGGAGCTCGCAAGCTCTCGTCACCGCGCGAACTGAGCAGGGTGGGGGACCGGCTGTCCTTCGTCTATCTGGAGCGGTGCGTCGTACACCGTGACGCGCACGCCATCACCGCAGAGGACGCGGAGGGTACGAGGCACATCCCGTCCGCGACCATCGGAACCCTCCTCCTCGGCCCCGGAACCCGCATCACCCACCAGGCCATGAGCGTCCTGGGCGAATGCGGAGCGGGGGTGGTCTGGGTCGGTGAACACGGAGTCCGCTTCTACGCGGGCGGGCGGGCCCTCACCCGCTCCTCCGCCCTGGTGCAGGCTCAAGCCACGGCGTGGGCGAACCAACGCCGACGCCTGGCGGTCGCCCGCGCCATGTACCGGCTGCGCTTCCCGGACGAGGACCCGGCCCGCCTGACCCGTCACGAGCTGCTCGGGCGCGAGGGGACGCGTGTCAAAGCCTGCTACCGCAAGGAGGCCGCCCGCACCGGCGTCCCCTGGCACGGCCGTCACTACACTCCGGGCGACTTCGCATCCGGCGACGCACCCAACCAGGCGATTACCGCGGCGGCCCAGTGCATGTACGGCATCGCCCACGCCGTCGTGGCCGCTCTCGGATGCGCTCCGGGCCTCGGGTTCGTCCACTCTGGCCACGAACTGTCCTTCGTGCTGGACATGGCCGACCTCTACAAGACAGAAATCGGCATCCCGGTCGCGTTCGACGCCGCTGCCGAGGGCCCTGAAGACATCGGCTCCCGAACCCGACGCGCCCTGCGGGACGCCGCGAACCGTACGGGCCTGATGGACCGCGTGGTCACCGACATCCAGGAACTCCTCGGAGCCGGGGGCGGGTCTCGATCCGGTGCAGATGCAGCCGACGAGGACGCGCGGGATCGGGTGATGCTCCAGTCGGACCACGGAACGGAGCTCAGTGCTGGGAGGAATTACGAGGAGGGCATTATCTGGTGACGGTCATTGTCCTCACCAACTGTCCGGCGGCCCTGCGCGGCTTTCTCACACGCTGGCTCCTGGAGATCTCCCCGGGCGTCTTCATCGGCGGCCCCTCCACGCGCGTGCGCCAGACACTGTGGGCGGAGGTCAGGCAGTACTCGGGCCAAGGGCGGGCCCTTCTCGCGTACAGCGACAACAGCGAGCAGGGGTACGCGTTCGAAACCCACGACCACAAGTGGCATCCGGTGGACCACGAGGGCCTGACACTGATCCTCCGCCCGAAGGACAGACCGCCGCCTGCTCTGTCACCACCCGCCAAGGGCTGGAGCAAGGCGGCGAAGCGGCGGCGGTTCGGGGGGCGCTGAGAGCGGCGAGCGTCTGCTTCGCTGAGGTTTCCCGAACCGCGTCACATCGACATCCCCGCTGTCCGTTGCCCGTCAATGACCGGAGCGGTGGCGGCCCCGGAGGATAACGAGAGAGGTGAAATGTCCGAGTTGCTGAAGCTGCTTGAATTCGGCCAGTCCGCCGGATAGACGCGCAGGTCAGGGAGTCTGCTCCCCGCGCGTGCGGGGATGAACCCAGCTTCATGCTCGCGTCGATCTTGTCGGACGACTGCTCCCCGCGCGTGCGGGGATGAACCCCGAGTCATGATGATCCGGAAGCGAGAAGCATTCTGCTCCCCGCGCGTGCGGGGATGAACCCGGTCTCGACGTACGACACCGTCATCGACGTGGCTGCTCCCCGCGCGTGCGGGGATGAACCCCTCACCAAGGCGGTTGCCGTCGCCCTTTCCGACTGCTCCCCGCGCGTGCGGGGATGAACCCTGTCATGTCTCAGGACCGCCCGGCCGTGTGTGCTGCTCCCCGCGCGTGCGGGGATGAACCCGGGGAGGCGTCCATGACCACCGCATTACCTCTCTGCTCCCCGCGCGTGCGGGGATGAACCCATCGTGATGGTGTGCTGGACCGGCGCGGGCAGCTGCTCCCCGCGCGTGCGGGGATGAACCCGCTTCCGGGGTCCAGTTCTTGTAGCCGTGACGCTGATCCCCGCGCGTGCGGGGATGAACCCTCCGATCATGACCAACGCGCTTGTCTGCTTCTCTGCTCCCCGCGCGTGCGGGGATGAACCCCCGTACATCCGGGCCGCATGGAATCAACCCGGCTGCTCCCCGCGCGTGCGGGGATGAACCCGCAAGTTCCGCTCGAAAGGAACAGCCGCCAGTCTGCTCCCCGCGCGTGCGGGGATGAACCCTTCCCGGCGGTCCCGACCACGCCGTTGCTGTGCTGCTCCCCGCGCGTGCGGGGATGAACCCGTGATGTTCGTGTTCCGTGACGCGTCCGGCTCCTGCTCGCCGCGCGTGCGGGGATGAACCCACGTCCCCGTCATCTTCTCCCCCGTTCTCAGGCTGCTCCCCGCGCGTGCGGGGATGAACCGGCCGAGGAGAAGCGCGCGACCGCCTCTGGTGACTGCTTCCCGCGCGTGCGGGGATGAACCCGAGCCGACGTCCTGGATGGCCCACTGGGCGTCCTGCTCCCCGCGCGTGCGGGGATGAACCCCTGTGCCTCTGCCCGGTTGATCGGCACGCGCTCTGCTCCCCGCGCGTGCGGGGATGAACCCGCTCCTGCGCCGTCGCCTCCGTACGAGCATGGCCCCACCGCCCCCAGTCGCCCCCGCGGCCCCCGGACCAACGCGCGTGCCCGGGCGGTTGGGGGGAACCGGCCGGGCACGCGAGGGTGTTGCTGTCGTGGGTGCTGCTGTCGGGGTGGACGTCAGTCCGTGACCTCGATCTTGTCGTTCTTCGGGGTGGACGGTTCCGGCTGGGCCGGGACCGCGGGCTTCGGGGTGGTGCCCTTGAGGTTCTGCAGGAGGGCGGCGAGGTCGACGCCCGTGGTGGAGCTGAGGAGTTCCATGCCCTGGGCGACGTTGTCCGTGACGGTGCGCGAGAGCTGGCTCGCGCCGTCCGTCGAGATCACGGTCAGCTTGTCGATGGCGCTCAGCGGCTCGGACGCCTTGGCGACGACCTGCGGGAGCACCTCGACGAGCATCTGGAGCACGGCCGCGTCGCCGTACTGGGCGAAGGCGTCCGCCTTCTTCCGCATGGCCTCGGCCTCGGCCGAACCCCGCGCGGCGATGGCGGCACCCTGGGCCTCGCCCTCGATGCGTACGGCGTCGGCGAGGGCCGAGCGGTGCAGCTTCTCGCCCTCACCGGTCAGGCGGGAGCGCTCGGCGTCCGCCTCGGCCTCCTTGACCTGGGCGATGCGGCGGGCCTCCGCCTCCTGCTCGGCCTGGTAGCGGGCGGCGTCGGCGGGCTTGCGGACCTTGGTGTCGAGCTCGCGGTCGGTCAGGGCGGCCTGGCGCTCGGCGACCTTCTCCTGCTCCTGGAGGATCTCCTGGCGGCGGGCGGCCTCCGCGAGGGGACCGGCGGCGTTGGCCTTCGCGGCGGCGGCCTCCGTCTCGACCTTGATCTCGGCCTGCTTGAGGTAGTACGTCCGCTCGGCGATGGCGATTTCCTCGGCGGCCTTCAGCCGGGCCTGCTCGGAGGCGCGGCGGGCGATCGCCTCCGCGATGTCCGCCTCCTGCTTGGCGCGGGCGGCCTCGGGGCGGCCGAGGTCCTCCAGGTAGGAGCCCTCCGTGGTGATGTCCTGGATCTGGAAGGCGTCCAGGATCAGGCCCTGGCCGGAGAGGCTGGCCTCGGCCTCCTCCGCCACCTGGCCGGCGAACGCGGCCCGGTCGCGGATGATGTCCTCGACCGACATCCGGCCGACGATGGCGCGCAGCGCGCCGGAGAGCACTTCCTGGGTGAAGCCGACGATGCCGTTCTGCTGCTGCAGGAAGCGCTGGGCGGCGGCCCGGATGGCGTCCTCGCTGCCGCCGACCTTGACGATCGCGACGCCTTCCAGGTGGGACTTCACACCGCGCAGCGTGACGGCTCCGCGCACGGCGACGGGGATGTGCCGGCTGGAGAGGTCCAGGGTGAACTTCTGCTGGACGAACGGGACGACGAAGACGCCGCCGCCGACGACGACCTTCTGGCCGCTGTTGTCGATGCTGGCCCGCCCGGTCACCGGGTCGACGGACTTCTTGCCGCGGCGGCCGGTGATGATGAACGCCTCACTGGGCCCGGCGACCTTGTAGCGGGTGATGACCACGAGGGCCAGCAGGACGAGGAGTACGACGACTCCGACGATGGCGATCAGTACTGGACTCATGAGGTGTCCCCCTCTGCCTCCCGACGGGGACGGCAGTTCTGTTGCGAGCGGTGATGGATCGGCCGGCTTGCCGGCTCAGCGTTCGACGGGGCGGACCGAGACCGAGGTGGTCGAGAGCGTGGCCTCGACCCAGATCTCGGTGCCGCGTTCGACCGGCGCCGTGCTCTTCGCCGACAGCTTCACGACGTGCCCTCCCAGCCGCAGCAGCACCTCGCCGTAGCCGTTGGCCGGAATGGCCGTGACCACGGACCCGGACGAGCCGATGAGATCGTCGTCGCGCGGTGTGGCGTTGGTCTGGTCCCGCATCAGGGCCTGGCTGAACTTCCAGGTGAGCCAGGCGGCGATCAGACCGGCCACCGCACCGGCCCCCACGGCGGCGAACGTGCCGGCGCCGGTCGTGCCGAGCACGATGGCGCCGCCGAAGCCGAGCATCGAGACGAAACCGGCGATCACCGGAAGGGAGAGCAGCCCGTCGAAGAGGCCGTCCAGCACACCCCCGAAGAGGCCTTCGAGGATTCCGTCGAAGATCAGGGACAGCGCGAGCAGCACGACTCCCGCAATGCCGAGACCGAGAAACAAGGTCACGTGATCACCCCTCCCGGTCTGTGGAATCCGCGGAATCCCCCGAACATTTCCGTCGAACTGGCTGGATGGTCCCATACATACCGGATCGGGGACACTGCCGGGTTCCGGCAGTCTTCTACGGGGTCTGGATGCCGGAGAGGTGGCCCGCCAGGGTGTCCATCGACTGGAACGTGGCACCGAGGAGCGCTACGTGCTTCCAGCGCAGCACCCCCTCCGCGTCGATGAGGAACACCGCCCGGCGTACGCCGATGCCGGGGGCCGCCACCCCGAAGGTCCGGGCGAGTTCACGGCCGGTGTCCGCCAGCAGCGGCATCCGCAGGCCGTGGGCGCGGGCGAAGGACTCGTGGCTGTCCACATCCTGTGGACTGATTCCCCAGACCTGCGCGTCGAGCCCCTCGAAGGTCTCCATCCCGGAGGAGTACGAGCACAGCTGCTTCGTGCACACTGCCGTGTTGTCGCCGGGGTAGAAGGCGAGGACCACGGCCCGGCCGCGGGCGGCGGAGAGTGTGTAGTCGCGGCGTTCGAACGTATCGCCGTCGAGTGCGCCTCCCGGGAGGGTGAAGTCCGGGACGGTACTACCGAGTTGTGGTGACGAGCCCATGGTGTGTGTCCTTTGTTCCGCGCCGCTGTTCCGCGCCGTTGATTCCGTGTCGCTGTTCCGCGCCGCTGGTTCCGCATGCTGTTCCGCGCCGCTGGTTCCGCGTTGCTGTTCCGCGCCGCTTGCTTCCCGTTGCGACGGTGCCGTCCGTGCTCGTACAGCATGCTCGTTACGGCTCCACCCATCCGCACCGGAGGTACGCATGACACGACGACAACCGCCGACCGCGGCGGTACTCCTGCTGCACGGCGGACGGGAGGACGGCCTCGGGGCGCCGCCGCCCGGACCGTTCAACCTGCCCGCGCTGCGGATGCGCCCCTTCGCGCACGCACTGCGGCGGGCGCTGCCGGGGGACGTCCTGGTGCGCGCCGTCCGGTACGGGCACCGGGGGTGGAACGGGGCGCGGGCCGATCCGCTGCACGATGCCGTGCGCGCCCTGGACGAGCTGCGGCGTGCGGCGGGGGACGTTCCGGTGGTGCTGGTGGGGCACTCGATGGGCGGCCGCGCCGCGCTGCACGCCGCCGGGCATCCACTCGTACGGGGCGTGGTCGGGCTCGCCCCGTGGTGCCCGGACGGCGATCCGGTCGAGCAGCTCGCCGGGCGGGACATCGTCCTCGTGCACAGCCCCCCGGACCGGGTCACCAGTGCGGCGGCCTCCCGCACGCTCACCGGGCGGGCCCGCCGGGCCGGGGCCCGGAGCTGTCTGGTCACCGTGCCCGGCAGCGATCACCCGATGCTCCGCCGGGCCCCCGTCTGGCACCGGCTGACCACCGCCCTGGTCACCGGGCTGCTGGACCGGGCCCCGCTTCCGGAGCCGGTCGCACGGGCCCTGCGGCTGCCGCCGGGGTCATCGGCCGAGGACGGGACGGTGGAGCTCGACCGGCTGCTCCCCGGCTCTTCACGGTCGGCCGCGCGCTCGGGGACCGCCCGCTGATCAGCCGTCTGCGGATGCGGGGCCGGGGCGGGCGGCCGACCATGGAGGGCCGGGCAGTCGGGCGGCCCGCGCCCTGTCCCAGGAGGTTGCCTTGCAGGCCGATGAGTACGCCGGCGGTCCGCCGCCGCTCGACACCATGGCGCTCGCGGCCCTGATCGGTGGAACCACGGCCGGGGTGGGGGTGCTCGACACCGAGCTGCGCTACCTCTACGTGAACCCGGCCCTCGAACGGCTCAACGGCATCCCGGCCGCCGAGCACCTGGGCCGTACGGTCGCCGAGGTGCTGCCCGAGGTCGATGCCCGGGAGGACCTGATGCTGGCGGTGCTCTCCGACGGGCGGTCCCGCGAGATCACCTCCAGCGGCCGGACCCCCGCCGGACCGGGCGGCGCCCGGCGCTACTGGCACGGCGCGTACCACCGGCTGGAGGTGGACGGCCGGGTGGTGGGCGTCGCGGGCATCCTGATGGAGGTCCTGGCCTCCGACGAGGAGCGGCGCCAGCTGGCCCAGGCCCAGCGCCATCTGCGTCTCCTGGACACCGCGAACACCCGCATCGGCACCACGCTCGACATGGACACCACCTGCGCCGAGCTGGTCGACCTGGTGGTGCCGGGGCTCGCGGATCTCGCCACGGTCGAGGTGTTCCCGCGGGACGTCGCCCCGCCGGTGCGCCCCGCGCCGCCCGGGGTGACCCGGTTGCGGCGGGCGGCGATGACGGCGGTGCCGGGGCTGCGCGAGCGGGTCGCGCCGTTCGGGGTGGCCGGGGACTACATCGACTACCAGGAGGACGCGGCGGTGACGCGCTGCCTGGCCGCCAACCAGCCGGTCGTCGAGAACCTCACCGGAGACGAGCAGCTGGGCCGCCTGGCGCCCTCCCCCGAACGGGTCGCCGTCTACCGGGCCCTCGGGATGCACTCGGCGGTCATCGTGCCGGTCTCCGTGCGCGGCGGGCCCATCGGCGTCCTCGGCCTGGTCAGGGCGGGGGACTCACCGCCCTTCACGGAGCAGGACGTGGTGGTGGCCCGGGAGCTCGCCGGACGGGCCGCCGTCGACCTGGACCACGCGCGCCGGTTCACCCACGAGCACACCATCGCCCTGGAGCTCCAGCGCTCCCTGCTCTCCGAACCTCGCCAGCCGCATCCGCACATCGAGGTCGCCACCCGTTATCTGCCGGCCGACCGGAGCGTGCTGGTCGGCGGCGACTGGTTCGACATCATCCCGCTGCGCGACGGCCGCCACCTCAAGGCGATGGGCGATGTGATGGGCCACGGCGTGGAGGCGGCCGTCGCGATGAGCCACTACCGCTCGCTGCTGCGGCTGCTCGCGGACGAGGAGCTGCCGCCGCACCGCATCCTGCGGCAGCTGGACCGGATGGTGGAGCGGTCGGGGCTCGACCGGGCGGCGACCTGTCTGCTCGCGGTCGTCGACCGGTCCGGCGGGAAGTGCCTGGTGTCGAGTGCGGGCCATCTGCCGCCGGTCTTCATCGACCCCGGGACCGCGGGCACCCAGCTGGGCGACGTACCGGCGGGGCCCCCGCTCGGCACCGGGTTCGGCGGCTACCGGACGACGGAGGTGCGGTGCGCGCCGGGAACGGTGCTGTTCATGTACACCGACGGCCTGGTGGAGCGGCGCGGGGAGGACATCGACGTGTCCGTCGGCCGGCTCAAGGATCTGCGGCTGCCGGCGAGCGGCGGCCTGGAGGAGCTGCTGGACGAGGTGCTCGACCGCTTCGGTCCGGGCGCGGAGGACGACATCGCGGTGATGGCCTCGCGGGCCCGCTTCGCCCCCGGCGGCGGGGGCGAAGCCGGCTGATCAGGCGGCACTGTCAGTGGCGGCTGCGAGGATCGGTGGCATGAAGCCGCTCCTCCTCGCCGACATCGAGGCCGCCGTCCGCAGCAGCTGGGGCGCCGACACCACCACTCCCGCGCACCGGCCGCACTGGACCTCCGGCAACCCCGCCCGGGACCAGTGCGGGGTGACCGCCCTGGTCCTGCACGACCTGCTGGGCGGTGACCTGATACGCGGTGAGGTCCGGGTCGACGGGGTGCGCACGGACTACCACTGGTGGAACCGGCTGGGCCCGGGGACGGAGATCGACCTGACCCGTGAGCAGTTCGCGCCGGAGGAGGTCGTCACCGGCGGCACGGTGGTGCCCAGGCCACCGGAGATCGGCCGGCTGCGCGAGGAGTACGAGCTGCTCCGGGACCGGGTCCTGGAGCTGCTGCACGGGCGCGGGCAGCGGATCTGACGCAAGACGTGGTCGCGGTAGTGGATCTGACGCACGCGTGGTCGCGGTAGTGGACCTGACGCACGCGTGGTCGCGGTAGTGGACCTGACGCACGTACGGTCGCCGGTTGCGGATCTGACGCCCGCACGCACGGGCGCGGGCAGTGGACCAAGATCCGTTCGGTCCGCTCGACGATCTGACGCCCGCACCGCACGGGCGCGGGCGGCGGATCCGACGCGGCGGGTCAGCCCAGTTCGAGGCTGGTGATGCCGAACAGGCCGGAGTGGTCGACCTCGGGCGACGCGCCGGTGTACATGCGGGCCGTCTCGAACGACGGGGTGAGCCCGAGCTGTTCCGCGAGCCGTACCGCAGCCGGATTGACGTCGGGTACGTCCACGGCGACCGGGGCGGACGGGTCGGTCGCCGCCAGCGCGCTCACCAGGGCGGCGGCCGTCTCCGGCGTGGCCGCGTACAGCGGGCCGATGCGGGAGGACGTACGGCAGGCACGCATCACCGCGAGCCCCCGCACCTCTCCCTCGTGCAGCGCGACCAGCGCGGTGCGGCCGGGGGCGGTGGTCCAGGCCGCCAGGAAGCCGTCGCGCTCCGCCGGGAAGAACCGGCGGTCGTACGCGGTGACCTGGCCGAAGGGCAGGGTGCGGGCGTCGGCCAGGGTGACGCCGGGCGGCGGCGCGATGCCGACCGGCGCCAGCCCCTCGTACCGCATGTTCGTCCAGACGGGGCGGAAGCCGGACCTGCGGTAGTTGGCCTGCTGCTCCACCACCCCGTCGAGGCCGGTGTTCCGCCCGTCCAGCCGGGCGGTCCCGGTGGCCCAGAGCCGGCTGCCGTAGCCCTGGCCGCGCAGCTCGGGGCGGGTGAGGTAGAAGCCGAGGAAGCCGTGGTCGCCGCCGTAGCGGATCACGGAGACACAGGAGACGGGCGCACCGTCGAGCCTGCCGATCAGGAATCCGCAGGGATCGGCGGCGAAGAAGGCCTGACCGTCGGTCAGGCCCGGGTTCCAGCCCTCTGCATGGGCCCAGTCCGCCATCATCCTGATGTCGTCCGCGCTTGCTGTGGTGATCTCGAATGTCGGCACGGGACAAGCCATACCCGGGCGCCGGCGGTTCAACGACCGACCGCCCCCTTCACCACCCGTCGTTCCTCCTGCCCCAGCCGTTCGCGCCCGCCGATTACACGTTTTCCCTCTCCCCCCGTTCACCATCCCGTCCAGAGCAGGTGGTTGACGAGCAGGGCGACGGCCGCCTGGGCGGTCAGCCAGCCGCGGCGGCCGCGTGCGGGCAGCAGCGCGGCCGCGGGCAGCAGCCAGAGCATGAAGGGCTGCCAGATCCGCTCGGTCTCCGCCTTGCTCATCCCGGACAGGTCGGCGGCCAGCAGCATGAGGAACGCCGCGAGCACGACGAGGACCAGCCGCTGCGGCGCGGCCGTGGTCCCCGTCCGCAGCGTGTTCAGGGCCCCGGGCGCGGCCGTCGCGGTCCGGCGCAGTCCGGCGACCGTCGCGGGTCCGACGGCGATCGCGGTGCAGGCGAGGTTGGCCCAGACCCAGTACCAGTACGGGCGGAACCCGCCCGCCGCCTGGTAGTAGCGCTCGACCAGCAGGTGGTACGCCTCCCACCAGTTGAAGCCCGCCAGGGTGAAGGCGGCCGGCACGACCAGCGCCCCCAGGACGAAGAGCGGAACCGGCCGGGCCGTCCGGGCGAGCAGGAGCACGGTGAGCAGCGGCAGCGCGATGAGCGCCAGGCCGTAACTGAGGTAGCAGGTCAGTCCGTACAGCAGCCCCGAACCGAGTGCGGCGGTCGCGGGGCTGCGGGCCTTCCCGGTCGCGGCCAGGGCCAGCAGGGCGACGGACCAGGCGGCGACTGCGGCGAAGTAGCCGTCCGCGGAGGTGCCCGCCCAGACCGCGACGGGCGCCAGGACGAGGAAGGGCGCGGCGCGGCGGGCGGTGCGCTCGTCGGCCAGGGCCCGGACGGCGACCAGCGCGGCGACGGCGGCGGTGGTGCCGGTGACGATGCACCAGACCCCGGCCCAGCCGCCCCCGCCGAGCCCCACACGGTCCAGCAGGACGAAGGTGAGGGTGGCGCCCGGCGGGTGTCCGGCGACATGGGCGGGCCAGTTGCCGGGCGGGCCGATCAGGATGTGGTCGTTGAAGCCGCGCAGGGCCGCGCCGATGTCGTCGAAACGGCCGATGACCCTGAGGTACTCGTGCTTGGTGGTGAGGCGTTCCGCGATGCCGCGCCCCCAGCCGTCGATCAGCGCCAGCGAGAACACCCAGGCGAGCGAGGCGCCCCAGCAGCTCAGCAGCAGGTTCCGCCAGCGCAGCCGGGCGGCGAGGACGGGACCGTACGCCACCACGGCCACGGCGACGGCGGGGGCGGCCGCGGTGCCGGGGCCGGTGTGCGGGTACCAGGACGCGAGCAGCGGTGGCCAGTGGACGTACAGGACGCGGGCGTAGTCCTCGATGTTCCGGCCGACGAGCGCGGCGGCGGCGACCAGCAGCACGGCCGCGCCCACGGCGGCCAGGTCGGCGCGGCCGCCGCTGCGGCGGCCGCTCTCCGGTTCGGTGCGCTGTTCCGCGCGTTCCTCGGTCTTCACCCAGGCACGGTATGCACGCCGGGACGGCGCGGCCGGCTGCTGACGGGGCGCGTCACCGAACCGTCAGATTCCCGCACCCGGCCGGACCCGCAGACCCGCGGACCCGGCCCCCGGACCCCGCCGGACTCGCGGGGAGGGGGCGACTGGTCCGGACGACGTCAGCGTTTCGTCAGGAGTCGCACGGGCCATGCCGCCGCACCCCGGGCATAGCGTCGGGGCCATGGGCGACCGACGTCGGCTCCGACGCTTCAGACTTCCTTCCGGGGGCGCCTCCGGACTTCTCGAACGGACCCCCTCCGCTCCCGGGTTCTGGCGCAGTCCGGTGCGCGGGGTCCGGTTCACCGCGGTGCTCGGGCTGGTGCTGCTCGGTGGGATCACGCTGCTGTTCGTGACCGGACTGCTGTCGTACGCCGCGTACAACCCGGACCTGAACCCGGTCAACGACAAGACCCCGGACAAGGGACTGCTCGGCTTCTACCTGTTCGACTGGCCGACTGATCCGCACTGGCTGTACCGGCTGACGCAGGGGCTCCACGTCACGGCCGGCATCGTGCTCGTCCCGGTACTGCTGGCCAAGCTGTGGTCGGTCGTCCCGAAGCTCTTCGCACTGCCGCCGGCCCGCTCGGCGGGGCAGGCGCTGGAGCGGCTCTCGCTGCTGCTCCTGGTGGGCGGGGCGCTGTTCGAGTTCGTCACCGGACTGCTCAACATCCAGCTGGAGTACCTGTTCCCCGGCTCGTTCTACCCGCTGCACTTCTACGGGGCGTGGGTGTTCTTCGCCGCGTTCCTCGCCCATGCCGGACTGCGGACGCCGCGGGCCGTACGGGTGCTGAGGTCGGGCGCGCTCAGCGGGAACGTGCCGGGGGACGCGCTCGCCGCCCCGGCTCCGGACGCGCCGACACTGTCCCGGCGCGGGGCGCTGGCGATGGTGGGCGCCGGTTCGCTGGTCCTGCTGATCACCTCGGCCGGGCGGAGCTTCGACGGGCCGCTGCGGCGCATCGCGCTGCTCACCCCGCACGGCGCCGCCGAACCCGGCCCGGGGCCCGGCAGCTTCCAGATCAACAAGACCGCCGCCGCTGTCGGGATCACCGCGGCCGATACGGGGGAGGGCTGGTGGCTGACCGTCAGCGGTCCGGCCGGTGACCTCCGGTTCACCCGGGAACAGCTGCTGGCCATGAACCAGTACGGTGCGGCGCTCCCGATCGCCTGCGTGGAGGGCTGGTCCACCTCGGACCAGTGGTGGCGGGGGGTGCGGCTGAGAGACCTCGCGGAGCTCGCCGGGTACCCGCACAACCCGCCGGGGGCGCTGGTGGAGTCGGTGCAGCGCAGCGGGGCGTTCCGCCGGGCGGCGCTCCGCGACAACCAGGTGCGCGACCCCCGCTCCTTGCTGGCTCTCCAGGTCAACGGCGAGGACCTGTCGCCCGACCACGGATATCCGGCACGGATCATCGTCCCGGCCGCGCCCGGAGTGCTCAACACCAAATGGGTGTCCCGGCTGACCTTCGGAGAGCTGTGAGGAGAGCTGTGAAGAGAGTCGTGAACGGGCTGGAGCTGCTCGGCCACGTGCGGCGGCGGTACGGGGAGGGCCCGCTGCACCTCCTGCTGACGGCCGCCTCCTTCGCACTGACGGGATACGCGGGGGTGCGGCTGCTGGCCGGGGACGCGTGGGGCGTCGTCGTCTGGTTCGCGGGCGCGGCCCTCGTGCACGATCTGGTGCTGGTCCCGCTGTACGCGGCGGCGGACCGGTTGCTGCTGCGCGCGCTCGGCCCGCGCCCCGGCCTGGTCAACTTCGTCCGGGTGCCGGTCTTCCTGTCCGGCCTGCTCCTGCTGATGTGGTGGCCGCTGATCACCCGGCACACGAGGCGCTACGAACCGGCGACCGGGCTCTCCCCCGGTGTGTTCCTGGGGAACTGGCTGCTGATCACGGCCGCGCTCTGTGCGCTGTCGGCGCTGTGGCTGGCCGTCAGGACCTTCCGGCTGCGGCGCAGCGCGACGAAGGTGCGGCCGTCCGCCTCCCACTGATCGGCCGTGTGCCAGCTGAGGAGCCCGGCGTACCGCAGCAGCGCTGGTGTGCCGAGCCGGGCCCACGGGAAGGGCGCGGCGGGCCCGTCCCGGCCGGTCCGCCCGTCGTCCAGCTGGACCCGGACCCGCTCGTCGATGTCCTGCGGCGCGGTCTCCGCGATGAGCAGCCCGCCCGGGGCCAGCACGGCCGCCGTCCGGTGCAGGAGCCTGCGCGGGTCGCCGCCGATACCGATGTTGCCGTCGACGAGCAGGACGGTGCCCCAGCGGCCCTCGCCCGGCAGCGGTTCGAAGACCGAGCGGTGGAGCGCGGACCCGCCGAGCCGCAGGGTACGGGCCACCGCCGCCTCGCTCACGTCGATGCCGAGGGCGCGGTGGCCGCGCGCCGCGAGCGCCGCGACCAGCCGGCCGGGCCCGCACCCGATGTCCAGGACGGGGCCCTCGCAGCGGTGCAGCGCCGACAGGTCCGCGGCGTCCGCGCCCGCGCACCAGCGCTCCACGTCCAGCGGCAGCAGCCAGCCGTCCGTACGGCGCAGGAAGAGCGGACCGTGGCCGTTGCGCAGGGCGTTGGCGTACGGGTCGGTACTCCAGGAGGTGGCGTCCGGGCGCGGCGGGCGGGCTGTCTCGTGCTGCGGGACCGTTCCGTGCCGGAGGGCCGTTTCGTGCTGGGCGGCCGTTTCGTGCCGGGGGACCGTCTGGCTCATCGGGCCACCGCCCCGCTCAGTGCGGCGAGTACAGCGGCGAACCGGCCGTGCGGAGCCCGTGCGGCGACGGACACGGCGTCGGCCGCCGTGTCCACGTCCCGCAGCCGGGGCAGATCGCGCACCGTCAGTCCGGCGTCGACCAGCCGGCGGCGCTGCACCGCGCCGGTCTCCGGCACGGACATCGGCACCCCGCGCAGCAGCTCCGGGTCCGGCTCGGCCAGCCCCAGCGCCCAGAAGCCGCCGTCCTCCGCCGGGCCGAACCAGGCGTCGCAGCCGTCCCAGGAACCGGGGGCGAGCGCGGGCGCCAGGTCGGCGGGGGTGAGCTGCGGGGTGTCCATGCCGATGAGGAGGGTGGGCCCGGTGCGGCCCGCGAACGCGGCGGCGAGCCGGGCGTCGAGACCGCCCGCGCACTGGCTCACCACCTCGATGCCCGGGGGCAGCCAGGGCCCCGGCGCCCCGTCCAGGACGAGCACCCGCCGCGCCGCGGGCAGCGCGAGGACGGTGTGCAGGGTGTCCGTGAGCGAGGCCTCGGCCAGCCGGGCGGCCTCCTGCGGGGTGAAGGGCGGCGTGAGCCGGGTCTTGACCCGGCCGGGCAGCGGCTCCTTGGCGATGACCAGCAGGGTCACCGCACCGGCGGTCGCGGTGCCGCGCTCGGCTCCCGTCCCCGCGCCGGTACACGCGGCCGGGGTCACCGGGACGCCCCCACCGGGACGGGGGCCTCGCCCAGTACGGCGCGCATGTCGCGTACCGCGTGCCAGGTGCCCCGCCAGGTGCCGGTGACCTTCGATTTCCCGGTGCGCGAGAGGTACGGGACATCCGTCTCCGCGACCCGGAGCCCGGCGTCCGCCGCCCGCACCACCATCTGCAACGGGTACCCGCTGCGCCGGTCGGTGAGGCCGAGCGCCAGCAGGTCCGTCCGGCGCGCCGCCCGCATCGGGCCCAGGTCGTGCAGCCGGAGTCCGGTACGTCTGCGCAGCAGCCGGGAGAGCGCCAGGTTGCCCGCACGGGCGTGCAGCGGCCAGGCGCCGAGCCGGTCCGGGCGGCGCCGGCCGAGCAGCAGATCGCTCTCGCCGTCCGCGATCCGGCGGACGAAGCCGGGGAGCAGTCCCGGGTCCAGGGAGCCGTCGCAGTCGCAGAAGCAGACGTACTCCGCCTCGGCGGCGAGCAGCCCGGCGTGGCAGGCGGAGCCGAAGCCGCGGCGCGGTTCGTGCACCACCGTCGCGCCGAGCGAACTGGCCAGTTCGGCCGAGCCGTCGGTGGAGCCGTTGTCGACGACGATCGCGCGCCAGCCGCGCGGGATCGCACCGAGCACCGCGGGCAGGGCGGCGGCCTCGTCCAGACAGGGCAGCACGATGTCGGCGCGGGGGGCGGAGTTATCGGAGGAGTCGGTCACTCGGCTCACCCTACGGAGAGGAAACCGACAATTCGGGCCAGCGATTCTTACGAAACGTGGACATCGACCGTGTGGCGGTGTCCACGCGTCCGGCGCGCGTCGAGCGGGTGCCAGGGTGGAGCCATGCAGCCCGCCCCGCCGGCCCGCCCGGCGCCCGAGGGCCGGGGAACCACGAGCGAGGCCCTCGGCCCCGGTCCCGCGTCCGGTTTCGGTCCCGGTCCCGCGTCCGGCCCCGTACCCGCGTCCGCGCACCGTCCCGCCCCCGTCCCCGCACCCGTGCACGGTCCCGCCCCTGTCCCCGCACCCGACCCCGCCTCGGCCCCTGGTCCCGCCCCCGCACCCGCACCCGGCCATGTCCTCGTCGTGGACGACGATCCGACCGTCTCCGAGGTCGTCGCCGGATACCTGTCCGGCGCCGGCTACGAGGTGGCGCGTGCGGCGGACGGTCCGGCGGCGTTGGAGTGCTTCGCCCGCCGCCGCCCCGACCTGGTGGTGCTGGACCTGATGCTGCCCGGCATGGACGGCTTCGAGGTCTGCCGCCGGATGCGGGCGCACGGGCGGGTGCCCGTCATCATGCTGACCGCGCGCGGCGACGAGGACGACCGGATCCTCGGCCTGGAGACCGGGGCGGACGACTACGTCACCAAGCCGTTCAGCCCCCGCGAACTCGTCCTGCGCGTCGACTCCGTACTGCGCCGCGCCCATGCGGCCCCGGTACCCGCCGGGCGGTCCGCGCCGCTCCGGGGCGCGGGCCTGGTCCTCGACCCGGTGGCCAGGAGCGCCTCCCGGGAGGGCGGGGTGCTGGCGCTCACCCTGCGCGAGTTCGACCTGCTCGCCTTCCTGCTGCGCCACCCGGGCCGGGTCTTCACCCGGGAGGAGCTGATGAGCGAGGTGTGGGGCTGGGACTTCGGCGACCTGTCGACGGTGACGGTCCACGTACGCCGGCTGCGCGGCAAGATCGAGACGGACCCGGCCCGCCCAGGGCTGATCCGTACGGTCTGGGGTGTGGGCTACCGGCTGGACCTGCCGCCGGGGGAAGCCCTCGCCGGGCCGGGGGAGCCGGCATGACCGACATACTCCTCATCGCGCTGTTCGCGTTCCTGGGCGCCGCCGCGGCCGGGCTGCTCGGCGCGCTCGTCCTGCGGTTCTTCCGGCACCGCTCGCTCGTCGTCTCGCTGACCGTCGTCGCCGCCGTCGCCGTGACCGCGATGCTCGCCGGGACGCTGGCCGTCGCCTGGGCGATGTTCCTGTCGCCGCACGACCTGTCCGTGGTGACGACCGTCGTCGCGATGGCCGCCGTCGTCTCGCTCGCCACCGCGGTACTGCTCGGCCGCTGGGTGGCGGCGCGCAGCCGCGATCTGACCCTCGCCGCCCGGTCCTTCGGGGACGGCGGGACCTTCGCGGCCCCCGCGACCCCGGCCACCGCCGAACTCGCCTCCCTCACCCGGGAACTGGCCGCCACCTGCGCCAAGCTCGACAGTTCACGGGAGCGCGAGCGCGCCCTGGAGACCTCGCGGCGCGAGCTCGTCGCCTGGATCTCGCACGATCTGCGTACCCCGCTCGCCGGGCTGCGGGCCATGTCGGAGGCGCTGGAGGACGGCATGGCCGTCGACTCGCGGCGCTATCTGCGGCAGATACGCACCGAGGTGGAGCGGATGAACGACATGGTCGGCGACCTTTTCGAGCTCTCCCGCATCCACGCCGGCTCGCTCACCCTGAGCCCCACCCGGATCTCGGTGTACGACCTGGTGGGCGACGCGCTCGCCGGTGCGCACCCGCTGGCCCGCGAGCACGGCGTACGGCTGGTCGGAGACCGGATCGAGGCGGTGCCGGTGGAGGTCGACGGCAAGGAGATGAGCCGGGTCCTGGGCAACCTCCTGATCAACGCGATCCGCCGCACCCCCGCCGACGGCACCGTCGCGGTGGCCGCCCAGCGCACGGGCGGCGGCGTGGTCCTGTCGGTGACCGACGGCTGCGGCGGCATCCCGGAAGAGGACCTGGCCAGGGTCTTCGACACCGGATGGCGCGGCAGCCACGCCCGTACCCCTCCGGCGGGCGCGGGCCTCGGGCTCGCCATCGTGCGCGGCATCGTCGAGGCGCACGCAGGCCGGGCCGAGGTCCGCAACGTCACCGGCGGCTGCTGCTTCGAGGTCACCCTGCCGGTGGCGTGAGCGGGCGGGGGCAGGCCACCTCGCCGGCGGCGCGGCCGGACCCGTGCGGTGGGCCGGGTCAGCGGGCCGGGCTCGCGGCCATGTCCCGCTGCGGGGCCGCCGCGAACTCCGCCATCCCCTCCGCGAAGCCCATCGCGGGCTTCCAGCCCAGCTCCTCGCGGAGCCGCCGGGAGTCGGCGGTGACATGGCGTACGTCCCCGAGCCGGTACTCACCGGTGATCCGCGGGGCCGGACCGCCGTGGGCGGAGGCCAGGGCCGCGGCCATCTCACCGATGGTGTGCGGCTCCCCGCTCCCGGTGTTGTACGCGGCGAAGCTGCCCGCCCGCAGTCCGGCGACGGCCTCCAGGGCCACCGCGTTGGCGGCCGCCACGTCCCGCACATGGACGAAGTCCCGCCGCTGGGCGCCGTCCTCGAAGACCTGCGGCGACTCGCCCCGGGCCAGCGACGAGCGGAAGAACGAGGCGACTCCGGCGTACGGGGTGTCGCGCGGCATCCCCGGCCCGTACACGTTGTGGTAGCGCAGCGACACGGCCCGGCCGCCCGTGGCGCGTGCCCAGGAGGCGGCGAGGTGTTCCTGGGCGAGCTTGGTCGTCGCGTACACGTTGCGCGGGTCCACGGGCGCGTCCTCGCCGACGAGACCCGGGGTCAGTTCCGTACCGCAGGAGGGGCAGAGCGGTTCGAACCGGCCCTCGGCCAGATCGGCCTCCGCCCTCGGCCCCGGCCGCACCGGACCGTGGCGCGGGCACTCGTAGCGGCCCTCGCCGTAGACGACCATCGATCCCGCGAGCACCAGGTCCCGCACCCCGGCGGCGGCCGCGGCGGCGAGCAGTACGGCGGTGCCGAGGTCGTTGCAGCCGACGTACAGCGGGGCGTCCGCGAAGTCCTTGCCCAGGCCGACCATCGCCGCCTGGTGGCACACGGCGTCGATGCCGCGCAGCGCGCGGTCCACGGCCTCGCGGTCGCGCACGTCCGCCACGATGATCCCGCTGCCGCCCGGCCGGTCCGCCGCTGTGCCGTGTGCGGAGCCGTGTGCCGAGGGGAGCAGGGCGTCGAGCACCACCGCCTCGTGCCCGGCCGAGGTGAGGGTCCGGACGATCTCCGACCCGATGAACCCGGCTCCGCCGGTGACCAGTACGCGCATGACGGCCACGCTAGGGCGCCGCCGCCCGCGGCCGCGGTTTCGCGGTCGGCACGTCACCGGGACGTAAGAACCGGACCCGTTCGGCGGGACGTCATCCGGTCACCCGGCGGGCGCTCGGCTCAGCCGAAGAGGAACGCGCCCGCCGTGGCCGCGCCCAGCGCGGTTCCGGCGGTCACCTGGCCGACCGTGTGGTACCCGAGCGCGACCCGCGACCAGCAGACGGCGGCCGTCATCAGGTACCCGAACAGCCACCACGGCGAGTGGACCACGGCGAGCAGGGCGACGACGGCCGAGGCGACCGAGGCGTCCACCGAGATCTTCCAGACCGTGTTGACGGCCAGCAGGACGACCGTCATCGCCCAGAGCCCGAGCATCGCCGTCAGGATGCCGGAGGGGGCGCCGCCGAGCACCATGACCGCCGAACCGACGCCGATGGAGCCGAGGATGACGAAGAAGATCGGGGCCCGCTTGGTGCGGTCGACGACATGGCGGTCGCCCCAGGTGCCGCGTCCGCGCTCCCACTCGATGTAGCCGGCCGGGACGATCCCGGCGCACAGCGCGCCGAGCAGTCCCCACAGCAGTCCCGTCCACTCGCCCGCCGCCGCGAACCCGGTCGCGAGCATCCCGGCGAGCAGGAGGTTACGTGGCTGGAAGACATCGGTGACCGTACGCGCGGTGGAGGCCGTACGGGCGGCCTCCGGGCTGCCGGCCGCTCCCGACGGGCTGTCGGTGTCGGTGGTGCTCATGCTGTCTGCTCCTTGGCTGCTGCTGCTCCGGACGGCTGCGGTGCTCCCGAGGAATCCGCCGGGCCGGAGGAATCCGATGCCTCGGAGGAATCCGCCGGGCCGGAGGGCTCCGCTCCGGCGGACTCCAGGATCTGCCGGGCCTGTTCCGCCGTGACCGTGCGGTACGCGGCGGCGACCCGGACCAGCCAGGCGACCTCGCCGTCCTGGTCGGTCGCGTGCCGGTTGCCGACGGCCGCCGCGTCCCCGGGGGCCGCGCCGGCGCCGTGGGCCGCGAGCGCCGCCTTGATCCAGTACGCCTCGGTGAGCGGGCCCGTCCGCTCCGGGCCGGTGGTGGTGGCCTCCGCGGTCTCGCCCGCGGCCTCCCGGGCGGCATCGAGCAGGGTGCCGGGGGCGTAGTGGCGGAGCTTCTCCACCGCGTCGGCGATGTCCGCCGCCCAGCGGTCGATCCGCAGGTCCGCCGGGGTGCCGAACCGGGTCAGCTCGCGGACCAGGGACGCCGGGGGGTCGAAGGGCTGGTCGGGGAAGGCCGTCATCAGCTCGTACCAGAGCGCGTGCAGCCGCACCTGGGCGCGCCAGAGCTTCGCGCGGCGGCGGACGTTGCCCAGGGCGGGGACGGAGGCGCCCACCGCGAAGAACGCGAACAGCACCACCTGCGAGGCCTCGGTGATCTCGTCGAAGCGCAGCGCGAACGCCTCGCTCGGCTCGTCGATCACGCTCACCCAGAGGAACAGCGTCCGGCTGACGGTGTAGCCGACCCCGATGAACATCGCGAACGTCATCATGCCGAGGCCGATCCGCAGCAGCCTCAGCCCGGCGCCGGCGGTGGCGAGCGCCCACTGGTAGGCGCAGACGGCGGAGGCGGTGCCGAGGTAGAGGTAGAACACGCTCATGTAGAGCGTCGCGCCCCACTGCCCGGCGTGGTCGGCGACGAACCGGTCCGAGGGGACGGAACGGTCGACGACGGTGAAGAAGAGCACCGTCAGCAGCACCAGCGTGGCGACGGACGCCTTGGCGGCGACCTGCTGGATCAGCCGGGCGAACCGTACGTGCCGGGGGATGTCCCCCTCGTCGGCGTACTGCCCATAGATGGCGACGATGTAGCTGAGGATGGCCAGGATCGCGATGGTCGCCGTGTAGTGCTTGATCAGCACCGAGAGGTCGGTGACGGAGCTGTCGTTGAGCCCGATGCGCACGACCCGGGTCTTGGTCCACAGGGCGGCGGCGAATCCCGCGTAGCAGCCCCACAGGGCCCGGCGCCGTCTGTCCGCCTCGTCGCCCCGCAGGGCGGCCGGCATGCGCCACAGGGCGACGGCTGTCATCAGGCCGGCTATCAGGTAGCCGGCGAGGTCGAGCGGGGTCACGGCGGGAGTCCTCGGGGTGGGGGGAAGTGAGTCGGCTGCGGAACGGACCTCGCTCCGGTGCTACGTGCGGCGGAACAGTCCCCGGCGGCGGTGGGCGACCGGGAGGGAGAGCGAGTCGGCGAGCCGCCCCACCATGTCATCGCTCGTCACGTCCCTGGCCAGTCGGGGGATGAGCGAGGCACCGAATTCGGCCATGCGTTCGTCGTGGGTGTCGTACGCCGCGCGTGCCTGTACGGCGTCCGGGGACCGCAGCGCTTCGGCGCCGACGACCCGGGAGATCAGCGAGGTGTCGAAGACGGGCAGCAGCCGCTGGAGCTGCTCGGCGTCCAGCGAGGTGCCGTGGTCGAACCACTCGTGGCACAGCTCGTGCAGGATGACGTGCTGGGTCTGGTACGCGGTGGGGCGCCGCCGGTAGAGCACGAAGCTGGTCCCGCCGGACTTGAGCCGCAGCCCGCAGACGCCGTTGACGCGCGCCAGCCGGTCGGGCATCTCGTGCAGCACGATGCTGCGGCCGCCGGCCGCCTCCATGTTCGCGACCAGCCCCTCGACCGTGAAGGGGGCGGGCAGGGGAAGCCCGGCGAGGCCGGCCTCGCACTCCTTCCGCAGTTCGCGCAGGGACATGGCGGCTAGGACCCTTCGGGTCCGCCGTCGGCCGGGCGCTGCCGGTTCTTCGCGTCCTCCAGCAGGGACAGCGCGAACCGCAGCAGTTCCGGGGGCAGTCCGTCCTCGTCCAGGCCCCGGCCGGCCACCCCGCTGATGTCGCCGGTGCGCCGCTTGGCCAGGAACTGGAGACCGTCCACGACGTCGTCGACGACCTCGGACTCCTCCTTGAAGAAGCGCCAGTCCACGCCGAAGCCGAGGCCGAGGGCCTTGAGGATGTCCTCAGAGGGCTGGGTGACCTTGCCGGCCAGGATGTTGGAGAAGTAGCTGTGCGAGAGCGACCCGCCGCGCTCCCTGACCAGGTCCGCGAAGAACCGTCCCGAGATCTTCCGGCCGGGGAAGGTCTTCTCGACCATGTACTCGACCTTCTGCCGCAACGTCCGCAGCTCCGGCGCGCGTTCTTCTCCGCTGTCCATCCGGCCCCCCACGTGTCCGGGCCCCGCCCGGTTTCTGTCCGGTGCCGCGCGGTGTCCGATTCGGTCAACGGGCTCGTACTGTAACCAACCCCGGTCCGCCGTCCCCAGTGCGGGGAGCCGTGAGCGCGTTCCGAACGTGGACGTAGTGGCACATCCCGTGCCGGGGTACAGGAGCAGGGTTGCGCAAATACTCTACGTCACTGTTAACTCGAAAAAACACGGGCAGGGGACCACGAGGGGAGCCCCTTGCCCGTGAAGTTCGGTGACGGCGCGTGCGGTGGGCCGGTGTCTTCCGCGGTGATCCGGTGCCTTCCGTGACGGGTGGGGCACACAGGGTCTCGGCCACCGCTCTCGCGCACAGGGGTGTAGCCCTTCACGACGGGGGATGCGTGAAGGGCTACACGTGCATTATGGCCCGACGGCAGGCAGTCATCAACTGACCGGCCGGTCAGTGTTCTTGACGGACCCGGCGGCCGGGCCCCGCGGAGGCCGTCCCGGGGCGGCCCGCTCAGATAACTTCCCCCGTCCGGCCAGGGAAATCTGTCGCGGCTATGATAGAGACGATGGCTCGCACAACGAGAGTTTCCCCTCCGGTCAACGAAGTCGGCGACACGCGGCAGGTGCCCATGCCCCCCGAAACCCCTGCGCATCCCGCCGACCGTCTCGACGACGACGACTACCCCGCCTACACCATGGGCCGTGCCGCGGAGATGATCGGCGCCACCCCCGGATTCCTCCGCGCCATCGGTGAGGCCAGGCTGATCACCCCCCTGCGCTCCGAGGGCGGCCACCGCCGCTACTCCCGCTACCAGCTCCGCATCGCCGCCCGCGCCCGGGAGCTCGTCGACGGGGGCACACCGGTCGAGGCCGCCTGCCGCATCGTGATCCTGGAGGACCAGCTCGAAGAGGCGCTCCGGCTCAACGAGGAACTGCGCCGGCCAACGCCGTAGGCCGCCCGGCCCCTGCCCTCCCCTCCCGGCCCCTCCCCTCAGCCGCCGTTCACCGCCGCCGTGCTGCCCCGTTCGATGAGCCGGGGCAGCGGCACCCGGATGGTGTGCGCCGTGCCGCCGTCGAGCAGCGCGGTCAGCTCTCGCGCCGCGAGCCGGCCGAACGCGACCGTGTCCCTGGACAGCGCGGTCAGCCACGGTGCCGTCAGCCGGCACAGCGCGGAGTCCTCCCACGACACCACGGAGACATCGGCCGGGACCCGGAAGCCCAGACCCGCCGTGACCGCCACCCCGGCCGCGGCCATCACGTCGTTGTCGTAGACGATCGCGGTCGGCGGGGTGCCGACCTCCAGCACCCGGCGGGTCACGGCCGCGCCCTCGGTGTCGGAGTAGTCCGTGGTCACCGAGTGGGCCTCGGTCCGTCCGCGCCGGTCGGCCTCGATGCGCAGGGACCGGATGCGCCGGTCGGTGTGCGCCAGTGAGGGCAGTCCGGCGATCTGCACGATGCGCCGGTGGCCCAGCTCGTGCAGCCGCCCGACCACGGCCGCCATCGCCCCCGCGTCGTCGGCGCGGATCTGCGAGAGGCCCGGGTCGGGGCCGGTGTCGCTGCCGGGGAGGGCGCCGATGACGTCGCCGGGCAGGCCCAGTTCGTCCAGCAGGCCGACGCGCGGGTCGTCGGTGCGCGGGTCCACGACGAGCACCCCGTCGACCCGCTGCTCCGCCCACCAGCGCCGGTAGACCGCGCACTCGGCCGCCACGTCCTCCACCACCTGGAAGAGCAGCCCGAGCCGGCGCTCCGCCAGCACCTCCTGGATGCCGGAGATCAGCTGGAGGAAGAAGGAGTCCACGCCCAGGTTCGCCGCCGGACGGGCCACCACGAGGCCCACGGTGGCCGAGCCCTCGCCGGACAGCGCGCGGGCGGCGGTGCTCGGGTGCCAGCCCAACTGCTCGGCCACGCGCCGGATCCGGTCCCGGGTGACGGCCGAGCGATGGCCCGTCAGTTCGTGCACGGCAAGCGGTTCTTCCTCGACGAGTCCGGCATCGAGAACGACGAGGCGTGGCTGCCCGACACCTTCGGCTTCGCGGCCGGACTGCCGCAGATCATCAAGGCCGCGGGCTCCAAGTGGCTGCTCACCCAGAAGATCTCCTGGAGCCAGACCAACACGTTCCCGCACCACACCTTCCGGTGGGAGGGCATCGACGGCACCCGGATCTTCACGCACTTCCCGCCCGTCGACACCTACAACTGCTCCATGAAGGGCAGCGAGATCGCCCACGCCGCGAAGAACTTCAAGGACAAGGGCGTGGCGCGGCACTCGCTCGCGCCGACCGGCTGGGGCGACGGGGGCGGCACCACCACCCGCGAGATGATCGCCAAGGCGGCCCGGCTGTCCAGCCTCGAAGGGTCCGCGACGGTCACCTGGGAGACCCCCGCCGACTTCTTCACCAAGGCCGAGGCGGAGTACCCCGACGCACCGGCGTGGGTCGGCGAGCTCTACCTGGAGCTGCACCGCGCCACCCTGACCAGCCAGGCGAAGACGAAGCAGGGCAACCGCCGCAGCGAGCACCTGCTGTCCGCGACGCGGACGCGGGCACGACCACCACCGTGCGGGTGTCGCTGCTGCGCGCCCCGCGCTTCCCCGCCCCGGAGACCGACCAGGGCGTGCACCGCTTCCGGCACGCGCTCGCGCCGGGCGCGGCGATCGGTGACGCGGTCCGGGAGGGCTTCCGGATCAACCTGCCGGAGCGCCGGATCGCCGGGGACCGCGAGGTGGCCCCGCTGGTGGCCGTCGACAACGACGCGGTGGTGGTCAGCGCGGTCAAGCTGGCGGACGACGCGAGCGGCGACCTGGTCGTCCGGCTCTACGAGTCGACGGGCGGCCGCGCCAGGGTCCGTCTCACCACCGGATTCGACGCCGTGGGCCTCGCGGTGACCGACCTGCTGGAGCGGCGGCTGGACACCGCCGGCGCGGCGCGGCCCGAGCTCCGTGACGGGGGTGTCCAGCTGTCCTTGCGCCCGTTCGAGCTGATCACGCTGAGGCTCGCCCGCGGCTGATTTCCGGACCGGTACGGCGGCGGACCTGTCCGTCGCCGTACCGGGCGGTGAAGCACTGACCCGTTCGGCGGCGAATATCTACAGCGGCAAGCACAGAATTTTACGCAATGCGCGATGAGGGTTTATGACACGCCGGGTGGAGTGTAATTACTTGCCGCGCCCGGTCGCATTCATTGTGCTACTGTAGATCTCAGTTGCAGTTGTGGTTCCCAAAGACTCCAAGTGCTCTCCTCAGCTAAATGGGCTGGGTGGGTGCACTTTTGTATTTCCGGTTCATTATCCGGATGGGGTAATCATCGCGGCGACGCGGGACTGGCACAGTGCGAGTCCCCGGGCTCTGCCCCAGAAGGAGATAAAACATGGCTACTGGCACCGTCAAGTGGTTCAACGCGGAAAAGGGCTTCGGCTTCATCGAGCAGGATGGTGGCGGCGCTGACGTCTTCGCCCACTACTCGAACATCGCCGCCTCCGGCTTCCGTGAGCTGCAGGAGGGCCAGAAGGTGAACTTCGACGTCACGCAGGGCCAGAAGGGCCCGCAGGCGGAGAACATCACCCCCGCGTGAACCTGATTGCTCCGGCGCTCACGCGCTGAGATGCTTTCGCGCAGCTGGGGCCCGCACCTTGGGGTGCGGGCCCCAGCTCGTTGCTTTCCCGGGTCCACCCCCGAGCGATGCCGTGCCGGTGTACGACCGCCACGAGCCGCCGGGCAGGCGCCCGGACCACGATCTTCACCGTGCGGCGGACGATCCGCCATGGCTCCCGGACCGGAACACCGGCCCGCCGGGGCCCCGTGACACGACCTGCGGGACCGCACAGCGGCCCGTTCGTTCCCGTCATTGCGAAGCACCGGACCCGGTTCGGCCGGGCCCGTATCGGCTCAAGACCGGCTGCCGGGCTTCGTCCACGTATGCCAACGGCCCGTTCTTGCGATTCTTGTGCCGCTCGTCGCGCAATGAATTCCTCGATACGCGCCATATCGAGGGAGGGTTCCTATGAACCGCGACCGCACATCTCGTTCCAATGACCGCTTTTCCCGCGCTTCCGGCGGTTCACGCTCGGGCGGCGGCTTCCGCTCGCAGGCCCCGAGCCGCCAGGGCGGCCAGGGCCGCTTCGGCGCCCCGGCCCAGCGCTCTGGTGGCGGCGGTGGCTACGGCCGCAGGCCCGCCGCCAAGCAAGGCGAGTTCGCCCTGCCGACGACCATCACCCCGGCGCTGCCGGCCGTGGAGGCCTTCGCCGATCTGGACATGCCCGCGCAGCTGCTGACGGCGCTCGGCGCCGAGGGCGTCACGGTGCCGTTCCCGATCCAGGCGGCCACGCTGCCGAACTCGCTGGCCGGCCGTGACGTACTGGGCCGGGGCCGTACCGGCTCCGGCAAGACGCTCGCCTTCGGTCTGGCCCTGCTGGCCCGTATCGAAGGGCGTCGCGCCGACGCCAAGCGCCCGCTGGCCCTGGTGCTCGTCCCCACCCGGGAACTGGCCCAGCAGGTCACCGACGCGCTCACCCCGTACGCCCGCTCGCTCAAGCTGCGGATGGCCACCGTCGTCGGCGGGATGTCGATCGGCCGGCAGTCCGCGGCGCTGCGCGGCGGCTCCGAGGTCGTCGTCGCCACTCCGGGCCGGCTGAAGGACCTGATCGAGCGCGGCGACTGCTCGCTGGACCGGGTCTCCATCACCGTCCTGGACGAGGCCGACCAGATGGCCGACATGGGCTTCATGCCGCAGGTCACCGAGTTGCTCGACCAGGTGCAGGCGGGGGGCCAGCGGATGCTGTTCTCGGCCACCCTGGACCGCAACGTGGACCTGCTGGTGCGCCGCTACCTGCACGACCCGGTCGTCCACTCGGTCGACCCGGCCGCCGGTGCCGTCACCACGATGGAGCACCACGTGCTCTACGTGCACGGCGCCGACAAGTACGCCACCACGACGGAGATCGCCGCCCGCGACGGCCGCGTGATCATGTTCCTGGACACCAAGCACGCGGTGGACAAGCTCACCGACCACCTGCTCAACAGCGGGGTCCGGGCGGCGGCGCTGCACGGCGGGAAGTCGCAGCCGCAGCGCACCCGCACGCTGACCCGGTTCAAGACCGGGCACGTCACGGTGCTGGTCGCCACCAACGTCGCGGCCCGCGGCATCCACGTGGACAACCTCGACCTGGTCGTCAACGTCGACCCGCCGAGCGACCACAAGGACTACCTGCACCGGGGCGGCCGCACCGCCCGCGCCGGGGAGTCCGGCAGTGTCGTCACGCTGGTGCTGCCCAACCAGCGCCGCGAGATGACGCGCCTGATGGCCGACGCCGGGATCACCCCGCAGATCGCCCAGGTCCGCTCCGGCGAGGCCGAGCTCAGCCGGATCACCGGTGCGCAGACGCCCTCCGGAGTGCCCGTCGTCATCACCTCGCCGGTCTCCGAGCGCCCCAAGGGCGGGTCCTCGTCCCGGGGCCGCCGCAGCCGTCCGGCCCAGGCCCGGCGCACCTCGTCGTCCTCGGCGTCGGGTTCCCCGTCGTCGTCCCAGCCGCGGAGCGGCGGTGCGCAGCGCCGGCCCTCCGGCAACCGTGCCGCCTGACCGATTCCCGCGTTCCCGTCCGGTTCCGCTCCCCGACCCCGTTGAGGCACTATGCGCTGCGTCATCGCCCGCTTCCCCTTCGACCTCTTCAAGCATGAGGTCGAGGCATCGATGAAGGGCATCAAGCCCGAACCCGTCACCGGGGATTCGGTGATCATCAGCCGTCGGGTCTATCCGGTCAAGCAGGTGGGTGAAGTGATCACCCGGCAGGACCGCCGTGACTTCTCGGCCGGAGAGGTGACCAGGGCGCTGGGGCGTCTCGGCTTCACCTGCCGGTCCGTGCCGGCGCCTTCCGCTCCGGTGGAGCTCAGCCCCATGGAGGCCGCTTCGGCCGCGCTGGGGACCCCTGGACAGGACGCCTGAACCCACACCCGTACCACTGCCTGGGCCCGGCCCCCGAGAGGGAGCCGGGCCCAGGTGCGTCGCGCGTGCGCCGGAGGTCAGCTCCAGAGCGCCTCGGAGAGGGTCACGCCGACGAACACCGCGCCGAGACCGGCCACCACGCTCGCGACCACGTTGACCGCCGCGTAGAACCGCGCGCCGTCCTCCGCCAGCCGCAGCGTCTCGTAGCTGAAGGTCGAGTACGTGGTCAGCGCCCCGCAGAGCCCGGTCCCGAGCAGCAGCTGGACGTGCGAGGACGCGGCGCCCGCCGTCACCGCGCCGGTCAGCAGCCCCAGCACCAGACAGCCCGTGACGTTCACCGTGAACGTCCCCCAGGGGAAGACGGTGTCGTGCCGGGACTGCACCGCCCGGTCGGTCAGATACCGCAGCGGGGCGCCGACCGCCGCGCCGGCGATCACCAGCAGCCAGTTCACCGGGGCTCCGCCGCCGCGCCGTGCCGCACCAGCTCGCAGGCGTCCAGGACGACCGGGCTGTCGCCGGTCAGCTCCTCGATCAGCGGCAGGAACGCGCGCACCTTCTCCTCCGCGTCCACGATCACCACCGCCACCGGCAGGTCCTCGCTCAGCGAGAGCAGCCGCTGGGTGTGGATCATCGAGGAGGCGCCGAACCCCTCGATGCCCCGGAACACGCTGGCGCCCGCCAGTCCCGCCGCGTGCGCCCGGTGCACGATCTCGGCGTAGACCGGCCGGTGGTGCCAGCCGTCGGACTCCCCGACCAGGACGGTCAGCCGCAGGGCGCGCTCGGTCCTCGATGTCGTCATGTCTGCCTCCACGCCAGCACGCGGCGGGTCAGCCACACCGCGCTCCACACCGCCGCGAGGGCCGCGAGCAGTGTCAGTCCCAGATACGCCAGTCCGCTGCGGGCCCGGCCGCCGTCGACGAGGCGCTGGATGTCCACGGCGTAGGTGGAGAAGGTGGTGAACCCGCCCAGCACCCCCGTACCGAAGAACGGCCGCACCAGCCGGTGCGCCGCCCAGACCTCGCTGATCACCACCATGAACACGCCGATCACCGCGCAGCCGATGACGTTGACCACGAGGGTCGTCCAGGGGAACCCGTCCGCCCCGGTGGGCCAGAGCAGCGACGCCCCGTAACGGGCGCAGGCGCCGGCCGCGCCGCCGAGCGCGACCACGGCGACGACCGGGAGCTGCGGGTTCAGGGTTCTGGTGGGCACACGTCTCCTACCTGCCGGGGCGCCCGCCGGACGCGGGCGCGCTCGTCGCCAAGTAGGGACCGTTGGCGGCGCGCTCACGGGCGCGGCGCGGTTCGGGTACGGCGGGCCCCACCGCCGCGCGGCGGCCGTTCCCGGCGCCGCTTTCCCCCAGAATATCGCGCGGTCCGGGCGGCGGCGTGCCGGGCGGTTCACCCGATCGGCCCGTACCGGCGGGGGCGTGCCGGGCGGTTCACCCGATCGGCCACCGCATCTGCGGGCGGCGCCGGAAGACCGCAGGGTGGTCCCATGTGGCCCAATCGAGTCGCGCTGGGCGCCGCGGTCCTCCCGCTCACCCTGCTGGTGCTGCGGGACGCCCCGGTGCGGATCGCGCTGCCCACGTCGGCCGCCGCCCACGAGCGGCCGCGCCCGGTGCCGTACCGGGTGCCGCAGCCGGCGATCGTCAGCCGGACGGCCTGGCACGCGGACGAGCACATCGTCAGGGAGCCCGCGGTCTACACGGGCCCGGTGCGGGCGGTCTTCGTCCACCACACCGGGGAGTCCAACGACTACGACTGCGCGGATGTGCCCCGGATGCTGCGGGCGGTGGAGGAGTCCCACATCAAGGGCAACGGCTGGGACGACATCGGCTACAACTTCCTCGTCGACCGGTGCGGCACGATCTACGAGGGCCGGGCGGGCGGCATCCGGCGCTCGGTGCGCGGCGCGCACACCACGGGCTTCAACGCCGACAGCGTGGGCATAGCGGTGCTGGGCAACTACGGCAGGGGGGCCACGGTGCCGCCGGTCCTGGTGCGGGCGCTGGCGAAGGTGGCCGCGTGGAAGCTGGCGCCGGGCGTCGATCCGCGCGGCAGGGTGCGGCTGGTCTCGACGAACGACGCGAGCAGGTTCCCGAAGGGCACGGCCGCCGTCCTGAACGTCATATCCGGCCACCGCGACGTGTACCAGACGACCTGTCCGGGCGAGGCGCTGTACGGCGAACTGCCCGCGATCCGGGCGGCGGCCGCGGCCCTGCGCAAGGGGCGGTGAGGGGCGGGCCCCGGTACCGGCGCGGGGGCGGCCAGGGGGCGTTGTCCACCGACCGGTGGACAACGGGTTCCACCGGCCGGGGCTGCCGGGCGAAGGGCCTCGCGGACGAGCATCTACCGCATGAGAATACGACCCGTACGCATGGCCCGCTGGAGTGCGCGGCACCCGTGGAAAGCGATCGTCGGCTGGTTCGTCTTCGTGGTGCTGTGCCTCGGCGCGGGCATCGCCGCGGGCAGTAACCCGGCCACCACCAAGGACTTCTGGGTCGGTGAGGCCGGCCACGCCGAGTCGATGGCCACCGGCGCCGGACTCCAGCGCCGGCCCACCGAGCACGTCCTGATCCGGTCCGGTTCCGGCCCCCTGGACAGCGCTGAGGCCACCGCCGCCGCCCGCGACGTCACCGCCCGGATGACCGCGCTCCCCGAGGTGGCCGAGGTCGCTCCGCCGGTCCGCTCGAAGGACGGCACGGCACTCCGGGTGACCGTGGTGATGAAGGGCGCCGAACTCGACGCCAAGAACAACGTCGCCCCGCTCCTCGACGCGACCGGGAAGGCGGCCGCCGCCCACCCGGGGCTGATCGTGGAGGAGTCCGGTTCCCCCGCCATCTCCCAGGGCGTCAACGACCAGCGCGGCAAGGACCTCTCGCTCTCCGAACGCCTCACCCTGCCGGTCACGCTCGTCATCCTGCTGATCGTGTTCGGCTCGGTCGTCATGGCGGGCGTGCCGCTGCTGCTGGCGCTCTCCTCGATCGCCGCCACGATGGGCCTCGCCATGCTGGCCTCGCACCTGATGCCCGACCCCGGCGTCGGCACCAACATGATCCTGCTCATCGGACTCGCGGTCGGCGTCGACTACACGCTCTTCTACCTCAAGCGCGAACGCGAGGAACGGGCCCGCGCGCAGGGCCGGCTGAGCCCCGAGGCGCTGGTGGAGCTCGCGGCGGCGACGGCGGGCCGCGCCATCGTGGTCTCCGGCCTGGCCGTGATCGTCTCCACCGCCACCCTCTACCTCGCCACCGACGTCATCTTCTCCTCGCTGGCGACCGGCACCATCCTGGTCGTCGCCGTCGCCGTGCTCAGCTCCCTCACCGTGCTGCCCGCCCTGCTGGTGAAGCTCGGCCACCGCGCCGAACGGCGTGCGGCCAGGAAGGCCGCCCGGCGCGCCGAGCGCGGCACACCCGCCGTGCCGAAGCGGGCGAAGCCCGAGAACGGCCGGTTGTTCGGCGCCCTCCTGCGCCCCGCCCGGCGGCACCCGGCGATCACCCTGTGTGTGTCCGTGCTGGTCATGCTCGCCGTCGCGGCGCCCGCGCTGGGGCTCAAGCTCATCGACCCGGGCAAGGACACCTTCTCCCGCGACATCCCCGCCATGCGGGTCTACGACCGGATCACCGCCGAGTTCCCCGAACTCCTGGTCAAGCACGAGGTGGTGACCCGCTCGGCCGCCGACAGGGCGCCCGAGGCCAGGAAGGCGCTGCTGGAGCTGGGGCGGCGGGCCCAGGCGGACCCGCTCTTCGCGCGCGACGCCGAGCCCGTACTGCGGACCTCGGGCGACGGCCGGGTCAGCGTGCTGGAGCTCCAGGTTCCCCACCCGGCGCCCTCCGACGGGGCGATCGCGTCACTGCACCACCTCCGCGACCAGTACATCCCGTCCACCGTAGGCGAGTTGGCGGGCGTGGACACGGCCGTGAGCGGTGATGTGTCGCGCGGCCAGGACTATGTGCACCACGAGCGGAACAAGCTGCCGCTCGTCCTCGGCTTCCTGCTGCTGCTGACCTTCGCGATGACGGCGGTGGCCTTCCGCTCCGCGGTCATCGGCCTGATCGGCGTCGTACTGAACCTGCTCTCCGCGGCGGCCGCGCTCGGCGCGCTCGTGCTGGTCTTCCAGGGCACCTGGGCGGAGAACCTGCTGGACTTCGACTCCCTCGGCGCGATCGCCTCCCGGGTGCCGCTCTTCCTCTTCGTGATCCTCTTCGGCCTGTCGATGGACTACCAGGTCTTCGTCGTCAGCCGGATCAAGGAGGCCATGGAGCACGGGATGACGGCCCGCGAGGCGGTGCTCGACGGCATCGAGCGGTCCGCGAAGGTGGTCACGAGCGCGGCCCTGGTCATGGTCACGGTGTTCGCCGCCTTCGTCTTCCTGCACCTCACCGAGATGAAGCAGATGGGCTTCTGCCTCGCGGTGGCGGTCCTGCTGGACGCCGTCGTCATCCGGCTGATGATCCTGCCCTCCGCACTGCTGCTCCTGGGCGACCGCGCCTGGCGCCCGCTGCGCCCTTCACGGCGGCGTACGCGGAACATCGAACCTGCCGCTCCTTCCGTCCCGCACGTAATCTGACCGCCATGCTTCAACGGCCGCGGCGCGGCGATCCGGTCTGGATCTGGGTGCTCCACGGGTGGGAGGCGCTGTCCTGGGCGCTGGCCGCCCTGGTCATCCTGATCACCCTGCTGGGCGGCACGCCCCCGGGACGGAAGCTCGGGCTGCTCGCGCTGATGGCCGGACTCGCCCTCTGCTACGCGCTGGTGCGGCTGCGCCCCGGCAACCCGGTGCTCGGCCCGCACGGATATCTGGGTGTGCTGATCGTGGTGCTGGGCGGCGTCTCGTACCTCGGGGACGGCTTCGGGGTGTTCTACACCGTGATGCTCACGCAGTTCATCGTCTTCGCGGACGGCCCGAGGGGCGCGATCCTCCTCACGGGGCTCGGCGCCGGGGCGATCACGGTCGGCGGCAGTCTGCGGGAGGGCGGTGAGGGCGGGGTGTTCCTCACCAACACGGTCTCCTCCCTCGCTGTCTGGGCCGTCGCCGTCCTGATGGCGGTCCTGACTCCGCGGGCACTGGCGCAGCGCGACGAACGGGCGGCGCTGCGGGCGGAGTTGAAGAGCACCCAGGTCGAACTGGCCGAGGTGTACCAGCGCCAGGGCGCCGCGGAGGAACGGGAACGCCTCGCCCGGGAGATCCACGACACCCTCGCCCAGGGCTTCGCCTCCATCATCGTGCTGGCGGAGGCGGCCAGATCCCAGCTGGCGGTGGACACCGAGCGCAGCGCCCAGCAGCTCCAGTCCATCGAGCAGACGGCCCGGGAGAACCTGGCGGAGGCCCGGGTGCTGGTCGGTGCCGCCCCCAGCAGCGGGGTGGCGGCCGGCTCCGTCGCCACGACGCTCCGCCGCACCCTGGACCGCTTCACCGAGGACACCGGCCTCACGGTCACGGCGGAGCTGGCGGACATCGAGTGCGACCGGCCGACCCGGATCGCGCTGCTGCGGTGCACCCAGGAGTCGCTGGCCAACATACGCAAGCACGCCGCCGCCTCGACCGTGGGCGTCGTCCTGGCCCGGCAGCCCGAAGGCGCGGAGCTGGAGATCACCGACGACGGACGCGGGTTCGTCGTCGAGGACTCCCACGGCTTCGGTCTCGACGGCATGCGACGGCGCCTCGCGGAGTTCGGCGGCGGCCTCACCGTCACCAGCTCGGTCGGTGACGGCACCCGCATCCTCGTCACGATCCCGCTGAGCGACGACCCCGCTGAACCATGATCCCGCTGAACGACAGGCCCAGGTTCGACCTGGCACACGATCCCTCTGAACGACAGGCCCCAGGTGCGACATGACATCAGCTCCCTCGGCAGCCGCCGCCCCGCTGCGCATCATCCTTGCCGACGACCACACCGTGATGCGCGCCGGTCTGGTCGCCCTGCTGGGTTCCGAGCCCACCGTCGAGATCGTCGGTGAGGCGGGCGACGGCCGGGAGGCCGTCCGGCTCGTCGAGCGGCTCCGGCCGGACGTGGCCCTGCTCGACCTGCGCATGCCGGTCCTGGACGGGGTGGGCGCCACCACGGAGATCCTCGCGGGCCCCGCGTCCACCCGCGTCCTGATCCTGACCACGTACGAGACCGACGCGGACATCGAGCGCGGCGTGGAGGCGGGCGCGACCGGCTACCTGCTCAAGGACGCCACCCGGGAACAGCTCGTCGACGCCATCCACGCGGCCTCCCGCGGCGAGACGGTGCTGGCCCCCCGGGTCGCCCAGCGGCTGGTGGCCAAGATGCGCCGGCCGGTGCCCGTCACGCTGACCGCCCGCGAGGCCGAGGTGCTGGACGCGGTCGCGGACGGACTGTCCAACGGGGAGATCGGCCGGCGGCTGTTCATCGGGGAGGCCACGGTGAAGACCCACCTGCTGCGGATCTTCGCCAAGCTCGACGTCAACGACCGTACGCGTGCGGTGGTCGTCGCGATGAACGGCGGTCTGCTGCCCCGCCGTTAGCGGTTCCCGCAGAGGTCCGGCCGGGCTCGCGTCCGGCCGTGCACTTGTCGTTTATCGATATGCTGCCCTAGGGTGAGCATATCGATATTCGATGGATGGGGGACGTGATGAACAGTCGGCTCACGAGCGTGCTGGCCTCGGTGACCTTCGGGCTCTCCGTGCTCAGCGGGGTGGCCTTCCTCGGCACCGGCGCCACGCACATGCTCGACGACGGAGCGGTTTGCGTGGAGACGGGCTTCTGGGCCAATGCCCAGCTGGCGCCGGGGCTGCCGGTCGCGAAGGGCGTGGAGGTGACGAGCAGCCTCACGCGCCTCTGCCAGAACAGCCCCTCCGCGGGGCAGCGCGCGGCGGATCTCGGGAGCGAGCTGCCCTGGCTGCTGTTCGGCGCGATCGCGCTGCTGCTCTTCTCCCGGCTGCTGAAGAGCGTGCTGGAGCAGGGGCCGTTCACCGAGCCGGTGGCCCGGCGGCTGACCGCTCTCGGCTGGGTCGTCGCCGTGGGCACTCCGGTCGCCGGGCTCGTCGTCGGGTGGTCGCAGTCCTGGCTCGCGGGGTCCATGGCGCCGGTGGCGGGTTCCGGTCCCGAGGTCTCCGGACCGATGGTCCTCGTGCTCGCCGGTCTCACGGGTGTGATCCTTGGGAAGATCATGCGCGAAGGTGTGCGCATGCGGGAGGACCTCGAAGGGACCGTCTGATGCCCGAGGACGAAATCCACTCGATCCGCGTCCATCTCGACCGGCTGCTGGCCGAGCGGGGTATGACGCTGACCGAACTGTCCGCGCAGGTGGGGATCACCGTCGTCAACCTGTCCGTGCTCAAGAACGGCCGGGCCAAGGCCATCCGCTTCTCCACCCTGTCGAGGATCTGCGAGGTCCTCGGCTGCCAGCCGGGGGACCTGATCACTCACGAGCCCGCCGAGCGGGCCTAGTACCGGTCGCCGGGCGGACCTCGGTGGCGAGCGCCGTGCCCTGGCCGAGGGCGCCGTGGTCGTAGGCGCTCTCGGCGTGCAGCGTCTGGTCGAGACCGGTGAGCTCCTCCTCGGCGGAGGCCCGCAGACCCATCAGCCGGTCGACCGCGCTGCCGATCCCGTACGTCATGAGGAAGGTGTACGCCGCCACGGCGAGGACGGCGACGGACTGCCGGCCGAGCTGGGCCGCGCCGCCCCCGTAGAACAGCCCCTCCGGGCCGCCGGTCATCGTGGTGGTCGCGAACAGGCCGATGAGCAGGGTGCCGATGACGCCGCCGACGAAGTGCACGCCGACCACGTCCAGCGAGTCGTCGTAGTCCAGGCGGAACTTCCACCCGACGGCGTACGAGCAGACGACCCCCGCCGTGAGCCCGACCGCCGCGCCGCCCACGATGCCGACCGTGCCGCAGGCGGGGGTGATCGCCACCAGTCCGGCGACCGCGCCCGAGGCGGCGCCGAAGGTGGTGGGGTGGCCGTCGCGCTTCTGCTCGACGAAGAGCCAGCCGAGCAGTCCGGTGCAGCCGGCGACGAGCGTGTTGAGCATCGAGGCCGCCGCCAGTCCGTTGGCGCCCAGGGCCGAGCCGCCGTTGAAGCCGAGCCAGCCGAACCAGAGCAGTCCGGCGCCCAGCATCACCATGGGCAGGTTGTGCGGGCGCATCGCGTCCTTCTTGAACCCGATGCGCGGACCGATCACCAGGGCCAGCGCCAGCCCGGACGCCCCGGACGCGATCTCCACCACCAGCCCGCCGGCGAAGTCCAGCGCGCCCAGCGAGTCCTTGATCCAGCCGCCGGGTCCCCACACCCAGTGGGCGACGGGTGCGTATACGAACAGCGTCCACACCGGTACGAGGACCAGCCAGGCGGCGAACCGCGTACGGTCCGCGATCGCGCCGCTGATCAGGGCGGCCGTGACGATCGCGAACGTCAGCTGGAAGGTGGTGAACAGCAGGGTGGGGACGCTGCCGGTGAGCGTGCCGGGGCCGATGCCGGCCATGCCCAGGTGGCCGAGCCCGCCGACGAGGCCGCCGAACGCGTCGCCGTCGAAGGCCAGCGAGTAGCCCGCGAGCAGCCAGACGACCGTGACCAGCGCGATCGACACGAAGCTCATCATCAGCATGTTCAGGACGCTCTTCGTGCGGACCATGCCGCCGTAGAACAGCGCCAGACCCGGAGTCATCAGCAGAACGAGCGCGGTGGCGGCCAGCAGCCAGGCGGTGTCGCCTGTGTCGAGGCCTGCCGCGGCCAGGGTCACGGGGGTCACTCGGGGTCCCTCCTCGGTACGGCGTGCGGTTCGGTCGACGGTCGGGCGACAGAGAGCTGTCGGAGAGCGTGACCGGCGCGCGTTTCGTAACGAGGACCCGGATGTTTCCGCGATATTTCATTGCGGGGTGGTTGCCGGAATCTCACCGCCCCGGATACGGCGGGGGACCCGGTTCAGCAGCCGCCGCGGGACCGCAGGCCGTAGCCGGAGTCCAGCCGGTAGGTGCCGGCCCTGGGCACGGTCAGCTCCGTCCAGTCGCCGTTCTGCCGCAGGCAGCCGCCGGCGCCGTGCCCGCCGACCTCGCGCGCCCGCAGCCACGGCGAGTACGCGAGCCGTACGGTCAACGAGCCCGGCTCCGGCACCCGGACCACCAGATCGGCCTCGCCGCCGCCCACCACGGAGGCCGGTGCCGGCACCAGGGGGACCGAGTCGCGCACCCGGTAGACGGTCCAGCCGTCGTCCCGCCACACCCGCCGCAGCCAGGGCAGCCCGCCGCGCACCAGGGCCGCCTCCGCCTCCGCGGGGCCGTCGGGCTTCCCGTGGTGCAGCACGACGTACCCCACGGCCCAGCGGTCCAGCCAGGCACGGTAGGTGGCCGGGGACAGCGTCCCGTCGTAGAAGAGGCGCCCCCGCTCCACGTCGAGCTGCCGGTTCCAGCCGCGCGCCATGTTCACGTGGCGGGCCAGCACGGTCGCCTCGCGGTGGTTGCGGGCGGGGACGACCTCGACCCGGGTCCGGTCGGCGCCGAGCCGGCGCAGCTCTTCGACGACGCCGTCCGTGCGGGCCGCCCAGGCGGGCACGTCGTTGGAGACCCGGAGATCGTCCAGGGTCTTCTGCGCCAGCCAGTTGGCGGACAGCCCGAGGGCCACGGCGATCACGACCGTGCGCGTCCAGTCCCGCTCCCGGACGAGCTCCAGGAGCGCCGCGAGGAGTACCGGGACGGCGGCGAGACCGAGGAGCCGCTCCACGTTCGTCCCGATCGGGGAGGCGATCAGGAAGACCAGGACGACGCCGACGGCGTACACCACCGCGCCGTAGCGCGGGACGCGCCACCGCCGGCCGAGCGGCGCCGCGAGGGCCAGCGCGGCGCAGACCACCAGCGGCATCCACAGCCGGCCCCGGCTCATGGGCTGCTCGCCCCCGCCGGGGAAGAGCAGCGCGACCGCGCCCACGACCACGAAGAACGGCACGATCAGGACGACGCCCTTGCGCCACTGCCGGTCCAGCAGGTACGCCGCCCCCGCCACCACGAGGAACAGCCCCGCCACCGGACTGGCCATCGCCGCCAGCGCCCCGGCCGCGAGCGGGATCACGGTCCGGTGCGCGTACAGGCAGGCGAGGAGCCCGAGCGCGACGCCGAGCGCGAACGTGGTACGCCCGGAGGCGACGTTGCACCACAGGGCCAGCGAGGCGAGCACCGCCGGGGCGAGCGGCCGGCGCACCCCGGTGCGGACGAACAGCAGGGCGACGATCCACGATCCGGCGATCCCCGCGGCCACCGAGACCGTGCGGACCCCGAGGAAGGCCATCAGGTAGGAGGAGAAGACGCTGTACCCGGCGGTGTGGATCCCGCCGTACCAGGAGAGGTTGTACGCGGAGCCCGGGTGCCGGGCGGTAAATCCCGACCAGGCGAGCTGCGCGGCCAGATCGCCGCCGCCGGTGGCCAGGACGGCCGCCCACCACGCGTACAGCGGCGCCACGACGGCGACCGCGACGAGCGGCACGAGATGGCGCCGCCACCAGGGCGGGGCGGCCGGTTCACCGCCCCGGTCCGCCCGCAGCCGCTCACCGACGACACGTGTACCCGCTCGCACTTCCCCGCTGACACCCACCCGGGCAACCCTAAGGGCTGTCCCGGGCGGGGGGCCGGCTGTCGGTCAGCGCAGGGTCCGCAGCATCGCCGCGTCGAACGGCGTGATGTCCGCGGTGCGGCCGGCGAGGGTCTTCGCGGCCCACTCGGGGTCCCCGATCAGCCCGCGGCCGACGGCGACCATGTCGAACTCGTCGCGCTCCATCCGGTCGAGCAGCTGCCCGATGCCGGTGACCGTGGGGCTGCTGCCCTGGAAGGCGCCGAAGAAGTCGCCGTCCAGGCCGACCGAGCCGACCGTGATCGTCGGCCTGCCGCTGATCTTCTTCACCCATCCGGCGAGGTTCAGGTCGGAGTCCTCGAACTCCGGCAGCCAGTAGCGGCGGGTGGAGGCGTGGAAGACGTCGACCCCGGCCTCGGTCAACGGCGCGAGCAGGGCGTCCAGTTCCGCGGGCGTCTGCGCGAGCTTCGCCTCGTAGGCGTCCGCCTTCCACTGGGACATGCGGAAGACGATCGGGAAGGCGTCGGACACGGCCGCGCGGCAGGCCGCCACGATCTCCGCCGCGAACCGGGTCCGCGCGACGAGGTCGCCGCCGTAGCCGTCGGTGCGGTGGTTGCTGCCGGACCAGAGGAACTGGTCGATCAAGTAGCCGTGCGCGCCGTGCAGTTCGATGCCGTCGAAGCCGAGCCGCTCGGCGTCGGCGGCCGCACGGGCGAACGCGGCGATGACGTCGTCGAGGTCCTGCTGCGTCATGGCGCGGCCCTTGGGCTCACCGGTCAGCGAGATCCCCGAGGGCCCGACCGGCTCGGCGTCCGCGACCGGCGGGGCGCCCTCGGTCCGGGTGACGCCCACGTGCCAGAGTTGCGGGATGACCGCGCCGCCCGCCCGGTGCACGGCGTCCGCGACCCGCGCCCAGCCCGCGAGGGCGTCGTCGCCGTGGAACCTGGGGACCTGGTCACTGGTGCCCGCCGAGCTGTGGTCGATGTACGTGCCCTCGGTGACGATCAGCCCGACGCCGCCGGCGGCCCGCCGCGCGTAGTAGTCCGCCACGTCCTCGCCCGGGACGCCGCCGGGGGAGAACTGCCTGGTCATCGGTGCCATGGCGATCCGGTTGCGGGAGGTGAGCCCGCGCACGGCGAACGGGCGGGAGAGGGTGTCTGCTGCACGGTCGGCGGTCACGTCTGTCACGGGGTGTCCTGTTCGTAAGCGGAGGGTGTCTCCCATTCGCCAACAGCCGGGCGCGGCCCCGGCATCCCCGCCGCCGGCCCGATGTGGCCAAAGTCTCCCGCGAGGTCCGGCGGGAGTACGATCAGCCGCCTCTTGGGGCGACGTGCCGGCGGAGCGCCCGGGGGGCCGGTACTGTCCGGGCGCTCCGGCCGGGGACACGGAGAGGGGCGGGGCATGGGGACGGCGAGGACCGCGGTGGTCCTGGGGGCCACCGGGCAGATCGGGACGGCGGCGGTCGAGCGGCTGGTGGCGGCGGGGTGGGACGTACGGGCCGTCAGCCGGGGCGGGGGCGGGACGTGGCCCCGGGAGTGGGGGGTACGGGCCCTGACCGCGGACCGGAACGACGACGGGGCGTTACGGCGGGTGGTGGGGACGGGATGCGATCTGCTCGTCGACTGCGTCGCGTACGGCTCCCGGCACGCGGAACAACTGGTCGGACTGGGCGGTGAGCTGGGCGCCGCCGTCGTCGTCTCGACGTTCATGGTCTACCGGGGTGACCCGGACGCGGGCGGTACGCGCTATCCCGTCCCGGTGACCGAGGAGCAGCCCACGGTCGTACCGGACGACACGACGTACGCCGGCGGCAAGGCGGCGCTGGAGCGGGCGCTGTGGGAGCGGGCGCCGTTCCCGGTGACGCTGTTGCGGGCCGGGATGGTGCACGGGCCGGGCTCCGCCATCCCTCGGGAATGGTACTTCGTCAAGCGCGCCCTCGACCGGCGTCCGGTCCGGCTGCTGGCGTACGAGGGGGCGGGTATCTGCCACCCCACGGGCACCCGCAACCTCGCCGAGCTGATCCTGCGAGCCGCCCTGCGCCCCGGCCGGCGGGTGCTCAACGCCGGTGACCCGAGGCCGCCGACGGTCCGGGAGATGGCCGCCGCCGTGGACGCGGTCCTCGGGTGCGAGAGCGAGCAGTACCTGATCCGGGGGCCGGGCGCGCCCGGACTCGGCCGGACGCCGTGGTCCCTGGAGCGCTCCTTCGTCATGGACGTGAGCAGCGCCGAGCGCGAACTCGGCTACCGGCCCGTCCACGACTACGCCGGCTCGCTGCCGGAGACCGTGGCCCGGCTGGTGGACGAGGTAGGGGGACGGGAGTGGCGCGAGGTGTTCCCCGCACTGTCCGCGCGCTGGGGACGGACGGCCTTCGCGTACGAGGCGGAGGACCGGGCCATCGCGGCGGGCAGGGCGGCCGGGCAGACGATCGTGGCGCCCGGTCCCTGACCACCACAGGCCGCTCGGCCACCACGGGCTACTTGATCACCACGGGATCACCACGGGCCGCTCCGGGTTCTGGACAACCTGCCGTGCCGTGCCGCCGCCGCGACCGGCGCGATCGGCGGGGTTGCGGAGCGCGCCCGGACCTGAGCGCGTGGCCCGTACCCGGCCGCACGCGCGTATACCGGCGGTACGGCGTGCGGCGTTCAGCGGGCGCGGTCCCGTCGCAAGCCGGATTCCGGCCCACGACACCTTGTCCGCCACGCACCGTCGCCGGCCGATCGCCATTGGCAACGCCGGGCCCGTCGCTCAACGATGAGCCCAGCCGGGTGGATTCCTTCCGAGAGCGGTGGGACCGGTGTGGTGAAGGGAGTCCGTCATGAACGAGGAGACCCAGCACATCGAAGAGGTCGCGGAAGAGGAGCTTCCCGAGTTCGCGCTGATGGTCGACCTCCCCGACTAGGACGTCGGGGGAGTCGGCACCACCGTGCGCGCCGTGCGGCGGGCTCCGGCCCGCCGCACGGCGTCATCCGTGCGGGGGTGCGTCACGGCGTGACCGGCCCAGGAGGAGTGGCGAGCGAAGGGAGGGCCTCATGCGGGTGGAGCCGAGTGCCCGAGGTGCCGTGGAGGACCGGACACTGCTGCGGGAGCGGATGCGCGCGGTGCTCGACCGGGCGGAGCTGCGGGTGCCGCAGGAGTCCCTGCACCATCCGGCGGCCGTCGAGACCGTTCATCTGGTGCAGCGCGCCCTGCGGACCGGCCCGCTCGGGCCCGACCGGCTCCGGTCGTTCTCGGAGCGGCTCGACCGGGTGCCGCCCGCCCCCGTCTGCGCGGCGGCCGCACCGCAGGGGCACTTGCGCCGCAGTGTGGCGCGTGCGCTGCGGTCGGTTCCGGCGCGGGGCGCGGACTCCCCGACGGTGACGGCGGACGTCGTCGAGTGGGAAGAGTCCGAACGGGACGTGCTGGAGGCGGCGTTGGGCCTGCTGCAGCGTGTCCTGCCGCGTAACGCCGCCGAGTTGCGGGCGACGGTGGTCGAGGTCGCGCTGCTGGGGGGCGCGGCGATCGACGGATTCACGGACTTCGCCGTCCATGGGGCGGTGCTCGTCAACCGGAGCCGTCTGCTGGACAGTCCGGACGGACTGCCCGGCGCCGTGCGGTGTGCGGAGGCGCTGGTCCACGAGGGGGCGCACACCCGGTGCAACGCGGCGGCGGTGGCCGAGCCCTTCCTGCTGCCGGACGGGGCGGGTCGGGCCGGGGCGGAGCAGCCCGGACAGCTGCTGGTCGCCACCCCGCTGCGGGCCGACCCGCGTCCGCTGGCCGGCCTCTTCCAGCAGACCGTCGTCCTCGCGCGCAGCGTGCTGCTCTACCGCGCACTGGCCCCGGAACCGTTCCCGGACCCCGGTCCGGCGGCGGTCGGTGCCCGGTACGCGAAGCTGCTGGACGGCGCCCGGCAGGCCGTCCGGACCCTGGCCGCCCACCCGGACAGCCTCACCCCGCACGGCCGGACCGTGCTGGCGGAGTGCGCGGCGGTGACCGGGGAACCCGTGCGCGACGGCGGATACGTACCCGAGGACTCCGGCCCCGGGGGGCCCGCGTGAGCGCGTGGACGCCACAGGTCTTCGTGCCCTACCCCGACCACCCCGGCGTCCTGATGGCGCGGGTGGCCGCCCGGTCCGCCGCGTTCGAGGGGGCGGTCGCCACCGCCGGGGCCCGGCTGATCGTCGGCAGCGCCACCGGACACGACAGGGACCAGCTCGTACGGGGTGCGCGCGGCGAACTCCTCGAACGGATGGGGAACATCGTGGCGGGCCGGGAGGCCGAGGCCGCCGCCGGGACCGTCGCCACCTGGAGCGAGCTGCGCCGCGAGGGCGTGCCCGCCCTGGAGCCCCACGAGCTGCCGGAGGAGCGCCGGCTGTGGGTGCGCGGCCGTACGGTGCGGGGCGCCGAGATCCGGGTACCGGCCGGGTCCGCGTACCTCCGGCACCGGCCCCCGCCCGGCTGCGGCGCCACGGAGTCGGCCGGCTCCACCGGTGTCGCCTCCCACCCGGACCCCGGGGCCGCCGCGCGCCACGCGGCGTGGGAGGTCCTGGAACGCGATCTGGTGCGCCGCAGCTGGTACGGGCCCGCCGAGTGGCCCCCGTACCGGCTGCCGGGGGAGCTGGGCGGAGCGCTGGGCGCGCTCACGGAGGCGCGGGGGCTGGTCGTCACCGCGCTCGCGCTGCCCGCACCGGCCGGCGCCGCCTGCGTGGTGGCGTGCCTGCACCGGCCCGACGGCACGGGACAGGCCTTCGGCGCCCGGTGCGGACCTCAGGACACGCTCCCGGCGCTGGTCGAGAAGGCCGCGTACGAAGCGCTCATGGTGCGCTGGAGCATGGGCACGGAGACCGCCCGGCGGGCCTGGGCGCAGTGGCACGGCACGACCCCGCCCGGGACGGCCGTCCAGCACGCGCTGTGGGCGTACCACCGGCAGGACAGCCTGAGCCTGTGGGGACCGGCCCGCGCACCGCAGGCCGGTCCGGCGGGGGCCGGGACCCGTTCCGCGCGGGCCGGTTCGGCTGACCCCCTGCGCATCCTCGCCGAGCACACCGGCCAGGACGCGATCCTCGTCGACACCACCTCCCGGCCCGCCCGCGAAGCGGGCGTCCACGTCGTACGCGTCATCGCACCCGGCGCCCTGCCGCTGCCCACGGGCAGCGGCCCCGGGCGCCCCCACCCCTTCGGTTAGGAGCCGCATCCGCATGACGTCAGAGCCCACCACCCAGAACCGACGCCCGCACTACGCGCGTGAGTTCGCGGACGACTACGACCGCTGGTTCGGCAAGCCCGGCGTCAGCGCCGCGACCGTGGACGCCCTCGAAGCGCTGGCCGGCCAGGGACCGGTGCTCGAACTCGGCATCGGCACCGGCCGCGTCGCCCTGCCGCTGCGGGCCCGCGGCCTCGACGTGCACGGCATCGACGCGTCGGAGGCCATGGTCGGCCGCCTCCGGGCCAAGCCCGGCGGCGTCGACCTGCCCGTCACCATCGGCGACTTCTCCCGGGTACCGGTGCCGGAGGGGGACGTCTTCTCCCTCGTCTACCTCGCGGCCGGCACCTTCTTCGAACTCCGCGAACAGGCCGACCAGGCACGGTGTTTCGCCCGGGTGGCGCAGCACCTCGCGCCCGGCGGTGTCTTCGTCTTCGACTCCCACGTGCCGGAGGCCCTCGCGGTGGCCGCGACCGGCTCCCAGGTCGTCTCCGAGGGGGAGGACCACCTGATCCTCTGCTACCGGCGGATCGACCCGTCGGTCCAGCGCTACAGCTCGCACTACGTCATCCACGAGAACGACCGGACCCGGCGGATGCGCGTCGAGTTCCGGTACGCGAGCACGGGGGAACTCGACCTGATGGCACACCAGGCGGGGCTGCGGCTCAAGGAGCGCTGGGGGAGCTGGGCGGGCGCCCCCTTCAACCGGGACAGCACCTACCACGTGTCCGTGTACGAATCCCGCTGAGCACGACGTCCCGCACCCCTCGAATCCGGCTGACTACGACGTCCCGCCCCCCCCCCCCGAATCCCGCTGATTACGAAGTCCCCCACCCCCCGAGAGCTCCGACGGAGGACCGCATGAGCCAGCCCGATCAGCTACGGCAGCCCGGTGCAGGGGAACGGCCCGGTCCGCCGGCCGGACAGCCCCGGTCGTTCCCGCTCGGCCACGCGGACGGGCTCGACCCGCTGCCGGAGCTGGCCGAGCTGCGCCGGCACGAACCCGTCGTCCGGGTACGGATGCCCGGCGGCGGCACCGCCTGGCTCGTCACCCGCCATGCCGACGTGCGCCGGGTGCTGGCCGACCCCCGGTTCAGCCGCAGCCGCGCGACCCGGGGGAAGGGGCCGGGGGGCCGGACGACCGCCCTGCCCGACTCGATCCTGGCCACCGACCCGCCCGACCACTCCCGGCTGCGCAGGCTCGTCGCGCCCGCGCTGACGGTCCGCAGGTCGGAGGCGATGCGCCGGGACATCGCGCGCCTGGCGGACGAGCTGCTGACGAGGATGACGGCGGCGGCGGAGGAGGACGGGAAGGGGCCGGGGGCCGATCTCGTCCCCCACTTCTGCCGGCCGCTCCCCCTCACCGTCATCTGCGATCTGCTCGGCACCCCGCGGGTGGACGCCGATCTGCTCGACGCCTGGGACGGCATCCTGCGCAGCACCACCGCGAAGAACGCCGAAGTGACCGCCGCCGTGGAGGAGATGACCGGCTACCTCACCCGGCTCGTCGCGGCCAAGCGGGACCGCCCCGCCGACGACATGCTCAGCACGCTCATCGCGGCGCGCGACGACGGCGACCGGCTGAGCGAGGGCGAGCTGGTCTCGTTCTGCCTCGTGCTGCTCACGGGCGGCTACGGCACCACGGCCAACCGGCTGGCCGGCTTCGTCCACCTCCTGCTCGAACAGCCGGAGCGCTACGCGCTGTTGTGCCGCGAGGAACACCGGGTCCCGGGCGCCGTCGAGGAACTCCTGCGGTACACCCAGGCCGCCATGGGCGCCAATGTGCGGGTGGCCACCGAGAGCGTCCGGCTGGGGGGCGTGAGCGTCGGGGAGGGGGAGTCCGTCATCGCGCTCATGGCGTCCGCCAACCACGACGAGGACGTCTATGGAGACCCGGGCCTGCTCGACCTCACCCGGGCCGCCCCCTCCCACCTGGCCTTCGGTCACGGCGCGCACTTCTGTGTCGGCGCGCAGCTCGCCCGCGTACAGCTCCAGGAAGCCCTGACCGCACTGACCCGCAGGCTGCCCGGCCTCCGCGCCGCCGGCCCGCCCCGCTGGCGGACCGGGCAGACCACCAGGGCCCCGCGGACCCTGCCGGTGACGTGGTGACGTGGTGACGTGGTGACGTGGTGACGTGGTGACGTGGTGACGTGGTGACGTGGTGACGGGCGGCCGTGCACGTTGCGCGAAGGCCATGTTGCCCAACGTTGCGGCAAGTTGACGCACAGTCAACGCTGTGACGAGGTCATGACAGCAACCCGGGATCGCTTGCCCGGCCCGAACCCGCCGCGCCATCGTCGGTTGTGGCGTACGGACCCCGTACACCGCAACCCATGGGCGCGTGGACCCCCGCGCGCCACCGTTCGAGGAGGACCTCCCGATGGCAGCACTGCGCAACACCCGCCGGCGGATCGCCGCGTTGATCGCCACCACGACGACCGTGGCACTGGCAGCCGCGGTCGGTGCGGCCTTACCCGCCCAGGCGGCCGCGCCCGAAGGCAGAGTCCTGCACGCCGGGACAGCGGAGGCCGTACCCGGAAGCTACATCGTCACGCTGAAGCAGTCGGCCGGGCTCAAGGCGTCCGCGACCGCCGGCAAGCAGCTCATAGCCGGCTACGGCGGCCGGATCGAGCGCACCTACTCATCGGCGCTGAACGGCTACGCCGCGGCTCTCAGCAGCACCGAGGCCCGGCGGCTGGCCGCCGACCCGGCCGTCGCCTCGGTCGAGCAGGACCAGAAGGTCCACGCGACCGCCACCCAGAGCAACGCCCCCTGGGGCCTCGACCGCATCGACCAGCCGAACCTGCCGTTGAGCGGCACGTACACCTACCCGGACTCCGCGGGCGGCGGCACGACCGTCTACGTACTGGACACCGGGGTGCGCATCACCCACCAGGAGATCAGCGGCCGGGCCTCGTACGGCTACGACTTCGTCGACAACGACACCACCGCCCAGGACGGTTACGGCCACGGCACCCATGTGGCCACGACCGTCGCGGGAACCACCTACGGGGTGGCGAAGAAGGCGAAGATCGTCGCCGTGCGCGTCCTCGGCAACGACGGCTCCGGCACCACCGCCGGGGTCATCGCCGGGGTCGACTGGATCACCGCCCACCACGTCGCCTCGTCCGTCGCGAACGTGTCGCTCGGCGGCGGCGCCAGCACCACGCTGGACGACGCGGTGCGCAAGTCGATCGCGTCCGGGGTGACGTACTCCATCGCGGCCGGCAATTCGGGGGCGCTCGCGTCCAACTACTCCCCGGCCCGGGTCGCCACCGCGATCACCGTCGGCGCCACGACCCGGACCGACGCCCGCGCGAGCTACTCGAACTACGGTCCTGCGGTGGACATCTTCGCGCCGGGCTCCGGCATCACGGCCGGCTGGAACAGCTCGGACACCGCCACCTACACCGGTGACGGCACCTCCTTCGCCGCGCCGCACGTCTCCGGTGCGGCAGCGGTCTACCTGACCAACCACCCGGGCGCCTCCCCGGCGGCCGTGGCCTCGGCACTCGTGAACGGCGCGACCTCCGGCGTCCTGACGGGCGTCGGAACCGGCTCCCCCAACAAGCTCCTCAAGCTCGTCCCGTAACGGCCTGACGGCCGGGGGCGCGTGCGGGGTGTTTCCCCGCACGCGCCCTCGCGCACGTTCTCCGGTCCGAGCCGCCCCGGCCGGAAGGCCCGGCTCGGTGGCCCGGCCGGTCAGGACCCGGACGCGACCGGTTCCATCGTGACGACCGTGCGGCCCCGGCGGGCCCGCTCCGCGGCCCAGACGACCAGGTGGGACTCCAGCGTCTCGTACGGTCCCGAGCCCACCAGCGAACGGTCCCCGCCGGCGACCGCCGCGAGGAAGGCCCTCAGGAGTTCGGTGTCGGCGCCGCCGTGCCCGTCGGCCGCCGACGCCCCGCCGTCCGGGTCCAGGTCGAAGGTCTCCTGGGTGTCGGTGAGGAAGTCGTGCAGCGTGATCCGGCGCCCGTCGCCCTCCAGCGAGCCCCGGGTGCCGAAGACCCGGGTCTTGCGGAAGTCGAGGGCGGTGAACGCGGTCATGGTGAAAGAGGCGGTGGCGCCGCCCTCGTACTCCAGGTTCACCACCTGGTGGTCGACCACGTCGTTGTGGCCCGCGTAGACGCAGGTGCCGTAGGGCCCCTCCGCGAGGGCGGTGCGCAGCCCGGCCGGGGAGACGTCGTCGGTGAGCACGCCGAGCGGCCACTGCTCGTACACCGGGTCACCGAGGAACCGCTCGTAGATGCGGACCGCGGAGTACACGCAGCTGCGCTCGACGGGGCAGCTGACGCAGCGGTCGCCCGCGCCGTCGGGCTTGTTCTCTGGCCGGAAGTGGTGGAGGCCGCCGAAGGAGGAGACCCGCTCGACGGGGCGGCCCACCAGGTGGCCGAGCCAGTCGATGTCGTGGCTCGACTTGGCCAGCAGCATGGGGGAGGACCGCGCCTCGACCGCCCACTGGCCGCGTACGTAGGAGTGCGCCTGGTGCCACCAGCCGACCGGCTCCAGGTGCTCGACGCTGACGATGTCCCCGATCCGGCCGTCGGTGATCAGCTGCTTCAGCTTCACCGAGTAGGCGGTGTAGCGCAGCACGTGGCAGACGCCGAGCAGGATGTCGTTGCGCACGGACGCCTCGACGATGCGGCGCGCGTCCGCCTCCGTCGGTGCCATCGGCTTTTCGAGCAGCAGGGCGTAGCCGAGATCGGCCAGCGCCACGGCCGGTTCGGCGTGCAGCCGGTCGGGGGTGGCGACGACGGCGGCGTCCGCGAGCCTGGGCCGGGCGGCGAGCGCGGCCCAGTCCTCGAAGACGTTGGCCTCGGGCAGGCCGAACTCCTCGGCCAGGGCCAGGCGGCGGGCGGGGTCGGGGTCTGCCACGGCGGTGACGGTCGCCAGGCCCTCGGAGACTGCGATGCGCGCGTACGAGGCCCCCCGGGCCCCGGCGCCGACGATCGCCAGAGTGACGGTCACGGAAAAGTCCTCATTACTTGACGGCACCCTGGAGGATGCCCTTGATGAAGTGGCGCTGGAAGAAGAGGTAGAGCAGCACGATCGGCGTGATCACGATGATCGTCCCGGCGGAGAGCAGCGGGATGTTCTGGCCGAACTGCTGGACGAACTTGCCGAGTCCGGACGGCGCGGTGCGCATCGCCGGGTCCTGGATCAGGACCAGCGCGAGCAGGAACTGGTTCCAGGACCACATGAAGTACAGCAGCCCCAGCGTGGTGAGCGCGGGTCCCGCGGTCGGCAGCAGCACCCTGGTCAGCGTCCGCCAGCTGCCCGCGCCGTCGACGGAGGCGGCCTCGGTGAGCTCCTTGGGCAGGGACTCGAAGTGGGTGCGCATCCAGTAGACGCCGAAGGGCATGAACAGACCGATGAGCGGCAGGATCACCGCCCAGTAGCTGTTCAGCAGGCCGACCGAGCGCAGGTCGTAGTAGAGCGGGATGACGATCGCCTCGTACGGCAGCGCCATGCCCAGCATCAGGACCGCGAACAGGGGGCCCTTGACCCGCAGCCGCATGGCCGACAGCCCGTACCCGGCGAGCGTCGCGAGGACCAGGGCGAGCGGCACGACACCGAGCGCGATCACGGCGCTCGACTTCAGCAGCGAGCCGAAGCCCGCGGTGGTCCAGGCGGTGGCGAAGTTCCCCCACTGGGGATCGGACGGCCATTCCAGGCCCGGGGACAGCTCGGTCTGGGGCTGGAGGGCGGCGCTGAGGAGCGCGAGGAAGGGGAAGAGAACCGACGCGGCGGCCAGGATCAGGACGAGCCGGGGCAGGTGCTTGGACATTTCATCGCTCCCGGGTGAGCCTGTTCAGGACGTACATGACCGCGCAGGTGAGTACGGACAGCACGGTGGCGAGCGCGCAGGCGGTGCCCACGCGGCCCGCGGTGAAGACGAGTTGGTAGACCTGGACACCGGGGACCATGGTCGAGTAGCCGGGCCCGCCGCCCGTCATGACGTACACCACGTCGAAGCCCGCGAGGGCGGCGATGACGGTGACGGTGCAGGCGACGCCGATCTCCTTGCGCAGGCCCGGCACCGTGATGTGCCGGAACTGGCTCAGCCGGCCGGCGCCGTCGAGGGAGGCCGCCTCGTAGAGCGACGGGTCGATCTTGCCGATGCCGGAGAGCAGCAGCAGGAAGCACAGGCCGGTGGAGACCCAGGTGCCGATGAGGCCCACGGTCGGCAGCGCCCAGGAGAAGTCCCCGAGCCAGGCCCGGGTGAAGTCACCGAGGCCGACGGCGCGCAGGAGCTGGTTGAGCGGGCCGTCCTCGCTGTAGATCCACTTCCAGACGACGCCGACGGCGACGAGCGGGAGGACCTGGGGGAGGAAGATGACGGTACGGATCAGCGGCATCGCCCGCCAGGGCACCGAGGCCACCAGAGCGGCCAGCACGAGCCCGAGGCCCACCGGGATCACGGTGTAGAAGAGGATGAAGACGAAGGCGTGGAGCAGGGCGCTGCGCAGGGCGGGCTCGCTGAAGACCGCCGTGTAGTTGCCGAACCCCGCCCAGGTGGCGACGCCGACGCCGTTCCAGTTCCAGAACGAGAGCCACACGCTGTGCACCCAGGGTGCGATGACGAACGCGCCGTAGAAGAGGAAGGCCGGCAGGACGTACAGGAGCGGACCGAGACGGTCGCGTCCGGCGCGGTTCGATGACGGCTTCGCCGCGCGCACCGGGCGGGCGGCGTCCTCGGCCACCCGCCCGCCGCCGGGGAGTACATCAGCCATGGGTGGCGGCCCACTCGTTCTGGACGGCCTTGATGAAGCCGGAGGTGTCGGTCTTTCCGGCGAGGAGCTCCTGGGTGGCGGCGGTGAGCTTGTCGTTCATGGTGGCGGTGGCGTTGTTGTTGAAGCCCACGAGGCCGTTCTCGGCGTTGACCTTCGCCCAGGCGGCGACGATGTCCGCCATCACGGTGCCCTTCTCGGGCTTGGCGGCCTTGATGTCCGCGGGCATGAACCCGGCCTTGAACTGCGCGGCGGACGCCTCGGGCGAGTGCAGGAAGTCCAGGAAGGCGGCGGCCGCGTCGGGGTGTTCGGAACGGGTGGAGACGGCGTACGCGACGGACGTGCCGATGGCGGTGGCGTGCTCACCGGGGAAGGCGAAGAACCCGGCGTCCTTGCCCAGCTTCGAGCCGATCTTCGCGGCGTCCCAGTTCCCGTCGACGAAGAACAGGCCCTCGCCCTTGCTGAACTTGTCGGTCGCGCTCTGCAGGTCGGTGCCGTTGGCGCTCTTGGGCAGGTAGCCCTTCTTCGCCCACTCCCCGACCTTGGTGACGGCGGCCCGGTTGCCCGCGGTGTCGAAGGTGGCGCCCTTCTGCCCGAAGGTCCACTTCGCGGCGGCCTCGGCCCCGTCGGCGGACTGGCCGGCGAGCTGGATCGGGAAGGAGGCGTGGCCCTCGGCGTTGCCGAGCTGGAGCGGGGTCTCGCCGGCCTTCCTGGCCTTGGCGAGCGCGGCCTCGAACTCCTCCATCGTGGACGGGGGCTCGTCGATGCCGAGCTGCGCGGCCTTCGCCTTGTTGTAGTAGACGCCGACGAGCGAGAACCCGGCGGGCGCCGCGTAGAGCTTGCCCTCGCCGAGCGTCGAGCCGTCGGCGGCCACCCGCCACTGGTCGAGCTGGGTGCTCGCGTACGTCTTGTCCCAGCCGTACGCCTTCCCGTAGGGCGAGAGGTCGCGGACGAGGTTGTCCTTGACGGTGGTGCCCACGGAGTTCAGCAGCGCGATGTCCGGCGACTGGGGCGAGGAGAGCGAGAGGTTGAGGCTCTTGTTGTAGTCGTCGTAGTTGGTGTCCTGGTAATCGATCCGCACATTGGGATGGATCGCCTCGAACGCCTCGATGATGGTCTTGACGGCCGCACCCGATTCCGGGGTGGAGACCAGACTCAGGGTGACGTTGTCCTCGGGCACACCGGTCTTGACCGGGCCGGTGGACGCGGCCGGAGCCTCGCTGCCGGCGCCCGGCGCGCAGGAAGCCGCGGAGAGCACCACGAACACGGTCCCGGCCAGCGTTGTTCTGAGCTTCATCGGGTTGATCGCTTTCGGGAAAGGCGCAGGCGCCATGTGGCAGGATGACGAGTCGGGACACTAGCCGTGTATCCGAGGTTTAGTAAGAAAGTTTTCTATCAAAGTGGCCCATGTCACACCGGTTCCGTCCCGGTGCGCGGGGACCGTCGAGGGGATTCGATGAGCGACGCGGAGGTCCCGCCCGGCGGTGACCAGAGCTCTCTCCGGCATCTGAACACCAGCCGGGTACTGCATCTCCTGTACGACGGCGTGCCGTTGACGATCAACGCGCTCTCCCGGGTGACGGGCCTCTCCCGGCCGACCGTGCGCGGCATCGTCACGGCCCTGCTGGAGGCCGGGCTGCTCAGGCCGGACGGCCAGGACACGGTCCGCACCGGCGGCCGGCCCGCCCAGCGCTACGCCTTCGACCGGAGCGCAGGCCGTCTCGCGGGGCTCCGCTTCGACGTGGACGGCGTCTGGGCGCGGGTGACGGACCTGGCCGGTGAATCGGCCGTGACCGCGCACGCGCCGCTGCTCGCGGAGGACACGCCGGAGCGGCGCATCGACGCGGCGGTGGCGCTGGTGCGCGGCCAGCTCCCCGCACCGGAGACCCCGTTGTGGGCGGTGGGTGCCGGTACGCCCGGCATCGTCGACAGCGCCGGGACGGTGCGGCTGAGCGTCGTCATCCCCGGCTGGACGGGCGTCGAGCTCACCCGTGAGCTGGGCGACCGGCTGGGCTGCCCCGCGGTGACGGCCAAGGACACCAACCTGGCCGCGCTCGCAGAGCACCGGATCGGCGCCGCCCAGGGCACGCCCGACATCCTGTACGTGCAGATGGGCGGCAGGCTCGGGGTGGGCGTGCTGGTCGACGGACTCCCGTTCACCGGCCGGACCGGGGCGGCCGGCGAGATCGGGCGCCACCCCGGGCTGGGCTGGCAGGACGCCCCGGCGAAGCTGTTCGCGGCCTCCGGCTCCGCGCGCGACAGCGAGGATGAGGCGGGGGCGCTCGCCTTCGCCCGCGCGGCGCACGGGGACCCGGCGGCGCGGGCCGCGGTCGACGCGTACGCCCGCACCCTCGCGGACGGCATCGGCGCGATGGTGCTGGCCGTCGACCCCCGACTGATCGTGCTGGGCGGGGGGCTGGCCAAGTCCGGTGCCGTGGTGCTCGATCCGATCCGGAGCCGGCTGGCGGAGATCTGTTACGAGGCGCCCCCGCTCGCCCTGACGGCGCTGGTGGACGACGTGGTGAGCGTCGGAGCGGTGGAGGCGGCGCGCGATCTGGTGCGGGCCGGCATGCGGGTGACCGTCGACCGGGTCCTCAACTCCTGACCGGAGCCGTCTCCGACCCGGAGCATTGTGCGAGGCATTGACAGAGCCTGGGGCTCACCGGCAGATTGCGGGCACGCTTTCGAAGGAAAGTTACCTACGAAAGAGCTACGCAAGAGCCCTCCCTAAGGAGCTACTGTGAGACGTCGTCCCCTGCGGACCCTGCTCACCGGCGTGCTGACTTCCGCTCTCTGCCTCATGGGTACCGCGCTGAGCGGACAGAGCGCCCGAGCCGCCGACTTCCCGTCCACTCCGGTCTCGAAGCCGGGCTACACGATGGACTTCCAGGAGGAGTTCGACGGCACCTCGCTCGACGAGGACAAGTGGCTGCCGTACTACCTGCCCCACTGGACGCCCCAGCGAGAGAACGCCAAGGCGCGCTACACCGTCGCCGACGGCGTGCTCACCGAGCGACTGGACCCGGACACCCCGGCCTGGAACCCCCAGTACGACGGCACGGTGAAGATCTCCAGCATCCAGACCTTCAACCAGGACTGGTGGCACCGCTTCAACTACGACATGCCGAACGACCACCACGAGCCGAAGTTCGACGGATACTCCACCCGGTACGGCTACTTCGAGACGCGGGCGAAGTTCTCGGACGCCGGCGGCGGCGGCCATCAGGCACTCTGGCTGGTCGGCACGGACGACACCTCCAGCGCCTCGGCCAACTCCGAGATCGACTTCATCGAGACGTTCTTCAGCAAGCCCGACACCTGGCGCGTCGCCGCCTACGGCTGGGGCGACCCCGACTTCCTCGGCTCCTGGGACGCCTCGGAGAACCCGGTGCCGAGCGGTAAGCCGACGAAGGAATACCACGTCTATGGCATGGAGTGGACGCCGACCGAGCTGAAGTTCTACTACGACAACCAGCTCTTCAAGACCATCAACGACGCCCCCAACATGCCCATGGGCATGATCCTCGGCCTGTACACCGACGCCGGCTCCGGTCAGCACAACAACGTCTGGCCCAAGTCGTGGAACGTCGACTACCTGCGGGTCTGGAAGAAGGACGGCGGCTACCCGCAGACGTACGACCGGTACAAGAACCGTGAGACCGGCCAGTACATGCACATCAAGGACAGCACCGGCCGCCTCCAGTACGGCGAGGTGCCGGCCACGGACCTGACCTCGCAGTGGACCCGGGAGACCACCGACGGGCACTACCGCTACAAGAACCGGGCCACCGGGGAGTACCTGAACACGGAGGACGGCAGCGGCACCGTCCGGTACGGGACGTTCCCGGCCACCTGGTGGAGCGGCCAGTGGACCGAGGAGAGCGTCGACGGCCGCATCCGCTTCAGGAACCGCCAGACCGGTGAGTACATGCACACCGAGGGTGCGACCGGCTCCGTCCAGTACGGCCCCGTGCCCGCGACGTACTGGTCCGGCCAGTGGACGCGCGAACCCGCCCTCTGACCACGGTCTGATCACCGCCCGACTTCGGGGATCACCGTCCCGCCCCCCGGGCGCGCCCCGCGGAGGGGCGCGCCCGACTCCCCCTCTCTGGAGCGACCCGATGCGCCACTCCGCACCCACCTCCCCCGCGGCCGCCCTGCCGGTCGCCCTCGCCGCCGCCCTGGTCCTCGCGCTGACCGGCTGCGAACCGGCCCCGGCGCCCGCCGCCGCGCCCGCCCCGGCCGCCGCCACCCCGCAGGGAGGGCCGCCCACGGGTGCGGCGGGCCGCTCCCTCTGGGCGCTCATCGACGACAGGGGCGACACCGTCGGCTCCCTGCCGGACGACGACCCGGACGTCACCGCCGTACGCAGGACCGTCGCGCTGCACTCGGCGGCCACCGACAACCGCGACCACCGGACCGTCACGGACGGCGCTGACAGCGAATTCGCCTTCTACGCACCGGGGTTCACCAAGCAGCTCAAAGCCCAGGGCTACGGCCGGAAGCTGGCGGCCCTCTACCGGGCCAACGGGCTGACCACCCACCAGGTGAAGACCGCCTGGTACCGCTCCACGCTCTACAAGGACCGGGCGACGGCCACGGCGGAGATGGACACGGTCATCGAGTTCACGGCCGCAGCCCCCGCCTACCTGAAGAAAGGGGGCTTCGCGCTGAACACCCCGTACACCCAGCACCGCACCGTGAGCCTCGCCAAGCGGGACGGCGGGTGGAAGATCACGGCGATCCGGAAGAGTCCCATGACGAAGGCGGCCCCGCGCCCGGAACCGTCCTGAGCGCGGGCCGCCCTGCGATGTGACTCAGGTCACTCGCGCCGGGTCGATGACTTCGCCGGGTGCCGGCGGTCGTTATAGCGACCACACTCGACGAGGAAGGCCCGTCATGACGCAGACGCTCAACTCTCCGACCATCGCCGCAGGTTCGCGGGAAGCCGCCCGGCCGGTTTCCCGGTGGCCGCTGGCCGGCGCGGTCGCCGCGGGCCCGCTCTTCCTCGGCGCGGGTGTCGCCCAGGGCCTCGCGCGGGAGGGCTTCGGATTCACCCGCAACGCGATCAGCCAGCTCGCCCTCGGCGACCTGGGCTGGATCCAGACCGTGAGCTTCCTGCTCACCGGCGCCCTGCTGCTCACCGGGGCGGTCGGCCTGCGCCGGGTCCTGAGACCCGGGCCGGGCGGCACCTGGGGGCCGGTCCTGATCGCGGTGTTCGGCGCCTCGTTCCTGGCCGCCGCGGCCTTCCGGGCCGACCCGGGGGGCGGCTTCCCCGTCGGCGCGCCCGAGACCGGCACGATGAGCGCGCACGGCGCCGGTCACATGGCCGCCGGGGGAATCGGATACCTTGCGCTGTCGGCCGCGTTCGTCGTCCTGGCCCGTCCGCTCGCGGTCCGTGGCCACCGCGGCTGGGCGCTCGCCTCCCGGATCGCCCCGGTCGTCGTCCTCACCGGCTTCATGGCCTCGGCGGCCTCGGTCCTGGTCTTCACGCTCGGCGCCGGGTTCGGGCTCTGCTGGCTGGCGGCCGTCGCGATCCGGCTGCTCACCGGGGCATCGACGGACGGGCGCGGGGATGTGCCGGGGCGTTCGAGGGGTGAGCGCGCCGGCCGGTAGGCTCGTCCGCCATGCCCCTGCCGATACCCGCTCGGATCACCCCGCGCGGCGCGAGAGCCGCCCTCGTCGTCGCCGCCGTGTTCGCGTCCGGCTGGTACCTGGGGCAACCCGTCCTGCCGGCACGGTGCGAGGCGGCGCCGAGGACCGTGCGGTACAGCGACCACCTGGCGGCCGACACGCTCCCGGACTGCGAGGAGAAGCCGCGCCTGCTGGCCTGGTTCGGTGGAACCCTCCGCTGAGCCGGTAAGGGACACGGGCGGGCTCGGGCCACGGCCAGGCCCCGGCCCCGGCGGGCGGAGAGGCTGTCCGACGGCCCTGTCCGACAGCCGGTCCGCAGCCCCGTCAGTAGATGCCGGTACGTCCGTCGAGCGTCTCGCGGATGATGTCGGCGTGGCCCGCGTGCCGGGCCGTCTCCTCGATCATGTGGTGCAGGACCCAGCGCAGATTGCCGTCGCGGAGATCGCGGCGGGCGCACGGAGCGTCCAGCGGCAGACCCGCGGTGATCTCCCTCGAAACGGCCGCCTGTTCCTCGAAGTACCCCGTCCAGTACGTGACCGTGTCCCGCTCGTCCACACGGAAGTCCTCGTCGAGCCCGCCCTCTTGGGCCGTCTCGGGCCACTCACCTGGCAGCACCCGCCCCGCGACGATGACCTGGAACCACCGGCGCTCCCAGAGCGCCGAGTGCTTGAGCAGACCCATCAGGGACAGCGGACTGACCGTCGGCGTCAGGCGGGCGTCCGCGTCGGACACCCCCTCGATCTTCCGGAGCAGACCGGCGCGCTGCTTGTCGAGGAAGCCGCAGAGGGCGTCCCGCTCGGTGGATATGGAGAACTGATCGGCTGTCATGGCGCCCGAAGCTACCGGACCGGAAGACCGGGCCGGCGGCGGCGGGGCCCGCCGGGTCCGGGCTCGCGGACGGCTTCCGGGGTTCGCGGGCCCCGCGAAGCTGTCGCGGATCGCCTGCGTTTGTCGCCGCCCCCCTGCAGCTTTGTCCGCGGTCCGTAACGGGAGGATCTTGCTGGAGCGTTCGTGTGTCTACTTGGGAGCAGGGCATCGGCGAAGACAACAAAGGGGTGGGCGGACATGGCGAAGCACAAGGGAAGGGGATGGCACGGCAGGCTTCTCGCGGCGGCGCTCGGAGTGACGGCGGTGGCCGCGGCCACCTCGGTGTGGACCGCGCAGGCCGACACCACCGGGGGACGGCAGCCGCAGGCGCGGGTCAGCGCCCCGGCCAACGGGCCCGCCGGCAAGGTCGCGGAGGGCATCGTGCACGCCTCCGACCGCGGTGCCCGGGGCGTCAACATCACCATCGACGACGGACCCGACCCGACCTGGACCCCGCAGGTGCTGCAACTCCTGAAGGAGAGCGGCGTCAAGGCCACGTTCTGCATGGTGGGCACCCAGGCCCAGGCCCACCCCGACCTCGTCAAGGCGGTCGTGGCGGGCGGGCACCGGCTGTGCGACCACACCATCTCGCACGACACCGCCATGGACCACAAGTCCGAGGCCTACCAGTCCCAGCAGATCCTGGACGCCGAGCGCATGATCACCAAGGCGTCCGGCGGTGTCCGGCCGCAGTACTACCGGGCCCCGGGCGGCGCCTTCACCCCGTACAGCCGGCACCTCGCCGCGTCGCGGGGGATGCGGCCGCTGGGCTGGAACGTCGACACCAAGGACTTCGAGCACCCCGGGGTGGCCGCGATCGTCGCCACTGTGAAGAGCGAGATCTCCAACGGGCCGACCATCCTCTTCCACGACGCGGGCGGTGACCGCGCCGAGACCCTCGCCGCGCTGCGCGAGGTGCTGCCCTGGCTCAAGGAGCAGGGGTACACCTTCGGCTTCCCCGTGCGGTAACGGGCGGAACCCGCCCGCGCTCGGCCCCCGGGTCCCGCACCCCGCCGCTTCCCTGAGCCCCGCACGAGTCCGCCCCCGTGCGGGGCTTTCGCCGTCCACGGCGGCACGTCACGCTATTTCCCTAAGCGGCGGGCAGGCATGGGGGCACCTGCCGGGACAGGGTGACCTCCACCATCTGCAGGTCGGGTCCGCTGGACGTGACGACGAAGACCAGATGATTCCCCTCGGGGATCGCGGCGGGGTCGATCACGTGGTAGATCCCGCGGGAGTTCCGCTTCACCTCGTCCTGCGGGAGGATCTTGTCGAGCGCCTTGAGATTGGCGCGGTCGCTGTGGAACGTGGCGTGGCACGAGGCCGAGGGCGTCATGACGGCGGCGGGTACGCCGGCCTTGCGCAGGGTGGACTGGAGCCCGGGGGCGCCCTTGCGGCGGAACAACTGCACGGAGACCGTGCCGCCCGGTCCGGACTTCACGGCGTAGTCGGCGTTGGCGATGTCCAGACGGGCGACCGCGCCGGTGTGCGGCGTCGGAGAAGCGGTGGCAGAGCCTGACCCCTGGGTGGTGGCGGTGGCCTGCGGGGCCGGAGCGGCCTGTGTGGTGTCGTGCGGACCGGACAGCAACGGCAGGGCGGCCACCACCCCGGCAGCGACGGCGGCGAGGCCCGCGGTGAACGCCACCCGGCGGAGCGGAGACGGGGCCCGGACCGGGGCGGGCCGGCCGGTGGGGGCGGGCAGCGTGGCGGCGTGGCCGGCCAGCTCGCGGGCGAGCTCTTCCTTGAAGTGCAGGGGGGCGTTCACTGTGCGGCCTCCATAAGGGCTTCGCGGTGGGCTTCGCGGTGGGCTTCGAGCTGGGCGGGACGGCTGGTGGCGGTGGCGCGCAGCGCCTTGCGGGCGCGGTGCAGCCGCACCCGGGCGGCGGTCACGGTGATGCCGAGCGCCTGGGCCGCCTCGCGGACGGTCAGCCCGTCCAGGGCGACCAGGTCCAGCACCTTGCGCAGCGGTTCCGACAGCGCGGCGTGGGCGGACGCCATGTGCCGGGCGGCGCGGTCGGCGTCGATCCGTGCCTCGATGGCGCCGAGGTCCTGCTCGTCCAGCAGCCGGTGCCCGCGGATCCGGGCCACCGCCCGCTGCTCCCGGAAGCTGCCCTGGAAGTGGGCGTGCAGGACGTTGCGGGATATGCCGTAGAGCCAGGCGACCGGTACGCCGCGCCGCGCGTCGTAGGTGTGCGCGCTCTCCAGGGCGGCCACGAAGATGTCCGCCGTCAGATCGGCGGCGAGGTGGGGGTTGTCGACGCGTCTGGTGACGAAGCCGAGCACAGCGTCGAACTGCTGCTCGTAGAAAGCGGCGAACCCCGCTGGGTCACGTGCGGGTGGTGCTGCCGTACGGTCCGGTGGCACGGAGGGCTCCTCAGGACGGATCGGAATGGCGATCGCTTACACCTCTTCTTGGGAGCGGGGCCGGAAAGCGTTACATCCGTCCTCGGGAGCGGGCCCGGAAAACGCCGCCTCCGCCTTCCGCGGTCACCCCTCCTCGGCGGTTCACGCCACCGCTGCCGGACGCCGTGAGGGACGGGTTGCCCTGAGTCATACTGGGGCGCCGGATTCGGGAGGGGCGTACAGCGTATGAGGTATGGGGCGGACGGTGCGGGCCTGCCGGAACATATCGGCGGGTACGCCGTGGAGCGGGAGTTGGGCGCCGGCGGGATGGGCACCGTCTATCTGGCCCGCTCGCGGGGCGGCCGTGCGGTGGCGGTGAAGGTGGCGCGCCCGGAGCTCGCGTCCGACCCGCACTTCCGGGAGCGGTTCCGCGCCGAGGTCGCGGCCGCGCGCAGCGTGGGCGGCTTCCACACGGCCCCCGTGGTGGACGCGGACCCGGCGGCGGAAGCGCCCTGGCTGGCCACCGCCTACGTACCGGGTCCGACGCTCGCCGGACTGCTCGACGCCGAGGGGCCGATGGACGAGGCGCGGCTGCGGCAGCTGGGCGCGGCTCTCGCCGAGGCGCTGGAGGCGATCCACCGCTGCGGCCTGGTGCACCGCGACCTGAAGCCCGGGAACATCATCATGGCTTCGGACGGTCCGCGGGTCCTGGACTTCGGCATCGCGAGGGCCCTGGAGGCACCGCGCCTGACGGCCACCGGGATGGCCTTCGGCACCCCGGGGTTCCTGGCGCCGGAGCAGGCGCAGGGCCAGGAGGTGGGCCCCGCCGCCGATGTGTTCGCCCTGGGCGCCGTGCTCGTGGCGGCGGCGGGCGGCAGCGCGTTCGGGGCGGGTACGCCGATGGGCATGATGTACCGCTCGGTGCACGAGCAGCCGGACCTGAGCGCCGTGCCGGACGGCCTGCGCCCGGTCGTGGCCTCGTGCCTGGCGAAGATCCCGGGCCAACGGCCTACGCTGGGGCACCTGCTGGACCTGATCGCACCGGCCACCGCACGGTACTCCCCCACGGTGGCCATTCCCCCTCCGCCGTCCCATGCGCCGAGCACCCCGGTCCCGATGTACCAGGCCCCGGCGGGATACGGGTACGGATACGGGGGCGGGGCGCCGCCGGCCGACGACCTCGCGTTCCTGGCGGTCGCGCCGGACAGCGCGCTCATGATCGACGAAATGGGGGTGACGATCGACTTCCGGTTCAGGTCGCTCCAGTTCGGCTGGGACGAGATCAGAACGGTCCAGTACGCGCCCGAGGGCCCCAAGCACCTCAGAGTGGTCGTCCACCTCCACGACGGCACGGCCCACCCGTGCCTGCTCGCCGCCCGCAGGCGGAGCCGTCTCAGGCAGTGGCTCCAGGACCTGCCGATGATCCTGGCGTGCTTCACCTAGGGCCTGTCGGTTCCGAACGAAGGACCCCGGGCCGACGGCCCGTCCGGGTTTCGACGACAGGCCCTCGGGCCTGTCCGGCGGATCAGGGTCGGGCAGGCCCTAGCCCTCCGAGCCGGGAATCCCCTTCAGGTCTCCGGGCTCACGGCGGTCATCCTCGAACGCGTCGTGGAGCGTGTACCTCCGGTGGCCGACGCCACCGGGGGCGGCGGCTTCGTGGGAGGCGGCGTCGGTCCATTCCGCGACGACCACGGCCCGTTCACCGTCCGGTGTCAGGTGGACGTGCGCGGCGAGCAGGCCCGGCGCCGGGGCGAGGGTGGCTTCCAGGCCGTCGCCGTCCACCGCCACCGTGCTGACGACGTACAGGCCGACCGGCTGATCCGCGTCGTGAACCACGCTGCGGGTGAGCCGGGTGCGGGTCAGTCCGGGGCGTTCGATGCCGGGCACGAGCGTGTCGACGCGGCTGACGGTCCCGGCACGGTGGGCGCGGGCCCAGGCGAGGTGGTCCTCGTCGCTGGTCCACTGTGCGTAGAAGAGGAGACCGGTGCCGTCGGTGGAGAGGAAGACGTGCTGTGCCAGGCGCCCCGGGGGTGTCCGGGCTGCCGCCCACTCGGCCGTCATCGTGTCGGCGGCCAGGCGGGAGCGTTCGGCGGTGCCGGTGAGCCACTCGCTGATCAGGGCGGTTCCGGCGGCAGGGCGGACGAGGTCAAGGAAGCGTGTCATGGACGTCGATCCTCAAGGATCAAGTGCACTTGAGGTCAAGGCGCGTACCGGGACGAGCCGTGCGGTCAGGCACGTCCGCCGGGAGGAGTCCGGTCGGCACCCGCCCGACTGCGGGCATCAGTGAGCGGCCTCGTTCCACGACCTCACGAAGGGCCGGGCCGGCCGGGGAGCTGATGGGCGGAGCCGAGCCGCGTGACGGAGACGGCGACCCCGGCCGGCCCCCGCACCGGGAGGCCGACCGGGACGTGGGTGGCTGGACCGGACGCGGGAGGCCGGAGCGGAGCGGGGCCCGGCCACCCGCGTCCGGTAAGGCGGCAGGGCCCGGACCCCGTATGCCGCGGTGCGGGCCCTGCTCCGTGCGGTGTGGGCCCCGCTCCGTGCGCTGCGTCCTCGCTGCGGCGGCGCGTCAGCTCTGTGCGGTGTCGTCGCCCGGCTGCCCGGCGTCCTCGGCCGCGCTCTCGGCTCCGCCGGTCTTCTCGCGCATCTTGCGCACCAGCTCCGCCTTCTGGTCGGCGGCACCCTTGCGGTCGAGGTTGCGGTGCGGGCCGTTGTTCTGCCGTTCGGCGCGGGAGAGCCGCTTGCGCTGGCCGCCGCCCATGCCCACGGGATTGTTGATGTTCTTGCTCACGGTCATGGGTTCTCCCGGAATGGTCTGAAGTGATCTACGGATTCATCGGTGGGGGACGGGCGCGGCGACGCCGGGGGACGTCAGCGGGAGCCCGTCACGCGCTCACTCGTAAATCGGTGTCTGGAAGAAGCTGGCCGTCTGGAAGAACATGCCAAAGACGTTACCCGGTTCCGTCGGCCCCGCACACCAGCTGTTGCCGCCCCGGTCCCGGCCGGGCTTCCGGTGGGCACCCGAGGCAGGTCCAGATGGACGTTACGGGGCTGCGGCGGGCGCGGCGCCGGTGACCGGACCCGCCGTGCGGGCGGTGCCGGCCGAGACCGGGGGCTGATCGCCCGCGGCGGGCTGCTGCCGCCGGGAACGACGACACACGACCGCGGCAGCTCCTCCGGCGCAGGGTGCCGTGGAAGGATCGCGACAAACCGGACACCACCCGAGCAGACCGGTTCGAGAACTCGGCACGGGGAGAAGCGATGTCCTTACCGGAACCGGAGCGCGAGGCCGAAGCGGCGGCCGCCATCGGCTTCGACCTCAGCGAATGCGTCAGCGAGCCCATTCACCGGCTGGGCATGATCCAGTCCCACGGGACCCTGCTCGCGGTGGAGGCCGGTACCGGCACCGTGGACACCGCGGCACTGAACACGCGTCGCCTGCTGGGGATCGCCGCCGAGGAGCTGGTCGGAGGGCCCGTCACGCGGGTGCTGTCCCCCGAGCACTGGGCCGAGGCGCTCCAGATCTGCGCCGAGCACGATGCGGCAAGCCTGGTCCTCCCCGTCTCCATCGATGTGGCGGGCGTCCCCCGGATGTTCGACGTGACCGCGCACCGGCACGGGGATCTGGTCGTTCTGGAGTGTGAGTGGCGGGCCGTCGCGGCGCCGCGCTTCTCGCACTTCTACCAGGGGGTCCGGCGAGCTCTGACGCGTCTGAGGTCCTCGACGACAGCAGTCGAGTGCTGCCGGGCGGCCACCCGTGAGATCCGGGCACTGACCGGCTTCGACCGCGTGGTGGCCTACCGCTTCGACGGGGAGAACGGGCCGGGAGAGGTGGTCGCCGAGGACACCGCCGAGGGCTGCGAGCCCTGGCTCGGACTCTGGTTCCCCGCAAGCGACATCCCGCCCCAGGCGAGGCGGCTCTACCGGGACAACTGGATCCGGTTGATCGCCGACGTGGACGACACCAGCGTGGGCCTGCACCCTCCCCTCCGCGCCGGTTCGGGCCTGCCGCTGGACCTGTCGAACTCCGTGCTGCGCACGGTGTCCGGCTTCCACCTGGAGTACCTGCGGAACATCGGTGTGAAGTCGTCGATGTCGGTGAGCGTCCTCCGGGAAGGCGAACTCTGGGGACTGATCGCCTGCCACGGCTACGCCGCCGTCACCGTGCCCCCGGAGATGCGGGCGGCGTGCGAGTTCTTCGGCGTGGCCTTCTCCCTCCAACTCGCGGTCATCGAGGAACGGGAGCGGGCCGAGGCGCACACCGCCTCGCGCGGGCGCCTCGACCGGATCGTCTCCCGGGTCACCTCGGACCTGGAGGACTCACTCCTGGCGGGTGACGACGTCTTCAGAGATCTGCTGGACGCCGACGGCGCGGTGCTCTGTCGCGGTGGCCGCACCACGATCAGCGGGATGAGCGTTCCCTCCGCCCTGCTGGAGACCCTTCGGGCACGCGCGGAAGGGCCGGCCCCCGGCACGGTCTGGAGCACGGACCGCCTCTCGGAGGAGCCGGACCATCCCGGCGGTCTGCCGGAAGACGGCCCGGCAGGGGCCCTGATGGTGACGCTGAGCCGCTCGGGCGACTTCCTCGCCTGGTTCCGCAAGGCCCGTCCGACCGCCCGTCAATGGGCCACCGACCCCTCCAGGCCCGTCCGGGTCGGGCCGCGCGGCGAACGGCTCACCCCGCGCGGCTCGGGTGCCGTATTCCGCGCGGTGGTACGCGGACAGTGCCTGCCCTGGACGCCCACCGACCGCGCCACCGCACACGAACTCTGGCGCACGCTGACCGGACTCGTACTCCGGCACGAGGCGGAGCTGGCGGCGTTGAACGAACAGCTGCGCATCACCAACTCCGACCTCGACTCATTCGCCCACGTGGCGGCGCACGACCTCAAGGAACCGCTACGAGGCATCTCCAACGCCGCGGCCTTCGTCATCGAGGACGCCGGGGCGGAGCTCGACGCGACCACCGTCCGCCGACTGCACACCATGCGGCGGCTGGCCGGCCGGATGGACGACCTGCTCGACTCGCTGCTGCACTTCGCCCGACTGGGCCGAGGGGGTCTCCACCGCACCCGTGTCCCACTGGACCGGGTCCTGGACTCCGCGCTCGACGTGGCCGGCGAACGCCTGGCCGAAGCCCACGTGCGGGTCATCAGACATGACCTGCCCGAGGTGTACGCCGACGAGAACCGGCTCTACGAAGTGCTCGTCAACCTCCTGGTGAACGCGGCCAAGTACGCCGCCGACCAGGGGGATCGCACGGTCGAGGTCCTGGTCGACACGCTCGTCCCACCGACCGGCGGTCCGCCGCGGCGGACCGTCATGGTCCGGGACAACGGCATCGGCATCCCGTCCGACCGGCATGAGGAGGTCTTCGAGCTCTTCCACAGACTGCACGGGCAGGGCGAGCGCGGGGGCGGCACCGGTGTGGGACTCGCGATCGTCAGACGGATCGTCGAGCGCCACGGCGGCGAGCTGTGGCTCGACAGCGAACCGGGCCGCGGGACCACCGTCTTCTTCACTCTGGGCGAGGAGGCAGAGGGACAGGAACGAGAAGGCGAGGACGGAAGAGGTCGGGCGGGAAGAGGTCAGGACGGAAGGGGCCAGGACGGAAGGGATCGGGACGGAAGGGATCAGGCGGGAGGCTGAGCGGCGGGGCCCTCGTCCCCGCCCTTCGCCTTTCTCTGCCAGTAGTCGACGGCCCCCTTCAGCACCGCGCGGAAGAGTTCGAAGTTGACCGGCTTGTAGATGTAGCTGTCGGCACCCGCCGCATAGGTCGTGTCCACCTCGTCCGGCCCGGTGGACGAGGTGAAGGCGACCACGGCCACGCCGTCCAGTTCGGGCCGGGAGCGGATCGACCGCAGCACCTCGGCTCCGCTGGGGCCGGGCAGCTTCAGGTCCAGCAGGACGAGCCCCGGCCGGCGGTCGGCTTCCAGCAACCGTTCGACGAAACCCGTCCCCCGGTCGGTGAAGTCCAGTGCCAGACCCGGATGGGTACGGCGGAGCGCCCGCGCGATGGCCTCGGCGTCCTCCGGCGAATCCTCGACCACCCAGACGAGGTCGTGATCGATCCTCCGTTCCCCGGCGGCGCCGCTCATCCGGTGGCCTCCGCCCGTGCGACGAGCACAGCGATGTCGTCGGCGCCCGTCGCCCGGAACTCCACGACGGCCTCAGCCAGCCGTCCGGCGAACCCCCGGGCCTCACCGGCACCCTGGGCACCCTGCCGCGCCACCTCGTTCCGCAGGCGCGATTCGAAGAACGTCCCGTCGGCCGCTCTCGCCTCGGTCACTCCGTCGGTGAACATCACCAGCGCGTCGCCCGGCTTCAGGTGGACAGACCCGGACCCGTACTCGATGTCCGGCAGCACGCCCAGCAGGTCCCCGTGGGCGACGAGCTCCGCCACGGTGCCGTCCGCACGCCGCAGCAGAGGCGCCGGATGCCCGGCACTCCAGTAGCGCACACGAAACCCCTCTCCGTCCGGTACCAGTACCGCTACGAGCGCCGTCACGAAGCGGGACGTGCTCTCCCTGACCAGGGCCTGGTTCAGCCGTTCCAGCGCGTGCTCGGGCGTGCTGCCGTCCTCGAAGAGGGCGCGCAGGGTGTGGCGGGCCAGCCCCGTCAGCGCCGCCGCCTCTGCCCCGCGACCGCAGACGTCGCCGATGAGGAGGGTCACCCCACCCCGCGCCCCCGGGACGGCGTCGTAGAAGTCACCGCCCACATCGAGCGAGACGTCACCCACTTCGTACGCGGAACTCAGCGTGAGTCCCGGAATCCGCGGCAGTTCGCTCGGGAGCAGATGCCGCTGGAGGGAGACCACGTGGCGGCGCCGCTGTTCGTACAGGGTGCTGCTGTCGATGGCCAACGCGGCCCGGTCGGCCAGATCCGCGAGGAACCGCGACGCCCCCTCGGCCACGATCACCCGGTGGTAGAGAAACGTCAGGGTGCCCAGAACCCGGCCCCGGGCGCTGAGCGGGTTCACACTGATCGCCCGCACGGCCCGCCCCGCCCCGGACGAGGCGGGCCCGAAGGGTCCCCCGCGCAGCTCCTCACCCCTGAGCGCCAGTGCCTGCCCGCTGCCGAGCACCCGCTGCAGCGCCTCCGTCAGCCAGGGGTCCTCGGCCGCGACCTTGCCGAGCCACTGCTGCTCACCGGCGTCCATGTGCGCGAAGGACACGGGCTTCAGTCCCTCGGGAAGACACAGGTGCAGGACGCACCCCTCGGCGATGGCGGGAACGGCCGTGCGGGCCACCCGCCGCACGGTGCTCTTCACGTCGAGGCTCGAATCCATCTGCAACGACGCCTCCGCCAGGAAGGCGTCACTCACCTGGCGCACCTCGTCGGCCCGCCGCGCCAGGATGCGCCTGTCCGAGACCATGGCGACCTCGGCCACCTGCTTCAACCGGGTCCGCAGCGTCGCATCGATGGTGTCCCTGCCCGCGGTGCCGACCATGAACGAGGCCCAGCCGCCCTGCCCCAGCGGTACCGCACACGCGGCGAAGCTCCGCGCGCCGGCCGCCGCCAGCACCCGGGCATGCGGCATGGCGGCGTCCAGCTCCGACACTTCGTGAACCGTGACCGCCGGATCACCGTCCGGAGCCGCGGTGGCGCCGGATTCGCCGTAGGCGCATTCGATAGGCCGTTCGATTTCTACGAGTGATGCGGTCGGCTCCGCCAGGGTGACGCTGCGCAGATAGTGCAGCACCCCGCCGCTCCAGTGGGTACCCACGACGGCCAGTACGCCGGGCATACGGAGCAGCATGTCGTAGAGGGCATCGGCCAGAGCCGTCACGTCCTGCGCCGTTTCGGCGACGCGCCAGAGCTCGTGCAGACGGCCTGACCACCATCCGTCATCCGCCTGACGTGCAGCTCTGCCCTCGTGCTGCTCCACCGCTGATCCGCCGTCCCGTATCACCACTGTCGGCCCCGGCCCGTCTTGGGAAACGCTATGCCACCCCACGGCCGAGCGCCTCCAGACGGGGTCTCGACGGGCTTCGCGAGAGACGGGAGGGGCGCAGGGCCGTGGAGCAGGGGAGGGGACGGGGTCAGGCGGGCGGGGTGTCGGGGCGGGTGTCGTACGCGGTGCGGGCGGCGTCGATGTGCGTCAGGTGCGCGATGCTCCACTCCAGCAGGGGCGCGGTGGCTTCGCGGAGGGTCCGGCCCATCGGAGTGAGTTCGTAACTGACGTGCGGTGGCATGACGTTGCGGACGGTCCGTGTGAGGATCCCGTCGCGTTCCAGGCCGCGCAGGGTGACGGTGAGCATGCGCTGGCTGATCCCGTCGACGGCCCGCTTGAGTTCGGTGAAACGGCGTGGCCCCTGGCTGAGATTGCGCACGATCAGCAGCGACCACTTGTCGCCGACGATGCCGAGCACTTCACGGGCCTTGCACGGGTCCTCCGCCTGGGCCGCCCGCGACTCACCGCCCTCTGTGCCGCTCATGGTTACCTCCAGAGAACCGGGGCACCTCAATGTGCCTTATTGATCGGGATGCGGCAGATGCAGCACGATGATTACGGTTCCTAAAGAGTACCGAGGCGCAAACAGGAACCGTAACGCTCCCGTGCCTCCACGCTCCGAAGAGTAAGAAGATCTCCCCTCATGGCAACTTTTCTGCTGGTACACGGTGCCTGGCACAACGGTCGGTGCTGGGAGCGGGTGGTCCCGCTGCTGGAGTCGGCCGGGCACCGCGTGTTCGCGCCCTCGCTGACCGGCTACGGCGACAAGGCACACCTGCTCGGCCCCGAGGTGGGGCTCGACACGCACGTCGAAGACGTCCTGAAGCTGATCCACGAGGAGGACCTGACCGAGGTGGTGCTCGTGGGTCACAGCTACGCGGGGCTGGTCATCTCGTCCGTCGCCAACGAGGCGCCGGAACGGATCGCGCACCTGGTGTACCTGGACGCGATGGTCCCGGAACACGGCGAGACCGCCGTCGACGTACAGCCCATGAGCCAGAACCTGATCGACCTGGCCGCCGAGTCCGACAACGGCTGGCGCATCCCGCCGCTGCCCGAGATGGCTCCGCCCCTCGGACTGTTCGGGGTCACCGACCCGGCGGACGTCGCATGGCTGCGTGCGATGCTCTCCGACCAGCCGGTGGACTGCCTGCGGCAACCGGCCCGGCTGGACAACCCCGCCCTGGTCGCGGTTCCGCGTACGCACATCCACTGCGTCGGCGCGGAGCCGGAAGGCATCGTGCGGCGGCCCGTCCCCGCGACACAGCCCAACGGCTCCCCGGCACGAATACGGGAACTGCGGACCGGACACGACTGCATGATCACCATGCCGTCGGCCCTGAGCGAACTGCTGCTGGAATCCACTCGTCGTTAGCGTCCGGACCGTGACCCGGATCGGCACCCGCGAACCCGCAGCAATAGCTGTCATCGCAGCACTGGGCCCAGCTGCTCGGGGCACCGCACGCCTCTCCCTAGGACAGGCCGTCCAGCGGCCTGAGGAACCGGCGCTCGTAGCGCTTGATGCAGCGGGTCTCGCGAGCGAGGTCGAACGCTTGCTGACACTCCGAGTCGGTCATGCTGTCCGAGCGGTACCGCTCGTACGCGGCCAGACTGGGAAAGGAGAACAGGGCGTAGGCGATGTCGCTGTCGCCCTCGCTCGGCAGGAAGTAGCCATGGTGCGTTCCGCCGAACCGGTTGACGAGCCGGACCCAGCGGCGGCCGTACTCCTCGAAGTCCTCAAGCTTGTCGGCGTCGATCTCGTACTTCAGGTGAATGGTGATCATGCTTGCATGATGCCGTGTCATGGAAGGGCGCCCGTGCGGCCGGAGCCGGTCGCACGGAGATCCAACTCCCCCCTCAATTGTCACTTTCATGTCATACGCTGCCCGATAGCAGCCGCGCACCCCGCGTCACCGTGCTCCGCGGACACATCCGGGTGCTGCGCGGTGCTGTCAACTCCCGGTCATCCACCGGGTTTCTCGTGGGGGTAAAACTACTGTGCGCACGCGCAGCATCTCGACCGCGACAGCGCTCGCGGTCTTCTTCAGCTCAGTGGTACTGGGTGTCGCCGCGGCCGGTCCCGCGTCGGCGGTCACCGCGACCATCGGCTCGCCGGCGGGCATCGTCGTCGACGGCGTCGGACAACGGGTCTTCGTCGGTGACGACTCGAACGGCAGGATCATCGCCGCCGACTACAACGGCAGGCTTCTCGACTCGGTGAAGGGCATCGACGGGGTCTTCGACCTGGCTCTCTCCGACGACGGCACCACCCTGTACGCGGCAGCGCGGGTCAGCCACGAGATCGTGGCCCTCGACGCGGCCACCCTCGACGTCAAGGCCCGGTACCCCGTGGCCGCCAGTGTCGGCCCGCTGCACGTCGAATTCACGGGGGGCAAGGCCTGGTTCACCTACGAAGGCCAGTTGGACGGTCACGGCAACCTGGGCTCGGTCGACCCGGCGGTGGACCCGGCCGGCGGGACGGATCCGGTGACGCTCGGACAGCTCCCCCGGGATTCCGGAGTCGGGAGTGGGCCGTTCATCGACTCCGACCCGTCCGCACCCGGACTGCTGGCCGTAGGCGCGACCGACTTCTCCGACATGACCAAGGACCTGATGGCGGTCGTGGACGTCTCCGGCGCCACGCCCCAGGTGACCGCCTGGCACAACGGCGACTACTCGCTGAACTACGTCAGCGACATCGACCTCGTGCCCGGTTCCTCACAGGTGTTGATCGACGGCACGGACCGGCATGCCTACGCAGACGGGAAGTTCACCGCTGCCGGCGCCTACCCGGCCGGGCAGCGCGCGGACATCGCTCCGAACGGTCTGGTCGCCCAGATCAGCGACGCGAACGTGTCGGTCTACCGGCCCGGCGCGACCAAGCCGATCCGCACGTACGCCGCCGATGCCAACACCCTCGCCTGGGCCCCGGACGCCTCCCGGATCTTCGCGCTCGTGAGCTCGCCCGGGGGCGACACCCTCAAGGCGCTCACCGACCCGACGCTCAACGTCCCGAGCCTGACGGTGAACGCACCGTCGACCGCCGCACGCGGCAGCAAGCTCACCGTGACCGGGAAGCTGTCGGCGACGGTGCCGCTGCCGAGTGGCGCCAGACTGCAGTTCACCCGCACCGACCTGGAGAGCCCCAAGGGCAAGTCGCTGCCCGCTGTCACGCTGAAGGCAGACGGCTCGTACACCGTCACGGACACGCCGCCGGCCGGCGGCACGGTCACGTACAAGGTCGCCTACGCGGGCGACGCCACGCACACGGCGGTCAGCGCGTCCGACAAGGTCACGGTTCCCCTCACGAAGCCGACGCTGACCCTGAACAAGAACGGCAACGTCTACAACCACGGCACCGATGTCTCCTTTACCGCGCACCTCGGCTCGACGTACAAGAACCGCACGGTCGAGATCTGGGCGAACCCTTTCGGCGGCGACAAGCCCAACAAGCTGCTGAAGACCGGGAAGGTCAACTCCAGCGGCAACATCTCCGCGACGGTGGACATGACGCGGGACACGGAAGTGACCGCGGTCTTCAAGGGGGACACCCGCATCGCGCCCAGGACGGTCAAGTCCACGGCATACGCCCGGGTCAAGGTCTCCACCGCCGTTTCCAGGCACTACAAGACGGCCAAGATCGGCTCGACGTCGTACTACTGGTTCCACAAGAACACCGAGCCACTGCTCACTACGACCATGTCCTACTACAAGGGGCGTAAGCAACGTTTCGACTTTCAGGTCAACTCGGGCGGAAAGTGGTATTCCGGCGACTCGGAGTACTTCGCGCTCGGCACGAACGGAAAGTCGGCCGTACGCCTCAGCGCGCCGGGGAGGTCCGGAATCAAGGCGCGGATGCGGTCGGTGTACGTCAACGGGTCGTCCGGCGACACCGTGAACTCCACGACGTATGGCTCCTGGAAGTACCTGTACTTCTCCAACTAGGCCGCTCCGTCCGGACCGCTTCACGAATCCGATGTCTTGTGAAGGGCCCTACCGCTCGCGGTAGGGCCCTTCGAGGTGCGCCGCACGGCGCGCCACGAGCCGCCGAGTCAGCAGGCCCCGCCGAGACGGGCCGCAATCGGGAACCGGCAGGTTGCGCTGCTCGAAGGTTCGGTTGAAGAGGCTGCCAACCGCCCGCGTCCGCTTCGAACGCGACGAGAAGCGGCGGTCCGGGCGCCGCGGCGGCCGCTCAGAGGTGACCGTCCAGGAACTCCCGTACCTCGTCGATGGTCATGGGCCCCGTGCTGTGCGCCACCGCCGCTCCCTCCTTCAGCAGGAGGCAGGACGGAGCTCCGGTGATCCCGTACCGCTCGGTTGCCGCCGGGCAACGCGTGATGTCGGTGCGGACGACCGTCAGGCGGCCCGTGCAGGCGGCGGCGACGTCGCCCAGGACGACATCCATCACCCGACAGGGCTCGATTGCCTTGGGCCATGCCCCGGTGAAGTACGCGAGGACCGGAACCTCGCTTCTCCCGAGGATGAAATCGAACTCCGCGTCCTCACGAGGCCGGTGAACCAGCTTTGTCATGGGAGCTCCTGACCTCACGTCTCGTACTCCATCCCATCATCCCTCGCGCGGTGTGCCAGTCCGGCCCCGGCCGGTCGTCCGGTCGGCTGCCGGGCGGGGGATACGGGCCGTCGCAGGACGGCGGTGGCCCTGGAGTGAGCGGCCCGGCCCCTTGTCGCGACGGCCGGAAGCCGTTTTCCGGGGTCATAGCGGCTTGGCACCGGGAACGAGCACGATTTCTGGACGGTCGCGGACGCGGCGGTAGACGGGTGACGCGTGACGCGTGACGCGTGACGCGTCAGCGGACCCGGAGACCGACCGCCAGCGTCAGTTCAAGGACCCGGTGTGGTGATGCGAGATCGGGAAACAGCTCCCGCAGTTGCGACATCCGGTATCGAACCGTCTGGGGATGGACGAACAAGGCCGCCGCGACCTCGTCCCGCCTGCCCTGGTGCAGCAGCCACGCTCGCAACGTCTCCTCCAGCCGTCGCGCGGTTGCGGCAGGCAGGGTCCGCAACGGTGCGAGGGCTCGGGCGCGCAGGTCCGCGAACGCGTCCTCGTCGGCGCTGAGCACCAGGTCGGGCAGGTGGTCCTCGGTGTCGCGAATGTCAGAGGAAAGGGAGCGCGCGCGTAGGGCCCGTGCGTACGAGGCGGACGCGTGGGTCCACGGCCGGGCCGGGCCGACCACGGCGGCGCGGCCGGTCAGCTGCCGTAGGAGACGTGATCGGTCGGCATCGGGGACGAGGAGCACACCGGTGGCATCCGGCAAATCGTCGAGGACGAGGGTGCTCGGGTCGAGTGTCCGGTAGGCAGGCCGGGCCTGGGCGGCGGGCAGCAGGACGGCGGTCAGCGAAACCGGGGGCTGCCACCTGGCCCGTTGGCCGGAGGCCAGCAGCACGTCCGGGCTCGCGCCGGCGAGGAGGTCGCGGGCCAGGTGTTCCAGGTGGCGCTCGTGGGCTCTGCCCCGGGCGGCCAGTTCGTCGGCGTGGCCCGCCGCGCTCGCGGCGGAGAGCTCGTCGATGTAGGCGAAGGTCAGCTCGGCGAACTTGGCGACCTCGGCGGCGGGCAGACCTGCGGGGACGGCACCCGCTGCCAGACATCGCCAGGCGACCCGGGCACCGACGCGGTAGGCACTGAGCAGGGCATCCATCGAACGGCCGTCGCGCACCTCGCCGCGGCCCAGCTCGTAGGCGGCGTCCCCGGCGTCGCCGCCCGTGGCTTTCCCGCTCGCAAGGTCCAGGTAGTGCGCCAGGGCGGTGCGGACGGCTCTGCGGATGGTGGCGCCCATGCGGCCCGACAAGGCATGGGCGTAGGGAGGAACCTCGTCGATGATCGCCTGGACGACTTCGTCGGCGGTGGTCTTCAGCGCGGCCCGGAGGGCGGTGACCGTCGTCTCACCCAGGCTCAGTTCGCTGGCCCGCCGGATCGCATAGCTCATTTTTGTTCCCTGCGAACAATTCAGTCGACCAGATTTACGTCCTGTGGTCAGGACTTTACGCCTGGAGGCGCAGCAAGCTGGAGTCATGACGAGTGGAGCCCTCCGCAGTAGGGCGTGGAAACTGTTGGAGATGGTCACGACGCCGCTGCTGCCGTCGGACTACCTCGACCTGGTCAGCCCGCTGCGTGCGGGCGCTGACCTGTGTGGGCGCATCGAGGCCGTGCACTCCGAGACCGATAACGCCGCGACTGTCGTGATCAGGCCGGGGCGGGGCTGGCGCGGCCACACAGCCGGCCAGTACGTGAGGATCGGAGTCGACGTCGACGGAGTGCGCCTGTGGCGTGCCTACTCCATCACCTCGCCGGCAAACCGCCGGGACGGCCGTGTCACGATCACCGTGAAGGCGATCCCGGACGGAAAGGTCAGCAACCACCTGGTCCGCAGGGCGAAACCGGGCACGCTGATCCAGCTCGACCAGCCGGCCGGTGACTTCGTCCTGCCGCAGACCAAGCCCGCCAAGGTGCTCTACCTGACGGCCGGCAGCGGCATCACCCCCGTGATGGGCATGCTGCGCGACATCGAACTCGACGACGTCGTCATGGTCCACTGCGCGCCACAGCCCCAGGACGTGATCTTCCGCAAGGAACTGCACGGTCTGGTCGCGGACAAGAAGCTTCGGCTCACCGAGGTGCACACCGACACGGACGGCAAGCTCGACATCGCCCGTCTCCAGGAACTCGTGCCCGACTGGGCCCAGCGCGAGACCTGGGCCTGCGGGCCCGCAGGTCTGCTCGACGCCGCGGAAGAGCACTGGACCGAAGCGGGCGTCCAGGAACGCCTGCACACCGAACGGTTCCGCCCCGGCATCGTCGTCGCCGGCGAGGGCGGCGAGATCACGTTCAGCGCCACCGGCAAGACCATCGAGGCGGACGGCGCCACGCCGTTGCTCGACATCGGCGAGGAGGTCGGCGTGCTCATGCCCTCCGGGTGCCGTATGGGCATCTGCTTCGGCTGCGTCACGCCGCTCAAGGCCGGCGCCGTCCGCGACCTGCGCACCGGCGAGATCACCGAGGCCGAGCCGGGCGTCCTCATCCAGACCTGCGTGTCCGCCGCGGCGGGCCCCTGCGACATCGAACGGTAGGAACACCTTGACCGCCATCGACCCCACCGCCCACCTGACCGCGGAGCAGATCGAGGAACTGGGCCGCGAGCTGGACGCGATCCGCGACGAGGTGATCGCCGGCCGCGGTGAGAAGGACGCCGCCTACATCCGTAAGGTCATCTCGGTACAGCGCAGGCTCGAACTGGTCAGCAGGGGTGTGCTGCTGTTCTCGATCTTCCCGCCCGCGTGGGTGCTCGGCACCGCCGGGCTGTCCGTGGCGAAGATCATGGACAACATGGAGATCGGCCACAACGTCCTGCACGGTCAGTGGGACTGGATGCGAGACCCGAAGATCCACTCCACCACCTGGGAGTGGGACCACGTCTCGCCGTCCGATCAGTGGAAGCACTCGCACAACGAGCTGCACCACACGTACACCAACGTGATCGGCAAGGACAACGACCTCGGCTACGGCATCATGCGCGTCGACGAGGACCAGAAGTGGCACCCCTTCCACCTCGGCCAGCCGCTGTGGAACTTCCTCAACGCCTGTTTCTTCGAGTACGGCATCGCGGCGTACGACCTGGAGCTCGGCAAGAACCTCACCGAGCGCCGCCGCAAGAACCCGGAGTTCCGCGCGCGGGCCAAGGCCGTGGGCCGTAAGATCCGCAAGCAGGTGCTCAAGGACTACGTGATCCACCCGTTGCTGTCGGGCCCCTCGTTCCTCACCACACTCACCGCCACGTTCACCGCGAACCTGGTCCGCAACATCTGGACCCATTCAGTGATCATGTGCGGGCACTTCCCCGAGGGCGTACAGGTCTTCGAACGCCAGTCGATCACGGGCGAGACACGCGGCCAGTGGTACCTGCGCCAGATGATGGGCTCGGCGAACATCAGCGGCAGCAAGGCCATGCACTTCATGACCGGCAACCTGTCGCACCAGATCGAGCACCACCTGTTCCCGGACCTGCCGAGCAACCGGTACGCCGAGGTCGCGGTGAAGGTGCGCGCGCTGTTCGAGAAGTACGAGCTGGAGTACATCACCGGCCCGCTGCCCAAGCAGGTGTTCTCCGCGTGGCACAAGGTCTTCCGGCTCGCGCTGCCGAACAAGCAGCCCAAGGCCGGAACGCCGGACCGTGAGCAGGACCTCATCGCCGCCTGACTCCCCGGCCGCACCCCAAGCCCTTGACGACGTCACTGCTGCGACACGACGGCCTGCTCGGCCAGCGGAGTTTCTCCGCTGTCCGGGTCCTAGGTCCTACAGCTTGGTGAGCGCACGCCGGACAGCAACTGAGTGGGGGGGACGGCGCGGCAGGGCCGATTCTGAGCTGATGTACCCCGTCAGGCGGGGTGTATGGCGACGGTCTCTGGGAACCGCACCTGACCGCTGTTGTCCGCTCCGCCGGGCACGGTGGGGGCACGGGAGTCGCTACGGAGACCGTGCCCCGGCGTCTGAGCTGCTACGGCTGGGGCTCGTACAACCAACCGGCCCTCTGATCCGTCTTGTTCGGCGACGTCTGACCGACATCGGCCGCCGAACGGGACTGAAGGACTTGATGAACCCAGCCAGACGCACGACCGCCACCGCCTTGGTTCTGGCCGCGGCAGGCGGAGTGCTCTACGCCACCGCCGTACCCGCCTCCGCGGCGGTGAACTGCGCTTCCCCCGTCTTCAAACGGCAGTTCTTCGCGAACACCACGTTCTCGGGCACGCCGAAGAAGACGGACTGCGATTCCGCGATCGACCAGAACTGGGGCAAGGGAGCACCCGTCTCCGGCGTGCCGTCCGACAACTTCGGCGTGCGCTGGTCGGTGACGCGCGACTTCGGCTCCGGTGGCCCCTTCGCGTTCACGGCCTCCGCCCAGGACGGAATGCGCGTCTACCTCGATGGCGTCCGGAAGATCAGCGTGTGGAAGAACGTCTCCGCCACCGCCAAGAAGACGGTCAACGTGACGATCCCCGCGGGCAAGCACACGATCCGCTTCGACTTCGTCAACTGGACGGGTTCCGCGAACGTCGGGTTCGCCTATACGCCGCGCACCTCCGCCGCCTACGACAAGGCCAAGCCCCTCACCCCGACGGGCACGGCCGTCTCGTACAACCCCGCCACCGGCGCGGCCAAGCTCACCTGGGCCAGGAGCAAGGAGATGGACCTGGCGAATTACCGGGTCTACCGGCGGCTGAAGGGCGCGCCGTACGGCAAGCAGCTCGCGACGACCACCGCCACGTCGTACACCGACAGCGCGCTGCCCAGGACCGGCGCGGCCTACTACTACGAGGTGCGGGCCGTAGACAAGGCGGGCAACGTATCCGGCGGCAGCTCCGACAAGCTCGTCACCACCGTCGACAGGACGCCGCCCGCCGCGCCCTTCGTCGAATGGGATGCCTGCCCGGCCGACCAGCCCTACGCGGCACCGGAGCTGGTCACCACCGCGAAGAACGCCGCCGACATCGCCCGGTACGAGATGCAGCGGCTCGACGCGACCACGAAGCGCTGGAGCACCGTCTACTCCGGCACCAAGGGCGCGATCTGCGACACCGGCTACCGGGCCGACGGCAGCAAGGTCACCTACCGGGGGCGGGCCCGGGACGCCGCCGGGAACTGGTCGGCGTACTCGGCTGCCACGACGTTCACCACCCCCGACCTGACCCCGCCCGCCGCCGTCACGGGGCTCCGCGCCGAGTACCGGTCGGGCGTTCCGCATCTGGTGTGGTCGCCCGTCACCGGGGCCGCCTCGTACCAGGTCCTCCAGTACGACCCGGCGACCGGCGGCTACGCCGACGCTCTTCCCGGGGGGAGCCCCAGCACCCGGACCGACGTGGTGCCGCGCCAGTCGGCCGCCGTCGCCGACAGCTACCGGTACGCGGTGCGCTCGCTGGACGCCAAGGGCAACCCTGCCGCGCCGGTGGAGATCACTCTGAAGTTGGCCGACCGTCCGGAGGCGATCCCCGCGTTCAAGACCACGGCCGACAGGTTCGACGAGGGTGTGATGGTCGAGTGGAGCAGCGTCGATCCGTGGACCGTCGACGAGCGGCCTCTTCCCACGTACAAGATCATCCGGACCGACACCGCGACCGGCGAGACCGACATCGTGGACCGGTGCAAGCCGAACAGCTCGGTGGACCAGCCGCTGGATGACCCGGACACGTACTGGACCTGGGCGGACGACGACGCTCCTCTGTCCGCCCGCAAACAGGTCAACGGCGTCTGCTGGGACGTCCAGGGCAAGTCGGAGACGACGTACGAGTACCGAGTCGTGACGACCGACCGGTACGGACATGTGTCGCAGGCCGGCCCGCCCGCCACGGAGACCACCCCGGACACCCAGCGTCCCGCCGAGGTCCAGGACCTGACCGCGGAACGAGTCCCGCTCGGCGTCCGGCTGACCTGGACGCCGCCCGCCGACACCGATGTCTCCGGCTACCGCGCGTGGCAGGGCGTCACCGACCCGGACAGCGGTGAGACGGTCTGGAAGGACAACTGCTGGACCGGTAGCTCCCTGACCAGGACCGAAATCCTCTGCCCGACAGTGCCGGACGGCGCCACCCACGTCTACAAGGTGGCCGCGGTGGACGACTACCGCGACGATCCACTTGGCGCCCTCCACCCCGCCGAGGTCTCGGCCACCCTGCCCGACACCCGGCCGCCGGGCTGGACGGAGACCGAGGTCCGTGAGGGCCAGTACCCGGATCTGTACGTCGGCTGCTCCGAAAGCTCCGGACTCGGGGACTGTTCCCGGTTCGCGAGCTACCGCGTGGAGCGCTGGGACCCCGTCACTGCCGCCTACGTCGCCCTGTCGGAGGGCACGATGGGAGACACCGCGTTCTTCATGGACACCACGGTGCACGAGGACCGGCTCGGCCTGTACTACTACCGCGTCATACGGCTCGACGCCTCGGGCGCCGAGGCCGTGACCCGATCGACGGCGTACGGCATCTGGAACTCCTGGCTCTGACCGGACGTGGGAGGGGGCCGAAGGGTTCCTCGGCCCCCTCCCTGTGCTGGGCGACGAGCGGTTCGACCGGCCGCAGGCTCGGACCCGGGCGCGTGCTGGGTCCCCTGCATCGATGACTTCCGGGCCGCTGCTGTATCGGCACCGCCACCGTCCGCCTTTCTCCCCGGGAATGCCGGCGCTTGCTCGGCAGCGTTGCCCTTGCGGTGGTGAGGGCCTTCGGCTCCACCGCGACCGCCGGCGGTGACGACGGATGGGCCGAGGCGGTCATCCCGGTTGAGGGCACCGAGCACGCCTGCTGCGAGTCGCTGAGGCTCGGGGGGCGTTGCACGGGCCGAACTCCGCCAGGCCGTGGCCGCCACCGCGGCGATACCTGCCCGAGCCCACGAGCCCAAGGGGGCAGGTGGTGCGCGATGCCGAGGAAAGCCTTGGCAACGACGAACCCCGAGGTCCATGACCTCGGGGTTCGTGAGAGCGCGGGTGACGGGGATCGAACTCGCGCTCTGAGCTTGGGAATCCCCCGGCGCGCGGGCCTCAATGGCATCTGAACTGCGGGAACAGGATGACGCTTCCCGGACCCGAGCCTCGTATCGTCACCAGTGATGACCGCTTTTACCATTCCTGCTGGCACGTTGTGACACGATCACCGCCTGTGCGGCCCTTGGGACCACTGGCCTGGCGGGTGACGTCGGAATCAGGCCCGGTATCGGCTACGTAGATCGCCGGTGATCCGCGACATGAGCGCGGCCGGGTGCCGGTCCGCGACCGGAAGCTTCATCTGGGCTCGCCAGCGGTCAGTCCGGTCTCCATCTCCACGATCTCCGGCGGCCTCGCCCATGTCGACGTCAAAAAACTGGGCCGGATACCCGACGGCGGCGGCCACAAGATGCACGGCCGCGAAGCCGGCCGGCCGATCCGCGATATGGGTTTCGACTACCTCCACTCCGCGGTCGACGAGCACCCCGCCTGGCCTACACCGAGATCCACGCCGACGAAAAGGTCGCGGCCTGCGCAGCACTCCTGACCCGGGCCTGTCGAAGAGGGCGGACTGGCTCGGTCCGCCCTCTTCGCATTCAGCACGGAGGGAGGCGGCCACTTTGGAGTCAGCGGAGATGTGGGTCTGTAGTACTACTTGTGTCCAGCTGGGCGCTCATGGTCGATGCTGTCTCAGGATTCATTCCAGACGACTTCCCAATGCGCTTCGGTGAAGAACTCTCCCAGGTCTTCGCGGTTCTCCACCCAGTAATCCCCGCACCCATGGAGAAATTCCGGGTCCTCGGCAAGGAGGATCAAATAGCTGGGTGGATCGTCAGGAAGTTCGTCGATCCTGACAAACTTTTCGAGTTCATCGCCTGCTGTAATCCTGCCGACCTTGCCAATCCTGATCATTTTGCGCTCTCCGGGGATTCTTTCTTGTGTGGCGGTGAAGTCGAACTTTACTCGATCAGGGGAACGTGGTTGTTGACCGCTGCCTTTTTGGCGCCGGACTCAGGGAAAATCTCAAAGTGCACATGTGGAACGTCAGGCCAGTGTTTACCCTGTATGGAATCAGGATCCATGCGGAACTGTCGTAGTCCGTCCTCGCTGCGGAACACGCCGCGGTTCACACCCTTTTCCACGTAGCCATCACCCAAAAACCTGTGAGCGGCGTCCAGGGCCTCGTCGGCCGTCATCGGGTGCTCGCTCACGATGCTTCCGTCGCCCATACGACTACGTGTCTCGTCGACCGCGGGATGTTCGGGCGGACAGCCCCCTGTCGGGGCCAGCCCCAGGGGGTCGGACCAGGTATGTGGGTTGTGAACGTACGTCGACGGGTTGGGTGCCGGCGCCAGGCCCAGCGGGTCCGGTGTCAGGTAGCGGGCGGTCTCGGGGTCGTAATGGCGGTGGTGGTTGTGATGGAGGCCGGTTTCGGGGTCGTAGTACTGGCCGGGGAAACGGAGCGGTGTGTACGCGGTGCTGTTTCTGGCCCAAGTGGTGGTGCCCCAGAGAGTGGTGCGGGTGTGCCAGACCAGGGAGCCGGATTCGTCGACGAGTTCGGTGGGTGCACCGATCAGGTTGGTGACGATGGCGAAGAAGCGTTCATCCACTGTGCGTTGGGAGGAATCGGGGGAGAGGGTCCGTTCGGTCTGCGCGAGAGGGCGGAGCCCTTGGTGGTCCCAGGTGAGGACGATGGGCCGGGGCAGCTGGGTCGCGGTGGTGGTCTGTTCGCAGAGAGTGGTGCCGTCCCACGTGAAGCGCGTCTCCTCGACCACGGTTCGGTGGTCGTCGCCGAGGCGCTCCTTGGAGATCCGGCGGCCGAGCGGGTCGTAGCGGTACCGCCACCGGGTGCCGTCCGGGGTGATGACGGCGGTCATGCGGTCTTCCGCGTCCCACGCGTAGCGCCAGGTGTCGGGCTTACGGGAGAGCCTGGTCTTCTGACGCAGGGTGATGCGGCCGGCGTCGTCGTGCTCGTACCGCGTGGTCCCCGCACGGGTGATGGTGGTTCCGGTGTACGAACGGGAGCCGGTGGCGTCGTGTCCCGGGTGGAAGGAAGGCCATGTGGCGGTGGTCTGGTTGCCGACAGCGTCGTAGGCGTATGACTCGTTCCAGTTGGTTGCTGTGACGCGGGTGACGCGGCCGGCGTCGTCCAGGTCGAAGCGGTGGGTCCCGCTCAGGCTGTCGTCCAGACCGGTCAGATACCCGTCGACGCGGTAAGTATAGGCGCGGGTGTTCAGCATGTTGCGGTTGCCGCCGACGAGTTGCTGGGTGCTGAGGCGGCCCGCCGCGTCCCAGGTGGAGGCCAGGGTGAGGGCGTCACCGAAGGAACGCTCTCGTTCCCGACCTGCAGAGTCGTGGGCGAAGGTGATGCGCCTCTCACCGGCGGTCAGTTCAGTGGGCCGGCCCGCCGCGTCGTACCTGTAGGTGGAGCGCCGGCCGGTGGGGGTGACGCGGCGAGTACGTCGGCCCAGTGCGTCGTACGCGTACGTGGTGGCTCGGCCGTCCGCGAGTTCTGTCTTTACGCGCCCGGCCTGGTCGTACTGGTAGATCAGCTCGGTGTCCGGGCCGTTCGCCTGCACCAGTCGTCCTGCGGGGTCGTACGCGAATGTGGTCACCCGGCCGACGGTGTCCTTGCGGACCAGGCGGCCGAGGGCGTCGTGTGTGTAGGAGACGGTCTCGCCGAGTGGGTTGGCGGAGGCGGTCATCCTCCCTGCCGCATCGACGGTGTACCCCGCGGTGCGCCCGTCGAAGTCGGTCTCGGACACAAGTCGGCCAGCCTGATCGTAAGCGTAGGACCAAGTGAGACCCTGCGGGTCGGTGACCCGAGTGAGGCGCAAGTTCGCGTCGTGCGTGAACTCGTAGCGGGTTCCGTCGGGATCGGTTCGGGCAGCCAGAAGGTCGAAGTGGGTGTATTCGAAACGACTCGTTCCGCCGATGGGATCGGTATGGGTGAGTCGGTTGCCCTCGCCGTCGTAGGTCCATGACTCCGTGCCGTCGTCCGGACCGGTGCGCTCCGAGAGTTCGCCGTCCAGGGACCAGCGGAGGAGGGTGACCGCTCCCAATGGGTCGGTAGCGCGTATGGGACGGCCCAGCGGGTCCCGGTCGTATCGGGTGGTGCCACCGAGCGGGTCGGTGATCTCCACAGGCAACCCGGCGGGGTCACAGCGGACCTCGGTCACGTTCCCCAGCGCGTCGGTGACCGAGGTGACCCGGCCTATCGCGTCGTAGCTGTAGCGGGTGGTGCTGCCGCCGGGATCGGTGACCGCCGTGCGATTGCCTCGGTCGTCGAACTCCTGCAGGCGCCGGACGCCGTCAGGCTCCACGAGCTCGGTCACGAGACCCAGTCGGTTCCGCGAGACGCGGAGGCGGGTGCCGTCCGCCTGTGTGATCCCGGATACTCTGCTCTCCTCGTCGTAGGAGAACGTCGTGGTGTGTCCCAGTGCGTCGGTGTGGGTCAGACGGTTCCCGTAGGCGTCGAAGGTGTCGCGGGTGGTGTTGTCCAATGGGTCGGTGATGGCCAGGACCCGGCATCTGCCGTCGACGAGATGACGGATGGAGCGGCCGTCGGCGGTGGTGAGGATAGTGGTCCTGTTGCCCGTGGACGGGTCGGGTTCGGTGTATGCCAGGGTGAGCTGGAAGTGGCCCGCCTCGCCGCCCTCCGCGACGACGCGGTCCCGGTCGTCGTAGGCGTAGCTGTATCGGCTGTCGTTGGAATCGATCCACGCTGTCACCCTGCGGCGCTCGTCGTAGACGAAGGTGAGGGTGGCGCCGGATGGTTTGGTGACGGTGGTGAGGTTGCCGTCGGTGTAGCCGAAGGTGCGCAGGGGAAGAGTCGCACTCGGGCCGGAGGGTGTGAGCCCGTTCTCGCCGGTCGTGGGGGCGAGCAGCGCCATGCTCGTAATGAGTCCGTCTGCCAGCGACAGCTCCAGGTGGTAGCCGGCGGAGTGGACCAGTGCCTGGGGTGTGCCGTCGTCGGTGCGGTCGACGGTGATGGTGTTGTTGTTGCGGTCGCTGATCTCGCCGAGCCAGGCGTTACCGTCTTCGCCGGGTTCTGTTCCGGGCGGGGCGTCGAAGTGGCGGGTGAGGCCGGTGTCGGGGTCGGTGAGCGTGTAGTCGCCGTATGCGTCGCGTTCCAGGGTGCTGCGTGAGGTGCCGGTGTCGGGGCGGGTCGGAAGGCCGGGGACGGGGTGGGGGTAGGTGATGAGGCGGCCGTCGTCGGTGATGTGGATGACGCCGTTGGCGTCGATTTCCAGGTGTTCGTCGACGGTGGAGGACCAGGAGGGACCGAAGAAGCGGCCTGCGGTGTAGCCGGATTCGACGCGGCGGGTGAAGGCGAGCGGGAGGACGCCGGGCAGGACGATATCGGTCTGGGGTAGGAACATGCGGCCGGAGGCGAGGTCGACCGGGTCGGTGCCGCCTGTGGGGCGTTCCGCATCGGGACGGTTGTGGGTGCCTTCCGGGGCGTCGTCCACCAGGCGGCGGGTCTTGCCCGCGTCCTTGGCAAGGTCTGCGAGTTCCTTCGCGGTCCGGGCTCCCTTGACCGCGGCTCCGCCACCTCCGGTAGCGGCGGTGAGGACCAGGTCGGGGACGAGGCGGCCGAGTCCTTCGGCCGGGTCCTTCATGAACTCGGTGACCATCTGCTTGCCGGCGCCCCAGGGGTCGTTGGCGACCTGGACGAGACCGGCGGCGGTGTTGTTCAGCGAGAGGGCGTACTCGGCCGGGTGGGTGAGGTTGTACGGGTCCATCGGGTTGACGCTGCGCACGAAGTTGAGCATCCCGGCTGTGCCCTTGGCGACCCCGCCGACGAAGTGGGTGCCCGCCAGGTTGAACTCGGAGACTCCGTCCACGGCCTGCTCGGCGTAGGTGGGTTTCTTCGGCGCGGCGTCCCGGGCGGCAGCCACCAGAGTGCGCGCAGTCTCGCCAGCGGTGTTGCGCTGTTTGCGGGCCTCGGTGAGGAGTTGCTGCGCCTCTTCCATCCGGGCTTTGCCGGGGTCCTTGAATTCGCCGGGCCGAGGAGGCAACGTGGCTGGGTCGCGTTTGTCGGAGGGAAGGCCGTTGTACGTGTCGACGGCCTTGTTGTAAGCGTCGCACCGGTCCTTGTGGGCGTCCATGGCCTCCTCGGACGCCTTGGTGCCCGACTTCCACTGCTCGATCGCCAGCTGGGCCTGGCCCTGTGCCCATTGGACCGTCCCGGCGAACGACTCCAGGGCGCCTGCGGCCTTCTCGAATGCGTCGGCGGCTTTGAACCACTTCGGCGGCTCGATGGATACGGAGTCCCGGAAGGCGTCCGCCGTCCTGCCCTTGAGCGAGGAGGCGTCCAGCCCTTTGAGCCCGCCGCCGACCTGGTCGAACGCGCCCTGCATTGCCTTGAGGTGGGTCGCGGAGGAGCGGAGTCCGGAGGGACTTCCGTAGATCAGCTTCGTCTTGTCCTCGGTCTGCCCGAGGTCCATCTCGTCGACCTCGGCGCCCATCCGGTTCGCCACTGAACGCGACTGTTCGCGCACCCAGTCCGCGCCGGAGTCCCAGCCCACGTCCTCCAGCCGGTCGGCCGTCCAGTCGCCGGCGTCCTCGACCCGGTCACCGACCCACTTGGTCCCGTCCTCGACCGCGTCCTCGATGACGTCCGGAGTGAGGTCGCTGACGATATCCCCGATGCCCATGGATCAGTTCCCCCCGTTGCCTTGCTGCTGTTGGCCGGCGCGTTCCTCGGGCGAGGGGCCGAACGCCTCGTCCACGCCCCGGTCGAAGGTTTCCTGGTCGACCCCGAGGAAGCGGTTCATCAGCTCGCTCTGCCGGCCTCCGTTCCCCTCGGTCAGCAGTGCCCTACCGGTGTCCTTCCAGGTCTGGTCTGCTTCGCTCCTAGCCCGCTCGTACGACTCCAGGCTGTAGTCGGGGCTGAGGTAGTCCGGAGTGAACACATCGCCCCAGCCCTGCTTGATCACCTCGTCCTCGGACGCGTTCGGATTGCCGACACCGGCGTTGACCACGACCTTCAGCGTGCCCTTGATGTACTGGTCCTCCTCCCACAGCACCCCGGCGGACAGCCCCAACTCCGCCGCGATCGTGTTGGCGTCCTGGACCAGCGCCCGCACCCCCCACTCCCACCGCTCGCAGAAGTCCTCGAAATCCACCGACAACCCGTAGTAGCCGACCGCCATACCGGTCATCGACAGGCCCGACAGCCCCTTGCCCAGGACCGCTCCGGTACCGGTGCCGACCTCCTTCAGCTCGGCCACCGCCGCCCGCAGACCGCTGGTGATCTTCTCGACGCTCCCCGGATCTACGTTGAGATCCCCCGTGCCGCCACTCATCGCTCCCGCCCCCCGCCGTGTTCCGAAACGACCTCCGGGCCTTCGGCGGCTTCCCTGCCGACGGCGACCGTGTCCGGCACGATGCCCACCACCGGCGGAAAGAACATCGACCCGTCCGCATCGGCGATATTCATGGCGACCCCGGCCGGCACCTCCATCGCCGGAATGATCTCGTCCAGCAGCCGTGCGCCCCGCAGCTCAGCGAACTCCCACGACCGCCCGGCCGCCCCGGCATCGCGGAGAGAGCCCCGCGTCTGTGCGAACCGGGCCAGCGCCGCCTCGTCGGTAAACCCGCAGACCCAGCGGACCCCGCCGAACTTCGCCGTCCACAGCCCACCACCCTCCAACGGCACCAGCACCAATGCCCGCCGAAATTCACCCAGCATCGCCCGCGGATCACCGCCACCGACCCGCTGCTCCGCTATCCGCTCCGACAGCGCTGTCACCTCAGCCACGGATCCCCCGTTCCTAGCCGCCGATCCTCCCGGGCAGCGTAGGACGGCACCCACGGCACGAACCGGCAGCTCCGTCTGCTGTGACCGATTCCGGTCGGTAGAGGACGTGGAATGGCTTGGAGCGCGGGGCACACCCGGTGGGTGGCGGGCGGCTCTCGCACGGGCAGCACCCGTTGGGTGGCACTCAGAAGCTGGTGAGACACCGGGGAGACCTCGTGCGGTCCGGACAACAAACAAGGCCCTGGTCTTCGACCAGGGCCTTCATCATGGAGCGGGTGACGAGAATCGAACTCGCGCTCTGAGCTTGGGAATCAGCGGTCCTTGAACGGCTGTAGCGGCTCCGGCCTGCATGTTTGGCTGGAGCGGTCGAGGGTGGTGTGGTCTCTCGGCGCCATGCTTGACCGCTGTTGTCCGCTCCGAAGGGCGCGGATGGGGCACGAGGGTGATCGATGCCGCCGTGCCGTGGGTGGGAGAGTGTCACCACGCTGGATCAGGCGCTTGCCGTCGTGCGATTTCATCCCTGGTGATCTGTCGCAGGGCAATTCGGTTGGCCGTCATCGATTTGGATCCGCAGTACTGGCGGTCGGCGGACTGCGTCTCATCGCGGGCTTCGAAGCCGCCCCGGCAGTCGCCGCTCAAGGTGGAACCGGCTACGGACAAGTTGATCAGCCAGGGCGCGCATTTCCTGGGCCTGACGAAGAAGGACCTGGTCGCGGAGGCGGTACGGGTATACCTGGACCAGAAGCGTGAGGATTTGCGCGAGGGCATGGCGGAAGCGCGACGGCTCTGGCTTGCGTTAATCAGCCTGTGTGCTGCCAACGGTGCCGTCGTCGTGTTCACGGCTCACCGGGAGTTGGGGGAGGGGCGGAGGCTTCACTGGCGGCCGGGGGTGCGGCATTCGTCGGCATCGGGACCCTTGGCTTGGCTGCGCGAGTGTTCCTCTCAAGTTGAGCGCGCTCTCTTAGGAGTACACTCCTTAGGAGTTCATTCCTAAGGAGTCTCTGCCCGTGTCCGGTTCCGCGCGCTCGGCTAAACCCGCCCACGTCTTCGATCGGAGCCCCGAGTGGGACCGCCTTGCGGCCTTCGCCAGCCATTCGCTGCCGCATGCCATGCTCGGGATCGTCAGCGGCAGGCGGCGGATGGGCAAGACCTACTTGCTGCGCGCGTTGGTGGAGCGGCAGGGGGGCTTCTACTTCGGAGCCACTGCGGCGACGGAGGCAGAATCCCTGCGACAGTTCGCCGCGGCCCTCGCCGATCACGTGGGGTCGCCGGTTCCGTTCGCCTTTGCCACCTGGGATGACGCGATTTCCTACCTGTTCGGGTTGGCCTCGCCGCGAGATTCTCAGGCACCTCTGCTTGCCGTTATCGATGAATTTCCATACCTGGCGAAAACTGCTCCGGAGCTTCCGTCCCTGATCCAGAGGGAGGTCGACCGGTTTCAGATTGAGGAGAGCCGGATGAGGCTTCTTCTGTGCGGGTCGGCGATGTCCGTCATGGGCGGACTGCTGGCGAGTACCGCACCCCTGCGGGGGCGGGCTCAACTGGAGCTCGTGGTTCGGCCCTTCGGGTACCGGGCGGCCGCTGAATTTTGGGGGGTCGCCGACGATCCCGCGCTCGCGGCCCGTCTTCATGCGGTGGTCGGCGGAACACCTGCGTACCGCCGGCAGTTCCTCGCGGACGACGTCCCGGCCGGGCTGGAAGAGTTTGACGACTGGATCTGCCGTACGGTCCTCTCGCCCTTCAGCCCCCTCTTCCGGGAAGCCCGGTATCTGCTTGCTGAGGAAGCGGACATCAGGGACACGGCCTTGTACCACTCGGTCCTTGCCGCAGTGGCCCAGGGGAATGCCACACGGGGCGGGATCGCGGGATACATCGGCCGTAAGTCTGTGGACATCTCGCACCCCCTCCACGTCCTGGAGGACAGTCACCTTCTGGTAAGGGAAGCGGACATCTTCCGAGCCGGGAAGTCCGAGTACAGAATCACTGAGCCGCTGATCAATTTTTACGAGGCGGTGATGCGACCCGCCTGGGCGCGACTGGAAAGCGGGCAGGCTCGAGAGGTGTGGGCGCAGTCTGCGGGACGTTTCGCGGCGCAGGTGGCCGGGCCGCACTTCGAGACGGTGTGTCGTGAGTACGTACTCGGTCCAGGCAGGGCTCTGCTTCGCTCGTCGTTGGGGGAGGTGGGCAGCGGCGTGGTGACAGACCCCGCGGCGCGGCGGCAGACGCAGATCGACGTGGCCGTGGTGGAACCTGGGTCCGGGGGCAGGAAGCAAGCGGTCCACCTGCTCGGCGAGGCGAAATGGGGCACCGTCATGGGGCTGAGTCACCTGGAGCGGCTGGCTCGGGCGAGAGAAGTCCTTACCGCGCGAGGCATGGACACCAGCCGATGTCAGCTCGCCTGCTTCAGCGCAGCCGGCTTCAGCGACTCGTTGCGAAGTGAGGCGTCGCGTGGCGCACGAGGTGAAGATGGCGTGCTGCTCATCGGTCTCGACGAACTCTATGGTGGGGCGTTCCGGGCATCGCTCCACTGACCGGGCATTGGGCACGGATCGGGCACGCGGTGCCTGATCCGTGCCCAAGTTGATCAGCCAGGGCGCGCATTTCCTGGGCCTGACGAAGAAGGACCTGGTCGCGGAGGCGGTCCGGGTCTACCTGGACACGTTGTGGCACGGCCTCCTGTACGGGTGACCGCTCGGACGACGCTGCCCGGTCCGGGCTGCGTGGCCGATGATGATTGCCAAGTGAGCACCATCAGAATGCGGCTGCTCGGATGCAGTAGGCCGGCTCTCGGGGCGCCCTGGTGCGGTGTGTCCAGTCGTTACCACGTGGTCAGGTCGACTACGTGGACGCAGTGGGGGTCGGATGCGTCTGTCACCCAGCGTTCCTCTTCGCCGATGAGCGAGGGCAGGGCGGCCAGCAGGGCGGTCAACGCGCCGGTGAGCTGTACGTCGGCCGCGATCAGGCCGTCGGCCTTCTCGACTGCGAGGTAGAGACGCATGGTGTCCTGGCCGGTGAAGAGGAACCCGCAGAGTGCTGGGCTGGGCGGGGTCTCGACGAACGGCCAGGCCAGTGTGCGCAGCACGCGCAGCGCTTGATCCGTACTGGTCGCGTCGGCGTGTTCGAGGACGGTGGTGTCCACCGGGACCAGGGGTATGCCCATCACGGTCGCGTCCGTGTGGGGGAGAGGGCCGGATGTGAGCGTGCGTGTCCAGCCAAGTACCAGTGGGGCGGTCACCGGCTCCTCGTCCTCGTCCGACAACGGGACTTCATAGGCGACCAGTTCGTGTGGCGCCACAGTGTCGGCGGCTCCGGTCACGACCCGAACCGCATCCTGCGCCGGCAGCACACCGCGCAGGAAGATCCCCCCGGCAAGGGGCACCGCTGTGTAGTCGAGGAGGAAGCGCGTGATGTATGCGTGTTGCTCGACCGTTTCCCCGGCGGGGTCGTTCACTCGTTGATCCAGTCCGGGCACCTGTTCATGCCCTTGCAGTAGGCCGTGATGACACCGATCTTCTTGCCCCTACCCGCGTCGTACTCACCATCGGACGTGCGGCGGGCGTGTTGCACGATGACCACGATCGTGACCGGCTTGGTCTGGTTGCGGGCGACCCCGTAGTACTCGAGTCTGCCTCCGTTCTTCTTGTCGACCCTCCCGGCCAGAGCTGCGTCGACCACCCGGCACCTCTTGATGTTGTGTTTGCCGGAGAAGTGGTTCCAGCCGAGATCGGCGTTGCCGTAACGCGTAGGGATCACCCGTCCCTCGGGGTCGGTCTCCTCGCACTTCACGCTCTTGTTCCAGCGCGGCGCCGCTGACACCTCGCCCACGGGGGCGCCTGCGATGCAGGCGCTCGCGACAACTGCGGTGAGAATCTTGATCATCTTCATGACCGGACCGTGCCACCCCCACCGCACGGCATAGTCCTTCCCCACGGACAGAAGCGTTTCTCTTCCCCTGGAAATGAGGTTTGATGGACAGCCGAGTGAACATGTCCGGGTCCGTCACCGTGTCATCAGCTGCCTGGCGATGCTGACGGACAGGTCATCAAGGGCGGCAGTGGTTGGTACCCCTCGGACACCGAGACCCGGACGCGGGACCGCGCCAGAAGTGTCCCGACTGTCGGGTTCCGGCACGGCGCGGCGCGGCATAGCGAGGAGAGTGACGTGCGTGAGAGGCGTCTGTCCGTCCCGGAAGTGGCTGAGCTCCTGGGTATGGCCGAGCGCTTCCCCCGGCGGCTTGTGGAGGCCTTTGAGCCGCCGAAAGAGGGGCAAGGTGGTGCGTGGGTGGTGCGCGATGCTTTGACCGGTCTAGACAACAAGAAAGGCCCCGGTCATTGACCAGGGCCTTCATCGTGGAGCGGGTGACGAGAATCGAACTCGCGCTCTGAGCTTGGGAATCAGCGGTGCTTGAGCCTTCGGACCGGCTATGACCTGCGCATTCCTGCGGGGAAGCTGGCGTCGCCATGGTCTCTGGAGGCTGTACCTGACCGCTGTTGTCCGCTCTGCTGGGCACGGATGGGGCACGGCAGGGCGATACAGCGGACCCTGCCAGGGCGCGTGCTCGGGGTGGGCCGGTGTGTCAGAGAGCGATGATGCGGACCTGGTTGCCGCAGAGTTTGGTCATGTCGTCGCTGTCGGAGGTCAGGAGGGCGGCGGGTTTCGGCTGGCGGAGGGCGACCTCGGCGACTGTGGCGTCGATGGCGTACTTGTGCCCGTGCAGTCCGGCACCTTTGAGGAGTTCCGCTGCTGCGGTTGTCATGCGAAAAACGCGCTTCTGGGGCGGTGCCGATCTCCCTGGCTGCCCCGCCTGCGGGGACGAGAGACTACTGGTGTCGAGCTCGACTGGGCACGGCTGGCGCCGACGTCGGGCAGCGAAGTCAGGAGAGGGTGGGCCTCCGGCAGAGTGGTGATCTGAGCTTCGAGGGCTGTAGGACGCCAGTATCCGGCCCAGGGGCACTCAGGTCTGCTCCGACCATGAGACCCTGACCTGCTGCTAACCGCCGCGAAACACCCGCTCGAGCAGGACCGAGCGAACACTGGCAGCGCGAGCTTCCGGGGCCTTGGCGCCCGCGCAGGTCGCCCGCCCGAGGAGCTCCGCAAGGGGCCAGCCGCGTACAGGACCCCCCGACCGGCAACACATGCCGCGACTGCGGGTTGGACACTTAAGGGAGGCTCCCACTGCTTCGCGTCGAGCCGAGCGCCGGGGAATGTTGATGGTCGGCACGGCTATCAATCCGGCAGGCACCCCAGTCGCGGTCCTCGTGTGTCGTCACTACGGCGTCCGGAGACAGCCCGGGCGACAGCAGAAGCCTCGGGCCGCCGACCTGAGGCTTCTGCGTGAATTACCTTACGTGCGTCGGTCTAGGGCAACATGTCTGCTTCTCCCGAATCTTTCATGGGGAAGCGAAAGAGGTGGTTCGGGCCTGGCTTCTTGAGGGTCGGTACACCGTAGTTGCCAAAGGCTTTCGCAATAACACGCTGCTGGCCGGTGCATGTGTTGTTCCATGCCGTCGCGAAAAGGTGCATGACCTGGATAGCCGATTGAATACCCCTCACCGGCGACCGATTCCCCTTATCGGTCATTTCTCCGCCGAGAAAGTAGTTGCGCAGTACCAGTCCCGGGTCGCGTCGTTGGAAATTCTCCCCGGTGCCCAGCTGCGCGTACCACTGGTCCGGGACCTCGGAAGATCCGCACGCCTGAGTCGCCAGATAGTGAACGAGAGTGGTCGCACGTGCCGACGCGCGCGGGATCGGCTTTCCCCGCTTCACCGAGTGTCGGATATTCGGGTGACGGTCCAGCACCGCCTTGAGCTGGTCATCTGACACCGGATGCCGGTTCTTCCACTTCTCGATCGGGTGGTTTTCCCACATCCAGAGCAGGCGCAGAGCAGCGGACAGGTTGAATGCGTCCTTCTCGCCGGCGGCTGCGAACGTATACGAGCTGCTGCGCATTTTCCCACGGTCGACCACATTGAAGGTGTCGCCCTCGATGCCGCGCGCCACGCTGTAGCGCAGCGTGATCCCCACAATCACCTGAGCGGCCAGCCTGTGCTGTCCGTCGTACAGCATCCCCTGCTGGTCGCTCGCCAGCCCCTGATGGGTGGTTCGCCACTCCTTGCGGCGCATGGCACCTGCCCATTCCTCGACCTTGCGGTCCTCCATGGTGCGCTGGTACCACGGGATTCGGAGCAGCAGCTCGCACGCATCCATGGGAGAGACGTCCTCGAATGACAAGGAGGGGGCGCCGGACCAGAGACGGGGTGTGGGGTGCCAATTCATTTTGTTGAGCTTGTGCGTGAATTCCAAATACTGAGTGCCGGTCACGACCTCGGGCACGAAAAAGGATTTCGTTGAGCTTTCCGCTCGGATTTCCCACTGGTCGCCATGTCGGCTCATTGAGAATCCCGGACATGAGCAGACGGTTTCCACGAATCTGGCCATGCTGTACAGGGGTGCGACGGGTTCTTCGTTAGAACTACTTTGTGGAGTGGTCATTGCGCCCTTCCCTAGGAGTTTCGCAAGATAGATGGTCACTCTCCTCGGCGCGGTGGGTCAAGCAATTTGATGAGCCCGTGGCTGGGGAAATAGGGAATGGGCGATTTGGTGTAAAATTATTATCGAAAATCGATTGAACTTTCGATCTCCGGGCCGGTTTCGCCGAGCCACTTCGTTGGTGGCTGATGTCATCGCGGATAGAGGCCTGGATCCGGTGCTGCCGGATCTGAGCGGCGTGCTGCCGTGCCGGACTTGACCGCGGATCGACACCAGCGCCTCGGACGCCGGACCTTGCTGGGGGAGAACTGGCGCGACGGCGCGCGGAGGAGGGCACGGGTGGTGCGCTAGAGGCCGACCTGAGCGTTCGTCGGAGGGGCGATGGTGGGGCGCCATGAGCGTGCTTCGGGCTTGGAGACGTGGATCCCGCACCGGTACGCCTTGCCTTGCAGAAGCACGGTGTGTGGTGTGGTCTGTCTCTGCGAGCCTGAACCTAAGGATCCGTCTACGGTCGCTCAGCGGCAGGCGGTCGAGCCGCTGCATCCGCGCTGAGATCCGCGACGAGTGGACCAGCCGCTGCGGTTCTTGTGCCGCGCTTGTCTTCGATCCGGTGGTGTACGCATATGGGCGGCGGCGCGCCTGGCGGTATGTGCCGCATGATCGGGTATCACCTGCGGGCGCGAAGGAATGGGAGGTCTCGCGTTTCTTCACGCTCGATCGCTCAGACCTCTGGGCCAAATTTCGCCCGACGAAAGTCAGTCTGCACGGGGTGAGCGCTGCGGTGGCCTTCGGTGACGCCGGGCTTGCCCTGGAGGCCGCGCGCCCCTCATGTGACGGCACATTCGCCCCCTCCCCGAACGACGGGCTGCTCTCTGGGGCGAGACGGCACGCGCTTACAGCCAGCAGGGTCGGCTCGACCAGAGGTACGGGGCGCTCCGCATTGCCGAGAGTTGCGCGGCGCGGGACGTTCACCGCCCGGCCAGCAGGTCATGAAGCCTTTCTCTACGTCGTCTTGTGCGGGTCGGGCATTTGCCGGTGATGTCGGCTGATCCGTGCAGCCCCGGACGCAGGTTGGGGTGTGGGTGTCGTCGCGACACCCCGCAGTGACTGAGTTTCATCGACGTGGAGCCGTCGAGGCGCTGACCAGCTACCCGATCCGTTCCCGTGGCGCTCTCCCAGTGCTCCGCAGCCCCTTCCGGCCCCGGGCGCTATTGCCCAGGCGACGTTCAACACGACCAACAAGTGGGGCGGCCGGCATCTCCGACATTCTCGCGCTCGGGCTCTTCTGTGAGTCCTACGGTCCCGGCGCCCCGACTGCTGCTCTGCCCTACGCGAACTCCGCCCAGGCCGCCAACCTTGCCTACGCCGAGAGTCTGCGGAAACTGCGCACGATGGGCATCTTGATCGGCTCCTACGAACCCCACTGCCCGAAGGCGGGAGGCGGGGTAAGCCGATTTCACTGGGAGGAAGCACCTGACCTGCTCACCCCCCAAGGTGGCAGCGCAGGCCGTGATTCGTGTCGTTGACAACAAGGAAGCCCCGAGCCGTTGGCTGGGGGCTTTTCGTGGAGCGGGTGACGAGAATCGAACTCGCGCTCTGAGCTTGGGAATCAACGGTTCCTAGGCATCCGAAGAGACCCTGACCTGCGAGTTTTCGTAGCGCAGCTTGAATGGCCGCGGTCCATAGAAGCTGTGTCTGACCGTTGCTGTCCGCTCTGCTGGGCACGGATGGGGCACGAGGCTGGCAACAAACGGACTTGCAAGGGTGCGTGCCGGGCCTCGGCCTGGTGGGCTCAGGGCGAGACACCGATGCTGCTGCAGTCCACACCCGAGTGTGTAGCCGAGGGTGCAGCCTGGGGGAGTGCTTGCAGTGCAGCACTCCCCCAGGCTGAGCCCTGGAAGACCCGCATAAAGTCGCCGGCCCCTCGCCAGTTGGGGATCTCACCCACGACGGTGGGCGCTCACGATGCAGCACCGCTTGCGATCACCTCAACGGCTCTCGGCGAACCTGAGCTCCTCGTCCGGACCGATCGGCACAATCAGCTGTCTACTACTTAGAGCTCGTAACACGATCATGGTCGGGTTTTCTTGAGTCGTCGGTAGCAGATGAGGCCGCAGGCGAGGGAGATGAAGGCGTCGTGGAGTTCGGTGCGGCGTTCCCAGCGGACGGCGAGGCGTTTGAAGTGGTGGAGCAGGGCGAACGTCTGCTCGACGACGTATCGCAGCTTGCCGATGCCTTTGATGTTCGGCGATCCCTTGCGGGAGATGACGGGCAGGATTCGTCGGCGGCGGAGCTCGTCGCGGTGGGCGTTGGAGTCGTAGCCCTTGTCGCCGAGCAGGGCCTCTGGTCGTCGGCGGGGCTGGCCAGGGCGGCCTGCGATGGGTGGGATGCCGTCGACTAGGGCGAGGGTCTGGGTGACGTCGTTGACGCTGGCCGCGGTCGTGATGACCTTGAGCGGGGTGCCGCGTCCGTCGCAGATCAGGTGGTGTTTGCTGCCCGTCTTCCGCCGGTCGACCGGCGACGGGCCGGTGTCGGCGCCCCCCTTTTCGCGCGGATGTGGGAACCGTCCACACACGCACGCGACCAGTCGAGTTCGCCAGCCGCATTCAGCTCGGCGAGCATGACCCGATGCAACTGGTCGAAGACTCCCGCCTCCTGCCACCGGCCAGCCGGCGCCAGCAGGTCTGTCCCGAGCCGAACCCGAGCTCCAGGGGCAGGAGTTGCCAGGCCATGTTGTTGTCGAGGACGAACAGGATGCCCTGGAGGCAGAGCCGGTCCGACACCGGCCTCGGCCCCGGAGACCGCTCCGGCCACGGCGGCAGCAACGGCTCGACCAGAGCCCACAACTCATCGTCCACGATCCACGGTCGAGTACCCACACCGTCACGAACAGCCGAATCGTCATACCGGTTACGCCCCACCAGCCAACGTCAACAAGATCGTGTTACGAGCTCTTAGCACAGAGACTCCCTGCCCATAGAATGAGGACCCATCAGGCGTCCGGGGGGCCACGGTCGGTGGGCTTAGTCCCATGTCAGGTCAAGGACGCGGCGAAGCAGGGGGATCAATGAGCAAAACGGCGTTTCTTCCCGTCAACCGCATGCTCGAGCGAGCAAACCTAGCGCGGCAAGAGTCGGACACCGCATACTTCTTCGATCTCCTCTACCTGGGCGAAATGCTCGTGAAGGTGCTCGCTGTGGAGCTGCTTGCCGCGCTTCAGACGGATCGTGAGCGTCACCGCTATGCAGCCGTCTCAGAGCTAGTCAGGGCAGACAGCATAGGGAAATGGGCCGAGCTACTAGACCAACTGGCCTCCGGCCCGGCCAGCCAGCACTTGGTGCCTGCCGGTCGAGATTCGCAGCGTGCGATCACTATCGCCTTCGGTCCGGAAAGCGAGAGTTGGCAGCGTAGAGCAGTCGACGCCCTTAACGCTGTCTGCGTCTGTTTGGACGCAAGCTACGAGGACATGTCTGGGAAGAAGGTGAGCTTCCGCAGATGGGCCCACGACTTCAGCTGGCTACGTAACCGAACTCGCGGGCATGGAGCGCCCCGCGGGGCGGCTCTTTCTACCATCTGTCCTCAACTGGCGGAATCACTTAATGCGGTCATTGAAAATGCGCCAGCTTTTAGTCGCTCGTGGGTTCACCTCCGGCGAAATCTGTCTGGCAGGTATCGGATAAGCCCATTTGGCGATGGCCAGGATGGCTTCGCTTATCTTGCGCGTGAAAGTGAGCACAGTCTTCCCGACGGAACGTACGTTGACCTTGATGGCCCACGAGCCAGTGAGCTGCTCTTCACAGACCCTGATCTTACAGATTTTTTCTTGCCTAACGGAAACTTCCGGAATGGCAAGTACGAGACTCTCTCCTACATCAGTGACGAGAGGCGCCCCGGAGATGGGGTACCGTACCTCCTCCCCGTTGAAGCTCAGCCGCGTAGCGAGACTGCAGCGCAGCCAGACATGGCATATGTGGGAAACCTATTTAGCAATATGCCGCCTCTTCCCGAGCACTATGTGCAACGCGCCGAACTTGAGCAGCAACTCACTGAACGGCTTTGCGACGACCGCTACCCAGTAATCACCCTGCAAGGCCGGGGAGGCGTAGGAAAGACCTCGCTCGCCCTGGAAGTGCTGCATAAAGTATCTCGAATGAATGAATTCTTTGGAATTGTTTGGTTCAGTGCCAGGGATATTGACCTGCTACCTGAGGGGCCCAAAATAGTGCGCCCTGATGTCCTTTCCACAGAAGACATCGCCATGGACTTCTCCCAACTGATGGCTAACCCATTGGCGCGTAAGTCGAAGGAGGCGCGGACTTATTTTGCTGATTGCCTCTCTGGTAGTGCTGACGAGGGGCCGTTTGTATTTGTCTTTGATAACTTCGAGACCGTGCGAGAGCAAGCTGAGCTATACCAGTTCGTTAGTAATTCAGTAAGGTTGCCAAATAAGGTACTCATCACCACCCGTACGCGCGAGTTTAAGGCCGATTATCCCATCGAGGTCGGCGGTATGCGCCGCCCGGAATACTCCGAACTAGTCGCAGCTATTGCGGTCAGGCTTGGCATCTCTCATCTAATCGATGCAAATTATGAGGAGGCGCTTTTTCTAGAGTCGGACGGGCATCCTTACATCACGAAGGTGCTGCTGGGTGAGGTGGCCGAAGAGGGGCGCAGGATTGCCGTAAAGAGGGTTATAGCAGCCAAGGACGCTATGCTCGATGCACTCTTCGAGCGCTCCTTCGCCTCACTTTCTTCCGCAGCCCAGAGGGTCTTTCTCACGCTCTGTGGTTGGCGCTCGCTGGTTCCCCGTCTCGGACTTGAGGCCGTGCTGCTGCGGCCGGAAAATGATCGCTTTGATGTGGAAGGCGCCATAAGTGATCTGGAAAAACGATCGCTGGTTGAAGTGGTGTCATCGCAGGGGACGGGAGGTGAGGAGTTTCTCTCAGTGCCGCTTGCCGCTTCGATCTTCGGAAAGAAGAAGCTTGTGACGAGTCCAGCCAGGATTGCTGTCAACTCCGATCTCAAGCTAATCCAAGGATTCGGCCCAACGACTGACGCTGCTCATGGACTGGCCTCACGCATCGATCGACTAGCCAGGTCGGCAGCGAAGCAGATGGAACTCGGGAAGGATATCAGTCAAGAGCTCGCGGTAATCGAGTACATGGCGACGGGCTACCCCAAAGCATGGCTAACTTTGGCCGAATTCCAACGCAATCAGATGTCTGATAATTCTAAGGCAATTCTTTCGGTCAACCGTTTTCTGGAGAATTTCCCAGATGATCAATACGGTTGGGGCCTGCTTATAACGCTTTACCGTGCCACTGATGACCCGTTGGCCGAGATGAACGCTCGGCTGCGGCTTGCAGAACTTGCCGAACCGCCATTCCATGATCTTAGTTCCGCTGCTTCCCGACTCAACGGACTGCTGAGTCGAAGAGAGCTCGTGGTAGAGGCCGACGAGCGGCGGCACATAGTACGGAGATTGCGTGAGCTTCTCGAAGATAGGCACACCGAAGGCGACGCCACCGACCTATCCCGCCTTGCTTGGCTGTGCATGCACGATGAGAAGGATACCGATGCTGCTGACCGGTGGGTGACTGAAGGGCTAAGGCGAGAGCCCGCTAACGAGCACTGCTTGCGTTTGAAGCGCCGCCTCGCGAGTAACGGTTCTGAGATGGCATAACAGGCTGCTCGGTACGAGTCTTGGTTTCCCCTGCAGGCCTGATGCGGCCTTTCCGCTGTTGCCTTCCACTTAGCTGCGGAAGGCCGGATCCCCACTTCTGATTCTGGTGCGGATGTCTTGTCTAGGATTTCAGTGCGAGGCACCCGAATAGCCGGAGGTGCCATCTCTACCAGCTCGATCACTTGTCCCCGGGGCTGTGGTGGCACGTGATCCCACGGTCCTTCAGCCGCACGCAACAGGTGCGGCTGAAGGACCGTGGCCGGAAGTTGTCAGGCAGACGCAGGTGTGGCGGTCTCGCGGCCCCTACGCGTCCGGCGGTGGAAGATCTCGTCGAAGGTGGCGCGGGCGTCGGTGGGGTTGATGTAGTGCATGGCCAGGAGGGCGGCGATGACGGCGCCGACCAGGTCGTTCTGGACCTCGGACCAGGTGTGGTCGTCGCCGCAGGTGGTGAGGCCCTTCAGGCCGTGGAGGGCGTGCATGGCCTCGCCGGCCTCCTCGGCGACCTTGCCGACCTGGAGGCTCTTGAGCTCCTCGTCGGGCAGGTGAGCGCCGGCCGCTCGGCAGACGGCGGAGAGCTTCTCGATGTTGTCCCACAGGGTGTCCACGTCGGACCTCCGATCGATGGGTTCGGCTATTCCTGTGCGGGGCGACCGAGCTGGCGTACGGTCCATCCGGCCATGCGCCAGGCATCGGCGTCGATGAGGTTGCGGAGGTCGACGAGGACCTGGTCCGCGACCAGTGGGGAGAGGGCCTTGGGGTCGGCCTCGCGGAAGTGGGGCCATTCGGTGGCCAGGACGATCAACTCTGCTGCCGCGAGTGAGCCTTCGAGGTCTTCGCAGTAGTCGAGTTCGGGGTGGCGGCGCAGTGCTGTGGGCACGGCGTGCGGGTCGTGGACGGTGACGGTCGCGCCGCGCTGGTGCATGAGCGCGGCGATCGCCAGGGCCGGGGATTCGCGGACGTCGTCGGTTCCGGCCTTGAAGGAGGCGCCCCAGACGGTGATGCGTACGCCGTCGACGGGTCGGCCGAGCGTCTGCTCGATGAGCCTCAGCGCGGCGGCGGGTCGGGACTCGTTGACCCCCTCCGCCGCCCGCAGCATGGTCGCTGCCTCGTTGGCACCCAAGGTACGGGCTGAGGCGGTGAAGGCGCGGACGTCCTTCGGGAGGCAGCCGCCGCCGTAGCCGGGGCCGGCGTTCAGGCCGCCGCGGCCGATGCGGGGGTCCAGGCCGATGGCTTCGGTGAGTTGCTGGACGTCGGCTCCGGCGGCGGTGCACATGTCGGCGACGCCGTTGATGAAGGAGATCTTCATGCCGAGGTAGGCGTTGGCAGCGCCCTTGATGAGTTCGGCGGTGGCGGGGTCGGTCACGAACAGCGGGATGCCGTTCGCCAAGAGGGGCGCGTAGACCTCGCGTACCGCGTCCTCGGCGCGGGCAGAGGGGACGCCCACGACGATGCGGTCTGGGCGCAGGGTGTCGTCGATGGCGTGGCCCTCACGCAGGAACTCGGGGTTCCAGACGACCTCCACGTCCTCACCGGCCGGAGAGAGGCGGGCGAGGAGAGCGCCGAGGTCGCGGGAGGTGCCGACGGTGACCGTGGACTTGCCGATGACGACCGTGGGGCGGGTCAGGTGCGGGGCGAGGGCGCGGGCGGCGCCGAAGACCTGTCCGGTGTCGTAGCTCCGTCCGTCCGCGTCGATCGGCGTGCCCACGGCGAGGAAGTGGATGTCGGCGAACTCGGCTGCCTCGGCGAGGCTGGTGGTGAACCGCAGCCGTCCAGTGTCGGTGTGGGTGCTGAGGAGTTCGGGCAGGCCGTCCTCGTAGATGGGGCACTCGCCGGCGTTGAGGCGGTCGATCTTCGCCTGGTCCAGGTCCACGCCGATGACCTCGTGGCCGATCTCGGCCATGGCAGCCGCGTGGGGGATGCCCAGGTGACCACAGCCGATGACGGATACGCGCATGGGTCGACGCTCCTTTCCTTGTCCCTCGCCCGCCCAGGGGAGTCCGGGCCGGCCGGGTGCGTCACGCTAGCGCCAACACCCGGCGCGGCCCTCTTCGTGCAGGTGGATCAACCAGCTTGCTGTTTGAGTAGGTTGACGAGGGCGGGCAGCGCCTCGGCGGCAGTTGCCCGGCACACCAGGTCGCCGTCCTGGGGGCCTTCCAGCGGATACGGCATGAACTGACCGTCACGCCAGAAGCCCTCCGGGTCCAGGTAGACGACCTGCATGCCGCGAGCGCGGGCGCGTGCCTGGACCTTGCGTCGGTCGGCGTGCAGGCCGACGACGAGGAGGGCCTTGGCGCCGTCCACCCACTCGACGTCGGGTACGGCCTGGTCGTAGCGGCGCATGAAGCACTCGTCGAGCCCGGCCCGCGCGGCGAGCACGTCGAAGTTGTTGGTGATGACCGGACCGACGAGGTGCCCGGCGTCCTTCAGTTCCTTCAGTGCCCACATGGCTGGGGTCGGCTCGGCCAGGAAGCAGGCACGGAACATCTCCACGAATTCTGCCGTCTTCTCCTCCGGCTCCGTCAGCACCTCATGGAGGAGTGTGTCCGCTGTCGGGGAGAGGGTGAAGCGGTGCTCCCGCGGCTCGTGGCCTTGGCGGTCGGTGACCCGGTAGATCTCGTGGAGCCGGTGCAGGGGCGGGATGCCCGCCTCGACCGACGTACCGCATCCGATCTCCACCTGGAACGGTCGCAGGTTCGTGAGGATGGACAGGTCCGGCACGCGTGTCGGCGTGCCGTGACGGTCCTTGAACCGGATTCCGGTGGAGAGCACGTTCCACGGCAGTTGCCGGACAGCGGGCGGCGGCGCGTAGGACACGGAGGAGATCTGCACGTCCAGGCTCCGGTAGCCGGTAGGGAGGGTGCGGCCCGCAGCGGCGTCCTGGGGGTGGATGTCGTGCTCGGTGATCCGGCACTTCAGATCCCGTCGGGTCCATAAGAATCCCCCGGGTACCTCCTTCCAGCCGCCAGTGGCGAGCGAATCCCACAGGGCGTCGTGGTGTGCGTCGATCTCGTCGGCCGGGGCGGATGCGGAGTGATAGAGGTACAGGTCGGTCAAGCCGATGGCCGGCGCAGCCGTGGTGGGCACCAGGCCGTACCGGTAGCGGTAGTGGATGATCCGCCGCCGTGCGTCGTCGGAGGCCGCCCAGCCGGACTGGCCGGCGGTGGCCTTCTCCTGGGTGCGGCGCCAGATGCCTTCCTCGATGTAGCGGGGGCGGTCGGCGTCGCCGAAGTACGTCTTCCAGACCTGCTGCTGGTCGGGGACGAGCTGGTCGATGACGATGTACGGGATGTCCATGATCCCTCCCTGGGGAATCACGCGTGGATGTTCCAGATGGCTGACGAGGTGCAGGCCGTCCCGCCCCGGGCAGCCGAAGCCGCGCTGAGCGGGGCGGTTCTTCAGCCCCGCTCGACAAGAGAGCAGCGTGGGACGCTCCGGCGGTCGAGCGCGGGCAGACGGCGTCGGTATCGGGAGCGGCCTCAGTGGTCGGAGGGCAGGCTCGCGTCCGGTGGGACGGCGATGGGCCGATGGCCAGCTCCTTCAAGGAGCGGGCCGGCGTGCTCACGCAGTGCCCAGGCCGGGCCGACCAGGCCGACGACGGCCAGGAACGTGAACGCGATTCGGCCTCCGTGGTCGGACCGTGCGGTTCTGGACGCGGCGTTTCGGGCATGGCGGCGCCGAGCCCCGGTCACGAGGTGCCGCCGAGGGTGTGTTCGTGGGCGACGAGGAGGCGGCTGGTCTGCGCGTACAACCGCTCCAGCTCAGCAGAGGTGAGGATGAGCGCGCCGTCGAGGGTCGAGCCGTCATCGAAGTGGAACTCGACGGGGACCGACCCTTGCCGGGCCCTCGGGTCGTAGACCGCGTCCCGGCCGGCCAGCAGCGTGGCGTGGGTGGCCTTCACCGGCACGGGCCCGAGCGTCGTCCCGTCGGCGGGCGCGGACCACTGGGTCCCGCCCCCGGGCGGGCGCAGGTGGTAGGTCGTGGCGGAGCCCTCACCGGGGAGAGCGACCACGACCCCCACACGGTCCTCGCGGGCGCTGTCGGTGGCGAGGTCGCCAAGCCGGGGAACGAAGGGAGCTGCGGTACTTAACCCGGATTCCTGCGAGGGAAGGTGGGGAGAACGTCGTCGCGTCATGCCCTGAAGCTAGGGACAGGACAACCCTCGAATATGAGCCGGAGGAATACGACCCTTATCCGTCCAGGTGGAAGCGGTCGGACATGCGCCGCAGCTTCTCCCGTGTGGCTGCTCGTTCCGCGTAGACGATGCTGCGGAGCGTCGAACGGGCGATGGGGTGATTCCGTACGAGCTGGGGCGCGATCCGCTCGGCTGTCTCCAACTCGGCCAGGGCCTTGCCCCGGTTCCCGTCCCACAGCCAGGCGCGCGCGACGTCCATGTGGTGGTGTCCCTGACGGGAGTTGGGCAGCGAACCCACCAGTCCCGGGCTGGTACGGCGGTTTATCTCCAGCGCCTTGCCCTGTTTGCCCATCTCCAGGGCCACGCTGATCGCGTGGATCTGCACGTTCCCGGCGGAGAACGTCAGCGAATGCCGGTCGTAGACCGGGGCCCCGACATACGCGTCCATGCGCTCGGCAGCAGCCTTCGCGTGTCCGATCCGGTCCTCGGCCTCCGAGGCGCGGCCGGCTCGGGCGGCGGAGACCGCAGCCCGTAGCTGCAGCGTGCCCCAGGCTCGCACGGCCAGCGGCTCGCCACGGTCGTACTCCTGCTCCACCGAGGTGATCGCCTTGTCCGAGAGCGTCAGAGCGTCGGCCCAGTCAGCCGTTGCCCACATGTCCCAGACCCTCATCCAGTCGGCGACGGCAGGCAGCACCGGATCTCCCGACAACCTGGCGGACCACGCGGCGCGCTCGCAGGCCATGGCGACCAGTTCGGGGTGCCCGAGGGAGTGGGCGGCGGTGTGCGCGAACTTGCAGCACACGCCGTAGATGGCGTACGCCTCCTCCCGCTCGTGCCCCTCCGACTCCTCCGCCAGGGCGCGCGCCTCGCGGAACAGGTCCGGGAGAACGCGGAGAATCGCCACGTTCGAAGCGGTGTCCCGCAAGCGGTGCAGCCGGGTCACCTCACGCCACAGCTGTGAGGCGGGCCGCGGCGCCCCGTCGAAGACGGGGACGAGGTCGTAGCGGCGCAGCTCGCGCAAGATCGACGAGGCGGCAACCTGCCACTGGTTGTCGGCTGGGGAGCTGCTGTACGGGCGCCCGATCAGGTCGTTCGGATGGACGTGCAGCTCCGCGGCCACCTGGTTGAGCAGCCCGACCCGGTCCAGCTCGATCAGGCCACGTTCCATCTTCGACACCCAGCCCTGCGACTTCCCCAGGGCTGTCGCCAGGTCGGCCTGCGGCATGCCCAACCGCAGCCTCGCCCTGCGGACGCGCTTGCCAATCTCCTCGGCTTCCTCCAGCATCAGGACACCTCCCGGCCGCCGGACGATCCAGCGCGATCGCCGGTCTGTCCGTACAGAGTTCGTCTCCAGCACGGTACCCACGACGCGGCTTGCGCGTGAGTCCCCCTGTCGGGACAGGGGTGCCACAGCCGCGTTGCCTGCTTCGCCATGAAGTGCCGACACGAGGCAAGGGGACTTGTGCCCTATCGGCCGCCGGCCCGTCCGAGCCAGGTGCCCGGTCCTCCGCCGTTGCTGCTCCACGACAGCGGATCATGTTGATGAGGAACACACCACGTCGCATTTCGCCGGAGGCAGCCAGTGACCGTCGTGACCGTCTTGCACCCGGGATCCATGGGCGCGGCGGTCACCGCCGAGCTTGTCACCGGCGGCCACGACGTGGTGTGGGTTTCCAAGGGCCGCAGCGAGAACACGTGGCGACGCGCGAGGGAGGCCGGAGCCATGGCCTGCGACTCCCTTGCGGAAGCGCTGTCCCGTAGCGCGGTCGTTCTCTCGGTCTGCCCACCGCAGGCGGCGGAGGACGTGGCAGCGGCCGTGGCTGCGCACGCCTTCGCGGGGGCGTACGTCGATGTCAATGCCATCAGTCCCCAGCGCGTACAGCGCATCGCGGAGGAGATCCGCCCCGGCTCCGAGGTCGTCGACGGCGCAGTCTTCGGTCCGCCGCCAGGTGAAGGGCGTACGGCACGGCTCTACCTCGCAGGGGCCGGCTCCGCAGTCGACCTGGTGGAGCCGCTGTTCACGGACTCTTCGTTGGATGTGCGCCGGGCAGGCGAGGCCATCGGTTCCGCTTCCGCCCTGAAGATGGCCTTCGCCAGTTACCAGAAGGCCGCTCGTACTCTCGCGGGGGTCTCCCACGCGCTCGCACACGCCCATGGAGTCGGCGACCAGCTCACGGCTGAAGCCGAGATCATGGTCTCTGCGATCCTCTCCGATCCGGGGTACCTGCCGAGTGTGGCTGCCAGGGCCTGGCGCTGGGCGCCCGAGATGGAAGAGGTCGCCGATACTCTCCGGGCGGCCGACCTGCCCGCGGACATGGCCGAGGCCACGGCTCGGGCCCTTTCGTTCTGGGAGCAGGACAAGGACCAGTACGACTTGCCGGTCGCGCAGGTCCTCTCTCAGCTCCGGTCGGGAAGAACTGCTTGCCCCCGCTCCCGCTGAGAGTGTCCGCCCCGGGCTGATCACCTACGCCGAGACTGAGAGGCAGCGGCGGGTGATCATTTTGGCCGGGGTTGGGACGATGTCGACGATGGTTCCGCCGGGCTTCAGCAGCGTTCGGGCCGCGGCGAAGGGAAGCATGCCGGGCGTGTCGAGGACGAGATCGAACCGTTCCGCGAGGGCGGCCGGGTCGAAGCCGAAACCCACGACCGGCTCGACGCCGAGCTCGTGGGCCTCGTCAGCCGCAGGGTTGCGGCAACTGCCGGCGACCGAGGCTCCCCGCGCCCGGGCAAACTGGACGGCGGCCCGGCCCACCCCGCCCAGGCACCCGTTGACGAAGACCGCCTGCCCGGGACGGACCTCCGCCGTGGCCTGGTAGGCGGTCACGCCCACGGTCGGCAGCGCGGCGGCCTGCTCGTACGAAAGGTCCACCGGTTTGAGCAGGACCGCCTTCTCCGGGACCGTCACCATCTCGGCGAACGCCCCCGCCTGCCGGAAACGAGCCCCGCCGAGTACCGCGTCGCCGGCCTTCAAGCGGGTGACGCCGGCGCCGACCGCCTCGACGACTCCGGCGAAGTCGTGCCCCATCGCCCGGGGAAAGGAGCGACCGGTCATCAACTTCATCTCGCCGTTGCGCATTTTCCAGTCCAGCGCGTTGGAAGCCGCCGCTCGGACGCGGACGAGAACCTCATCCGGACCCGGGCGTGGTGGCTCGAACTCAGCGAGCCGCATCACCTCCGGGCCGCCGTAGCGGTCGTATTGAAGGCGCTTCACGAGGCGTATTCGTTCGAGATCTCGGTGGCGTAGTTCTTCCAGAGCGGTTGCATGGTCTCGGCGTTGACCGGCTGCCCGGAATCGATCATGGCCTTGAAGTCGCGGAAGTACTGCACATACAGGTCCGGCGTGAAGGTGTTCAGCATGACCGCGTTCTCGTCGCCGACGTTGGCGAACGTGTGCGGCGCCCCGGTCGGCACGATGACCCAGGTGCCCGGCCCGGCGTCGTATTGGTCCTCGCCGACGGTGAACCGGAAAGTTCCCGCCAGCACGTAGAAGCCCTCGTCATGCTGGGCGTGACGATGCTGCAACGGGCTCGGGGTGCCCGGCGGAATGGTGACCTCGGCGAACCCCAGCCGGTGGTCGGTGTGCTCGCCGTTCTCCAGGATGCGGATCTGCTGCGCCCCGCTGCCGAGGATCTCGCCCTCACCGGGGCGGACGATGTTTACCTTCGCCACGACTTCTCCTCTTGCTATTGCCTGCCTTGGTCACCACCATCCTTGTCCGGGCCGGCTGTGCGCGTCTTGGTCGTCTGTGCACGGTTGCTGGTTACCAGTGCACGGGCGTTGTAGCCGTACGTCGCCTTGAAGAGCTTGCTGAAATGGGTGGGATCGGAGAATCCCCACCGGGCGGCCACGGCGGTGACCGTACGTCCGCTTCCGGTCAGCTCGGCCCGGCAGCGCTCCAGGCGGCGACGGCGGACCAGGGCCGCGACGGTGAGCGGCTGGTCCTCGAAGAGCTTGTGCAGCCGGCGTACGGATATGTTGTGGGTGGCGGCGATGCCGCGCGGGGACAGATCGGGATCGGCCAGCCGGGTCTCGATGTAGCCGGCGATCCGGCTCCGCAGCCACTCGTCGGGGGCCGGTTGTTCGTCGCCGAGCCGGGCCTCCAGGGCGACCGCGATCAGCTCGACGATGGCCGCCGCCGACCGCAGCGCCTCCGCCTCGCGGAACTCGGTCACCGACCACGCCGACTCCCGGGCCAGCACGGAGACGAGCGCGCCCGGGCCGTGGCTGCCGTCGATGCGTACGCCGATGAGCCGGTCGATCTGCGCGGGCCGGATCCGAAGCTCCCGGCGCGGAACCAGGATGGTGACGTGCGCCGCGGCGGTGCTCTCGAACCGGAGCGTACGCGTGGGATCGAGCAGTACCAGGTCGGTCGGCCCGAGTTCGGCGTCGCCGCGCCCTTGCTCGATCCGCGTCCGGCCCCGGGCCATCACCTTGACCGCCAGGTTCTCGCCGTCGGTGGCGTCGCGCTCCCGCCCGATGCAGGCGCTCTCGGGCGTGTCGAGGGAGACCAGCCGCAGCGGCCCGAGGTCACGGGTGGCGATCCCGCCCCGGAAGCCGGCCCCGGCCAGCTTGTTGATCAGCGGCGGAAACCCGCTGGCGGCCAGCTCGTCCTGGAACGACTCAAGGTTGCCGATCACCGGTCAATGATAACGGCGACACTTCTGCTCAGGCACCTGTTCGGCGGGGGGTTACAGCGGCGCCGGTCCGCATCTGCTCTACCAGGCTCTGGTGCACGCGGTGGACGGCTCAGTCGCGCCGGCGACCGACGGCCGAACGGTGAGCGCAGCACCGATATCGGAATCGGTGGTAACCGCCGCGATGGACTTCGAGATGTGTTCATGCTCGTTGGCGATCAACTGGAGTCCGCTGGTGGACGGGGCTGTGACGGCCAGCCTGCCGACACCCATAACCGCCGACCGGGTACCGGGTTGCGAAGCCCCGTCGTCTTGAGCGCCGGCCGGTAACGTCTGGTGAGGACCACCGCAGTCACCGCCGCAAAGAACGCGGCAGCGAGGATCGCGCGTGGTTTTCGTGATCGCATGAATGAGTACTGACGCGTTCAGCTGCGCTCTGCACTGCCCGCCGTGTTCGCGCTAGTCGCCCTGGCCTTCGTGCCCGTGCTCGGTTGGTCGTGCAAGTCTCGAGGGTTGCCGGAGGTGGCCCACTGAGCCTCCTCTGCTGCCGACCCATGAACCGCAGGGGGCGCGCATCGGCGCAAGCGATTGACCAGCTCGGCTTCTTGATTTTCTACCTCATTTGAGGGAGGATTTCCGGAAATCACTCTCTGTTGTCAGGGGCTGGGCATGGCAGTCGTGCACGTTGAGGATTCTCGTGGTCGGGACCGGCTCGCCGAGCTGGGACTCTCAGTCGAAACGATCGAACAGGTTCTGCGGCGTGCCGAGGCGGAGCGCAACTTCTGTACTCCGCTTGACCCCGTCTCCTTGCCCGGCAACATCTTCTGGGGACGGACGGTTCGTTTTCTGCGTGAGGCGTACATCCCTCATGGATGGCGCAGCGTGAGCCCCAGCAATGTGTCGCTCCTGCTCTCCCCGGCGGGAGACTTCGCTGTCACGGCGTCCAGCGGTAGTAAGGGCGCGGGCTACGCCGGACTCATGCCGTCCACGCGCTACTCGAAGGGCTCTGCTGTCATTCGCAGAGTGGAGACCAACCGGCAGCTCATGCTCCCCGACTACGAGGTCGAGCCGGCCCCGCAGGAGGTGGGCGACGGCATCCCCACGTGGTTTCTGCTGTACCAGCACGTGAACACCCTGACTGGGACAAGGCTGTACTACGAGCTGTCGCTGCCGAATGACACGGGCAGTCGTGGCAAGATCGACAGCTGGCACGAGCGGATCGTCTTCCCCTACCTGGACTTCGAGGGCTTCAAGCCGTTCCCGAACGATGAAGACGAGGGTGGCATCGACATCCCCATCGAACGCTTGGGCTGACAGGTCCCGTCCCCAACCCATTGGCACTTCCATGACCACCGCTTCTCGGCTCGTCCTGGCGCGTAAACGCCGCGGGCTTACCGTCACCCGCCTCGCTCAGCTGACCGGACTCACAGCCCGACGGTTGTCGGACTTTGAGAACGGCCGGGCGCACCCCAGTGCGCCTTCCCTCTCAGCCGTGGCCGAGGCGCTGGAGTTCCCGGAAACGTTCTTCAGCGCCGAGGAGGTCGCCGACCTGCCTGTTGAGTCGGTGAGCTTCAGGGCGCTGAGTAAAATGACCGCTTCACAGAGGGACATTGCTCTCAGTAGTGGCCGGCTGGCCCGGGTTTTGCACGATTGGATTGCTACCCGGTTTCGGCTCCCGACACCGGCTCTACCGTCCCTCACGTCTTTCAGTCGTCTAGGGGATGGGCGGCAGGGTCCTTTTCCCGGGGAGGCTGACTCTTCGGACTGTCCGGCCGAGCGTGCTGCTGAACTCGTACGTGCGCGTTGGGGGTTGGGCGTCGCCCCTATCCCGAACATGGTCCATCTGCTGGAGGCGCATGGGGTTCGTGTCTTCTCGTTGTCCCGTGACTGCCCGGAGGTCGACGCCTTCTCCTTCTGGGACCGGGGTGTTCCCTTCGTGCTGCTCGGCACAGAGAAGACCGCCGAACGAGGGCGATTCGATGCTGCCCACGAACTGGGCCACCTGGTCCTGCACGGCGAGGAGCAGGTTCCCCATGGCCCGGAAGCCGAAGGTGAGGCCCATCGCTTCGCAGCCGCCCTACTCATGCCGGCCGCAGACGTACTCGCCCACACGCCCCGTAACCCCAGCACAAATTGGATCCTTCAGGCGAAGCGGCGCTGGAAAGTCGCGGCCATGGCGCTGGCCCACCGCCTGCACGAACTGGGCCTCACCACTGAGTGGCAGTACCGCACCCACTGCGTGGATCTTGGACGATTGGGGTATCGCAAGGCGGAACCCCAGAGTGGACTCGCCCGTGAGACCTCGCAGGTGCTGGGGAAGGTCTTCGCGGCGCTGCGGGCCGAGGGCACGCCACAGGCCGATGTGGCACGGGACCTTCAGCTGCGGGCTGCAGATCTCAGCGACCTCATCTTCGGTCTCGTTGTAACCGCACAAAATGGCGGGCGCAGTCCCCTTGGTCCGGGGACCGCCGGGCGCCCGCAGTTGTCCGTGGTGCGATGACGCGCACTCGGCGGTCGTGATGAAACCCAGTCATCGCTATAGGTGATGCAGGCCACGCGAACTGGATCCCGCCATGCGAGACGCGTTGCTGCCGCATCCTCTGAGGTGGTGCGGCAGCAGGTGCCCACCAGCGAGTTTCGAGGAGTTGGGGCACGCGGAGGGCACGACACTCGACAAGAGGTCTAGACAACAAGAAAGGCCCCGGTCATTGACCAGGGCCTTCATCATGGAGCGGGTGACGAGAATCGAACTCGCGCTCTGAGCTTGGGAATCAACGCCTCCTCGGTCCGCCCTGCTCCGCTGACCTGCGGAGATGGGCGTCAAGGTGATCTCACGGGCTCATCCTGGCACCTGTGGTTGACCGTGGTTCACCGCCTCGCCGGGCACGGATCGGGCACGGCTGCCTTCTGATCCGTAGCTCGATCCAGATCAGCGGTGACGGTCATACCAGTCGCTAGGGCGTCTCGGAGAGACGGTGACGGGCGGAGGCAACTGTTGGGGTTGCGTCACGCCACCGCTGTATCTAAAGGGCCTGTTCCAACGCATACCCAGGTGTGGATACCGCGTGCCTTGTACCTGTCAGCCACAATGCCTTCACGGGCAGTGGTTCCGCTATGGCAAGCGCTGAGCGCTCCCAACATGTCCACCGTCGACACTCGTGAATCGACCAAACGAGGGCATTGGCGTGTGGGCCCGACGATGTTCTGGAGGGAGTCGAGAGAATTAATTAGCTGATCCAGTTCAGGAGGGAGAATCGACAGGAACAACTACATCCGTGTACCTCAATGCAATATCAGGGTTTTTGCGAAGGCGATCTTCAATTTCGGCCCGCCCCCACCAATCAGTGAAATAACCCATTCTCTTACGCAGATTGAGCAGGTGATCGGCTGCGGTTACTCCGACCTCTCCCGATGCGACTAGGAGGTAGCCGTCTGCCTCGTTATCTTCGAGGATATCCCGTAGATCTGGAATCTTCGACTTCCCGACCGACGCTTTGAGGGCCTTGCATTGCACCACTACTCGCCGACGCTTAGTCAGCTTCCTGGCGAGCTCCTCGGTTACGCCATACTCCTGGATTGGAGTCACCCAATCCGCAATATGATCTCGCCCTCCGTCCCCTTCGTTTGGGCCACCTATAGACCGAACCGTCGATACTCCGGGTTCGCGTTGGAGTATTTCCTGAACAAGGTTTTGAAACCGGCCGCCGTTGATTGCGTCTGACCAGGTAAATCTCTGGACGGGAAATAGGAAGGCGGATTCATTCTGGTGTCGCATAAACACGCGCTCTCTTTCCGCGTCAAATTCGCGACGCCCCGCTCCCGTGCCTACAGCTACAACCAGCGCCCCTCGTACGAAAATTAGCACATTCTCCAAAGCTATGAATGTTCCTTCTTCCGATGTTGTCGCTTCCGTCAATTTGCTCGCGATTCCGACCAGGCGGGCCGACCGCTCACTTGAAGCATAGTTGGAAAGGGGGCCACGGAGGATGAGGTCTCCAGTAACCCCTGGCAGGCGCTGCTTTTTCTCAGGTGACATTTTCGCCAAATAAAGAAAAGCGTCAGCAAGCTGCGCACACTCAAAGACGGATATCTCTTCGTGGGCGCACCTGTAATAGAGCCACTGAGGAGTGGACCGCGCGGAATATGTGTCTTCTGCCTCGTTTGCGGACTCCCCTAGGGCGCGAGCAACTCGAACTGCCCATTCTTGCAGCTCCGCCATTTCTTCTGTGAAGGGATCTTGCGAGTCATCATCGTGAGGGGGATGCATAGGAAGCAAGAGATGTATAAAGCGCTCGGTCAGCCACAAAGCCTCAATAAGCTTCTCAATCTCAACTAGATCGCCCGAATCCGTTGAATAATACCCACCGCTGGGCTGCGCTATAGCTATAAAGCGCGCAAAAATTTCCGCCTCGCGGGTTTCAATGGCTGGATGGGGGACATCCAACAAGGCGCAGGAATTGATGCCTGTCTCTGCAAGAAAAGACGCAGCAATCAAGGAAAATGCGTCGTGGAGATCGGAGCGTTCTCCAGGCCAATCCCAGGATGAAGTTCGCAAATAGAGGGCGGCGTAAAGCTTGTGGTCTTCTACCTGTTCAAGATGCAGTTGTATCGGCGAGCCTGGAAGATTGATTGAAATTTGCTGGCTCTCTTGAGAGACCGAAAAGCCAAATTTCCGCGCCTTGTTGAGCATTTGTTCGAGCATCGGCCCCCCTGTGCTGCCCATGGCATCGCTGCCTCTTCGCCTTACTGTTTTGCTGAGCTATAGGGCACGATACCGAAATACGGCCTTCGTTGGGAGGCGCACGAGACAGCTGCACTTCTATCTGCCTACCCCTAGCCCGGCTCCCATCCCGTCCGCCTTCGACCCACACGTCGTGGAGCGGTCGTGGTTCAGGGCGTCAAGGTGGAGCGCGCCACTGTACGAACGACCTTGACGCCCTGGGCCGCGACTGCTCGGCTCTGCCTGGGTCGAAGGTGGACGGGATGGGAGCCCCCGCGACGCTCGCCCCGCTCCGGCCGGCACCCGCGAACGGTGCCCCGTCCATCCCGGAGTCTGAGCGCCCCCGCCGGAGGCATCCTCTTGAAGTCGCGGGCTTGGTTCTCGACTCATGCCCCACGGGCCTACACAGCGGGCGCGCGTCGGCGCAGCGCGGGCGGAGCGGGCCGAAGGCAGGAGCGGCGCCCGGAGCGGAGCCGGGAAGCGCGCCCGGCGGAGCGGAGCGCAGCCGGGTGCCTTGATGAGGTAGAGAAACCTGTAACAGCTCTCAGGCTCGGTCAAGCAGAGGGTGAATCCGTCGCGAGGAGTCGGCTGGTGAACCCGGCTTGGCGGAGGCGCTGGTACGCCTCGGATACGTCGGCAGGTACGGGCTGGCGGATCATGAATCCCTGATCCGGGTAGATCATCAATCGTTGCAGTGCGCCGACGAGCATGTCGATCACCAGACGTGCGTCACCGATCGAGTTCACGTACTCGTCCAGCGTCATTGGTGTCGAAGCGCTGACGATCTCCACTTGGGGCCATAGTTTGCGGGCTGTGGCGTATGCCCGTCGCTCCTCGTACGGCTTACTGATCAGGAGTACGGAGGCCACCTCAACGCCCTCCTTCTCCAACACATCCCGCGCGAAGCGAATGTTCTCACCCGTGTTGCGCGCCCTGGGCTCCACAAGAACAGCAGAACCAGGCACCCCCAATTCGAGTGCCCGCTCCCGGTAGTGGACAGCTTCGCCCCGGGGCATCCGTTCCTTGGTCGTCGGGCTCGTGGCCCCGGTGAAGAGGAGAAGCGGTGCCAGCCCGCGCTTGTAGAGGTCTACCGACGTGTCGGCTACTCCGAGGTCATGGCTGCCGAGCCCGATGGCAACGGAGCAGGGCTGAAGGGCGTGGCCCATCTGGTGATAGCTCCAGATGCGCCGGGCGTCTTCCCAATCCTGCGTGGTGATCACTGAGGGGTTTCCTTCTCCGTCGCCGAGTCGGGCACCTGAAACTTGTACTCCCAGGCGAAGCGCGATGCCGCGTGTACCCCGATGGCGAACTCCACCACCGTGCCATCGGCCGTGTACGTCGTCCGGTGCAACTCGACGACGGGTTCCCCTGGGGGAAGTTGGAGGAGCTTCGATTCGTCGGCCGTGGCCGTCCGAGCGAAGATCTGCTCCTTCATGTGGTCGATCTCGTAACCGGCGTCATAGAGCACCCGGAACCCTCCACCTCGGCCGGCCGGTCCAGGAGTCGGGTCAACGAGGCGGGTTCCTTCGACATGCTCGGGCCGGTAATAGCTGGTCAAGCAGTGGGTGGGCTGCTGGCCCTCCTTCACAAGTCGGGCCCGCGCATACACCTCGGCCCCTGCGGGCAGCCCATGTGCTTCGGATGCGGCGAGGGGAGCCTCAACGAGGCTGACCGTCTGCGTCTGCTCGTTCCGGCGGTAGGCGCGACCACTCGCTACGCGGTCCGCAATGAACGCCACTTCGTCGCCATCGCGCCATTTGGCCTTGTCGTATCGGTCGATACCGAGCCGCTTGAGCGGAACCCGCTGGCGTACGACCGTGCCATGCCCTCGGGATGATGTGACCAGGCCTTCGGCTTCCAGGGCCTTGTAGGCGGCGTGGACCGTGGACTTGGAGCCCTTGCCGGCGTCGACCAGCTCCCGAATATGCGGGAGCTGCTCGCCCGGACGGTATTCACCTGCCTTGATCTGGTCGGCCAGCTTGTCTGCCAGCTCGCGCCACTTAGGCGTCATCCCGAACTCCTCTCGTCGGAGCCAAGTCAAACACAGTCCCAGGACTGTTGACAGTCCCGAGACTGCGGTCCATAGTCTTGCTTAGCGGTTCGCAGTCCTAGGACAGTGAACGTCGAGGGTCCTCTTTGGGCTGCTCCACACGATTCAGGGAGTATCAGATGCCGTCCTTCAAGATCGACACTTCGACCGCTGTCGTGTTCGTGGCGACGCCTCCGACGCCGAAGCTCGTGAGCAAGCAGACCGGTGAGATCGCGATCGACCGGGAGACCGGTGCCCCGCTCGCGACGGTGGGCCTGCTGGTCGCGGACGAGGGTGAGGGCAACCTCTACCAGGTGACCGTGCCCAACACGGGCGTCCCGGAGAACCTGGCCCCCGGCACCCCGGTCACGGTCGTCGGCCTCAAGGCCCGGGACTGGGAGAACACGTTCAACGGCCAGACCCGGCACGGGATCAGCTTCCGCGCGGTCGCCGTGACCCCGCTGGGGGCCTGATCATGTCGGACCTGTCCACGGTGATCGAGGTGGCGGGGGCCTTATCGGCCGCCGGCGGCCTCGGCTACGCGAAGGCCCGCTCTCCTCGGGTGTTCTGGTCGCTGGTCGGTGCCCCGGTCGCACGGGTCCGGTTCTCGGTGACGTACCGGGCGACGATGGATGTGTGCGGGCTGACGGTCCAGCCGTCCCGCCTGCGGGCGTTCATGGTCCGCAACGTGGCCCGCCAGGAAGTCCAGCCCGTGCCCCCGCAGGTCCGCCGGGTCCGCTACTCCTCGACCGGGATGCGGGCGACGCTTCGCCTCCCGGCCGGTCTGGAGCCTGCCGACGTGTCTGCCGCCTCCGAGCGGCTCCGCCACGCTTGGGGCGTCCACTCCGTCCACGTGGTGGAGGTGAAGCCGGGGTTCGTGGAACTGCGGATGACCGGCTACGACGTGCTGCGCCGCGTGAAGATGCCCCGCCGGCTCCCGCGCAACACGACCGCCGGTCCGCTGGTCGTGCCGGTCGCCTTGCGGGAGGACGGTACGGCGTTCGTCCGGGACTACCAGAAGGTCCCGCACGCCCTGACGGTCGGTGCGAACCAGTCGGGCAAGTCGATGTATCAGCGCAACCTTATCTCCGGCCTGGCCAAGCTCCCGGTCGGCCTGGTCGGGATCGACTGCAAGCGGGGTGTGGAACAGCGCGGCTACGCGCCCCGCCTCTCCGCCTTGGCGATCACCCCGGACGAGGCTGACGGCCTGCTGGAAGCCCTCGTGGGGGAGATGGAGGAGCGCTTCGACCTCCTCAGCTCTCATGGCGTCTCGGACCTGTGGGGCCTGCCCGCGAAGGTCCGCCCGGTGCCGCTGGTCGTTCTGGTGGACGAGGTCGCGGAGCTGTTCCTCGTCGCTGTGAAGAAGGACGAGGAGCGGCGGGACCGGATGGTGATGCGGATGATCCGGCTCGCGCAGATGGCCCGTGCGGTCGGGATCTTCCTGGAGGTGTGCGGGCAGCGTTTCGGCTCCGACCTCGGCAAGGGCGCGACCGCACTGCGTGCTCAGCTCACCGGGCGTGTGGTGCACCGGGTCAACGACAAGCAGACCGCCGAGATGGCGCTCGGGGACATCGCCCCCGAAGCGGTCTTCGCCGCGACCACCATCCCGCCGGACCGTCCCGGTGTCGCGGTGGCCGGTGACTCCTCCGGCGGCTGGTCCCGCATCCGCACCCCCGCCATGACCCCCGCCCAAGCCGTGGCCGTCTGCCACGAGTTCGCGCACCTCACCCCGCATCTCGCCGCTCTGGCACCCTTCCGGCCGGCCGTCTCCGCCGCCCCGGCCCCGGGCTCACCGGTCCTCAAGCCTCACCCGGCAACCGGCTAACTCCCTTGCCTGCAAGTCCAGTTGGCGTGACTGCTTCGCGCCAGGTCCTTACCCCGCCCATGCCCGGAACCGGAAGGAACCACCGCCATGGCCACCCGTCGGACCACCACCAAGCCCCCGAAGAACATCTCGCCCGCCCCGGCCGTGTGCTCGCCGTGCAACGGGTCCGGGATGGTCGCCGCCACGGTCCGCGTCGGACGCAAGCGCCGCCCGGTCGGCCAGCAGGACGGCCTCTGCCTCAACTGCCTCGGCTCCGGCCTCGCCCCGGACGCCTGACAGTCCCTCCCCGCTCCGGTGCCCGGCGGCGGCCCGTTCCCCGCCCGGCACCGGCCCACCCCTTGAAAGGAGGTGAATCCCGTGCCTCGCATCCGCATTGACGCCGTACTCGTTCAGGCCGTGATCGCCGGTGCCCTGTCCTTCGCGCACCTGCATGACCTGGCCGAAGCGGCCGGGCAGGACGGCTGGAAAGCCTGGGCCTACCCCATCAGCGTCGATCTCCTGCTGGTCGTGGCCTGGCGTCGCATGCGCACCACCGCCGACAACCGCGCCGCCTGGGCCTGGTTCATCATCGCTCTGGCCGCGTCGCTCGGCGCGAACGTCGCCACCGCAGGACTCCTCGACCTGGGCGACGTTCCGGCCTGGCTGCGCATCCTCGTTGCTGGCTGGCCCGCCCTCGCCTTCCTCGGCGGCACCCTCCTCGTCCACGCCCCCACCAACGCGCCCAGCGAAGCGGACCCCGCGCCGGCTGCCGCACCGCCGGCTGCTCCGGCCGCCGAACCGGTCCCGGACGTGACCGTGGAGCGGGCCCCCGAACTTCCTCCCGCGCCTGCCCCTGAGGAAGCCGCCGCGTCTCCGGTGTCCGCTCCGGCCGCGGCGGTTCCTCCGGCCCTTCTGGATCACGCCCGGAAGCTCGCCGACTCCCACCAGGCCACCACCGGCAGCCGGATTGACTCCGCCACCCTGCGCGCCCGCCTCGGCGTCCCCGCACCCCTCGCAGACGCCATCACCAATCAACTCGCCTAATCCATACGGAGGTTCATGTCATGGCGCGTCCGAACCGCTTCACGAACGTGCTCCGCGTCGGACCCGTTCAGGTCGGCACCCACCACGACGGCCGCGGCCGGACCAAGCACACCGCCGCCTGCACCGCCCCCGGCTGCAACTTCTCCGCCGACTACCTCAACCGCTCCGCCGCCGAACTCGCGGCCCGCACCCACCGCTGCAACCCCTGAGAAGGAGGAACCGTGTTCACCCCGAAGATCCCGCCTTCGGACACCGCCCCTACCCCGGGCACGTCCCTCGTCCAGCCGCTGACAGGCATCACCCACACCCTGGCCTGCACCTGCCACACCACCGCCCCGACGCCCATCCCGGCTGCTCCGGTCTCCCGGCCGGCCGTCCAGCTCACCCCGGGATCGCTCCTCGTCGCCGCCGCGGGCGGGACCGCCATGGTCCTCGTCGTCGGCACGGTCCTGGTCTCGATGCTCCTCGCGACCGCGATCACCGCCGCGTCCGTCGCGATCTGCGCCGTGGTGCTGCGCTCGCTGCTCAACCGCCCGAACAACCGCTGACAGCCCCCGGGGCGGCCTCAACCGCCAAGTTTCCGCCGCCCCGGGCGCCCACCACTTCCAGATCCAACGGACCCGAAAGGGAGATCCCATCATGCCCCAGCACACCCTGCCCCGGCCGATCTGCGGCCACTGCGACGGCTTCCCCACCGTCACCATCACCACCGGCCAGACCACCCCCGACGGGCAGCGCCAGACCATCACCGCCCACTGCCCCGCCTGCCACGGCACCGGCCACACCACCCCCGCCCGCGCCCGCGCCCACACCCGGATCGGGGCCTGAGCGCCATGGCCAACCTGACCCCCACCCCGGACCGCCCCGGCCTCCACGTCAGCAAGCCCTCCCCGAATGCCCCCGCCACCGGCTCGGCTGTCTGCCACTGCGGAGCCAAGGCCACCGCCACGGGCGACAGCCAGGTCAAGGCCCTGGTCGAGGGCTACACCGCGAACCACGGCCCCGCCCACAACCGGACGGAGGCCCGGCGATGACCAGCACGCAGAGCTCGTTGCGGGCCTTCAGCTTCGGTGGTGGCTGGCAATCGATGGCCGCCCTCGTCCTCGCCGCACAGGGCCGCCTCGACTTCGACACCTTCCTGTTCGCCAACGTCGGCAGCGACAGCGAGAACCCCGACACCATCGCCTACGTCCGCGACTACGCCCAGCCCTTCGCCGCCGCCCACAACCTGAAGCTCATCGAGCTGGAACGCCACCTTCGCGGCGGTGAGACCGAGACGATCCGCCAGCGCATCATCAACAGCAACGGCAGCCGCCAGACGATCCCCGTCTTCCTCTCCAACGGCAAACCCGGCACCCGCTCCTGCACCTACGACTTCAAGATCCTCGTCACCGGAAAGTGGCTCAAGGCCAACGGGGCAACACCCCAGAACCCCGCGACCGTCGCTATGGGCATCAGCCTGGATGAGATCGGCCGCGCCAACGCAGGCAAGGCCATGCCGTACGAGCGGCTGACCTACCCGCTGCTGGACTTGAAGATCCGGCGGGCGGACTGCCCGCGCATCATCCGCACGGCCGGACTGCCCGTGCCCCCGAAGTCCTCCTGCGACTTCTGCCCCATGCGCAAGATCCCCGAATGGCAGGCCATGCGGGAGAAGAACCCCGCCCGGTTCGAGCGGGCCTGCCAGGTCGAAGAGACCATCAACCACCACCTCGCCACCAAGGGCAAGCGCCCCGTCTACCTCACCCGCACCGGACGGCCCCTGCGCCAGCTCTTCAAGGGCGGCGACCAGCTCCCCCTGTTCGACACCGACAACGAGGGCTGCGACAACGGGTGGTGCACCACATGACCCACACCGCCACCACGGCGGGCCTGGACCCGACCACCCTGGGCGACCTGCTCCGGGTGGTCGGGTCTCCCGGCTTCGACCGCCTCACCGAACAACTCCGCCGCACCGGCGGCTGCTCCCAGCCCATCCACCTCACGGGCGCCACCAAGACCGTCGACCGCACCACGGGCACGGTCCTGCACCACTACTCGACCGACACCGAGCCCGGCGGCCGGTTACGGATCGCCTGCGGCAACCGCCGCGCCTCCCGCTGCCCCGCCTGCGCCTGGACCTACGCAGGCGACACCTACCACCTCATCCGCGCCGGACTCACCGGCGACCCCGACAAAGGCACCCCCACCACGATCCGGGACCACCCACGGGTCTTCGCCACCCTCACGGCCCCCTCGTTCGGCCCGGTCCACAACCGGCCCGGCAACCGCACCTGCCGCTGCGGGGTTCGGCACCCGGAGGACGCGCCGGAGCTGGGCACGCCGCTGAACCCGGACACGTACGACTATGCGGGGGCGGTGCTGTGGAACAACCACGCCTCCGACCTCTGGCGCTACTTCACGATCTACCTCCGCCGCGAAATCGCCCGCCGCGCCGGACTCACCCAGAAAGCCGCCCGCGAACAGTCCAAGGTCTCCTTCGGCAAGGTCGCGGAGTACCAGAAGCGCGGGGCCGTCCACTTCCACGCGGTCATCCGCTTCGACGGACCTGACGGCCCGGACACCCCGCCCCCGGCCTGGGCCACCCACGACCTTCTCGAAGACGCGATCCGCGCCGCTGCCGCCCGGGTTGAGGTCCTCGTGCCGGCCGTTCCGGAAGCTGGGATCACCCAGGGGTGGACGTTGCGGTGGGGCACACAGCTCGACGTGCAGCCCATCGGCGCGTTCGGCAACGGCGAAGACCTCACCGAACAGGCCGTCGCCTCCTACGTCGCCAAGTACGCCACCAAGGCAGCTGAGACGACCGGCACCGTGGACCACCGTGTCGGCAACAAGGAAGCGCTCGTCCTCCTCGACGTGCCCGAGCACCCCCGGCGGCTGATCGAGGCGTGCTTGGACCTGCACCACGCCTACCCGGAACGCAAGCTCCGCGACTGGGCCCACATGCTCGGCTTCCGCGGCCACTTCTCCACCAAATCCCGCGCCTACTCCACCACCCTCGGGGCCCTCCGACAGGTTCGCGCCGACTACCGCGCCGCCGAACAACGAGCCGCCCTCGGCCTCCCCGACCCCGACGACCACCCAGAAGCCACCACGCTCACCCTCGCGCACTGGGCCTACGCCGGAAACGGCCACACCCCCGGCGAATCCTGGCTCGCCGCCAACATCCACCGCGACATCCAACACAACCGCGAAACCGCCCGCGAACACCGCGCAGAACTCGAAGAGACAGGGGAATGCTGATCATGACGAACAAGCTGCTGACTGTTGAGCAGGTTGCCGAACTGCTCGGTACGACCGCTCGGTTCCCGCGCCGTTTGATCGCGGAAAGGCGCATTGAGTACGTGAAGGTGGGCCGACACGTCCGGATCGCGGAGCACGTGGTGGAGGCGTTCGTGGCCGCCCACACGGTCACGTCCGCGCGTCGTCTGCGGGGTGTCGCCTGATGGCGGGCAAGAAGCGGCAGTTCGGCCGTGTGCGCAAGCTCCCCTCGGGGCGGTATCAGGCTCGCTATCTGGGGCCGGACGGCATCGACCGCCCGGCGCCCGAGACGTTTCGGACCAAGAGGGATGCTGACGACTGGCTTGCCGACCGGCAGAGCGAGGTTCGGTCAGGAGACTGGCGCGACCCTGACGCCGGCAAGGTGAACTTTGGTGAGTACGCCCTTCGGTGGGTGGAGGAGCGTGGCCTCGCAGCGACGACGGACGAGCTGTATCGCCGCCTGCTCCGGCTGCACCTCCTGCCGACCTTCGAGGCAGTCGACCTCGACAAGATCACGCCGCCCGGCGTCCGGACCTGGCGCACCGAGAGGCTGAAGGTGACTGAGGCGCCGACAACGGTGGCCAAGTCGTACCGGCTCCTCAAGGCGATCATGGAGACCGCCGTGGACGACGAGCTGATCCGTCGCAATCCGTGCCGGATCAAGGGTGCGGGCAAGGAATCCGCGGAGGAGCGCCCGACGGCCACCGTCCCGCAGGTCGATGCCCTGGCCGACGCGATGGGTCCCCGGTGGCGGCTGATGGTCTATATCGCCGCGTACGGACCGGCCCGGCCCGAGGAACAGGCGGCGATGCGTCGGCCGGACGTGGACCTGGAGAACGTCGGGGTCTGGGTCCGTACGGCTGAACCTGAGCTGACCACGGGCCGTCGCGCTCCGGGGGACACGAAGTCGGCGGCCGGTCGGCGCTTCCTCGTGCTGCCGGCGTTCATGGCGACCGATCTGGAGCGCCATCTCGACTGGTACGCCGAGAAGACGCCGGACGGGTTGCTGTTCGTGGGGGAGAGGGGCAAGCCGTTCCGCCGCTCCACCTTCGGCCGGAAGTGGCGTAAGGCGCGGGCCACGGTCGGCTTGCCGGAGAACTTCCGCTTCTACGACCTCCGGCACACGGGGCACACCCTTTCGACCCGGTCCGGGGCGACCCTCAAGGACACGATGGTGCGGGCTGGCCAGTCCACCGAGCGGGCCGCGTTGATCTATCAGCACTCCGACACCGAGCGGCAGAAGGAGGTGGCCGACGGCATCGACGCTCACGTGCGCGCCGCACGGCTCCGGGCACAGGAGGAGCAGGCCAAGCAGCGATCGGGCACGGAACGGGCACGCGACACCTAGACAGGTCCAGACAACAAACAAGGCCCGGGTCGATGACCTGGGCCTTAGTCGTGGAGCGGGTGACGAGAATCGAACTCGCGCTCTGAGCTTGGGAAGCTCATGTTCTACCATTAAACTACACCCGCGTAACGCACTGGCTGACCAGCGACGCATCGTCCCACACTGTACCCCATGGCGGGCCCCTCGATGTGCGTGCCCCGGTGGTGGGTGGGGTGGGAGTGGATCGTGGTGCGGGGTGGATGCGGGTGGGTGGGGCGGGAGTTGGGGGCGTAGCGTGGGTTGCCGGAGTGCCGCGTGGAGTGGCGTCCCGTTCATCCCCTAATGTGGCTTTCTCGTCCACGGCTTGATGGGGAAGGGACTTGATGGAGTCCATGGAGCGCACCGTCGTCCGCTGTGCCGAAGGGCACGTTTTCGCTACCGCCTCGTTCCCGATGCAGCAGCTCGGGTCCGGGCGGATCGGTCCCGGGCGGCTTATCCGCTGTCCTCGTTGCGCCCGGTTGCGGCATGCCGTGCCGGTGGGGTTCGAGGAGCGGTAGGGCTTCCGGGAACGTGGTGACAGGCGCGCGGGGCGGCCCGATGTGGGTGGGTCCGCGCGTTCTGCGTATCCTCGGTGGGTGCTTCTCTCAGACAAGGACATCCGGGCCGAGATCGACGCCGGACGCGTACGTATTGATCCGTTCGATACGTCGATGGTGCAGCCGTCGAGCATCGATGTGCGGCTCGACCGCTACTTCCGGGTGTTCGAGAACCACCGCTATCCGCATATCGATCCCGCGATCGAGCAGGTCGATCTGACCCGTACCGTCGAGCCGGACGGGGACGAGGCGTTCATCCTGCACCCCGGTGAGTTCGTGCTCGCCTCGACGTACGAGGTCATCTCGCTGCCCGACGATCTCGCGTCGCGGCTGGAGGGCAAGAGTTCGCTCGGCCGGCTCGGGCTGGTGACGCATTCGACGGCCGGGTTCATCGATCCGGGGTTCTCCGGGCACGTGACGCTGGAGCTGTCGAATCTGGCGACGCTGCCGATCAAGCTCTGGCCGGGGATGAAGATCGGCCAGCTGTGCATGTTCCGGCTGACCTCTCCTTCGGAGTTCCCGTACGGCTCCGAGCGGTACGGGTCGCGGTATCAGGGGCAGCGCGGTCCCACCGCGTCGCGGTCCTTTATGAACTTCCACCGGACGCAGGTGTGACGCCGGGTGAGTGATGACGCGCGGGAGAATCTGACGTACGACGGTTTCGGGCATGCCGTGCGGGAGCTGGCGCAGGCCGTCGCCGATGACGGGTACGAGCCGGATGTGGTGCTGAGCATCGCGCGGGGCGGGGTCTTCGTCGCCGGCGGGCTGGCGTACGCGCTGGACTGCAAGAACATCCACCTGGTGAACGTGGAGTTCTATACCGGGGTGGGCACCACACTCGACATGCCCGTCATGCTGGCGCCCGTGCCCAACGCCATCGACTTCTCGGACAAGAAGGTCCTGATCGCCGACGACGTCGCCGATACCGGGAAGACGCTGAAGCTGGTGCGTGACTTCTGCATCGATCATGTCGCCGAGGTGCGGTCCGCCGTGATCTACGAGAAGTCGCACTCGCTCGTGAAGTGCGAGTACGTGTGGAAGAAGACCGATCGCTGGATCAACTTCCCCTGGAGCGTGGAGAAGCCCGTCGTGCGGCGCGGCGGGCAGGTGCTCGACGCCTGAGCGGCGCGGGACGCGGGAAGCGGGACACGTGGAAAGACCCCCGGGGCCTCAGGCTCCGGGGGTCTTCTCGGCTCGGTCAGATCGTGCCCAGCTTGAGGATCGACACCAGCGCGATCAGCTGGATCGCGCCGGCGCCCAGCGCCTTCGGCCACGGCAGGTCGTGGGACTTGCTCACCATCGAGGTGAGCAGGGCCGCCGCCGCCAGCCAGGTCAGCCAGCCGAGGATCTGGACCAGGGAGTTCTCGCCGCCCAGGAACAGCGCGAAGATCAGGCGCGGGGCGTCCGTGATCGACATGATCAGCATGGAGAGGCCCACCGTCGGCTGCCAGGCGCCGTCGCCGCCCAGCTGGCGGGCGAGCGAGTGGGTGACCGCGCCGAGCACCAGGCCGCCGATCACGAAGCCGACACCCGTGATGATGACGTAGGGGATGGCGTTGCCGACCGGGGCGTTGATCGTGTCGTCGCGGGCCTGGTCGAAGCCGAAGAGCGCCAGCAGGCCGTAGAGGAACGTGACGATGAGCGCCGGGCCCCAGACGGGGTAGTCGCGCATCTGCCAGAACGTCGCGGCGGGGCGTGTCACGATGCCGGTCAGCAGCTGCTTCCAGTGCAGGCGCGGGCCCGCAGGCTGGACGGGGGCCTGGCCGGCGCGGTAGGTGTTCCCGTCGCCGTAGGGGTCCTCGTCGATGCTGAAGGCCTGCGTGTGGCCCGGGTTGTTCGCGTACGGGTCGCCGCCCTGGTGCGGGTGCTGGGGGTGCTGCGGCTGGGGGTACGGGTCGGCGAAGTACTCCGGCTCGTCCGGTCCGCCGCCGCCCTGGTACCCGCCGCCGGCCTGGTACCCGCCACCGGGGTGGTGGCCGCCGTTGTTCCGGCCGCCTCCGTCGTAGCCGCCCTGGTAGCCGCCGCCGTTGGGCGGGGCGCCGTTTCCTCCCGTCGGCGGCCATTGCTGCTGTCCGTACGGCGGCGGTGCCTGATTGCCGTACGGCTGCTGCCGCGGTTGCTGCTGCGCTTGCTGCGGGGTGCGGTTGTCCCGGCCGCGTCCGATCCTGAATCCAGCCACGTAATCGAACGTACCTGGTCCGTCCGGGGTGGGTGGGAGGGGCGGGGGAACTGGGCCGCCTTTGACGCTCAGCTGTGACATCCCCTAAGGGAACCCTGGGGGGTTGTCCGCAGTGGACGGGCAGTGGACGGGCAGTGGCGGGGGAGGGCGCGCGGTGGTGGTCAGCCCGCGTTGAACAGCGCGCTGGTGAACGTGATCAGCGGGCGGTCCGGGGTGGCCGCCGGGTACAGGGCGATCAGGTCGGCCGTCTCGCCGCGGTGGGTGCGCACCACCGTGTCCGGCTTCCGGTCGCCGTCGAAGTCCGCGTAGCGCGTCAGCAGGGTCGTTTCCGCTCGGGACGGGGCGCCGGCCCCCGGGTTCCCGCGCAGGGGCGCGGCCGGGAGCTCTCCGGCCGGGGCCCCGAAGCGGTACGGGCCGCCAGGCCGGCCCGGTCCGTCCGGGCTGCCGAGCAGCAGGGTGCCCTTGGCCGCCGTACCGGGCTCGTGGGTGCGGGCGGCGTACACCAGGTCGTCGTAGCCGTCCCCGTTCACGTCCGCCCGGGGCTCGGGCGCGGACAGCGCTGGGCCGGCCCCCGGGATGGTGGCCCCGGCCTCGTGCGGGCGGTCGTCACGGGTGAAGGGGCCGCGCAGGAAGCTGAGCCGGTCCGCGCTCGCCGTCACGGCCAGGTCGGGCTTCCCGTCCCCGTCGAAGTCGCCGCAGACCGGGTGGCCGGGCCACTCGTCGCCGGAGCGGGCCCGGTCCGGGATGCGGAGCGCGACCGCCCTGCCGGTGAGGCCCGCGGGGGAGCCGAAGAGGATCTGCAGCGGTACGGGCGGGCGTCCGATGCCGTCGTACGGAGGGTCGGTGGACACGACCAGATCGGTGAAGCCGTCCCGGTCCAGGTCGCAGGAGGCCTCCGCGTCGAACGCCGAGGGGAGGGTGTCGCCGATCTTGGCGGCGTTGGTGTGCGCGCTCAGCGACTGGCGTACCGAAGGGTCCAGGCCCCGGGAGGCGGAGCCGTACACGATGCCGATGCCCGCGTCGTCGCCGTGGGCATCGGCCGCGGGCTTCACCAGGTGGTCGAGGACGAGGTCGCGGTGGCCGTCGCCGTTGAAGTCGTCGGGGGTGCGGCTGCCGCCGCCGCGCGGGACCGGGTGGCGCTGTGCGCCGGCGAGCCCGGACAGCGCGGCGGGCGGGGCGTCGCCGTTCTTGCCCGGTCCGGAGGGGGCCGGGGAGCCGGAGGGGGCGGAGGGGGCCGGGGAGCCGGAGGGGGCCGGGGAGCCCGCGCAGGCCGCCAGCAGGAGGGCGCAGGCGCAGCCGGCCGCGGCCGTGGCCGTCGCCCTCGCGACTCGTATCCGCACTGGAGTGGTCTCCGCCCTCGTTCGTTCCGGGTACCTCGATGCCCGGTGGCCGCACCACACGACGCGCCACCGGGCCGGGAAGGCGGAAGCGGCCGGTCCTGCCCCCGAGGCAGGTCCGGCCGCTTCCGCGACGCCGTGGGGCGTCGCCGGCTACTTCACCGGCTCCGGCTCCGGCGCGTCCGCCGTTTCCGGCTCGCCCGCCGGGTCGGCGGGGGTCTTGACGGAGTCGAGCAGCAGCTGCGAGACGTCGACCACCTGGACCGACTCCTTCGCCGTGCCGTCGTTCTTCTTGCCGTTGACCGAGTCGGTCAGCATGACCAGGCAGAACGGGCAGGCGGTGGAGACGATGTCCGGATTGAGGGAGAGGGCCTCGTCGACGCGCTCGTTGTTGACGCGCTTGCCGATCCGCTCCTCCATCCACATCCGGGCACCGCCGGCGCCGCAGCAGAAGCCGCGCTCCTTGTGGCGGTGCATCTCCTCGTTCCGCAGGCCCGGGACCTTCGCGATGATCTCGCGCGGGGGCGTGTAGATCTTGTTGTGACGGCCCAGGTAGCAGGGGTCGTGGTACGTGATCAGGCCCTCGACCGGCGTCACCGGGATCAGCTTGCCCTCGTCCACCAGGTGCTGGAGCAGCTGCGTGTGGTGGATGACCTCGTACTCGCCGCCGAGCTGCGGGTACTCGTTCGCGATGGTGTTGAAGCAGTGCGGGCAGGTCGCGACGATCTTCTTGGAGGCCTTGGCCTTCCTGGTCGAGTCGTCCACGCCTCCGTCCTCGTCGAGGGACTCGCCGAAGGCCATGTTCAGCATCGCCACGTTCTCCTGGCCGAGCTGCTGGAACAGCGGCTCGTTGCCCAGGCGGCGGGCCGAGTCACCCGTGCACTTCTCGTCGCCGCCCATGATCGCGAACTTGACGCCCGCGATGTGCAGCAGCTCCGCGAAGGCCTTCGTGGTCTTCTTGGCGCGGTCCTCCAGGGCGCCGGCGCAGCCGACCCAGTAGAGGTAGTCGACCTCGGTGAGGTCCTCGACGTCCTTGCCGACGATCGGGACCTCGAAGTCGACCTCCTTGGTCCACTCGACGCGCTGCTTCTTGGCGAGCCCCCAGGGGTTGCCCTTCTTCTCCAGGTTCTTGAGCATCGTGCCCGCCTCGGACGGGAACGCGGACTCGATCATCACCTGGTAGCGGCGCATGTCGACGATGTGGTCGATGTGCTCGATGTCGACCGGGCACTGTTCCACGCAGGCACCGCAGGTGGTGCAGGACCACAGGACGTCCGGGTCGATGACGCCGTTCTCCTCGACGGTGCCGATCAGCGGGCGCTCGGCCTCCGCGAGGGCGGCGGCGGGGACGTCCTTGAGCTGTTCCTCCGTCGCCTTCTCGTTGCCCTCCATGTCCTTGCCGCCTCCGGCCAGCAGGTACGGGGCCTTGGCGTGCGCGTGGTCGCGCAGGGACATGACCAGGAGCTTGGGGGAGAGCGGCTTGCCGGTGTTCCAGGCGGGGCACTGCGACTGGCAGCGGCCGCACTCCGTGCACGTGGAGAAGTCGAGGATGCCCTTCCAGGAGAACTGCTCGACCTGGGAGACACCGAAGGTGTCGTCCTCGCCCGGGTCCTCCCAGTCGATCGGCTTGCCGCCCGACGTCATCGGCTGCAGCGCGCCGAGCGCGACCTCGCCGTCGGCCTCGCGCTTGAACCAGATGTTCGGGAAGGCGAGGAAGCGGTGCCAGGCGACACCCATGTTGGTGTTGAGCGACACCGTGATCATCCAGATCAGCGAGACGCCGATCTTGATCATCGCGGTGAGGTAGATGAGGTTCTGCAGCGTGCCGAGCGCGAGTCCCTTGAAGGCGAGGACCAGCGGGTACGAGACGAAGTACGCCGCCTCGTAGCCGCCGACGTGGTGGATCGCGCCTTCGAGACCGCGCAGGGTCAGGATCGCCAGGCCGATGACGAGGATGACGTACTCGACGAAGTACGCCTGCCAGGCCTTCGAGCCCGCGAACCGCGACTTGCGGCCGGCCCGGGAGGGCAGGTTCAGCAGCCGGATGGCGATCAGCACGAGAATGCCGACCGTCGTCATCAGGCCGATGAACTCGATGTACAGCTCGAACGGCAGCCAATCACCGATGACCGGCAGGACCCAGTCCGCCTTGAAGAGCTGTCCGTACGCCTGGAGCAGCGTCGGCGGCAGGGTCAGGAAGCCGATGGCGACGAACCAGTGCGCGAAGCCGACGATCCCCCACCGGTTCATCCGGGTGTGGCCGAGGAACTCCTTGACCAGGGTGATCGTGCGCTGTTTCGGGTTGTCCGTGCGACTGCCGGCCGGGACCGGCTGTCCGAGCGTGACGAACCGGTAGATCTGCGCGACGGCTCGGGCGATGAGCGCAACGCCGACCACGGTCAGCACCAGCGACACGATGATCGCGGCGAGTTGCATTGGGGGCTCCTCGGGCCTGCGAGGGTGGGATTCAGCGGTGATCGCTGATTACTCAGATGTTACTCAGATGCTTACTAAGCAGTAACTTAATCAGTCTGTGCTGACACTATCCACTTATTCCGCCGCGCTGTAGTTGGGCAGGCGGTGATCTGTGTCGCTCAGGCATACCTGGCCGCGCCGGGTGAGTCCGCGGACCGCCCGGCGCAGCGGACCGTGTACGGCCTCGGCCAGGATCGCCAGGTCCAGGGCGGTCCCCCGGTGCTCGGCGTAGTGCCGGTCGAGGAGGTCCGCCTCGTCCCACGGCATCGTGGAGTGGCGGCGTACCTGCGCCAGGCCGGTCAGTCCGGGCTTCAGTTCCCGCCGCCAGTCTCTCGCACCGGCGGCCGTGCCCCGTCCGTCGCCCGGCGCGAGTGGCTCGGGGCCGACCAGGGAGAGCTCGCCCCGTACGACGTGCGGCAGCCGCGAGAGCACGTCGAGCCCCAGCCGCCGGGTGCGCAGTGACCGCAGCACGAAGGGCCTGCCCGCCGGTCCGGTGCGGGGGGAGCGGTCCAGTACGCCGCCGGGGTGCCGCCGTGCGGCGAGGGCGAGGGCGGCCGCCGCGAGGGCGGGGGCGGCCAGCAGCAGGAGGGCCGAGCCGAGGAGCAGGTCCAGGGTGCGTTTGGTGGTGGGGCGCGGCGGGGCAAGGGCTCTCAGGGCGGCGAGGGCCGTGCGGGCGCGCGTCGCGCGGGACGGTCGCGGTGGCTGCCAGGGGCGCCGGGCGGGCCCCTGGCGGCGGTTCCATCCCTGCCGCTGCCCCCGCGCCCGCCGTCGGCTCCGCGGCGGCGTCCGCCGCCGTCCCGGCCTCTGCGCCTGCATCGTTCGCACCTGCCTGGTGTCGCTGTCCGGTGTCGGATTCCTGGGGTAGCCGGTTGCCGGTTTTGTGCGGATCACGGCATTTTGTGACAGAACGATCCCATGGCGCGATGATGGTGGGGGGTGTGTGGCTCGCGAGCCGGGCAGGTGTCGCCGGGGAGTGGCTCGGATTCGTCCCGTGTGGCGCGTATGCGGCGTCCGCCCGATGTGTGTCCGCCGTCACAAAGGTGGATAATTCGCTGGTGGCGCGAGGTGCGTGCACGATAGTTGAGTCGAGTCGACTCAGGTCTGTTGACTCCGAGGGTGATGTCATGCATCCTTGAGCCAGATCCACTCAAGTAGTCAGTTGGAGGAATTGAAATGGCACGTGCGGTCGGCATCGACCTGGGCACGACTAACTCCGTCGTCAGCGTTCTCGAAGGCGGCGAGCCCACCGTCATCACCAACGCCGAAGGCGCCAGGACCACGCCGTCCGTCGTCGCCTTCGCGAAGAACGGCGAGGTTCTGGTCGGCGAGGTCGCCAAGCGCCAGGCAGTGACGAACGTCGACAGGACCATCCGCTCCGTCAAGCGCCACATGGGCACTGACTGGAAGATCGACCTGGACGGCAAGAGCTTCAACCCGCAGCAGATGAGCGCCTTCATCCTGCAGAAGCTGAAGCGTGACGCCGAGTCGTACCTGGGCGAGAAGGTCGCCGACGCGGTGATCACCGTCCCGGCGTACTTCAACGACTCCGAGCGTCAGGCGACGAAGGAGGCCGGCGAGATCGCGGGCCTGAACGTCCTGCGCATCGTCAACGAGCCGACGGCCGCCGCGCTGGCGTACGGGCTCGACAAGGACGACCAGACGATCCTCGTCTTCGACCTCGGTGGCGGCACCTTCGACGTGTCCCTCCTGGAGATCGGTGACGGCGTCGTCGAGGTGAAGGCCACCAACGGTGACAACAACCTCGGTGGTGACGACTGGGACCAGCGCGTCGTCGACTACCTGGTGAAGCAGTTCGCCAACGGGCACGGCGTGGACCTGTCCAAGGACAAGATGGCTCTCCAGCGTCTCCGCGAGGCCGCGGAGAAGGCGAAGATCGAGCTGTCGTCCTCGACGGAGACCACGATCAACCTGCCGTACATCACGGCGTCGGCCGAGGGCCCGCTGCACCTGGACGAGAAGCTCACGCGCTCGCAGTTCCAGCAGCTCACCGCGGACCTCCTGGACCGCTGCAAGAACCCGTTCCACAACGTCATCAAGGACGCGGGCATCCAGCTCTCCGAGATCGACCACGTCGTTCTCGTCGGCGGCTCGACCCGTATGCCGGCCGTCGCCGAGCTCGTCAAGGAGCTCACGGGCGGCCAGGACGCCAACAAGGGTGTGAACCCGGACGAGGTCGTCGCCATCGGCGCCTCGCTCCAGGCCGGTGTCCTCAAGGGCGAGGTCAAGGACGTCCTGCTCCTCGACGTGACCCCGCTGTCCCTCGGTATCGAGACCAAGGGAGGGATCATGACGAAGCTCATCGAGCGCAACACCACGATCCCGACCAAGCGTTCCGAGATCTTCACGACGGCCGAGGACAACCAGCCGTCCGTGCAGATCCAGGTCTACCAGGGCGAGCGCGAGATCGCGGCGTACAACAAGAAGCTCGGAATGTTCGAGCTGACCGGTCTGCCGCCGGCCCCGCGCGGCGTGCCGCAGATCGAGGTCGCCTTCGACATCGACGCCAACGGCATCATGCACGTCGCTGCCAAGGACCTCGGCACCGGCAAGGAGCAGAAGATGACCGTCACCGGTGGCTCCTCGCTGCCGAAGGACGAGGTCAACCGGATGCGTGAAGAGGCCGAGCAGTACGCGGACGAGGACCACCGCCGCCGCGAGGCCGCCGAGTCGCGCAACCAGGGCGAGCAGCTCGTCTACCAGACGGAGAAGTTCCTCAAGGACAACGAGGACAAGGTCCCCGGCGACGTGAAGACGGAGGTGGAGACCGCGCTCACCGAGCTGAAGGAGAAGCTCAAGGGCGAGGACACCGCCGAGATCCGTACCGCCACCGAGAAGGTCGCGGCCGTCTCCCAGAAGCTGGGCCAGGCGATGTACGCCAACGCCCAGGCCGAGGGCGGCCCGCAGGCCGATGGCCAGCCGGGTGCCGAGCAGGCCCAGGCCGACGGCCAGGACGATGTCGTCGACGCCGAGATCGTCGACGACGAGAAGGACACCAAGGGCGGTGCGGCGTGACCGAGGAGACTCCGGGCTTCGAGGAGAAGCCCGACGTCCCCTCCGGCGCCACCCCTGAAGACGCCGGGACGGAGGCCGCCACCCCCTCTTCCGAGGAGGCGGCGGCCCCCGCCGGGGACGCGAACGAGACAGCCGGTCTGACGGCACAGCTGGACCAGGTCCGCACGGCGCTCTCCGAGCGCACCGCAGACCTCCAGCGGCTCCAGGCCGAGTACCAGAACTACCGTCGCCGCGTGGAGCGGGACCGGGTCACGGTCAAGGAGATCGCGGTCGCGGGTCTCCTGTCCGAGCTGCTGCCCGTGCTCGACGACGTCGGCCGGGCCCGGGAGCACGGCGAGCTGCTGGGCGGGTTCAAGTCGGTGGCCGAATCGCTGGAGACGGTCGTCGCCAAGCTCGGCCTGCAGCAGTTCGGCAAGGAGGGCGAGCCCTTCGACCCGACGATCCACGAGGCCCTGATGCACTCGTACGCGCCGGACGTCACCGAGACGACCTGCGTGGCGATCCTGCAGCCCGGCTACCGGATCGGCGAGCGCACCATCCGTCCCGCACGGGTGGCGGTGGCCGAACCCCAGCCGGGGGCGACGCCCGCGGCCGCGAAGGACGCGAAAGAAGAGCAGGCAGCCGACGAGGAGAGCGGTGGCGGCGAGGAGGTCTGACATTCCGTCCGACCACCTGGCAGCACACCGCCCGGCCACCGGGCCTCGCGTACGGATCACGCCGCACACCGGCCCGATCCGTACGCGAGGCCCCGGGCCGGTCGTCCGGAAGGAGGGACGTCGATGAGTACGAAGGACTTCGTCGAGAAGGACTACTACAAGGTTCTCGGCGTCCCGAAGGACGCCACGGACGCCGAGATCAAGAAGGCGTACCGGAAGCTCGCCCGCGAGTTCCACCCGGACGCCAACAAGGGTGACAACAAGGCGGAGGAGCGCTTCAAGGAGATCTCCGAGGCCAACGACATCCTCGGTGACACCAAGAAGCGCAAGGAGTACGACGAGGCCCGCGCCCTCTTCGGCAACGGCGGCTTCCGCCCCGGACCCGGCAGCGGTGGCGGCAACTTCAACTTCGACCTGGGCGACCTCTTCGGAGGCACCCCGGGCGGCGGCCAGGGCGGCGGAGCCGGCGGCTTCGGCGGCGGTGGCGGCGGCCTGGGCGACGTGTTCGGCGGCCTCTTCAACCGGGGCGGCGGCGCCGGCACCCGGGTGCAGCCGCGCCGCGGCCAGGACATCGAGTCCGAGGTGACGCTCAGTTTCACCGAGGCGGTCGACGGGGCCACGGTCCCGCTCCGGATGTCCAGCCAGGCGCCCTGCAAGGCGTGCTCCGGCACCGGCGACAAGAACGGCACCCCCAGGGTCTGCCCCACCTGCGTCGGCACCGGACAGGTCTCGCGCGGCACCGGCGGCGGGTTCTCGCTCACCGATCCCTGCGTGGACTGCAAGGGCCGGGGCCTCATCGCCCAGGACCCCTGCGACGTCTGCAAGGGCAGCGGCCGGGCGAAGTCGTCCCGCACCATGCAGGTGCGGATCCCGGCGGGCGTCTCCGACGGCCAGCGGATCCGGCTGCGCGGCAAGGGCAGTCCGGGCGAGCGCGGCGGACCGGCCGGTGACCTCTACGTCATCGTCCACGTCGACGCCCACCCGGTCTTCGGCCGCAAGGGCGACAACCTCACGGTCACCGTGCCCGTCACCTTCACGGAGGCGGCGCTCGGCGGCGAGGTGAAGGTGCCCACCCTCGGCGGCCCCCCGGTCACCCTGAAGCTGCCGGCCGGCACGCCCAACGGGCGTACCATGCGCGCCCGGGGCAAGGGCGCGGTGCGCAAGGACGGCAGCCGCGGCGACCTGCTGGTCACCGTGGAGGTGGTGGTCCCCCAGGACCTGGGCACGGACGCCCGGGACGCCCTGGAGGCCTATCGCAAGGCCACCGCGGACCAGGACCCGCGGGCGGAGCTGTTCCAGGCAGCGAAGGGAGCTTGAGGTGGACGGCCGTCGGCGTAATCCGTACCAGCTGACCGATGAGTCCCCGGTGTACGTGATCTCGATCGCGGCCCAGCTCTCGGGGCTGCATCCCCAGACGCTGCGCCAGTACGACCGCCTCGGCCTGGTCTCGCCCGACCGCACGGCCGGGCGCGGCAGGCGCTACTCGGCCCGCGACATCGAGCTGCTGCGCACCGTGCAGCAGCTGTCGCAGGACGAGGGCATCAACCTGGCCGGCATCAAACGCATCATCGAGCTGGAGAACCAGGTCGCCGCGCTCCAGCAGCGGATCGCCGAGCTGTCGGCGGCCGTGGACGGCGCGGATGCGGCGCTCCAGCAGCGCGAGGCCCAGGTGCACGCCTCCTACCGGCGCGATCTGGTGCCGTACCAGGACGTGCAGCACACCAGCGCACTGGTGGTCTGGCGTCCCAAGCGGCCCAAGGGCTGAGCGGCCCGAGGACTGAGCGGGCCGGACCCCCCGCGGCGCGGAGCCCGTCACCCCGGATCGGCCGGGGTGGCGGGCTCCTGTGCCGTCCCGGCGATACCCGAGCGGACGAGCAGGGCGCCGAGCTGGGTCCGGCTGGTGGCGTTGAGCGTGTGCATGAGCTTGGAGACGTGGGCGCGGCAGGTGCGGACGCTGATGCCGAGCTTTCCGGCCACGACCTGGTCGGCGTGGCCCTCGACCAGGAGGCGGGCGACGCTGAGCTGGACAGCGGTGACCGAGGCGCCGGCCGGAGCGGGCGGCAGCGGCTCCGTGAGCGGGATGGCCTGCGCCCACAGGACCTCGTACATCTGGATCAGATAGCGGACCAGCGCGGGGTGACGGATCTCCAGCGCGACATCGCGGGCGGCGTTGGCGGGGATGAAGGCCACGGTGTGGTCGAAGACGAGCAGCCGCTCGACCGTCTGCTCCAGGGTGCGGATCTGGAGGAGGCCCGGCGGCATCTGCTTCAGATAGGCCTTGAAGGTCTGGTTGTAGCGGACGGGGTGCTGGTAGATGTGCCGGAGCGGGGTGCCCCGCTCCAGGGTGAGCCGGGCCCGCGACAGGGCCCTCTGGAGCTGGTCGGGCGGCCGGGTGCTGCCCGGCTGAAGCGTCCGGATCTCCTCCGTGGCGCTCTCCGTCGCGTTCTGGACGGCGGCGTCGATCAGGGGCAGGCCTTCGAGGACGGTGATGGCGAGGTTGGGGTCCGTACTGGCCACGGTTGTCAGTGGTGCCAGCGAGTCGGCCAGCGCGGCCGAGAGGCTGATGCGTTCGTGGATCTCCCGGACGACGGGCTGCAGCAGGTGAGCCAGGGCGGCGGACGGCGGCACGGGACGTACCCAGGCCTCGTCCTGCGGGTCGGGGTGGACCAGTGCCAGCTCGGTGAGACAGGGCGCCGGCTCGATGGCGGTCCGGGGTATCCGTCCCGCGCTCAGGGCCTCGGTGTAGATCCCGACCGCCGTGTCGCACAGCGCACGGTCCTTGTGGGCGTGCGCCGGTGTGTCCTCATCCCTGCCCATTCGTGTCCCCCCATTTTCGGCAGTGCAGCAAGATGACGGTGGTGGCAGCGTAGTTCGCGGGCCACTGTGGGTTTTGCGGGGGAGCCGGCCGGTCAGGAGTCCTGATCGAGGATTCCTGACTGGGCGATCAGGTAACCGAGCTGGGCACGGCTCGTGCTTCCCAGCACGGCGGACAGCTTGGCGACATGGGCGCGGCAGGTGCGGACGTTCATGCCGAGCCGGCGGGCTATCGCCTCGTCGACGTGCCCCTCGATCAGCAGCGTGGCGATGGCGCGCTGGACGCCCGTGATGCCGTCGCGGGCCGGGTCGTACGGAGCCGCCTCGTCCAACGGGACGGCTCGGCGCCAGAGTTGTTCGAAGACCTTCGTCAGATAGGCGACCAGTGCGGGGTGACGGAGTTCCAGGGCGACGGGCAGGTCGTCCTGGACCGGGATGAAGGCTACGGTCTCGTCGCAGATGATGAGGCGCTCGATGAGCTCTTCGAGCGTGCGGATCTCCATCCGGGCGCCCGCCATGAGGTCGACGTAGGCGAACGTGCGCTGGCTGTGCCGGACCGTGTGCTGGTAGAGGGTGCGGACGCTGATGCCGGAATCTATGAGAGGTTTGCTGCGGGTCAGGGCCTCGCTGAGAACCTCCTCGCTGCGTCTGCCCCCGGGCTGGACGGTCAGCACTTCCGTCCGGCTCTCGGCGATGGCCAGGTCGAGCGCTCCGTTGATCCGGTCGATGCCCTCCAGCACCGTGATCGCATGCGTGGGCGCGGGGCTCTGGGCGCTGATGGCCAGGAACGGTTCGAAGGCTTCGGTCAGCTCGACGGAGGTCCGCCTGCGATCCTGGATCTCGCGTTCCAGCGGGTAGAGGCGCTGGGCCAGAGCGGCCGAAGGCGGAACCGGGCGAAGCCACGAGGCGTCGTCCGGATCGGGCAGCAGGAGACCGAGTTCGACGAGGCAGGGTGCGGGCCTGACCTCGGCGCGGGCCAGACGGCCCACACTGAGCGCGGCCGCATACAGCCTGGCGCCTTCGGTGCACAGGTTCGTGACCGCGTGAGTATGTGTCGGTTTGGTGTCCATTATAGGCAAAACTCCACCCCCCAGGGTCCTGAACATTCAGGAACATGATGCATCGCTCCTGTGGCATTGACGCGTCCGAATGAGCCATCGTCTCTGAAGAGCGGGGGAGAGGATCCAACAGGTGAGGACGAAGCCGACTATGTACAAGAGAATGCTTCGGTCAGTGCTTGGCACTGCGTTCGCGGCTGCCGCACTGCTGCTCGTGGCGCATGGCTCTACTTCGGACGTTGGCTGGGGCAATGCGCAGGCAGGCGCTGTCGTCGACCATTACCAGGGCGATGTCGGCTGGGGCTATGTGGCGCCCGCTGCCTCCGGTGACCTTCACCAGTCCGACGTGGGCTGGGGCAATGTGGCGCCCGCTGCCTCCGGCGACTTTCACCAGTCCGACGTTGGCTGGGGGAATTCCGTGGAGAACAGGGCAGACTTGTGACCACCCCACCGGACGACCGGACCTTCAGGCGCGAAATGGCAACGGCCTACCGGTCAGGGTGGCATTTCATCGACCTCGTCACGGCACTCCCCCACCGTGGTGATTCGTTGATGGTCACTCTGTTCGGTGACCCGGTCGTCGTCGCTCGTGAGGACGACGGGGAGGTCCGCGCCTACCGCTGTCTCCGCAAGCCGCGCGGGGCGCCGCAGCCGGTGCGCTGCGCCATTCGGTACGACATGATTTTTGTGAACCTCGCACAGCGTGACCACCAGCTGTTCGAGCCTGAAGCCATCTCCGCCACCCCCCGCAGTGCCTGAGCGATCCCCCGTCGTTCCACGTCGCTCAGACACTCCCCCACACAACGGCGTCACCGTGACCTGAACACGGTGACGCCGTTGTGCTGTGCCCGTCCGGCGGAACGTCCGGTGGGAGGGGAGCGCCCCGGTCAGCCGCGGCCGAGCGCCCGGTCCAGGGTGATCTCGATGGCGACGCGGTCCGGGTTGGGCTTCGGTGCGCGCCCGTAGCGGGCCGTCTTGCGGCGTACCGCGTCCTCGACCCTGTCCTGCTCCGTGCGCACCCTGGCGACGCCCTCCAGGGTCGCCCAGCGGCGCCCTTCCGCCTGGCAGACCGCGACCCGTGCGCCGTCCGGTCCCGCGGCCAGGATGTTGGCGACCTTGCGGCTGTGCCTGCCGGTGATGATGCGGGCGAGACCGGCCTCGGGGTCGTACGTCACGCACACCGGGACCACGTGCGGGGTGCCGTCGGGGCGGAGCGTCGTCAGGGTGCAGACGTGCGGCTCGCGCCAGAAGGCGAGGTACTCGGGGCCGGGGTTGCGTAGGTCGACTGCCATGGGGCCAGCGTAGGCAGCCCGGCGGCGCTCCGCGGTGGCGGGCGGGCCGGCCGGCCGGTTCACTCGGAGATGAGGCGCGCGGCAGTACGTAGCGGTGCGGTAGTGGACCGCTTTCCGCCTTGAGTGGAATAGACTCAACTTTGTACACGTTGTTCGTGTCAGAATTGAGTACGGGCCAGTCGTCGCAAGGAGGAGAGAGGGCACGTGGACGCCGAGCTGACCAACAGGAGCCGGGACGCCATCAACGCGGCCACCAACAGGGCCGTGAAGGACGGGCACCCCGATCTGACCCCGGGGCATCTGCTGCTCGCGCTGCTCGCGGGGGAGGACAACGAGAACCTCGTCGATCTGCTGGCCGCCGTCGAGGCGGACCAGATCGCCGTTCGCACCGAGACGGAGCGGTTGCTGGCCGCACTGCCCAGCGTGACCGGGTCGACCGTCGCACCCCCGCAGCCCAACCGCGAGCTGCTCGCGGTGATCTCCGACGCGGCGCAGCGGGCCAAGGAGCTGGGCGACGACTTCATCTCCACCGAGCACCTGCTGATCGGCATCGCGGCCAAGGGCGGGCGCGCCGGTGAGATCCTCGACGGGCAGGGGGCCAGTGCGAAGAAGCTGCTGGACGCGTTCGAGAAGAGCAGGGGAGGGCGCAGGGTGACCACAGCCGACCCGGAGGGCCAGTACAAGGCCCTGGAGAAATTCGGTACGGACTTCACCGCGGCCGCCCGCGAGGGCAAGCTCGACCCGGTCATCGGCCGGGACCAGGAGATCCGCCGTGTCGTCCAGGTGCTCTCGCGCCGCACCAAGAACAACCCCGTGCTCATCGGTGAGCCCGGCGTCGGCAAGACCGCCGTCGTCGAGGGGCTCGCCCAGCGCATCGTCAAGGGCGACGTCCCGGAGTCCCTCAAGAACAAGCGGCTCGTCTCGCTGGACCTCGGCGCGATGGTCGCGGGCGCGAAGTACCGCGGCGAGTTCGAGGAGCGGCTGAAGACCGTCCTCTCCGAGATCAAGGAGAGCGACGGCCAGATCATCACGTTCATCGACGAGCTGCACACCGTCGTCGGTGCCGGTGCGGGCGGCGACTCCGCCATGGACGCGGGCAACATGCTCAAGCCCATGCTGGCCCGCGGCGAGCTGCGGATGGTCGGCGCCACCACGCTCGACGAGTACCGCGAGCGGATCGAGAAGGACCCGGCGCTGGAGCGCCGCTTCCAGCAGGTGCTGGTGGCGGAGCCGTCCGTCGAGGACACCATCGCGATCCTGCGCGGGCTCAAGGGCCGCTACGAGGCCCACCACAAGGTGCAGATCGCGGACTCCTCGCTGGTCGCGGCCGCGACCCTGTCCGACCGCTACATCACCTCGCGCTTCCTTCCCGACAAGGCCATCGACCTCGTCGACGAGGCGGCCTCCCGGCTGCGCATGGAGATCGACTCCTCGCCGGTCGAGATCGACGAACTCCAGCGCGCCGTCGACCGGTTGCACATGGAGGAGCTGGCCCTCAAGAACGAGGCCGACGCCGCTTCCAAGCAGCGCCTGGAGAAGCTCCGCCGCGACCTCGCCGACAAGGAGGAGGAGCTGCGCGGCCTCAACGCCCGCTGGGAGAAGGAGAAGCAGGGCCTCAACCGGGTCGGTGAGCTGAAGGAACGCCTCGACGATCTGCGCGGACAGGCCGAACGCGCCCAGCGCGACGGCGACTTCGACAGCGCGTCCAAGCTGCTGTACGGCGAGATCCCGGGTCTTGAAAGAGAGTTGGCCGAGGCCGCGGAGGCCGAGCAGGAGGCCGCGAAGGAGCCCAAGGAGACGCTGGTCAAGGAGGAGGTCGGCCCGGACGACATCGCTGATGTCGTCGGCGCCTGGACCGGCATCCCGGCCGGCCGGCTGCTGGAGGGCGAGACCCAGAAGCTGCTGCGCATGGAGGAGGAGCTGGGCAGGCGCCTCATCGGGCAGACGGAGGCCGTGCAGGCCGTCTCGGACGCGGTACGCCGCACCCGGGCCGGAATCGCGGACCCCGACCGGCCCACCGGCTCCTTCCTCTTCCTCGGTCCGACCGGCGTCGGCAAGACGGAGCTGGCCAAGGCCCTCGCGGACTTCCTCTTCGACGACGAGCGGGCCATGGTCCGCATCGACATGAGCGAGTACAGCGAGAAGCACAGCGTGGCGCGGCTGGTCGGCGCCCCGCCCGGCTACGTCGGCTACGAGGAGGGCGGCCAGCTCACCGAGGCGGTCCGCCGCCGCCCGTACAGCGTCGTCCTGCTGGACGAGGTGGAGAAGGCCCACCCCGAGGTCTTCGACATCCTGCTCCAGGTCCTGGACGACGGGCGGCTCACCGACGGACAGGGCCGGACGGTGGATTTCCGCAACACCATCCTGATCCTGACCTCCAACCTCGGCAGCCAGTACCTGGTCGACCCGCTGACCAAGCCCGAGGAGAAGAAGGAGCAGGTCATGAACGTCGTACGGGCGTCGTTCAAGCCGGAATTCCTCAACCGGCTCGACGACCTCGTGGTCTTCTCCGCACTGTCCGGCGACGAGCTGGCCCATATCGCGGGGCTCCAGATCGACCGCCTCGCCAAGCGGCTGGCGGACCGCCGGCTCACCCTCGACGTGACCCCGGCCGCCCTGGCCTGGCTGGCGCAGGAGGGCAACGACCCGGCCTACGGTGCCCGGCCGCTGCGCCGGCTCATCCAGACGGCGATCGGCGACCGGCTCGCGAAGGAGATCCTCTCGGGCGAGGTCACGGACGGCGACACGGTCCTGGTGGACCGGGACGGTGACGGTCTGGCCGTCGGCGCGGCGACCTGACCGGAGCGTCTGCGAGGCGACCGGCGGCCCCGGTCCGCACCGGCTGGATATCAGCTCGTGGCGGATCGGGGCCGATCTGGCTTGCCATGCCCCGCCCGGCATGGGAGAGGATGGCAGCCAACCGCACGAAGGGAAATTACGGTGAGCATCGATCCGTCCTCGATTCCTAACTTCGGGGGCCAGCCCGAACCGCAGGCGGCAGGACCGGAGGGCCCCGTCGTCCCTGACCAGGACCTCGTCAAGCAGCTCCTGGAGCAGATGGAGCTGAAGTTCGTCGTCGACGACGAGGGCGACCTCGCGGCGCCGTGGGAGGACTTCCGCACGTACTTCATGTTCCGTGGTGAAGGCGAGCAGCAGGTCTTCTCGGTCCGTACGTTCTACGACCGCCCGCACGACACGGACCAGCGCCCGGTCCTGCTCGACGCGATCGACGACTGGAACCGCCGCACCCTGTGGCCCAAGGTCTACACGCACACGCACGAGCCCGAGGAGGGCGCCGAGGACACCACCACCTCGGTCCGCCTGATCGGTGAGGCGCAGATGCTCATCGGCACCGGCGTCAGCCTGGAGCACTTCGTCTCCTCGACGGTCAGCTGGGTGCGGGCCTCGATCGAGTTCGACAAGTGGCTCCTTGAGCGCCTCGGCCTGGCCCCGGCCGAGGAGAAGGCGGAAGGCGCGGAGCAGGACGCTCCCGAGGCCTGAGCCTCACCCCGTCGCACGAGAGCCCGGTGCGGGCACGGTCCGACCGGACCGTCTCCGCACCGGGCTCGAAGAGGTTCGGGCTTTCGCTGCCGGGCTTCTTGGAGCGCTGCCGGACGCCGCGGAACCGGGGGCGGGAGGGGCTGTGCACCGCGCGATGCACGCCTCCCCGCGGCATCCCGAGGACACCGAGTGAACCGTGGTCGCTCCGGGAGCGGGGCTTGAGCAGGTCCCGCACCCCGAAGGGAACCGGCGGCGCTCTTTTCGCGCCCCCTGTCAGACCGCCAATCGCTTGAGGCGGGTGACCGCCTCTTCCAACACATCCTTCCGCTTGCAGAACGCGAAGCGGACGAACGGCGCGCCCTGTTCCCGGTGGTCGTAGAAGACCGCGTTCGGCACGGCCACCACCCCGCACCGCTCCGGCAGTGACCGGCAGAACGCGAAGCCGTCCCCGGTGCCGTCCAGCGGGCGGATGTCGGTGGTGACGAAGTACGTGCCGGCCGGGCGGTAGACCCGGAAACCGGCCTCGGCGAGTCCGCCGCTCAGCAGGTCCCGCTTGGCCCGCAGGTCCGCGCGCAGCGTGTCGAAGTAGCTGTCGGGCAGCCGCAGCGCCTCGGCCACCGCGTACTGGAACGGGCCTGCGGAGACGTACGTCAGGAACTGCTTCGCGGAGCGGACCGCCGTCACCAGCTCGGGGCTCGCCGTGATCCAGCCGACCTTCCAGCCGGTGAACGAGAACGTCTTGCCCGCCGAGCTGATGGTGACCGTCCGCTCGCGCATGCCGGGGAACGAGGCGAGCGGCAGGTGCTCACCCTCGAACACGAGGTGCTCGTAGACCTCGTCGGTGACGACGAGGAGGTCGCGCTCGCACGCCAGGGCGGCGATCGCGGACAGCTCCTCGCGGGTCAGGACGGTGCCGGTGGGGTTGTGCGGGGTGTTGAGCAGCAGCAGCCGGGTGCGGGGGGTGACGGCGGCGCGCAGCTCGTCGAGGTCGAGCCGGTAGCTGCCGGTCGAGGGCTCCGGGTGCAGGGTGACGGGGACGCGGGTGGCGCCGGCCATGGCGATGCAGGCGGCGTAGGAGTCGTAGTACGGCTCCAGTGCGATGACCTCGTCGCCGGGCTCCAGGAGGGCCAGCATCGAGGCCGCGATGGCCTCGGTGGCGCCCGCGGTGACCAGCACCTCGGTGTCGGGGTCGTACGCCAGGGCGTAGCGGCGCAGCTGGTGCTCGGTGATCGCGGCGCGCAGTTCGGGGACCCCGGGCCCCGGCGGGTACTGGTTGCCGTGGCCGGCGCGCAGGGCGCGGACGGCGGCCTCGCGGACCTCCTCCGGTCCGTCGGTGTCCGGGAACCCCTGGCCGAGGTTGATGGCGCCGGTGCGTACGGCCAGCGCGGACATCTCCGCGAAGATCGTCGTGCCGAACTCGGCGAGGCGGCGGTTGAGCAGCGGTCGTCCCTGTGTCATGACCGCCATCCTGCGCGGAAGCTCTGGAGTTGCTCAAGTCTGCTTTGGCCGAACGGGGGCGAGGGCATCCCCCCTGCACGCAGGAACCGGTGAGAAGCGGGGGACTCGCTTCGGGGGACGGAAGGACGTGAGGTCGGTGAAGCTGGCAATCGGTGCGGTGCTCGTGCTCGTGGTCATGGCGGTGGCGATTCTCGTCGCGTCGATGGCGGACGCGGCGAAGCGCAACAAGCCACTGGCCGGGTCCAAGCGCCGCGGTGGTGCGGCCGGTGGGGCTTCGGCGGGCGGCAGTTGGTGGGCGGGCGGCGGCGGTGGCTCGTCGTGCGGCAGCGGCAGCGGTCACTCGGGGGGCCACTCGGGCGGCGGTCACTCCGGTGGGCACTCCTGCGGCGGCGGCCACTCGTGCGGTGGTGGTTCGTCGTGCGGTGGTGGCGGGGGCGGATGCGGCGGAGGCAGCTGACACGGGGCGGTCGGTACGCGACCGGGCGGAGCGGACGAGAGCCCGGTAGCGGTGGAGGTGTCCGGCGGGAGCGCAGGGGCGGTGCGGGCTTCTCAGGAGGCCGCGCGAGCCCCTGAGTCCCGCCGGACACCTTTTTGCTGGGCCGTGCGGCGAGTCGCCGTTGAACACGTGAACCGGAAGGCCCCCGAGGGGATGGAAACCACGTCAAGTTGGGTAAAAACACTGCGAGTGCGGCTTAGTTCGTGATTCCCTCAGTGGAGAGAACTTTCAGCCCTCGGACCCCAGTTGGACCTGATCGGGCGCTTCCCACCTCCCACGTGCATCCCGCTCGGGGGCGCCCCCCTGTCCATGTGTCCATGTGTGTTTTGCGGAGCCGACCCATGCTCACGACCCTCCATACGGCCTATTCCGACACCCGTGCCGCCGATCTGGCCTGGGCGCTGGGGCGTGAACCGCTCCCGGCGCTCGCCGTGCTCGATCTCCATCTCGCCGGTGCCCAACTCCAGTTGCGCCTGCTCGGCGCCTCTCATCAGGTCCTCCTGGAGGAGGACAGCGGCACCTGTTCAGAAACCGTCGCCTGTATGCCGGGGAGCAGCACCCCGCTGCCCCTCGGCGTCTCCAAGCGGCTCGGGGACTGGGAGTACGAGTTCGCGGCCCGGGTGGAGACGCTCGGCGCGGGTTCGTTCGCGGGGCGCGCGCAGGAGCTCCTGGCGCTCGTCTCCGACCATCCCCACGGACTGGCCGGGACGTTCCCCGGCAGCCCGCACGCCTTCACCGCCATGCTCGCCCAGCGGACCGAGGGGCAGGTGCGGTGGCGGACCTGGCACGCGTACCCGCAGGAGGGGCAGTTGGTGGTGACGCGTACCCGGGTGGGTGTGCGGATGCCGGCGGCTGTGCTGTGACGGGGGCCAACTCCGGTGCGGCGAAGCCACTTACACCCTTGTGGGTGACAAGCGGCGACGTTCCAGTGACGTAGCGTTCGCGGCATGATCGACCAGCAGGTGTCGCTGCGAGGGGGCGCGGCGCGGCTTCCCGTACGGCCGAGGACCGGCCGGTACCTCGTGCTGGCCGCGGTCTTCGTCTGCGCCGCGTGCGGTCTGGTGTACGAGCTCGAACTGGTCGCGCTCGCTTCCTATCTGATCGGTGACTCCGTCACCCAGGCGTCCGTCGTGCTCTCCGTGATGGTGTTCGCCATGGGCATCGGTTCGTTGCTCGCGAAACGTTTATGCAGCCGGGCCGCGGTCGGCTTCGGGCTGATCGAGGCGGCGCTCGCCCTGGTCGGCGGCTCCTCCGCGCTGGTGCTCTACGCGACGTTCGCCTGGATCGGGGAGTCGAGGTTCGCCCTGGTCGGCTTCTCGCTGGCGATCGGGGTGCTGATCGGTGCGGAGATCCCGCTGCTGATGACGCTGATCCAGCGCGTCGACCGGCAGGACGCGGGCGGGGCCGTCGCCGATCTGTTCGCCGCGGACTACGTGGGGGCGCTGGTCGGCGGGCTGGCGTTCCCGTTCCTGCTGCTGCCGATGCTCGGACAGCTCACCGGGGCGCTGCTCACCGGCGCGGTCAACGCGGCGGCGGGCGGGGCGCTGGTGATGTGGGTGTTCCGGCGGGATCTCAGCTGCCGGTCCCGGTGGCTGCTCATCGTCGCCAACGTGATGGTGATCGCCCTGCTGGCCACGGTCGCGGTGCTGGCCGACGACTTCGAGCGGGCGGCGAGGCGGGCGGTGTACGGGGACCGGGTGCGGGTCGCGATGCAGACCGACGTCCAGGAGGTGGTGCTGACCGGTGCGGGCCGCAGCTCCCTGGACCTCTACCTGGACGGGCGGCTGCGGGTCAGCTCGCGCGACGAGTACCGGTACCACGAGGCGCTGGTGCACCCGGCGATGAACGGGCCGCACGCGCGGGTGCTGATCCTGGGCGGCGGCGACGGTCTGGCGGCCCGCGAGGTGCTGCGTTACCCGGGGGTGCGGAGCGTCACGCTGGTGGAGCTGGACCCGGCCGTCACCCGGTTGGCCCGTACGGACCGGGCGCTCTCCGCGCTGAACGCGCACGCCTACCGGGACCCCCGGCTGAGGACGGTGGCCGGGGACGCGTTCAGCTGGCTGCGGGCGGCGCACGGCCGCTATGACGCGGTGATCTCCGACCTGCCGGACCCGGGGATCTCGGCCAGTACGAAGCTCTACTCGGCGGAGTTCTACGGACTGGTCTCCGAGGCCCTCGCGCCGGGCGGCCGGCTGGTGGTGCACGGCGGTCCGCCGGTCGGCCGGCCGCACACGTACTGGACGGTCGAGGCGTCGATGAGGGCGGCGGGGCTGCGTACCCGCCCCTACCGGATCGGCTGCCGGGCCGCCGGTTTCGCCTCGGGCCCCGACCGCGCGGCGGGCGGCGGCACCGAGGTGCACGGCTGGGGGTTCGTGCTGGCCGGGCTGGGTCGGGCCCCGGCGCTCGGCCTGGACCCGGAGGCGCCTCGGCTGAGGTCCCTGACGGAACCGGCGCTCCAGGAGGCGGGGCGGCAGGCGGAGTCCGGCCGGCTGCCGGGGATGGCGCCCTCGACCCTGGTGCACCCGAGGTACTGGGACGAACCGTGAGCGGGGGCCTGGGCGCAGGTTGCTCCTTACCGGGACGGGTCCGGGCGGGGTTCCGGCGGGGGTGAAGCGCTGACGGGACGGCCGGGGCTGAGTAGGCTCGGTTTCCATGGAGCATGAGGTGTTCGTTCCGGTGCCGGTCCCCGTTCTGCGGCGGACCCTGGGCGATCCTGCCCGGGTCGCGCGCTGTGTGCCGGGCCTTCAGCAGGACGCCGACGCGCCCGCGGGCCCGCTGGCCGGCCGGCTCAAGGTGCGGGTCGGCGGCCACACCATCACCTACCGGGGCACGCTGCGGATCAGCGCGCCGGCGGACGGCCCGGCGGGGGACGCCGCGTACGGCGTCTCCGTGACGGGCGAGGGCGTGGAGGCGCGCGGTACCGGCTCGGTGAAGCTGGTCCTGGCCGTCCGGCTGGCCGAACGGGGCGGCGGCACGGCGATCACGTTCGAGGGCACGGTGAGCGGCGACGGCCGCCTGGTGGAGCTGGACGCGGCAGCAGCGCTCGCCGCCGCCCACCGCCTGCTGGACCGGTTCGCGCAGCAGCTGGTGACCGAGGCGCTCGCCGCGCACGGGGCCGGCGAGGAAGGCTCTGGGGGCTCTGGGGGCTCGGGAGGCTCGGGGGCCGAGCCCGGTGGCGTCTCCGTGGCTGCCGGTGAGCGGTCGGGTTCGGACGGCTTTGAGGGTGGCCGTGAGGACGGTTCCGAGGGTGGCCGCGAGGACGGTTCTGAGGGTGGCCGTGAGGACGGTTCCGAGGACGGTTCCGAGGGCGACGCCGTGGCCGGTGTCGGTGAGCGGTCCGGTTCGGACGGCTCCGGGGACGGTTCCGAGGGCGATGCCGTGGCCGGTGCCGATGAGCGGTCTGTCGGGGACGCGGTGGAGAAGGCCATCGAGGAGGCTGCCGAGGAGGCGGACGACACCGGTGTCGGGGAGGCCCCGACCCGGCATGACGCCGCCGCCGACGAGGCGCCCGCCGGTGATCCGTCGCTGGACGGGGCCTCGGTCTTCGACGCTCCGGTGCCGCCGTCCTCGATGGACCCGGTGGCCGGTATCGAGTTCACCGTTCCGGACGGGCCCCCGGCCGAGGCCGCCCATGCCCGGCGCACCATGATCGGGCGCAGCGCCGAGGAGGTCGACCACGCCCCGCCGCGCGGCCGGTACGCACCTGTTCCGGCGCCCGGCTCCGCCGGTGCGGGCGCCACGCTGCGCTGGGTGGCCCCGGCCGCCGCGCTCGCCCTGGCCTCGGCCGTGGTGGTGGGCCGGGCGCTGCGGCGCCGGAGGTAGCCGCGCCAGTAGTGTCGTCGTGTGAGCAGCAGCGAGAAGGACGTCCGGCTGTCCGCCGGCGACGCAGAGTTGACCGTGAGCCCCGCCAACGGCTGCCGTATCAGCAGCCTGCGGATCGGTGGCACCGAACTGTTGCGGCAGGGGGAGCGGTACGGCTGCTTCCCGATGGTGCCGTGGTGCGGGCGCATGGAGAACGGCCGGTTCCGCAACGGCGGTGTGCTGCACCGGATGCCGCTGACCGCCCCGCCGCACGCCATTCACGGCACGGGCCGTGACACGGCCTGGCAGACGGACCGGGAGACCGGGACGGAGGCCTCGTTCCACTACGACCTGGCGGAGCCGTGGCCGTACCCGGGCCGGGTGACGCAGACCTTCGAACTGTCCGAGGACTCCGTCACGCTGGCGTTCGGCATCGAGACCTACGGGGACTCCTTCCCGGCGCAGGCCGGCTGGCACCCCTGGTTCCGGCGAAGCCTCGGCGGCGGAGAGGACGTCCGGATCGCCTTCGACGCGGCCTGGCAGGAGGAGCGGGGCGAGAACCATCTGCCGACCGGCCGCCGCATCCCGCCGCTGGAGGGCCCGTGGGACGACGCCTTCGGGATGCCCGACGGCGTCGATGTGACCCTTACCTGGCCGCAGCAGCTGGAGCTGACGGTGAAGAGCCGGGCCGAGTGGGTGGTGGTCTACGACGAGCAGGCCGAGGCGGTCTGCGTGGAGCCGCAGTCCGGCCCGCCGAACGGGCTGAACACCGCGCCCCGCTACGTCACCCCGATCGATCCGCTGGAGATCGCGACGACATGGAGCTGGCGCAGGCTCTGAGTCCGGGCCGATGATCCGTGCCGACGATCCGGGCCGACGACGGCCCGGTGCGGGTACGGCGGCCGGTGCCGGTGCCGAGCCGGTGCGGGCGCCGGGCACGGGCCGCTGGGCCGGGCGCCTTATCCTCGTAGCCATGACAGACGTACGCGCTGAGCTGCTGCAGCAGATCAAGGACAAGGCCGTCGTTCACGGCAAGGTGACGCTCTCCTCCGGCCTGGAGGCCGACTGGTACATCGACCTGCGCCGCATCACCCTGGACGGCAAGGCTGCTCCGATGGTCGGCCAGGTCATGCTCGACGCGACCGCGGAGCTGGACTACGACTGCGTGGGCGGGCTGACGTTGGGCGCCGATCCGGTCGCCACCTCGATGCTGCACGCCTCCGCCGCCCGCGGCCAGGAGCTGGACGCGTTCGTCGTCCGCAAGGCGCAGAAGGCCCACGGGATGCAGCGCCGCATCGAGGGTGCCGAGGTCAAGGGCCGGCGCTGCCTGGTCGTCGAGGACACCTCGACGACGGGCGGCTCGCCGCTGACCGCTGTCGAGGCGGTGCGCGAGGCGGGCGGCGAGGTCGTCGCCGTCGCCGTGATCGTGGAGCGGGGCGCTGCTCCGGCCGTCGCCGAGGCGGGTCTCCCGTATGTCCACGTGTACTCGGTCGCGGACCTGGACCTCTCCTGACCTGCGGTTTCTTATGAGGGTGGGCCGTTTCACGTGAAACAGCCCGCCCTTGTCGTATGTCCGCGGAGGGCGGCTCCGAATGCTGGGGGAGTGCGCCGGGTGGAGCCGGACCAAGAGTCTGGGAAGATGGGGGCGACGATGACGTCGCCCCCAGGTCAGGGAACCAGCAACGCACACCCGCACATCCCAAGGAGCGGACAGATGCCCATCGCAACCCCCGAGGTCTACGCCGAGATGCTCGACCGGGCGAAGGCAGGCAAGTTCGCCTACCCGGCCATCAACGTGACCTCGACCCAGACCCTGCACGCTGCGCTGCGCGGTTTCGCGGAGGCCGAGAGCGACGGCATCATCCAGATGTCCACCGGTGGGGCGGAGTTCCTGGGCGGCCAGTACAACAAGGACATGGTCACGGGCGCCGTCGCCCTGGCCGAGTTCGCGCACATCGTCGCCGCCAAGTACGACATCACCGTCGCGCTGCACACCGACCACTGCCCCAAGGACAAGCTGGACACGTACGTCCGTCCGCTGATCGAGGTCTCCGCGGAGCGCGTCGCCAAGGGTCTGAACCCGCTGTTCCAGTCGCACATGTGGGACGGTTCGGCCGAGACGCTGGCCGACAACCTCGCCATCGGCCAGGAGCTGCTTGCCAAGGCCGCCGCCGCCAAGATCATCCTTGAGGTCGAGATCACCCCGACCGGCGGTGAGGAGGACGGCGTCACGCACGAGATCAACGACGAGCTGTACACGACCGTCGACGACGCGCTGCGCACCGCTGAGGCCCTCGGCCTGGGCGAGAAGGGCCGCTACCTGCTGGCCGCGTCCTTCGGCAACGTCCACGGCGTCTACAAGCCGGGCAACGTCGTGCTCCGCCCCGAGCTCCTGAAGGACCTCCAGGTCGGCGTCTCCGCCAAGTACGGCAAGCCGGCCGGCAGCCAGCCGTTCGACTTTGTCTTCCACGGCGGCTCCGGCTCCACCGCCGAGGAGATCGCCACCGCGCTGGAGAACGGCGTCGTGAAGATGAACCTCGACACCGACACCCAGTACGCCTTCACCCGCCCGGTCGCGGACCACATGTTCCGCAACTACGACGGCGTGCTGAAGGTCGACGGCGAGGTCGGCAACAAGAAGACCTACGACCCGCGCACCTGGGGCAAGGCCGCCGAGGCGGGCATGGCCAAGCGCGTCACGGAGGCCTGCGCCAACCTCCGGTCCACCGGTACCAAGCTGAAGTAGTCCCGGAAAGCTGTGTGCGTGGGCCCGGCATCCCTTGGGGTGCCGGGCCCACGGCATGTCCGCACCCGGCAGGAAAGACGATCCGAGGGAACCGCTGTGAGCACGTCCTACGACTTCGACACCGTCATCGACCGCCGCGGCACCTGGTGTGTCCAGTGGGACGGGGTGGCGGACCGGTTCGGGGTGGACGGGCTGCTGCCGTTCACCATCTCGGACATGGACTTCGCGACGGCCCCCGAGGTACTGGCCGCCCTGCGGAACCGCCTCGACCACGGCGTGTTCGGATACACCGACTGGGACCACGAGGACTTCAGGTCCGCGATCGCCCACTGGTACGAGACCCGGTACGGCACCACGATCGACACCGGCCGGTTGGTGTACGGGCCGTCCGTGCTCAGCCAGCTGTCGCAGCTGCTCCAGATGTGGACGGCGGAGGGAGAGGGCGTCGTCGTCCACACCCCCACGTACGACGGTTTCCGCAAGGCCATCACCGGGCTCGGGCGGGAGCTGCGCGGGGTGCCGCTGGGGGACCCGGAAGCGCTGGAGCGGGAGCTGGCCCGCGCGGACAGCAAGGTCCTGCTGGTCTGCTCGCCGCACAACCCCAGCGGGCGGGTGTGGACGGAGGCCGAGCTCGCGGAGATGGGCTCGCTCGCCGCCCGGCACGGGGTCGCGGTGATCAGCGACGAGATCCACGCGGACTTCGTGCACGGCGGGCGGCGGCACGTGCCGTGGACACGGGTGGCGGGCGACGGGCGCTGGGCCCTCATCACCTCGGCGTCGAAGTCGTTCAACTTTCCCGCGCTGACGGGCTCCTACGGGCTTATCGGCCGGCCGGACGACCGGACGGAGTTCCTGCGCCGGATGGAGACCGCGGAGGGGCTCGCCTCCCCGGCGGTGCTCTCGCTGACCGCGCACATCGCCGCGTACCGGGAGGGCGGGGACTGGCTGGACGCCGTCCGCGCGTACGTCACCGGGAACCTGGAGTTCGTCGCGGAACGCCTGAACGCGGCCTTCCCCGAGCTGGAGTGGGAGCCGCCGCAGGCCGGCTACCTGGCCTGGATCGACTTGCGGAAGGCGGGTGTCGAGGACGAGGCGGCGCTCCAGCGGGTGCTGATCGACCGGGAGCGGGTCGCCGTGATGCCGGGGAGTGTGTACGGGGCGGAGGGCTTCGTGCGGCTCAACGTGGGGTGCGCGCGGAGCAAGGTGGAGGCGGGGGTGGCTGCGCTGATCCGGGGCGTGGAGGCCGTGCGGGGCGCCGCGTAGCGGCTGGCGCGGCTTGCGCGGGGGCGTTCCGGGGGTGCGGCTTGCGCGGTGGCGTCCCGGGGTGCGGCTTGCGCGGGGCGTTCCGGGGGTGCTGCCACCGGACCGGACCCCGCTCCTCGATCGCCGGAGGAGCTTGATTCTGCCCGGCCGCCGCCCGCAGCTGCCGGCATCGGCAGGGCATCGACAGGGCATCGGCAGGGTCTTCCGGGTGGCCCTTCGGCTCCGTGGCGTCGATGCTGGGGCCATGGTCGAGAGAGCTGCTGATACCGGTGGCATCCGTGTCACTTCGTCCGCCGGGCGCTGGGTTGTTCTCACGACCGTGCTCGGGTCGAGCATGGCCATGCTCGACTCCACCGTCATCAATGTCGCCCTGCCCCGGATCGGTGAGGACCTCGGCACCGACCTGGCCGCACTCCAGTGGACCGTCAACGCGTACATGCTGACGCTCGCCGGGCTGATCCTGCTCGGCGGGGCGCTCGGGGACCGGTACGGGCGGCGGCGGGTCTTCGTCGTCGGGGTCGTGTGGTTCGCCCTCGCCTCGCTGCTCTGCGGCATCGCGCCCAACGCCTTCGTGCTCATCGCCGCCCGCGCCCTCCAGGGGGTCGGCGGGGCGCTCCTCACCCCCGGCTCGCTGGCCCTGATCCAGGCGAGCTTCCACCCGGACGACCGGGCCCGCGCGGTCGGGCTGTGGTCCGGGTTCGGCGGGGTCGGGGCCGCTGTCGGGCCGTTCGTGGGCGGCTGGCTCGTCGACGGGCCCGGCTGGCGGTGGGTGTTCCTGCTCAACCTGCCGCTCGCCGCCGTCTGCGTGCCCATCGCGCTGCGCCACGTACCGGAGTCCAGCGACCCGTACGCCCGTGGGCGCTTCGACGTCCTCGGGGCGGCGCTCGGCGCGCTCTCCCTCGCGCTGGTGACGTACGCGCTGATCGAGGCGCCGGGGGCGGGCGCCTCCCCGGCGGTGATCGGGTCCGCGGTGGGCGGGGTGCTGCTCGGCGTCGTGTTCGTCCAGGTCGAGCGGCGGCGCGCGCACCCCATGCTGCCGCCGTCGGTGTTCGCGTCCCGGCAGTTCACCACCGTCAACATCGTCACCCTCTGCGTGTACGCGGCGCTCGGCGGCTACTTCTTCCTCTCCGCGATCCAGCTCCAGGTCGTGGCCGGGTACTCGGCGCTCGGCGCGGGCACCGCGCTGCTGCCGACGACCGTCCTGATGCTGCTGTTCTCCGCCAGGTCGGGCGAGCTGGGCCAGCGCATCGGCCCCCGCATCCCGCTCACCGCCGGCCCGCTGATCGCCGCCACCGGCATGCTGCTGATGCTGCGCGTGGGGCCGGGCTCCAACACCGTCTCCGGTTACTTCACCGACGTCCTCCCGGCCGTCGCCGTGCTCGGCCTCGGGCTGGTCACCGTGGTGGCCCCGCTCACCGCGACCGTCCTGGCCTCCGTGGACACCGGCCGGGCCGGTCTCGCCAGCGGGATCAACAACGCGGCGGCCCGTGCCGCCGGGCTGATCGCGGTGGCCGCGCTGCCACTGCTCGCCGGGATGGGGCCGGAGGCCTACCGGGACGCCGGGGAGTTCGCCACGACCTTCCGGCGCGCCATGCCGATGTGCGCCGGGCTGCTGGTGGTGGGCGCCGCGATCGCCTGGTCGACCGTCCGCACGCCCCACGCGGCCGTACAGGACACCGCACGCCCCGAGTGCACCATGAGCTGCGGCGTCGCCGCGCCGCCGCTGGAACCGGCCCCCGAGACGGCCCGCCGGGTGGACGACGTCTGAGCGGCTGCCGGGTGCCGTGCGCCCCGGTGCCCGCTGTTCGCGCACCGGCGGCGCCGGTGCCAGGCACACTTGGACCATGTCGATCCACGAGAACCTGCTCGGGGGCCCCGCCCCGACCCACCTGCCCGACGAACCGGGACCGCGCGAACTGCTCGCCGCGGACGTCGCTCCCGCCGAGGTCGCCGCGAAGTACCCGACCTCCTCCCTGGCCTGGGCTCAGCTCGCCGACGAGGCGTTCGAGGGCGGCCGGGTCATCGAGTCGTACGCGTACGCCCGTACCGGCTACCACCGCGGCCTGGACGCACTGCGCCGGGCCGGCTGGAAGGGCCACGGCCCCGTCCCGTTCGAGCACGAGCCGAACCGAGGGTTCCTGCGCGCCCTGCACGCTCTGGCGCGCGCCGCGCAGGCGATCGGTGAGAAGGAGGAGTACGAGCGCTGCTCGACGTTCCTCCGGGACTCCTCCCCGACCGCCGCCGAGACCCTCGGCTAGACAGCACCCGCCCCACCTGCCGCGCAGGCCCCGCAGACGCACCTCCGTCCGCGGGGCCTGCGCGCTCTCCGGGGCCGCCGTTTAGGATGCGAACAGGGGACCGGAGCTCCACTTCCTGATGGGAGGGGCGGACCGCTACCCGGAAGCTCGTGTCGAGGAGACAGCGATGTCGACGATTCCCCCCGACCCCGAAGCCACCGGTGCGGCGAACCCGCACCTCGACTTCGCGGGCACGACTCCGTACGAGGACTATGTCCAGGCGGATGTCCTGACCCACCTCCAGCATCTTCGCTCCGACGACCCGGGCGAGATGGTCTTCCTGGTCACCACCCAGGTCATGGAGCTGTGGTTCACCGTCATCGTCCATGAGTGGGAGACGGCCGTGCACGCCCTGCGCGAGGACCGGATTCCCGTCGCGCGCGACGCGCTGAAGCGGTCCGTGCGCGAGCTGGAGGCGCTGAACGCCTCCTGGACGCCGCTCGCCCAGCTCACCCCCGCCCAGTTCAACTCCTACCGGTCCGCCCTCGGTGAGGGCTCCGGCTTCCAGTCCGCGATGTACCGGCGGATGGAGTTCCTGCTCGGCGACAAGTCCGCGTCCATGCTCGTGCCGCACCGGGGCGCGCCCCGGGTGCACGCCGAGCTGGAGAAGGCACTCGGGGAGCCGGGGCTGTACGACGAGGCCCTCGCGCTGCTCGCCCGGCGCGGCCACGCCGTCCCGGAGACCGTGCTCGGCCGCGACCTCAGCCAGAAGTACGAGCCCTCGCCCGAGGTCGAGGCCGTCTGGGCGGAGATCTACGCCAACCCCGACCAGCACGACGAGCTGGTCCGCCTCGGCGAGGCGCTCACCGACGTGGGCGAACTGGTCTGGCGCTGGCGCAACGACCACCTCGTCGCCACCCGGCGGGCCATGGGGTCCAAGACCGGGACCGGCGGCTCGGCCGGCGTCGCCTGGCTGGAGAAGCGCGCCACCAAGAACGTCTTCCCCGAGCTCTGGACGGCCCGCAGCCATGTCTGACCTCCAGGAGCGCGCACGGGCGCTCGACGCCGCCGACGAACTGGCGCCGCTGCGCGAGCTGTTCACGCTCGACGACACCGTCTACCTGGACGGCAACTCGCTGGGCGCGCTGCCCCGCCACGTCCCCGCCCGCCTTCAGGAGGTCCTCACCCGCGAGTGGGGCGAGCTGCGCATCCGGTCCTGGGGCGAGAGCGGCTGGTGGACCGCGCCGGAGCGGATCGGTGACCGGATCGCGCCCATCGTCGGGGCCGCCGCCGGGCAGATCGTCGTCGGGGACTCCACCAGCGTCAACGTCTTCAAGGCCGTCGTCGCCGCTACCCGGCTGGCGCCGGAGGGCCGCGACGAGATCCTGGTCGACGCGGACACCTTCCCCACCGACGGGTACATCGCGGGTTCCGCCGCCCGGATGACCGGCCACCGGATCGTCCCCGTGGCCCCCGCGGAGGTGCCGGGCGCCCTCGGCCCGCGTACCGCCGCCGTCCTGCTCAACCACGTCGACTACCGCTCCGGCAGGCTCCACGACCTGCCCGCGCTCACCGCCGCCGTGCAGGCGGCGGGCGCCGTCTCGGTCTGGGACCTGTGCCACAGCGCGGGCGCCCTGCCCGTGGACCTGGACCGGCACGGGGTGGACCTGGCGGTCGGCTGCACGTACAAGTACCTCAACGGCGGGCCCGGTTCGCCCGCGTACCTGTACGTCGCCGCCCGCCACCAGCCGGTGTTCGACTCGCCCCTGCCGGGGTGGACGTCGCACGCCGACCCGTTCGCGATGACCCCCGGCTACGAGGCGGCCGACGGCGCCGTACGGGGCCGGGTCGGAACCCCCGACATCCTGTCGATGCTGGCCCTGGAGTCGTCCCTCGACGTGTGGGACGGGGTCGGGATCGAGGCGGTACGGGCCAAGTCCCTGGCGCTGACGGACTTCTTCCTGGAGTGCGTCGCGGAGTACGTCCCCGAAGGACGCGTCAGTTCGGCCACCCCGGCCGCCCACGCCGAACGCGGCAGCCAGGTCGCGCTGCGGTGCGAGGACGCCGAACCGGTGATGGGCGCGCTCATCGCACGCGGAGTCGTCGGGGATCTGCGCCGCCCGGACGTGCTGCGGTTCGGATTCACCCCGCTGTACGTGGGATTCGCGGACGCGGAACGCGCGGCGCGGCTCCTCGCGGACGTGTTGGCCGGTTAGGGGCGGCCCGGTGGCGTAGGCTCCCGGGTCAGTCCGGCGACCGGCTCGCCCCGGTCGCCGGGCGGGCTCCGGGGATGTCGCGGGGTGGGCTCCGGGGCGTCGCGGGCGGGCTCCGGGGATGTCGCGGGGTGGGCTCCGGGATGTCGCCGGACGGGCTCCGGGGCGTCGCGGGGTGGGAGCGTGAGCGCATCGGCACCGTCATCCGGACCCCGGCCTGGTGGGCGGTCGCGGTGGCCGCCGCCGGGGCAGGGGACGCCTTCAAACTGATACCGTCCCCGCAGGTCAGCCCAGTTGGGCATTGTCAGGGACGGTTGGAGCAGCATGTCGGATTCTGCCGCGCGTGATCAGGACGCCGCCGAGACCGAGTCCGCGTTCTCGCATCCGGTGGTCGCCCCCGACGCCTCCGCGGCCTACGGCAGCCACCCCGACCAGACGATCGACTTCTTCGCCCCGCACGACGGCCGCACCGGCGCGCCCGTCGTGGTCGTCCTGCACGGCGGGGCGTGGCGGGCACCCTACGACCGGCTCCACATGTCCCCGTTCGCGGGTTTCCTGGCCCGGCGCGGATTCGCCGTCGCCAGCCTCGGATACCGGCGGGGCAGCGAACTCCCGCAGCAGCGCGGCTCCGGCCCGGTCGCCGGCCGCTGGCCGGAGACCTTCGACGACGTCGCGGCGGCGATGGACGCGCTGCCCGAGCTGCTGGCGCGGGAGCTGCCCGCGGCGGACGCCCGGCGGATCGTGGTCACCGGTCACTCGGCGGGCGGGCAGCTCGCCCTGTGGGCCGCCGCCCGGCACGTACTGCCGGAGGGCTCGCCGTGGCGGCTGCCCCGCCCGCCCGCGCTGCGCGGTGTGGTGGCGCTCGCACCGATCGCGGACTTCGCCTCCGCTATCGGGCTCGATGTGTGCTCCGGCGCGATCGGGCAGTTCCTGGGCACAGAAGAGGACTTCGCCGTCCGGAGCGCACAGGCCGACCCGGCGCAGCTGCTGCCCACCGGCATCGCGACCGCCGTCGTGCAGGGCACCACGGACCTCACGGTTCCGCAGGAGGTCGTGGAGGCGTTCGTCGACGCGGCGGCCAAGGAGGGCGAGACCGTGATGCTGACCCTGCTGCCCGGCGTCGGGCACTTCCCGCTGATCGATCCGGCGGCCGACGCGTGCGCGGTGGTGGCCGAGGAGATCGCCCAGCTCGCCTGGTGAGACCCGCGGTGGGGCCGGAGGCGGAGCCTGCGGTGGGCCGGGGAGCGGAACCTGCGGTGGGGCCGGAGGGCGGAACCCGCGGTGGGCCGGGGAGCGGAGCCCGCGGTACGTGGCGTGGGCGGACCCGTGTAGTACTTGCGACGGACGGCGCAGGATCCGTATCTGTGCTGACGACCCCGCCCGCCGCGCCGCCTACCTTGGAAACGTGACCGAGACCAAGACCACGAACCCTGAGCTCCAGGCTGCCGCGGGAGCGATGGCCGGCCTGCGGCAGGACCTGATAGACGACGCGTTCGCCTACCGCCCGCTGCCGCCGATGCCGACCGACGGGCCGCTGACCCGGCGGCTGCCGGCGCGACTCAGGGCTCGCGCCCGTTGGACCCCGCACGCGGTGGTGCTGGGCGCCGCGCTGATCGCGTTCATGGAGGGCTTCACCAGCACGGGCAACACCGGTGTCCTGCTGGCCGGTCTGCTGCCCGCCGTCTGTGTCGCGATGACGCTGATCAGGCCGGTCGGGGCGTTCTGGCTGTCGATGGCGCTGATCCCGGTGACCTCGCTGCTCGGCGGCGGGGGCGGGCCGTGGGGGCCGAGCTCCTTCTTCGCCTGCCTGGTCGTGCTGAACGTCGTCGCGGCCCGGACCCGGCCGCGCACCGCCGTCTGGATGTGGGCGCTGACCCTGCTGCTCGGCACGCTCGTGGACAACGTCGCAGGCGGGGACTCCTCGCTGGACACCGCCGCCATGGCCGTGGCCTCCGCGTTCACCCTGCTCGTCGTGAGCCTGGTGCACGTCCGCCGGGAGGCCGAGCGCGAGGTCACCGTGCAGCGCACCGTCACCGCCGTCGAGCGCGACCGCCGCACCCAGCTGGAGGAGCGCACCACCATCGCCCGCGAACTGCACGACGTGGTCGCCCACCACATGTCCGTCGTGGCGATCCAGGCCGAGGCCGCCCCGTACCGGGTGGAGAATCCGCCGCCCGAGCTGGAGCAGGCGTTCATCACGATCCGGGAGAACGCCGTCGCGGCGCTCACCGAACTGCGCCGGGTGCTCGGCGTCGTGCGGGCCGAGGGCTATGAGGCGCCGGACGCACCCCAGCCCACCCTGGCCGAGCTGGACGGGCTCCTCGCCAATGTCCGGGAGGCGGGCCTGACGACGAGCAAGACGGTGACCGGTGCGGTGCGCGAACTGCCGCAGGGCGTCGAGCTGTCGGCGTACCGGATCATCCAGGAGGCCCTGAGCAACACCCTGCGGCACGCGCCGGGCGCCACCGCCGGGGTCGAGATCGGCTATGTGCTGGGCGGGCTCGGACTGCGCGTGGTCAACGGCCCGCCGACCGGCCCGGTGAAACCCTCGCCGGGGGCCGGGCACGGCATCACCGGGATGCGGGAGCGGGTCGGGATGCTGAACGGTGAGATGACCGCGGAGCCGACCGGGGACGGAGGTTACGAGGTCACCGCCTTCATCCCCGTCCAGCACACCCCCTCCGACGCCCCCGTGGAGCAGTCATGACGACCGCCCCGGATCCGGTGATCCGGGTCCTGATCGTCGACGACCAGATGATGGTCCGCGAGGGGTTCTCCGTACTGCTCAACGCGATGCCGGGCATCGAGGTCGTGGGCGAGGCGGTCAACGGCCGCGAGGCGGTCTCGCAGGTCGCCGCGCTCCGCCCCGACGTGGTGCTGATGGACATCCGGATGCCCGAGCTGAACGGGATCGAGGCGACCCGCGAGATCGTCGCCGCCGACCGGGACGCCAAAGTGCTGGTGCTGACCACCTTCGACCTCGACGAGTACGTCTACCAGGCGCTCCGCGCCGGCGCCTCCGGCTTCCTCCTCAAGGACGCCTCGGCCCGGCAGCTCGCGGAGGGCGTACGGGTGGTGGCCTCGGGCGAGGCGCTGCTCGCCCCCACCGTCACCAAGCGGCTGATCCACGAGTTCTCCAAGCTCGCGGCGGCCCCGCGGCCGCCCGCGCTCGCCCGGATCGGCGACCTCACCGAGCGCGAGACGGAGGTGCTGGTCCTCATCGCCCAGGGCCTGTCGAACGGGGAGATCGCCTCGCACCTGGTGGTCGCGGAGTCCACCATCAAGACCCATGTGAGCCGCATCCTGGTCAAGCTGGGCCTGCGCGACCGCACCCAGGCGGCCGTCTTCGCCTACGAGGCCCGGCTGGTCACGCCGTCCTGAACGGTGGGGGCTGTCCCCCGGGAGACCCGTGGGGAGGCGGTGGGGAGCGCTGGGGATGTGGCGGGGAGTGCTGGGGAGGCGGCGGGGAGCGCTGGAGAGGCGTGAGGAGGTGGCGGGGACGCAGCGGTCAGGCATGTGGGGCTGGTCCGGTGGCGGGTGGCCGGTTAGCGTCGGTTCATGAACCAGCCCCCGCGTGCCGCCGCCGGCTCCGCCGCCCCCTTCGACCCGTGGTCGGCGGCGTTCGTCGCCGACCCGTATCCCGCCTATGCCGAGCTGCGCGCCACCGGCCGGGCGCACTACTTCGAGCCCACCGACCAGTGGCTCGTCCCGCACCACGCCGATGTGTCCGCGCTGCTGCGCGACCGTCGGCTGGGGCGGACGTACCTGCACCGGTTCACCCACGAGGAGTTCGGCCGGACCGCCCCGCCCGCCGAGCACGAGCCGTTCGAGACGCTCAACGGGCAGGGGCTGCTGGACCTGGAGCCCCCGGACCACACCCGGATCCGTGGGCTGGTCTCCAAGGCGTTCACCCCGCGTACCGTCGAGCAGCTCGCGCCGACCGTGCGGCGGCTGGCCGCCGGGCTCGTCGACGACTTCGTCGCGCAGGGCGGGGGCGACCTGCTCACGGCCGTGGCCGAGCCGCTGCCCGTCGCCGTGATCGCCGAGATGCTCGGCATCCCGGAGTCCGACCGCGCACCGCTGCGGCCCTGGTCCGCGGCGATCTGCGGGATGTACGAGCTGAACCCGTCCGAGGAGACCGCCCGCGCCGCCGTGCGCGCCTCGGTCGACTTCTCCGCGTACCTGCGCGAACTGATCGCCCAGCGGCGCGGCAACCCGGGTACGGATCTGATCTCGGCGCTCATCGCCGCCCACGACGAGGGCGAGCGGCTGACCGAGCAGGAGATGGTCTCCACCTGCGTGCTGCTGCTGAACGCGGGACACGAGGCGACCGTCAACACCACCGTGAACGGCTGGTGGACGCTGCTGCGCCACCCCCGGCAGCTGGCCGCGCTGCGGGCCGACCACGGGCTGCTGCCGTCCGCGATCGAAGAGCTGATGCGGTACGACACCCCGCTCCAGATGTTCGAGCGCTGGGTGCTGGACGACATCGAGATCGGCGGCACGGTCATCCCGCGCGGTTCCGAGGTGGCCCTGCTCTTCGGCTCGGCCAACCGCGACCCGGCCCGCTTCCCCGAGCCGGACACCCTGGACCTCTCCCGGCAGGAGAACCCGCACATCACGTTCGGCGCCGGCATCCACTTCTGTCTGGGCGCCCCACTGGCCCGGGTGGAACTGGCCGCCTCCTTCGGGGAGTTGCTGCGCAAGGCACCGGACATGCGGCTGGCCGAGGAGCCGGAGTGGAATCCGGGGTACGTCATCCGGGGCGTGAAGGAGCTGCGCGTCGAGCTGTGAAGCGGCGGGGTGCGCGCGTTGTCCGTGGGCCGGCGAGGCATCCGCGAGCCCGTACGTTGCGGGCCGCCGCTCAGCTCAGCATGTCGCGCCGCCGCAGCGCCGCCAGCCCTCCCGCGGTCAGGGCCGCCGCGAGCACGGTGAGCAACGCCGCCGGACCCCACACCAGCTCCGCACCCGGCAGCTTCGGCAGGTGCGTGAACGGCGACAGGTCCATCACCGGCTGCGGCAGATCCAGGGCCGGGCCGATCCAGCCCAGTGCCAGACAGATCCCCACCAGTCCCCAGGCGGCCGGGGCGGCCTTCGGCAGCGTCCCGTACAGCAGGGCCGTCACCCCGCCCAGCAGCCAGACGGCGGGCAGTTGTATCAGCGCGGCGCCGAGCAGGGCAGGCAGTTCGTGTCCGTATCCGGCGGCGAGGCCGAGGCCGCCGGCCACCATGATCAGGCCGGCGCCGCCGAAGGCGATGAGCAGATGGCCGGCCGCCCAGCCGATCCGGCCGACCCCGCCCGCCAGCACCGGCTCTGCCCGCCCGGCGGTCTCCTCGCTGTGCGGGCGCAGCACGGAGGAGACGATGTACAGCGCCGCGACCGTGCCGAGCACGGAGACCATCGAGGCGAGAAACGCGTCGGTCAGCCCGGCCTGGCCGCCCATCCGCTCGAAGATCTCCCTGGTCTTCTCGTTGTCCCCCACGAGATCGGCCGCTCCGCCGGTCAGCCCGCCGAAGACGGCACCGACCGCGGCGAACGACACCGTCCAGCCCAGCAGCGCACCGCGCTGGAGCCGCACGGCGAGTCCGAAGGCGGTGGAGATCCGGCCCCTGGCGGGCCCCGGCCGCGTCGCCAGGAAGCTCATGCCGACATCGCGCCGCCCGGCCAGCGCGTACGCCGCGGCGCACTGCACCGCCACGGCCCCGGCGATCACCAGGAGCACCCACCACCGCTCGTCCGCGTACGGCCGGGCATTCTCCGCCCAGCCGATCGGGGAGAGCCAGGTGAACACGGACGAGCCGTCGTCCGTCGCGGAGTCGCCCGCCGCCTTCAGGACGAAGGCGGCGCCGATCACGGCGGCCGTGAGCCCCTTCGCGAGCCGGGCGCTCTCGGTGAACTGCGCGGCGATCGCGGCGGTGCAGGCGAACAGCACACCGACCCCGGCAACGGCTGACGCGATCGCCACCGCCCCCGCGCCGCCCGCCCCGGAGCCCGCCATCCCGGCCATGATCACCAGGGCCAGCGCGGCGTTGGCGACGACGGCCGCGAGCAGCGCGGCGGTCAGCGGGGCACGGCGGCCCACTACGGCCGAGGAGAGCATCTCCTGACGGCCGGTCTCCTCCTCCTCGCGGGTGTGCCGTACGACGACCACCAGGCTCATCACCGCGGCCAGCGCGGCGCCGAAGGCGATCATGCGCCAGCTGACGAGCCCGCCGACGGAGTCGCTGAACACCGGCCCGTACATCGCCCGCAGGGAGCTGTTGCCGTTCATCGAGGCGGCGAGCTCGGCGCGCTGGGCCTCGGTGCCGTAGAGCGAGGAGATGGACTTGCCCACGGAGGAGAACGAGCCGCCGAGCACGATCACCCAGAGCGGCATGATGACCCGGTCGCGGCGCAGGGCGAGCCTCAGCAGGGACCAGGTCCCGGCGAGCTGTCCGGTGCCGGCCCCGGTCCGGCGCCCGGTGCCGGCCGGTGCGGTCATGGTCACGGCAGTCATCGCGCCGCCACCCCCGCGTCCGCGCCTGCGGCGTCCGTGCCCGCGGTGTCCGTGTCCGCGTCCGTGTCCGCGTCCGCCGTGTAGTGCCGCAGGAACAGCTCCTCCAGCGTGGGCCGGGTGCTGGTCAGCGACCGGACCCCGGAGGCGGTGAGCGATCTCAGGACGCCGTCGAGCTTGTCCGTATCGACCTGGAGCGAGACCTCGCGCCCCCGCACGTCCAGGGCGTGCACGCCGGGCAGCCCGGACAGCCCGGCGGGCTCACCGGCCAGCTCGGCCTTGATGTTCGTACGCGTCAGATGGCGCATCCCGGCCAGCGAGCCCGTCTCCACCGTCCGCCCCTGGCGGATGATGCTCACCCGGTCGCAGAGCGACTCGACCTCGCTGAGGATGTGGCTGGAGAGCAGCACCGTGCGCCCGCGCTCGCGCTCCTCCGCGACGCAGCTCTGGAAGACCCCTTCCATCAACGGATCGAGCCCGCTGGTCGGCTCGTCCAGGATCAGCAGGTCCACATCGGAGGCGAACGCGGCGACAAGGGCGACCTTCTGCCGGTTGCCCTTGGAGTACGTACGCCCCTTCTTGGTCGGGTCGAGCTCGAACCGCTCCACGAGCTCCGCACGGCGGGCGTCGTCCAGTCCGCCCCGCAGCCGCCCGTACAGATCGATCACCTCGCCGCCGGAGAGGTTGCGCCACAGCGTGACGTCACCGGGGACATACGCCACCCGCCGGTGCAGTTCCACCGCGTCGCGCCAGGGGTCGCGGCCGAGCAGCTGAGCGGCGCCGGAGTCGGCCCGCAGCAGGCCCAGCAGGACCCGGATGGTGGTGGACTTCCCCGATCCGTTGGGCCCGAGGAAGCCGTGGACCTCACCGGACTCGACGGTCAGGTCGAGCCCGTCCAGCGCATGCGTCCGGCCGAACGACTTGTGCAGTCCGGCCACGGTGATTGCCTTCGTCATGATTTTGAACGTACGCTACTTTCACAAATTTGTGAAGTTAAGGAAACGTATAAACTCGGACGAGTGACGGGACCGGGATGAGGCCGGGACGAGGACGGGTACACAGGGAGACGATGGGGCTGATGAGCAGCGAATCCGCGGAGAAGGCAGAGGACCGGCAGGACGCGGGAGGGGCGCCCGCGCAGCGGGACGCGGAGGCAGTCTCGCGCTTCGTCGAGCGGTTCGCGTCCGAGATGACCGAGGCGGGGATGCAGCGGATGGCGTCCCGGGTCTTCGCCGCCCTCCTCGCGGACGACGACGCCTCGATGACCTCGGCCGAGCTCGCCCTCGCGCTGCAGATCAGCCCGGCCGCGGTGTCCGGCGCGGTGAATTACCTCACCCAGGTCAGCATGGTCGGCCGCGAACGCGAACCGGGCTCGCGCCGCGACCGCTACCGCCTGCACAACGAGATCTGGTACACCACCTTCGCCAGCCGCGACCAGGTGCTGATCCGCTGGGAGCGCACCCTCAGGGAGGGGGCCCGCACGCTCGGCGAGCACACGCCCGCCGGTGCCCGGATCGCGGAGACGGCGGCGTTCTTCGAGTTCCTTCAGTCGGAGCTGGAGGGGCTGATGGCCCGCTGGCACGACCACCGCAAGACGCTCGACCTCCCGGCCGCCGACGGGCAGCGGATGAACGGCTGACGCCCAACGGACAAGCGGGTGCCGCCGCGGATCGCGGTCGGCACCGGCGGCAGTGGAGCTAGGCCGTCGGCACAGGCACAGGCACAGGCACAGCCACCGGCCCCGGCAGCCGCGCTGCGCCGTCGGCACCGGCAGCAGTGGAGCTACGCCGGCAGCATCAGCCCCCACGCCCCCGCCCGCACCGTCCAGGTGCGCGTCCGTACCGGCCCGCCGACCTGTATGTCCGCGCGGTAGCGGAAGTCGGGCCCCGAGACGGTGACGGCCTTGGCCCCCGTGCTGACCGGCTCACCGTCCGGCGGGTGGATCGTGACCTCCGCGAGGCCGCCGACGCCACCGGCGCCGCTCCCCGAGGTCACCGTCACCGCTTCGACCGGCTGGTCCAGGTCGTTCAGCAGGACCCCGTCCGCCTCGATCCGCAGCCGGTGCGTGCGCAGCGGCGCGGGCAGGGCGGATGGCGCCGGGCGCACCAGGGTCCGGACCAGGGAGCGGCAGGTGTCCCAGACCGCGGTGACGCCTGAGTGGGAGCCCTCCGTGCCCGGCGCGCTGCTCGGGGCCGGGATGCGCAGCGCGCCCAGGACCACGCCGTCGCTGTCGTCGACCATCAGGTCCAGCCGCCGCACGACGCCGTCCAGTGCGGTGCGGGCCGCCTCCACCGCACTCGACGGCACGCCGAGGGAACAAGCCAGTTCCAGGGCCGCCGCCGCGCCGACCGGGATCAGCGAAAGGGCGCTTCCGGCCGGCTCCCGCTCCCGGTGCAGCTGGGCCACCGCCCGCCGCAGCGCCCGGTCGTCGCCGATCACCACCGGCCGCCGGCTTCCCCTGCGGGAGAGGGCGCGGGCGAACTCCTCCGGCCCGTCCGGGAGGCAGATCTTGGCGTGCGAGCCCGCGCTCAGCACGTCCTTCGCGATACGGACGGACTCGCCGTCCGTCCGGCGGGCGACCGGATCGATCACCACCAGCAGATGGGGCGCACCGTTACCGGGGGGCTGGGCAGCCGACACCTCGGTCCTTCCTCGGGTAGCATCTTGGTGCAAGAGCCCCTTGCGCTATTGCGCCAGGGGCTTGGTCTATTCCGGGGCACCCGGTTCGACGGTTCAGGCCTTGTCGTACAACGTCGTACGGCATGTACGACGTTTACGTACGCCCCCTGACCTTGGACATGCCCCGCCCGGAAGGGGTGTACGCCTGTGCCCGCACTTGTGCTGCTCGGTGCTCAGTGGGGTGACGAGGGCAAGGGGAAGGCCACCGACCTCCTCGGTGGATCCGTGGACTATGTGGTGCGATACCAGGGCGGCAACAATGCCGGCCACACGGTGGTCGTCGGCGACCAGAAGTACGCACTGCATCTCCTCCCCTCCGGAATCCTGTCGCCGGGGTGTACCCCGGTCATCGGAAACGGTGTCGTGGTCGACCCGGCCGTCCTGCTCTCCGAGCTGAGTGGGCTGAACGACCGCGGCGTGGACACGTCCAAGCTGCTGATCAGCGGTAACGCTCATTTGATCACCCCGTACAACGTCACCGTCGACAAGGTGACGGAACGGTTCCTCGGAAAGCGCAAGATCGGCACGACCGGGCGCGGTATCGGCCCGACGTACGCCGACAAGATCAACCGGGTCGGCATCCGCGTCCAAGACCTCTACGACGAGTCGATCCTGGAGCAGAAGGTCGAGGCGGCCCTGGAGCAGAAGAACCAGCTGCTGGCCAAGGTCTTCAACCGGCGCGCGATCGAGGCCGGCAAGGTCGTCGAGGACATGCTCCAGTACGCGGAGCAGATCAAGCCCTTCGTCGCCGACACCTCGCTGATCCTGAACGACGCCATCGACGCGGGCAAGGTCGTCCTCTTCGAGGGCGGTCAGGGCACGCTGCTCGACGTGGACCACGGCACGTACCCCTTCGTCACCTCGTCGAACCCGACCGCGGGCGGCGCCTGCACCGGCTCCGGTGTGGGACCGACCAAGATCAGCCGGGTCATCGGCATCCTCAAGGCCTATACGACGCGCGTCGGCGCCGGTCCGTTCCCGACGGAGCTGCTCGACGAGGACGGCGAGGCGCTGCGCAGGATCGGTGGCGAGCGCGGTGTCACCACCGGCCGTGACCGCCGCTGCGGCTGGTTCGACGCCCCGATCGCGCGGTACGCGACCCGGGTCAACGGCCTCACCGACTTCTTCCTCACCAAGCTCGACGTCCTCACCGGCTGGGAGCAGATTCCGGTCTGCGTGGCCTACGAGATCGACGGCAAGCGCGTCGAGGAGCTCCCGTACAACCAGACCGACTTCCACCACGCGAAGCCGGTCTACGAGATGCTGCCCGGCTGGTCCGAGGACATCACGAAGGCGAAGACCTTCGGTGACCTGCCGAAGAACGCCCAGGCGTACGTGAAGGCGCTGGAGGAGATGTCCGGCGCCCCGATCTCCGCGATCGGCGTCGGCCCCGGCCGGACCGAGACGATCGAGATCAACTCGTTTCTGTGATGATCGGGATCAACTCGTTTCTGTGACGATCGGGATCAAATCGATCCTGTGATGATCGGGAGCAACTCGGCCCTGTAGGGAACAACGTGAGGGCGGCCGACGGGGAGGACGCGTCGGCCGCCTTCGCGTACCCGCACGGCGGGGCGGGCGGGTTGGCCAGGGTGGCTGTGCCGGTCCGTGTCGGCGGACGCAAAGGGCCCCGGCGGTGTCCTGCCACCCCGGGATCCCGAACGCCGCCCGCGGCGCACCGTCATGCGGCTCGCGCTGGACGGTCTTGTGGTCGCGGCCGGGGGCGGGCAGGCGTCCGGCACCGGCGCTCTCGTGGTGGCGACGGCGCGGCGTACGCTCTGACGGCCCCAACCGGAATCCCGCCGGCTCTCGTTCCTCCTCCTCTTCTTCCTCCTCTTCCTCTTCCTCCTCAGCCCTCCCCGCAGATCCGCAGCCCCTGTGGCGTCGCGCACGGCAGGTGGCCGTGGGTGCGGATGATGTCCTGACCGCTGCCCCGGCTGAGGTAGGCCAGGAAGCTGGAGGCCAGCGAGTCGGCGGGCGGGCTGCCGTAGGTGTACGCGTACTCGATCTCCCGGTACGGGTAGCTGCTGGTGGCGATCGTGTCGGCGGACGGGGTGTCACCGTCGATGGCGAGTTGGTGCGCCCCGGCGGGCTTGGTGCCGGAGCGCAGTTCGCTGTAGCCGATCGCGCCGGGGAGCCGGCCGACCGTGGCCAGGACCTGTTCGGTGGAATCGAGTTCGCAGCGGATGACGGGGGCCCGCGGGTCGTCCCTCGTGGTGCAGTCGCGGGAGGACTGGGCGGGCTCGTTGCGGCCCAGGACGCGGCGCTGGAACACCTCGCGGGTACCGGAGTTGGCGTCCCGGCTGACCAGCAGTACGGGCAGGTCCGGGCCGCCCAGCTGCCGCCAGTCGTGGATGTCGCCCCGGTAGATCCGGCGGACGTCGTCGCCGGTCAGGTTCTTCAGCGGGACCCGGTCGTTGACGACCAGGCGGAAGAGCGAGACGGCGACGCGGTTCTCGCGCAGCTGCGGGAAGCCGCTCGGCTTGGGCCCGTCCGAGAAGGCCACCAGGGCGGGCGAACCGGCTGCCGCTGAGCCGGATTCCCCGGACCCCGCCGTCCCGGAGTCCGCCTCCCCGGAACCGGACTCCCCCGCCCCGGCGCCCCGATCGGCCAGTTCCCGTATCCCCGCCGTGCTGCCGTGCGCGTCCACGGTGACGGTGGCCCCCTCGCACGCCTCGCCATACTTCGCCGCCAGCTCCCGCAGGGCCGGGGCGAAGGCGGTGGAGCCGGTCAGGGTCAGCTCGCCGCGGGCGCAGCCGATGGGCGGCGGGGTGTCGTCCCGCACCAGGATGATGGCGGCCAGCGTGACGACGCAGACGGTCAGCGCGACGGTGATGAACCGGGCGGCCCTGCCGAACATCGGGGGCTTCTCGTCGGGGCGGGCCGCCTTGTTCGGCGTCACCTCGCCGTCCCGGATGCCGCCGGTGACCCGGATCGGGGAGCCCACCCGGGAACCGGTCAGCAGGACCAGCAGCTTGAAGTGCTCGCCCCGGTTGAGCGGCACGCGCGGCAGCCGGATCAGGGAACCGCTCTCGCGCAGCCCGGCGGACGGGGTGAAGTGGTCCATGAGGTGGTCGGCGCCGGGGGAGTGGGTGACGGCGATGCCGCGGACCCGGCGTTCGGTGAACTCGACGACCAGGCCGTGCAGTTGTTCATCCGGACCGGTGTAGTCGCCGCGGCTGATGGACTGCGATCCGTCGTTCTCGACGCGCAGCAGGACGAGCGTGGCGTCGGACATGTCCGGGGTCTCGTCGAAGAGCCCGAGCCGGACGTTGGCCCGGCCCTGGCCGGCGTCGCTGCCGATCGGGGTGTCCATCTGCACCCGGTAGCCGATGCGTTTGCGCCGGGGCACGCGGCGCTCGTACCAGAGCACGCCGATGGAGGCGAGGACGCCCAGTACGGCGGTGAGCACGGCCACGACGTTCTCGGCGCTGAGCCACTCCACGTTCCGGCCTCCTGTCTGTCGGACGCCTGCACGGGTTCGGGTGCGCGTCACCGTAGGAGGCCCGAGGGGCGGCCAGGTGGCCGCCGTGTGGCCAACACGCGTCCACAGAAGAGCGATTGGTTCGAACCTTGACAGGTCCAGACCAATCGGGGTTGGGTGTCGGGATGCCCGGAAGGCCCGTCCGTCGAGTTCCGCGGTGTGCCGTGCCCGTCCTGTCGAAGTCCTGTCGAAGTTCCGTCGAAGTTCTGCCGAAGTCCCGTCGAAGGAGTGAGCAGCGCTGAACCGCATCAAGAGCGTCCTGACCGTCCTGAGTGCCGTCATCGCGACGGTGGCCTTCTTCCCCGCCGCCGCCGACGCGGCGCCCGCCGCCGCCACGGAGCGGTGCGCGCCGCTCTGGAGCTCCTCGACCGCCTACACGGCCGGCGGCGCCGTCTCGCACCACGGCCGCAACTGGACGGCCAAGTGGTGGACGCAGAACGAGAATCCGGGCGCCACCACCGTCTGGGCCGACGCCGGAGCCTGTACGGGAGGGGTCTCCGACTTCGTCATCAGCGAGGCGGAGTTCGACCGGATCTTCCCGGACCGAGCCCCCTTCTATACGTACCAGGGGCTGATCGACGCCCTGCACGCCTACCCGCGCTTCGCGAACACCGGGACCGAGGCGATGCGGAGCCGGGAGGCGGCGGCGTTCCTGACCCACGCCGACTTCGAGTCGGTCGGGCTCCAGTACGTGAAGGAGATCAACGAGGCCAACTACTGGATCAAGTGCGACTACAGCCAGCCCTTCGGCTGCCCGGCCGGCCAGTCCGCGTACTACGGGCGCGGCCCGATCATGTTCAGCTGGAACTTCAACTACAAGGCCGCCGGTGACGCGCTCGGCCTCGACCTGCTGAACAATCCCTGGCTGGTCGAGCAGGACCCGTCGGTCGCCTGGCAGACGGCGCTCTGGTACTGGAACACCCAGAACGGCCCCGGCACCATGACCTCGCACGAGGCCATGGTCGGCGGCGCCGGATTCGGCGAGACGATCCGCTCGCTCAACGGCGCGCTGGAGTGCGACGGCGGCAACCCCGGCTCGGTGCGGGCGCGGGTCGCCACGTACGAACGGATCACCGGGATCATCGGCACCAACCCCGGTTCCGGGCTGACGTGCTGACGCTCCCTCGGGTGCGGCGTCGCTGACCGGTCGGACAGTAGGGCGTCCCGCATGCTGGACGGGCCCGAAGGTTTTTACCTTCGGGCCCGTCGCCGTCTCCGGGTCGGGCGCCGAGTGAATCACGCTGGAATCAGCCCTGTTGGGGATACGTATCGTGCGGATCTCCGGTGGCCGAAGGGCGTTGGGGCGGCGGAGTGGGAAGGTTTCCTTACGATGGTCTAGACCTTGACAGGTCCAGACCAGAGCGCTTGAGTGTCGGCACCCCCCATGGCGGCGCACCGATGAGCTCGGTGCGCCGCGCCGAAGGAGTGTTCACATGATCAGACGCATCATGGGCCTGCTCACCGCGCTGGGCGCGGTCGTCGCGACGCTTGTCATCCTCCCCGCCACCACCGCGTCGGCTGCCGACTGCGCGCCCGCCTGGAACTCCTCGTCCGTCTACACGGGCGGCGGCTCCGCCTCGTACAACGGGCACAACTGGTCCGCCAAGTGGTGGACGCAGAACGAGAGGCCGGGCAGCTCCGACGTCTGGGCCGACCGGGGCAGTTGCGGCGGCGGCACGGACCCGGGTGGCCCGGGTTCGTCCGCGGACTTCATCGTCAGCGAGGCCCAGTTCAACCAGATGTTCCCGGGCCGCAACCCCTTCTACACGTACAGCGGGCTGACCGCCGCGCTGGACGCCTACCCCGGCTTCGCCAAGACCGGCAGCGACACGGTGAAGAAGCAGGAGGCGGCCGCGTTCCTCGCCAACGTCAGCCACGAGACCGGCGGTCTGGTGTACGTGGTCGAGCAGAACACGGCCAACTACCCCCACTACTGCGACAGCAGCCAGCCCTACGGCTGCCCCGCCGGGCAGGCCGCGTACTACGGGCGCGGCCCGATCCAGCTCAGCTGGAACTTCAACTACAAGGCCGCCGGTGACGCCCTCGGCATCGACCTGCTGGGCAACCCCTACCTGGTCGAGCAGAACGCCGCCGTGGCCTGGAAGACCGGCCTCTGGTACTGGAACACCCAGAACGGCCCCGGCACCATGACCGCCCACAACGCCATGGTGAACGGCGCCGGTTTCGGTGAGACGATCCGCTCCATCAACGGCTCCATCGAGTGCAACGGCGGCAACCCCGCCCAGGTGCAGAGCCGGATCGACCGCTACCAGTCCTTCGTGTCGATCCTCGGCACCACGCCCGGATCCAACCTGAGCTGCTGACGCGCGGGCTCCCGTGGACGGGGGGCACCGGCGGCCTCACGGCCGCGGGTGCCCCCCGTCCGGCTGTCCGCCCCCGTCCAGGTCCAGTGCCCGGAACGCCAGCCACAGGTCGTAGCGGGCGCTCGGGGTCCGCAGGAGCGAACGCCGCAGTACGGTCTCCAGCCGGGTGAGGCGCTTGCGCACCGCCGGTACGGAGATCGACAACGCCTCCGCCGTCGCACCGAGTTGGGCTTCGCACGCCAGCCAGGTGCGCAGGGTGGTGTACGGGTCGGCGGTGCGTCCGGCCGCACCGGGGGCACCGAGCGGGCGCAGCTGCTGGGCCGCCCAGGCGCGGACCGCCGGGGTGCGCAGGATCTCGTCCAGCGAGGGGGCGGGCGCCGGGGTGTTCCCGGCCGGGCGGCCGGGCCTGGGCAGGGTGGGTGTGGCGCGGACGGCCAGGGCCAGATCGAGTGCGGACTGGTCGGCGACCCGGTCCAGATCCAGCCCCAGCAGCTCACCGATCAGCCGCAGCCGGGCTGCCAGGGTGTTGCGGTGGATCTTCAGGTGCGCGGTCGCGTGCGAGGAGAACGCGAGCCAGGACGCGAGGGTCGCCGCCAGCTCCTGACTGCCCGGGTCCTGGCCACGCCTCGGCAGGTGGCCGAGCAGCGGCGCCAGCAGCGCGTCGGCCCACCGCGCCCCCTCGGCGCCGACCACCAGCGCGGGCTCGGGCGCCGAGCCGAATCCCGCGTGCCGGCCGGGCAGCCCGCGGGCGACGGCCAGTGCGTGGAACGCCTGGCGGTAGGCGGTCGCCGTGTCGGACAGCGGTACGTCCTCGCTGATGCCCACCACGCAGTCGTCCACCACCGCGGCCACCTCCGGGCCGAGCCGCCCCTCCGCCGGTTCCGGCCCGGCCGGCGCGATGAGGATCAGATGGCGCGCGTACACCGGGCACCGCACGATCCAGGACCGGCCGCCGGAGAGGTCCGTACAGATCCGGGCCACCTCGTCCCTGCTGTCGCCCGGGCACTCGACGACGCAGACCCGGACGGGGTCGGGCAGGGCGGGTTTCAGCGCGCCGGCCACCTGGTGCGCGATCGACAGCTGGCCGGTCATGAGCAGGTGCAGTACGGCCTCGCGGCCGCGGGACTCGGCCAGATCGACCCGGCGCCGCTTGCGCTCGACGGTCTCGGCCGCCCAGCACATGGAGAGCGGCATGGCCGCGTCGGACAGGAGCACGGCCAGCCGCTCCGGCAGCGGGCGGCGGGCGATCACGGCGAGAACCGGTGCGGCGCCGTCCGGCGGTCCGTCCAGGGCGAACATCAACGCGGTGTGCCCTCCCCGGTCGACGGCGAGGGAACGGGCGCCGAGCGCCGTCAGTTCCCGTACCCCCTCGGCCGCGACGGCGGCCGATCCGGCGCTCGCGGCGTCGGAGTCCCGGGCGACGCCGTACAGCACGGTCCCGTCGCCGCCGAGCAGTCCCGCCCAGCCGTCGGCCTGGCCGGACACCCAGCGCAGCAGCTCCCGTGAGCCACCGGCGCGGGCGAGTCCGTGCATCCGTATGACGTCGTCGGCGCGACTCCGCGCGTGCACACCGCCCCCGCTCCTGCCCTGCTGCCGCCCGGCCCCGCTCCTGCCCGGCCTGTTTCCGAGCTGCCTCCGCCCCGGCCCTGCCACGCTGCTGCCAGAAGCCGGAACCACGCTTCCGCCAGAAGCCGGAACCGCGCTTCCGCCAGAAGCCGGAACCGCGCTTCCGACAGAAGACCGAAACCGCGCTTCCGACAGAAGCCGGAACCGCGCTCCTGCCAGAAACCGGAACGCAGAGTACCGGGTTTGGCTGTGCGAACTGATACCGCTGACCGGTCACACAGTGCGAACCGAATCTTTACCGCCCCCTACCCAGCGGCCTACAGTCCGAACGCGGTTGCGGGCCTTTCGGGAGAGAGGCACGGGGACGACGGCAGCGGCCCACGGGGGTGGCCGCTGCCGTCGGCACAGCCGCCCTTCCCGCCGGGACCCGCGTTGTCAGTGGTGACCCTTAGCGTCGGAACCGGAGATGGTTCGCCGGCGCACGAGGAGAGGTCACCACCATGGAGTTCCGGATCGAGCGCGGCGCGCTGGCCGACGCCGTCGGCTGGGCGGCCCGGGTGCTGCCCACGAGGTCACCCGTTCCGGTGCTGGGCGGTCTGCTGCTGGAAGCGGCGGACGGCCGGCTGTGCGTCTCTGGGCTCGACTACGAGGCGTCCGCCCGGATCGAGGTGGACGCCGGGATCCTGCGGCCCGGCAAGGTACTCGTGATGGGGCGCCGGCTGCTGGACGTGTGCCGGGTGCTGCCCGAGGGCGCGGTGGAGTGCGCGGTGGAGGGTTCCCGCTTCACGGTCACGGGCAGCGGCGCCGGATTCGGCCTGTCGGTGCTGCCGCTCGACGACTACCCGTCGCTGCCGCCGCTGCCGGAGGTGCTGGGCGCGGTGGACAGCGCGGAGTTCGCGGCGGCCGTCGCGGATGTGACGGTGGCGGCGGGCCGGGACGACACCCTGCCGACGCTCACCGGGATCAGGCTGGGGCTGGACGGCGACCGGATGACCCTGGCGGCGACGGACCGCTACCGCTTCGCGGTCCGCACCCTCGGCTGGAAGCCGGCGGCGGCGGACGCCTGCGCCGATGTCGTGGTCTCGGCCCGTCGGCTCACCGAGATCGCCCGCTCCTTCGGCCGCGCGGGCCTGGTCAGCCTCGCGCTGGACAACGGCTCGGCCGGATTCGAACTGGCCGGGATGCGCACCACGGTCCGGCTCCTGGACGGCCGGCTGCCGCGCCACGACAAGCTGTTCGCGATGCCGGACCCGGTCACGGCGGTCACGGAGCGCGAGCCGCTGGCCGAGGCGGTGAAGCGGGTCTCGGTGGTGGCGGACAACGACAGCCCGCTCCAATTCGCCTTCCAGGCCGATTCGGTGCTGCTCCAGGCGGGTTACGAGGACGACGTCGCGTCCCAGCGGCTGCCCGCCGCGCTCTCGGGTGCGGCGGAGATGGCGGTCGCCTTCAACCCCTCCTACCTGATGGACGCGCTGACCTCGTTCGACGCACCGGTCGTCCGGTTCCGGCTGATGGGCCCGGGGCAGCGCGCCATGCTCACCGGGCACGACACCCTGGAGGACGCGCTGGACACGGCGGAAGCGGCCTTGCCGCCCGCGCACCAGCATCTGCTGATGTCGGTCAGGCCGTTGGTCTGAGGGCTGCCCCGCGAGTGGGGGGGCGCGGCGGGGCAGCTCTCAGAACCCGACCGGGCCCGGGAGGGGCAGCGGCCCGGCAGGGTCAGAAGCCCGGGTAGCCGGTGGACGAGGTGCGGCCCGGGATGTAGTCGGAGTTCGGCGTGAGCGTGCCGAGCAGACTGCCGACGCGCGGCCCCTCGTCGCCGGTCACCTGGGCGAACATCCTCGACGCCTCGGCCGTGACGCGGAACGGCACCTTCTCCAGCCGCCACCCCGTGAGGCAGGGGCGGGCGCCCGCCAGCGTCTCGGCGGGGGTCGTGTCCGCGATCATTGAGGCCGCCGGGGTAGAAGACGCGTCCCCGGGAGTCGAGGCCGTCGCCCGCCGTCGAGCCGATCGGCATCGAGAAGCTGCGGCTGCGCGGCCGCGCCGGCTGCCCGCGCCCGCATCCCGTACGGGAGCGTGCTGACCGCGGTGGGCGTCCTGGCGACGGTCGTCGGCCCGATGCCGCGCGGCCCGGTCTGGCTCAGCCGGACTTCGTGTACGTGAGAGTCTCGCCGGTGTCCGTGTTCTCGCGGCTCAGGGTGCCGTCCGGGAGCAGGGTGAGCGTGGTCGGGCCACCCGGTGTGCAGGACGACATCGGCTCGCCGAGCGTCACCTTGGAGGGGCCGATCCGGAGCGGGGCGTCGCCGGTGACGACGTCCGTCAGATCCGCCTGGAAGACGCAGCGGTAGGTGCCGCCGGCGTCGGTCGGTCCCTCCGCGGTGAGGCTGAGGACGGTGTCACCGACCCCGCCCTGCTGGATGACGAGCCGGCGGGTGGAGTGGCCGACGGCGCTGTCGATGCCGGTGGACCAGGTGCCCAGATACCCCTCGGGGATGCCGTCCTCGTCGCCGTTCTCCCCGTCGTCGGTGGGGGAAGGGGCCTGGCTGCCTTCGGGGGAACCGGAGTTGGCCCCGGAGGAGCCCTTCGCGGGAGACGGTGTGCTGGAGTGCTTAGGGGCGGCCGTGGTGCCGCCGCTGTCGCTCATCAGCGCGTAGACGGAGCCGCCGGCGCCTATCGCGACGAGCACCGCGATCGCCACGAGAGCAACGGTCCAGCCGGCCCGCCGGCGGGCCGGCTCTGGGGCGGGCGGCTGGGTGCCGGGGGGATACCGGGGGTCGTACGGGGGCGTGGCGCCGGAATCGGGCTGCTGCGGGTAGCCGTACGCCTGGCCCTGGTTCTGCTGCTGCGGATAGCCGTACGCCTGGTTCTGGGCGGGGGCCGGCTGCTGGGGGTATCCGTATGCCTGGCCCTGGTTCTGGCCCTGCTCGGGGGCGGGTTGCCGCGAGTAGCCGTATCCCGGTGGAGGAGTGGCTCCGTACTCCGGGGCGGGAGTGGCTCCGTATCCCGGCGGGGGAGTGGCTCCGTACCCCGGGGCGGGAGTGGCTCCGTATCCCGGCGGGGGAGTCGCTCCGTACTCCGGGGCGGGAGTCGCTCCGTATCCCGGTGGAGGAGTGGCTCCGTACCCCGGGGCCGGAGTCGCCCCCGGAGCCGGAGTCCCCGTCGGGTACGCGGCCGGGTACGGCTGGGCGGGCTGCGGCGGGCCGATCACGGTGGGCGGGGCCGGGGGCGGCGTCTCCTGCGGGACCGCGTCCCGCGGGCTCTCCGGGCGCGCACCCGGCGCCGCGTCCGCACGGGTCTCCGCTTCGGGGGCTTCCGCCGCCTGCCCCGGCGCCTCCGGCCCCCCGGCCTCCGCCGCGTCCGCCTCGTCCTCAGGGTCCTCCGAGTCGAGCAGTTCCACGGCGTGCCGGCCGAGTTGGGCGATGAGCGCGCCCGGGAGCCAGGGCTCCGTGGTGTCGTCCTCGGCCAGCCGGTCCAGTATCTCGTCGGGCGTCGGTCTGGCCGCCGGGTCCTTGTGCAGGCAGTCCCGGATCAGCTCCACCATGTCCACCGGCACCCCGGTCAGGTCCGGGTCCTCCTGCGCGATCCGGAACAGCATCGCGTGCACCCCGCTGGCCGCGTCGCCGAACGGGAGCCGACCGGTCGACGCGTACGCCAGCACCGAGCCCAGACAGAACACGTCGCACGCCGTCGTCACCGGCTCGCCCCGCACCTGCTCGGGCGACATGAAGCCGGGGGAGCCGACCAGCGCCCCGGTGCGGGTGAGACCGCCGTCGGTGACGGTGTCGAGGGCCCGCGCGATGCCGAAGTCGATGACCCGGGGGCCGTCGATCGTCAGCAGGATGTTGGACGGCTTGAGGTCGCGGTGGATGAGCCCGGCCGCGTGGATGGCCCGCAGGGCGTGCGCGAGACCGTTGCCCAGGATGTGGACCGAGCGTTCGGGCAGTGGCCCGTACGCGCCGGGGGCCGGGCCCGCCGAGATGATCGTGCGGCCGGAGACGGTGGCCTGGAGGGACGGGCCCGCGACGTAACCGGTGGCGACCCAGGGCACGTTGGCGTCGGTGTCGGCGTCCAGCACGGGGGCGGTCCAGCTGGAGCCGAGGCGGCGAGCGGCCATCACCTCCCGCCGGAACCGGTCGCGGAACTCCTGCTGCTCGGCGAGCTCCTCCCGTACGAGCTTGATCGCGACGGTGCGCCCACGGTCCGAGCGGGCCAGATAGACCTGGCCCATGCCGCCCGCGCCGAGTCTGCCCAGCAGGCGGTAGGCGCCGATGCGTTGCGGGTCTACGGAGCCGAGCTTTTCCATGGTGTGCAGTCCTCCCCCGTACGGCCACACGCCGAACGGGTCGAGAATAGCGGCGCGGTTGTGCCCCGGCGGGGGGTGGTGGCCGGTCCCTGCCCGGAGTCGGGGCCTTTCGCCCGGATCAGGACGGGCTGTGCACCGCGTCCATCGCCCGGGACAGCCGTTCCAGTACGCGCACCGTCTCCGCGAGCGCCTCCGGGCCCAGCTCCTGGCTGAGCCGCGCCGCGAACTCCGCGTGGCCGGGGCCGATCCGGGACATCGCGGTGCGGCCCTCCGGCGTCGGGCACAGGAGCTTGGCGCGGCGGTGGGCCGGGTTCGGCACGTACTCCGCGAGCCCCTTGCCCACCAGCAGATCGGCGATGCGCTGCACGGCCTGCCGGGTGATGCCCATGGTGCGGGCGATCCCGGAGACCGGCAGCGGTTCGGCCAGCACCGCCCCGAGCACCTGCCACCACGCGGCGGTCAGCCCGGCCGGGCGGGCCAGCTCCGTGGAGAGGGCGAGGAACTGGCCGTTCAGCCGGAAGACGCCGAGCGCGGTCCGGCTCAGCCGGTCCTGTTCCGTGCGGCTCATCCCTGGAGCACCTCGTACGCGCTCGGGTCCGAATCGTGGAAGAGGCGGTACCAGGCGTCGAGCTTCTCGCCCTCGAACACCCCGAGAAGGGCGAAGATCTCGCGGGCGAAGGCGACCGGTTCGGTCGGCCCGGCAGTGATCAGCACGCCGTCCTCGTCCGTCACCGCGTCCGCGTCGACGTAGTGCGCGCCGCCCCGGTAACCGGTGGCCGCCAGATAGAAGGACACCGCGCTCGTGTGCGCCCGCTCGTCGAGCAGCCCCTCGCGGGCCAGCCCCGCCGTCGCCCCGCAGATCGCGGCGACCGGCACGCCCGCGTCCAGGAAGGTCCCGGCGGCGCGGGCGAAGGGGGCCAGCTCGTCGCCCGCGTCCCACAGTCCGGCGCCCGGCAGGATCAGGAGTGCGCTGCCCTCGGGGCGCAGCTCGGAGAGGGCCAGACCGGGGTGCACGGTCAGCCCGCCCATGCTGGTGACGGGGCCGGCCGTCGGGCCCACCGTCCGCACCGTGAAGCCGTGCTGGGTGAGGTGGGCGGTGGCGTGCCCGGTCTCCCAGTCCGCGTACGTGTCGTACACGGCCAGATATACGGTCCCGCGAGTCATGGCGCTCTCCTCGTAGCCGTGAGTCGGAGATGCGAATCGGGTGTACGCAAGGGATCTACGACAACATGCTGTCACTATGACTACATGTTGTCGATGGCCGGCCTCGCGGCGACCCGACACCCTGCCGAACCACCCGCCCCCCTCCATATACAAGGTGGCCATACCGGGCCGTGCCCGACGGTGCCTACGCTCGCCGTATGACCCCTCATCCCCGTCATGCCGCCGCTGACCCCGCCGCCGGCGCGGCCGTGAAGGCCGCCGACCGCGCGCACGTGTTCCACTCCTGGTCCGCCCAGGGCCTGATCGACCCGCTCGCCGTCGCCGGCGCCGAGGGGGCGTACTTCTGGGACTACGACGGCAACCGCTACCTGGACTTCACCAGCGGTCTCGTCTACACCAACATCGGCTATCAGCACCCCGCCGTCGTCGCCGCGATCCAGGAGCAGGCGGGGAAGATGACGACCTTCGCGCCCGCCTTCGCGATCGAGTCGCGCTCCGAGGCCGCCCGCCTGATCGCGGAACGCACGCCGGGCGACCTGGACAAGATCTTCTTCACCAACGGCGGTGCGGAGGCCGTCGAGAACGCCGTCCGGATGGCCCGGCTGCACACCGGCCGTACGAAGGTGCTGTCCGCCTACCGCTCGTACCACGGCGCCACCTCCACCGCGATCAACCTGACCGGTGACCCGCGCCGCTGGGCGTCGGACAACGGCTCTGCGGGTGTCGTCCGGTTCTGGGCCCCGTTCCTCTACCGCTCGCCGTTCTACGCGCAGACCGAGGCGGAGGAGTGCGCCCGCGCCCTCCAGCACCTGGAGGACACCCTCGCCTACGAGGGCCCCTCGACCATCGCCGCGATCATCCTGGAGACCATCCCGGGCACGGCCGGCATCATGACCCCGCCGCCCGGCTACCTCGCCGGTGTCCGGGAGATCTGCGACCGGTACGGGATCGTCTTCGTCCTCGACGAGGTGATGGCGGGCTTCGGGCGCACCGGCAAGTGGTTCGCCGCCGACCACTTCGACGTCACCCCCGACCTGATGACCTTCGCCAAGGGCGTCAACTCCGGTTACGTACCGCTCGGCGGCGTCGCCATCTCCGCCGAGATCGCCGCCACCTTCGACACCCGCCCCTACCCGGGCGGGCTGACCTACTCCGGTCACCCGCTGGCCTGCGCGGCGGCCGTCGCCACCATCCGGGTGATGGAGGACGAGAAGGTCATCGAGAACGCCGCCCACATCGGGGAGACGGTCCTCGGCCCCGGTCTGCGCGAGCTCGCCGCCAACCACCCCTCCGTCGGCGAGGTCCGCGGGCTCGGCGCGTTCTGGGCGCTGGAGCTGGTCCGCGACCAGGAGACCCGCGAGCCGCTCGTCCCGTACAACGCGTCGGGCGCCGCCAACGCCCCGATGGCGGCCTTCGGGGCGGCGGCCAAGAAGCACGGCCTCTGGCCCTTCATCAACATGAACCGCACCCACGCCGTGCCGGCCTGCAACGTCACGGAGGCCGAGGCCAAGGAGGGCCTGGCGGCACTGGACGCCGCGCTGGAAGTGGCCGACGGGTACACCCTGTAGCACCGCCGCCGCGCGCAGCGCCTCTCCCCCCGTCCCCTCCCCACCGGACCGGCCGGCGGGCTCGGTCTAAGGTGGCCGAAACCGAAACAGGGGAGGGGCGCTCATGCGCGCGAGCGGAGCTGTCACCCGCAGTACGCTGCGGCAGCAGATCGCGGACGCGCTGCGTGACGAGGTGCTCGCGGGGCGTCTTCAGCCGGGGCGGGAATTCACCGTCAAGCAGATCGCGGAGCAGTACGGCGTCTCCGCGACGCCCGTCCGCGAAGCGCTGTTCGACCTCTCCGCGCAGGGCCTGCTCGAATCGGATCAGCACCGCGGATTCAGGGTGCACCAGTTCTCCGTCGCGGACTACCGGGCGATGGTGGAGGCCCGCACCCTGGTCATGGACGGGGTGATCCGGGACGTCTTCCGCGAGCCGCCCCCGTCCCCGGAACGGCAGGCGAGGTACCGGGAGGCGCTCGTCTCGGTACGCCGCCGGGCCGAGGAGGCCGCCCGCGCGGCCCGCGGCGGCGACCTGGACATCCTGATCGGCTACGACCTGCGGTTCTGGCGGGAGCTGGGCGCGCTCACCGGCAACGCGTACATCGGTGACTTCCTGCACCGGCTCCGGGTCCAGGCCTGGATGTTCGCCGTCCCTTATCTGCGGGGCGACGCGGACGTACGGGCCTGGCTCTGGAAGGGGCACTCTGACCTCGTCGCCGCGGTCACGCTCCGGGACCGCGAGACGCTGCGCACGGTGGTCGACGCGTACAACGGCCACGCGTTGAACTGGGCGGACCGGCTGGCGGCCGGTGATCCGGACCACCTCGGCCACGCGCCGCGGCCGCCCGGGGAGGAAGAGGTCCCGGATCCGGCCGCGCCGGAGGGCTGAGCGGCGCCGTTCCCCGAAGTCGCTCATGGGGGACCACTGTCCGCGACGTGGCGACCGCATTACGCTGTCCGGACTTACGCTGTGCCGACCATCGCACGCACCCGTTGGAGAGCGAGACTTCGTGGCCTGTGACCTGTGGCTGGTCCCCCTCGTCGATGTGCTGTGCCACAGCCCCGACAACCCCTTCGCCGAGGAGATAGCCGTCTTCGACCAGGCGCTGGGCGCGGCGGGACTGCCGCCCGTACCCGTCTACGCGTATATGCCGGGCCTGACCGGAGACGTGGCCCCGGTCGCGGGCTTCGACTACGACGCCCTGCACTTCCTGCGCCGCGCCTACCTGCTCCAGATCAGCGGCCTCGCCGTCACGCCGGTGGACGAACTGGGCGGCGACTACGAGCAGTTGCTGGAGATGTTCGAGCCGACGGCCCTCCAGTCGCACCTGGTGTGGCACTACGACCACGCGGGCGCGTACGTCCCCCTGGACTTCGCGTACCCGATCTCCAGCGACGATCTGCTGGCGGGCGGCGGCCCGCTCGGCTCCGCGCACGGGCTGCTCAGGGAGCTGGAGTTCGTCGCCCCTTCCATCGGCATCGATCCGGCCAATCCACCGGCCGCCCCGCTGCCGCCCGCCGCCCCGACCGAGCTGGAGGAACCGGCCGTCCCGATCCCGTACGACGACAACCCGTTCGCCCGGGAACGCCACGTCTGGCTCGGCCTGCACGCGGCGGTCACCCGCAGCCTCGCCCAGGGCTCGATGATCATCTTCAGCTGACGGGCGGCCTGAGCAGCCTGACGGACACCCTGGCGGACGGCCTGACGCCCGGGGCGCCCGTCGGATCCCCGCACCGGCCACCGGTCACCAGCCACCAGCCACTGGTCACCGGTCACCAGCCACTGGTCACCGGTCACCGGTCACCGGTCACCGGTCACCGGTCACCGGTCACCGGTCACCGGTCACCGGTCACCGATCACCGCGGGGACTCCGGCGGTCGCTGCCGGGGCATGTTCGGCCGGCCCATCGACTGCAGCGGGAACCTCGGCTGCGCACCCGGCTCCGCCCGGCCGCCGCCCTGGCCGCCGGACACCAGAGCCTGCATCCCCATCGGCGCGGGGCCGGCCCGGAACTCCACCATCCAGTCCGCGGTCTCCGACCGGACGAGCTCGGTGACGTCCTCCGAGAACCGCCGCAGCACACCGAGGCACCGCTCGGCGGCCTCGCTCGCCGTCCCCTCGGTCGGACCGAGCACCTCCCGTACGCACTCCGAGGCCCAGTCGAACTGGAGCACCTGGAGCCTGCGCTGTACGGCCTGCGCCGTGGCGAGATTCCTCATCCAGCCGGAGGTCAGGCCGAAGTACCGGTCGCACGCCATGCACGCGGCGCCCAGCAGCAGCGACAGATAGCCCCAGCCCGCCGCACCGTGCAGCGCCCCCGTCAGATCGAGCAGCGGCAGCGCGGCCCCCGCCACCGCGCCGACGGCGGTCCCCATCCGCAGCACCCTGGCCGCGCGCCGCTTCCACACCCGGTCGCCCAGATACCAGTCGGCGGTGCGCAGCGCGTCGGCCTCGATCCAGCGGTACAGCTCGTCGAGCCGCTGGGCGGGTTCGCCCCAGTCGCCGAGCGGGAAGGGCGCACCGGTCAGATCCCGGCCCGGTGCGCCGGAGCCCGTACCGGAAGGAGTGGCGGAACCGGCCGGACCGGGCACACCGGAATCGCTGCGGGGCGGCCCTTCGGGCTGCATCTCCGGCTGACTCACCGGGGTACTCCTCTGCATGCTGCATTGCGACGCGTGATGTGGACCGCGTCCTCGACGATGGGCGGGATCCCTGCCCTCTGCTCACTGACGCTCGCTGCGACCGGCAGTACCCCATGCGTAACCTTGCGTGACGGCTGGTGCACGTGCGCGTACCGGGGCGCATGCCCTTCCTACCGCCGAATGGTGGGCCGCGGGGTCGGAATCGCGGTATTCCCCGGTGTGCGGGGCCTGTGATCAGGTATAGGAGTCCTGCCTTCACTGACTCGATCTCACTCGAAAGAGTTGCTCGTCAGTGGGTGGGGCGCGCCGCCCGGGGACAACGTAGGCTCGGCGTACCGAAACATTTGTCGTCGAAATGCCTGGAGTGACCGTGATTCCCGGTGGTGGTCAGCCCAATATGCAGCAGTTGCTGCAGCAGGCCCAGAAGATGCAGCAGGACCTCGCGGAGGCCCAGGAGGAACTGGCCAGGACCGAGGTCGACGGCCAGGCGGGCGGTGGTCTCGTCAAGGCGACCGTCAACGGCTCCGGCGAGCTGCGCGGCCTGGTGATCGACCCGAAGGCGGTGGATCCGGAGGACACCGAGACGCTCGCGGACCTCGTCGTCGCGGCGGTCCAGGCGGCGAACGAGAACGCCCAGGCGCTCCAGCAGCAGAAGCTGGGCCCGCTGGCCCAGGGCCTGGGCGGCATGCCCGGTCTCCCCTTCTGACCAAGGACCCGCCGAAGGACATGACGAGGGCATGTCCGAGGACATACCCAAGACGGTACGCACCCCCTACGGTACGTACCACGACGCGGCCGACCAGGCGGCAGGAAAGGCTCTCCGTTGTACGAAGGCGTGGTTCAGGACCTCATCGACGAGTTGGGCAGGCTGCCCGGCGTCGGTCCCAAGAGCGCGCAGCGGATCGCCTTCCACGTCCTCCAGGCGGAGCCCACGGACGTGCGCCGCCTGGCCCACGCCCTCCTGGAGGTCAAGGACAAGGTCCGCTTCTGCGCGATCTGCGGCAACGTCGCGCAGCAGGAGCAGTGCGGGATCTGCCGTGACCCGCGCCGCGATCTGACGGTCATCTGTGTCGTGGAGGAACCGAAGGACGTCGTCGCGATCGAGCGGACCCGGGAGTTCCGGGGCCGCTACCACGTGCTCGGCGGGGCGATCAGCCCCATCGAGGGCGTCGGTCCGGACGATCTGCGCATCCGCGAGCTGCTGGCCCGGCTGGCCGACGGTTCCATCACCGAGCTGATCCTGGCGACCGACCCCAACCTGGAGGGCGAGGCCACCGCGACGTACCTGGCACGGATGATCAAGCCGATGGGACTGCGGGTCACCCGGCTGGCCAGCGGTCTCCCGGTGGGCGGCGACCTGGAGTACGCGGACGAGGTCACGCTCGGCCGCGCCTTCGAGGGAAGGCGCCTGCTCGATGTCTGATACCGGCCCGGCCGCTCACGACGGCTTTATGTTCAGCGCGACTATGTTCTACCCACCGTCTGCGAACGTGCCCACGGGAGGTCTCCTCGATGTCTGACGCCACGCTGAACACTGTCACCCAGGACCCCGACGACTTCGCGGTCCAGATCGCCGACCAGATCAAGACGTTCATCGTCGCGGTCACCGAGGTGTCCAAGGTCGAGGAGCCGGAAGAAGCCGTTCCGGTGCTGCTGCTCCAGGTCTCCCAGCTCCTCCTCGCGGGCGGCCGGCTGGGCGCGTACGAGGACATCCTCCCGGACGAGCGCTACGAGCCCGACCTCGGCGCGGAGCCGGACGCCGACGGACTGCGCGAGCGCTTCGCGGTCCTGCTGGAGCCGATCGACGTCTACTCCGAGGTCTTCGACCCGTACGAGCCCCGCAAGGCCCCGGTCCCGGCCCGCATCTCCGACGACCTGGCCGACCTGGTCACGGACCTGCGCCACGGCCTGGCCCACTACGAGGAGGACCGCACCACGGAGGCCCTGTGGTGGTGGCAGTTCTCCTACTTCTCCAACTGGGGCTCCACCGCCTCCGCCGCCCTGCGCGCCCTCCAGTCCCTGATCGCCCACATCCGCCTGAACCAGCCCCTCCAGGCCCTCGACGGCCTGGACACCGACCAGGACGCCGGTGACGACGACCTGGCCGAGGAGGCGGGCCGCGTGATGGCCGAGGAGATCGCGGGCCCGCTGGGGCTGCGCCCGGTCACGTAGCGGAGCCTCCCCCTTCGCCGGGTCCCTGGTGATACCCACGTGTCGGGAGCCGGGGTCCCGTCGTTGGTGCGGGTGCGGCCGGAAGTTCTCCGGCCGACGTCATCCGTACGGATACGGGCACCGGGACGCGGTTCCGGGCGAAGGAGGAGCGCGATGGGCGTGGAGACGCGAAGTGCGGGCGGTGCCGCGGGGCGCGCGGGTGCGCGGGCCGCGGTACTGGGCGCGGTGGCCGGAGCGGCGCTGCTCCCGGTCGGTGCCGCTCACGCGAACGTGATCGGCATCGGGAACGCGGCGTTCGGCAACACCTGCGTCAGCCAGGGCGGTGCTCGGGCGGAGGGCGCCACGGTGACCGGCAGCGGGGTGGGCAGCGGCAACCTGGCCGGGCTGCCGCTGGATCTGCCGCGCAACCACTGCGGCAACAGCGGCATCATCTGCACGGCCGTCTTCATGTCGAGCGTGTGAACGGGCCGGCGGGCGCGAGGTGACCGGGCGGACCGCGGAGAGCGGGGCGGTGGCGAGTGCGCGCCTGGAGGCGCGGGCGGTGGAGGCGTTGCTCTCCCTGAGCGGGCAGGTGCTGCCCCTGCTGCGCCAGTGGGTCGGTGACGATCCGGGCTGTGGCGTGGCGCGGGCGCTGCTGGCGCTGGCGACCAGTGACCGCTGGGACGACGCCGTGCTGAAGCAGCAGTTGTCGATCGCGCACCGGGACGCGCTGGCGGCCGGTGAACGGGAGGCGAGTCTGGCGTACGGGGTCTTCCTCCACACGCACCGGCAGTACCGGCTGACCGCCGATCACCTGGTGGAGCACTTCGCCAGGTGGCCCGCCGACGAGCAGGCCGGGCTCATGCTGGGGGCGTTCTCCTCCTGCGGGGACGCCGCCTACCGTGCGCACGGCGACGCACTGCTTGAGCAGCAGGCGGCGGTGGCCGGCCCGGACAGCTGGCCGTGGCAGAGCTGGCTGGCCTCGGCCAGGGCCGAGCAGGGCCGGGTGCGCGAGGCACACGGACTGGCCCACCGCGCACTGGACCTGTATCCCCGCTCGGGGGTGGCCGCGCACGCCCTCGCGCACGCCGAGCACGAGCTGGGAGCCGGACGCGCGTCGGCGGACTTCCTGGACCAGTGGCTCCGGGCGGACCCGAGAGCGGTGCAGTCACGGCACCTGAACTGGCATGCCGCGCTGCAGTCCATCGCCTGCGGCGACTTCCCCGATGCCCGCCGGAGGGCGGACACGGCGCTGGCGTCCACGGATGTCGGCATGCGGGCCGCCACGAACTGGCGCCTCCTCCTGGTCGGCCAGTCACCGGCCGGCCGGAACGATCCGGACCAGGTACGGCAACTGCTCGCCGCTCCGGGCGGTATGGCGGAGATCTTCCACACGTTCAACCTCGCCCTGGCGCTCGCCGTGGAGGCCGCCACCGACGACCTGCACGTCCTGGCCCGCCGGGCCGCCGCCGACGAACGCCCCGACTTCCGCGACGTCCTGGCCCCCGTGGTGCGGGCGCTGGCGGAGGTCACCGCAGGCCACCCCCGTGCCGCCGCGGAGCTGCTGACCGGCCTGGGCGAACAGGCGGAACGGATCGGCGGGGTCCGGGTCGAGCGCGAGATCATCCAGGACACCCTGGCCCGTGCCCTCGTAGACGCGGGCGAGCCCGCCCGCGCGGCCGGGCTGCTGCACCACCGCGTCTCGACCCGCCGCCACCACAGCTACGAGGACCTCCTCCTCGCCGGGCCCGGCCGGGCGCCCCGCGAGGCCGGGGCGCCGGGTGTGTGGGCTGGGCCACATACGGGAGTGTCCGGCTGATCGGCGGGCAACAGCTTCGTACGAGCAGTTCGGAACGACGCGTCGGTGATCACGTGCTGAGCGGGACATCTCAGCATCTGATATCAGCGAGGCGTTTCCGGACTGCTCGTTAAACTGAGCCGACAGCAATGGATTGAGCGAGGAGCGCACGTGGGCCTTGTCGTGCAGAAGTACGGGGGTTCCTCCGTAGCCGATGCCGAAGGCATCAAGCGCGTCGCCAAGCGAGTCGTCGATGCCAAGAAGAACGGCAACCAGGTGGTTGTCGTGGTGTCAGCGATGGGCGACACGACGGACGAGCTGATCGATCTCGCGGAGCAGGTGTCACCGATGCCCGCCGGGCGCGAGTTCGACATGCTGCTGACCGCCGGAGAGCGGATCTCCATGGCGCTGCTCGCCATGGCGATCAAGAACCTGGGCCACGAGGCCCAGTCGTTCACGGGCAGCCAGGCCGGTGTCATCACCGACTCGGTCCACAACAAAGCGCGGATCATCGACGTCACGCCGGGCCGTATCCGGACCTCCATCGACGAGGGCAACATCGCCATCGTCGCCGGTTTCCAGGGGGTGAGCCAGGAGGGCAAGAACATCACCACCCTGGGTCGCGGCGGCTCCGACACCACCGCGGTGGCCCTCGCCGCCGCGCTGGACGCCGAGGTCTGTGAGATCTATACCGATGTGGACGGTGTCTTCACCGCCGACCCCCGGGTCGTCAAGAAGGCCCGGAAGATCGACTGGATCTCCTTCGAGGACATGCTGGAGCTGGCCGCGTCCGGCTCCAAGGTGCTGCTGCACCGGTGCGTGGAATACGCACGCCGTTACAACATCCCGATCCACGTCCGCTCGTCCTTCTCGGGACTGCGCGGAACCTGGGTCAGCAACGAGCCGCTAGGGGACCAGCAGGTGGAGCACGCGATCATCTCCGGAGTCGCCCATGACGTCTCCGAGGCCAAGGTCACCGTCGTCGGGGTGCCCGACAAGCCGGGCGAGGCAGCGGCCATCTTCCGCGCGATCGCGGACGCCGAGATCAACATGGACATGGTGGTGCAGAACGTCTCCGCCGCGTCGACCGGTCTGACCGACATCACCTTCACGCTCCCGAAGGCCGAGGGCCGCAAGGCCATCGACGCACTGGAGCGCAACCGCGGCGGCATCGGCTTCGAGTCGCTGCGCTACGACGACCAGATCGCGAAGATCTCCCTGGTCGGCGCCGGGATGAAGACCAACCCGGGCGTCACCGCGGGCTTCTTCGAGGCGCTCTCCAACGTCGGTGTGAACATCGAGCTGATCTCGACCTCCGAGATCCGCATCTCGGTGGTCACCCGCGCCGACGACGTCAACGAGGCCGTGCGCGCCGTGCACACCGCCTTCGGCCTCGACAGCGACTCCGACGAGGCAGTCGTGTACGGGGGCACCGGCCGATGACCGCACGCCGCCCTTCGCTCGCGGTCGTCGGCGCGACCGGGGCGATCGGCGGCGTCATGCTCCAGATCCTTTCGGAACACGCGGATATCTGGGGCGAGGTGAAGCTCATCGCCTCACCGCGCTCGGCCGGCGGCAAGCTGGTCGTGCGCGGTGAGGAGACCGAGGTCCTCGAACTCTCCGAGGACATCTTCGACGACGTGGACGTGGCGCTGTTCCTGACACCCGACGCGGTGTCCGAACGCTGGGCACCGCTCGCCGCGTCCAGGGGCACGGTCGTCATCGACGACTCCGCGGCCTTCCGGATGGACGGCGACGTTCCGCTCGTCGTCCCCGAGATCAACCCCCACGCCGCCCGGATCAGACAGCGCGGCATCGTCGCGAGCCCGAACTCCACGACGCTGGCCCTGATCGTCGCGGTCGGCGCGCTGCATGCCGAATTCGGACTGCGGGAACTCGTCGTGTCCTCGTACCAGGCCGTGAGCGGGGTCGGGCGCGACGGCGTCTCCGCCCTGCGCGAGCAGCTGTCGCTGGTGGCCGGCAGCGAGCTGGGCACGAAGCCGGGTGACGTACGCCGGGTCGTGGGGGACACGCACGGCGGCCCGTTCGCCGCGCCCGTCGCCCTCAACGTGGTGCCGTGGGCCGGGACGGATGCCGGGGACGGCTGGTCGTCCGAGGAGCTGGCGATCCGCGACGAGTGCCGCAAGATCCTCGATCTGCCGAGCCTGCGGGTGGCGGCGACCTGCGTGTACGTCCCCGTGCTCACCACCCACTCGATGTCCGTGCACGCCCGCTTCGAGAACAAGGTCACGGTCGACCGGGCGCACGAGATCCTGGCGACCGCGCCCGGCGTGGTGCTCTACGACAGCCCCGGGGCGGGCGACTTCCCCACTCCGTCCGACGTGGTGGGCACCGATCCGACCTGGGTCGGCCGGGTCCGCCGGTCGATGGACGAGCCGACGGCGCTGGAGCTCTTCGTCTGCGGCGACAACCTCCGCAAGGGAGCCGCGCTCAACGTGGCGCAGATCGCCGAAGCCGTGGCGGCCGAATTCCCCGCGTCCTGAATTTCCCGGTCCTGATCGAACCTGTTTTGTACGGTCTGTGAAGTACCTGTGAGCAACTTGCTGGTCTGAACCTCTTGAGCTGGGACGTAGCGGTGTCCGACGATGACCTTTCGGCCCGCTGCAACCGCCGGTCGGGCGGCACGCGTCTAAGCCGTCACTTCTTGCGCGGTGCGGCGCATATTCAGGGCATTTGGGGAAGAGCGGTTACGTATGAAGGCATATCGCATGGTGTCAAACGCGGTGCCGTATGCGTACAACCCTGACGGGGGGAAACGTGTCCAACTGGCGTGGCAGAGGTACTCGATATCACAGTGGTGGGCCCCTTGCGCGGCGCTTCGGTGCGACCGCTCAGACGGCCCCGCGCGCCCGGTGGCATGCCGGTGATCGCGCCCATGCCCGCCGCGCGCCAGACGGGGCTGCCGTCACAGCGCGAGGGCGCTGAAGACAGCGTGGCGGCCGGAACTACAGTCGACCATCTCACCGAAACCTATCGCGCCCACTACCGTTCGCTGCTCGGCCTCGCGGCCCTGCTCCTGGACGACACGGCGTCCTGTGAGGACGTTGTGCAGGAGGCGTTCATCCGCGTGCACTCGGCGCGCAACCGGGTACGGGAGCCCGAGAAGACACTCGCGTATCTGCGCCAGACCGTCGTCAACCTCTCCCGCTCCGCGCTCCGCCGCCGCATCCTCGGGCTGAAGCTGCTCTCGAAGCCCATGCCGGACATGGCGAGCGCGGAGGAGGGGGCGTACGACCAGCTGGAGCGGGACGCCCTGATCAAGGCGATGCGGGGGCTGCAACGGCGCCAGCGGGAGGTGCTGGTGCTGCGCTACTTCGCGGACATGACCGAGGCCCAGGTCGCCACGACCCTGGGGATATCCCTGGGCTCGGTGAAGGCGTACGGTTCCCGCGGCATCGCGGCGCTGCGCGTGGTGATGGAGGCGCAGGCATGAGCCGGCGCGACGGCCACGAGCACGGACACCGGCACGGGCCCTCATTCGGACATCGGAATGACCGGACTGGAAACGGAATTGTGAATCACGGGCCGGACAGCACTCCGGGGGACACCCCGGGCAGCACCCCGGGTACGGACCGCGACCCGCTGGCCGCCCTCTTCGGAGCCGGAGCCGGTATCGGCACCGGAACCGGCGTGGGCGCGGATGCCGACGAGGACGCCCTGCGCCGGATGATGCGCGGCGCCGTGCAGGGCCTTGAACCCCGCGACGGCACCCTCGACCACCTGTACCGCGCGGTGCCCGCCCGTCGGGCCCGGCGGCGGCAGGCGCTCGTGGGCGCGGCGGCGGCGGCCCTGCTCATCGGCACCGCGGTCCCCGCGTTCCTCCATGTCGCGCACTCGGACGGATCGAACGCGGCCAGCCCCGCCATCGCCGGTCACGGCGAGCAGTCGCAGGGCGGCAGCGGCGAGGAGCCCGGTCCGGGCTCCGGCGGCGCGGACGGCGGCGGGGGGAGCGAGGGGCACGAGGACGCCGGTGGCGGTGTACCGGACACCTCTGCCAGCCCGTCCGCCAGCAGCGGCCAGGGTGTGGAGGGCGCGGCGGTCGGCAGTTCCGCCGATCCCCGGACCAGCGCGGCCGCCGATATCCCGGTCTGCGCGCCCGACCAGCTCGGGGTCGCCTCCGCCAGGACCGGCGCGACCGGCGCCGACGGCACGGTGTACGGAACGTTCCGGATCGCCAATGTGTCCGGCAAGAACTGCACGGTGAGCAGCGGCGGCACGGTGGGCTTCGAGGCGATGGGGGCGGCGGACCCGTCCAAGATCGCGGTCGTCCGGCACACCCAGGGGGACGCGGCGTCGGGCCTGCCCGATCCCGCGGAGGAGGAGGCGACGGTCCTGCTGGCGCCGGAGATGGCGTACGAGGTCCAGTTCGCCTGGGTGCCGGAGGACACCTGTCCGACGACCGGCGGTTCACCTTCGCCGACCCCGACGGACGGTTCGGCCGGCAGCGCTGTGGGCTCGGCCGGGTCCAGCACGGGCAGCGGGACCGGCGACACCGAAACGGGTACGGACACGCAGCTCGGCAGCGAGGACGAGCCGGGGACGACGGAGGGCAGCGTCGCCGTGAAGCACACGGCGGAGCCGGGAGCGCCGGTCGCGGAGACGAAGATCAGCAATGCCTGCGCGGGCACGATCTACCGGACGGGCGCGCTGGAGCCCTCACCGCAGGAGTAGTCGCGGGAGCGGTCGCGGGCGCAGTTCAGGAGATGGCGGACGTGCCGGCTTCCCGGTCCGGGGTGGCTTCCTGGCTTGGGGTGGCTTCCGGATCCGGGGTGGCTTCTTCCCGGTCCGGGGCGGTCTCCGGGGCCCTGCCGGCTTCCCGGTCCGTGCCGGCTTCCCGGCCCGGGGTCGCTTCCCGGTCCGGGGTCGCTTCTTCGTCCGGGGCCGCGGCATCCGGGGCCGCGACGAGGCCCAGGCGCACGTCGCGGACGGCTTCGGCCTCGCGCCGGACCAGCCGGAACCACATGAAGAGCACGAACGCCGCGAAGACGAACCACTCGCACAGGTAGCCCAGATTCTGGAAGGCCTTCAGGTCGAGCCCGGTGCCCTGCGCCGCGGCGGCCGGTACGGGACGCAGGGCGGTGGCGGCGGCTGTGGCCTTTCCGCCCTGCCCCGCCGTCTCATCGGTCCCTGAGGTGCCGGTGGTGCCCGAGGTGCCGGTTGTGCCCGAGGTGCCCGTGGCGGCCGCGCCGCCGGTGCGGACGTCGGACCGCTGGAGCGTCACCCACGCGTCGTACACGTCGTACGGCACGAGGTTGACGAGTGAGGCGGCGCTGATCATGCCGACCTGCCCGTCGGGGAGGCCGCCCGTCGCGTCGACCCCGGCCGTGCCCGTGCTCTCGGAGGCCTGGAGGTCGCCGGTCACGGTGACGTCGCCGGACGGTGCGGGCGGCACGGCGGTGTGCCCGGCCTTCCCGGGGAGCCAGCCGCGTACCACGGGAAGCGCCTTGCCGCTGTCGGTGCGCAGCATGCCCACGACGTAGAAGCCGGTCCGGTCGTCCAGCTTCCGGCCGGGCACCAGGAACTGGTCGGCGTACCGGCCGGTCGCGGTCGCGGGACGGCCGGAGGTCACCGTGTCGACGGGCAGCAGTTCATCGATCGGCTTGGCGGCCCTCGTGCCCGGAGCGGGCTGCTTCTCGGCGGCCTCGTGCGTCTGCACGCGGTCCTCGAAGCGGCCGAGCTGCCAGGTACCCATGAACACGCAGAACGGGATGGCCAGCACGACGAAGAGGTTGATCCCCCACCATCGCGGGGTCAGCAGGAACCGGTACACCCCTCCACGGTACGGTCCCCGCTCCGGCCGCCCGGAGCGGGGGCACCCGTGGCGCCGCCTTTTATCCGGCCCCTACGCGGACCGGGAGCCCCGTCCGGCGAGGCCCTCGGGCGGTCCCAGGTGGCGGGCGGCGAAGTCGAGCTCCAGGCGCACCTGCTTGATCCGCTCCTCCACTACGAGCGAGCCGTGACCCGCGTCGTAGCGGTACACCTCGTGCACCGCGTCGCGGCTCTTCAGCCGGTCCACGTAGTTCTCCACCTGGCGGATCGGGCAGCGCGGGTCGTTGACGCCCGCCGAGATGTAGACCGGTGCCCGTACGGCGTCGACGTACGTCAGGGGCGAGGAGGCCTCGAAGCGCTCGGGCACCTCCTCCGGCGTCCCGCCCAGCAGGGTGCGGTCCATCGCCTTCAGCGCCTCCATCTCGTCGTGATACGCCGTGACGTAGTCCGCGACCGGAACGGCGGCCAGGCCCAGGGCCCAGTCACCGGGCTGCGTGCCGAGGCCGAGCAGCGTCAGGTAGCCGCCCCACGAGCCGCCGGCCAGGACGAGCCGCGCCGGGTCGGCGAGCCCCGACTTCACCGCCCACTCCCGCACCGCCGCGATGTCCTCCAGCTCGATCAGGCCGATCCGGTGCTTGAGCGCGTCCGTCCAGGCCCGCCCGTAGCCGGTCGAGCCGCGGTAGTTGACCCGGACGACCGCGTAGCCGTGGTCCACCCAGGCGGCGGGCCCGCCCGCGAAGGCGTCGCTGTCGTGCCAGGTCGGGCCGCCGTGGATCTCGAAGACGGTCGGGAACGGCCCCTCCTCCGGGGCCGCGGGACGCTGGACGAGCGCGTGGATCCGGCCCCCCGGCCCGTCCACCCAGACGTCCTCGACGGGCACGGACCGCGGGGCCTTCGCACCCGGCGGATCGAGCACCACCGCACCGCTCGTGGACCGGACGACGGGCGGCTCCGCGGCCGAGGACCAGAGGTACTCCACCGTGCCGTCCGGGCGGGCGGTCGCCCCGGAGACCGAACCGGTGGGCGTCTCCACCCGAACCAGGGTGCCGTCCCCCGCCGCCGGCCCGTACCGCCACAGCTCGCTGCGGGCCTCGAAGCCGTGCTCGATCAGCAACGCGGAACCGTCCGGATACCACTCCGCCCCCACGTCGCCGGGCAGCTCGATGGCGAGGTCCGTCTCGGTGCCCGCCACCGGGTCCCAGATCATCGGCTCCCAGCGGCCGCGCCGCTGATGCCCGACCAGCAGCCGGGTGTCGCCGGCCACCGGGGCGAAGCCGAGAACCGCCAGGCCCAGCTCCTTCGTGCCCCCTTCGGTGTCGTCCAGCTCGGCGACCGTGCTGCCGTCCGGCCGCACCACGCGCAGCGCGGAGTGCATCGCGTCACCGTGCTCGGTGTGCTCCAGCGCGATCAGCGTCCCGTCGTGCGACAGATCACCGACCCCGGCCGACTCGCGGTGCCGGTAGATCTCCACGGGCGCCGCCGCCCCGGGCCGTACGACGTGGACCGTCGTTCCGTCCTCGTCCGTCGAACGGCCTACCACCGCCGTACCGTCCCGGCCGATCGCGAGCCCGGCCGGGTAGGAGGCCTCCAGACCGGGCACCGCCGGTTCGTCCTTCGCACCCTCGCCGTCGTTGAACGGACGGCGCATCCACACCCCGAACTCGTCGCCGTCGGTGTCGTCGAACCACCAGATGGCCTCGCCGTCCGGCGTCAGCGTGCCGTCCGTCGTCCCATTGGGGCGGTCGGTCACCCGGCGCTGCTCACCGGTGGCCCGGTCCCAGGCGTACAGCTCGTACGTCCCCGTGGCGTTGGAGACGAACAGCGCGCGGTCCGGCGCGTCCTCCGCCCAGTCGGGCAGGGACACCCGGGGAGCCCGGAAACGCTGCTCCCACTCCGGAACGGAATCGGTCGTCGAACCAGTGGTCTCAGTCATGCCCACCATTCTGCGCCGGACCGGCGACAATTCGTTCGCCCCGTCCTCAGCCTGTGGATAACCTCGCGGGCATGCATACACCGATACCCGCCGACTGGCGCGAAGCCAACCGTGCCCTGTGGGATGAACGTGTGCCCATCCACTACGGCAGTGACTTCTACGACCTGGACTCCTTCCGCGCGGGCAAGGACGCCCTGCGGGCCTTCGAGCTGGCGGAGGTCGGGGACGTGACGGGCCGCTCGCTGCTCCACCTCCAGTGCCACATCGGGGTGGACACCCTCTCCTGGGCCCGGCACGGCGCCGCCCAGGTCGTCGGCCTCGACTTCTCCGAACCGGCCGTCGAGACCGCCCGCTCGCTGGCCCGGGAAATCGGACTGCCACCGGATCGCGCGGCGTTCGTCGCCGCCGACGTCTACGACGCGGCGGAGGCCGTCCCGGACTCCTCGTACGACATCGTCTACACCGGTATCGGCGCGCTGAACTGGCTGCCGGACATCGACCGCTGGGCCGAGACGGCGGCCTCGCTCGTGGCGCCCGGAGGGTTCCTCTACCTCGCGGAGTTCCACCCGCTGACCGACTGCCTCGACGACGCGACCGGTGAACGGATCGTGCACGACTACTTCAGCCGCGACGCCTGGGTGGACGAGACGCCGGGTACGTACGCGGACTTCGACGCGCCGACCGTCCACAACCGCAGCGTCGAATGGCAGCACCCGGTGGGCAGCGTGGTCTCCGCACTGGCCGCCGCCGGGCTGCGGATCGAGTTCCTGCACGAGCACGACACCTCACTCTTCGCACGCTTTCCCGTGCTGGAGCGGCAGCCGGACGGGGGCTACCGCTTCCCGGCGGAGCGGCCGCGCATCCCGCTGATGTACTCGATCAAGGCGACCCGCCCGGAACGGCTTCCCTAGAGCGTCCGGCGGGCAGGGGGCGACGGCTGCGGCGAGTGCGGCCGGGCCGATTGTCAGTGGTGGGGTCCAGACTCGGAGCATGACCACGACTGCTGATCTGCGTGCCACGGTCGGGAGCTACTGGACCGCGGCCGACCTCCGTGACTGGGACACCTTCGCGGCGACGCTCGCCGACGACGTGCTGTACGACCTGCCGCAGACCCGCGAGCGCATACGCGGCAAGGAGCGCTACCTCAGCTCCAACCGGGACTGCCCGGGAGACCGGCGGGAGAGCGTCGAGCGGACAGTGGCCGACCGGGACGGACGGCGGGTGGCGGTCCGACGCTGTTCACGGTCGACGATCGGGAGCTGTGCGCCATCCACTTTTTCACGTTCGACGTGAACGGGCTGATCAGCGAGATCACCGATTTCTGGCCCGAACCGTACGAGCCCCCGGCGGGCCGGGAGCATCTCGTCGAGCGCTACTGAGCACGGCGGCGGCGCGGCAGGTCTCGGAGCCGGGGCCCCTGAACCGCTGCCGCGCCGCTGCTTCCCGTGGGTCCTACGCGGCCGAACCGAAGGCGGGCAGATAGCCGCCCGACTGTCCCTCGGCCTTGGGGTGATACGAGTTCTCGATGGGGATCGAGACACTGTGGAGCCACGGGTCACCGGAGCACAGCTCGTGCCCGGTGAACTCGTCCGCGACGCCGGAGAAGGTGAATCCGGCATCGGCCGCCTGCTTGGCGATCACGTCGTTCAGAACGTCGGACGCGTTGTTGATGGCCGTGCGCTCCGCTTCCGTGAGCCCGGCGACGCAGCTTCCGCCGATCTTGTAGAAGCGCGGGTAGCCGAGCACCACGACACGTGCCTGCGGGGCCTTCGAGTGGATGGACCCGTAGAGCGAGCTCAGACCGGCCGGCAGTGAACTGTTCATCTGCGATACGGCCGAGTCCACGCTTGAGAGGCAGGCGGCCTCGCCGGAGAGCACGCAGTCCTGCATGACGTCCGCGAAGCCGACGTCGTTGCCGCCCGCGGTCAGGCTGACCAGCGAGGTGGACGAGTTCAGCGGGCCGAGCTGGCTGCTCGCCACCGAGCTCGTGGTGGCGCCCGAACAGGCGACGAAGTCGAACGAGGACGGTGAGTTCGCCGCCGCCCAGAGGTAGGCGTAGGCGTTGGTGCTGCGCCGGCAGTCACCGCTGTCGGAGAGGTAGTTCCCCGCTCCGACGCCGGACGAGTACGAGTCGCCCAGGGCGACGTATCCGCCGGCGGCGGCCGAGGAGGTCGCCGAGGCCGGCTGGGCCATACCCAGAGCAGCCGCGGCGGCGAGGAGCAGAGTGGATGCGGACGCCCAGAATCTCCGTACTGACATAGCTGTCAGCCCTCCGAAGTGTGGGGGGTGGGTGGGGGGTTGATTGAGCGTCACCTGTTGTAGCAGCTTCCGGTACCAGTCGGTAATAGGCAGGCGGGAACCTGTCGGAATTGCCCGAATGATTGTTCGGTACCCGTAGCTCTGCGCGTAGATAATCCTCGAACTCCACCCGAAACAAGGGGTTTACGTCTGCATGGCCGTCACTTCGCAGGCCCTCGCGCCCCGGCCGGACGCATGCTTGGCGGGCGGCCCGTCCGGTGGCCTGCCTGTGGTTCGGCGTCCGGGGCGGGTGTCCGAATGTGACAGACAACTGTCATTGCGGCCGTGCGCTCGGGCGGTCACGATGGACGCATGTCCTCCAGCCGCCACCGCGTCGTGATCGCGGTCTTCGCCGATGTCGATCTCCTCGACGTCACCGGTCCGGCCGAGGTGTTCGCCCTGGCCAACCGGGAGACCGGGGGCGAAGCGGGGTACGAGGTCAGGCTGGCCGGCCCCGAGCGGGGCCCCGTCGTCACGTCGGCGGGGGTGCGTCTCGTGGCGGATCTGGCGTTCGCGGAGGTGACGGGCGCGGTGGACACCCTGCTGGTGCCCGGCGCCGTCGACATGCGTCCCGAAGGCCCGGTGGCCCGGGTCGACGACGACGTGGTGGCCTGGGTGCGGGACACGGCTCCGCACGCCCGCCGCATCGCCTCGGTGTGCGTGGGTGCGCACGTACTGGCGGCGGCCGGTCTCCTGGACGGGCGGCGGGCGACCACCCACTGGTCGACCGCCGCGCAGCTGGCGGCCGACCATCCCGAGGTGCGGGTGGACCCCGACCCGATCTTCGTGCGCTCCGGAAAGGTGTGGACGGGCGCGGGCATCAGCACCTGCATGGACCTGGCGCTGGCGCTGGTGGCGGAGGACCACAGCGAGGAACTGGCGCTGGTGGTGGCCAGGCAGTTGGTGATGTACCTGAGGCGGCAGGGCGGCCAGAGTCAGTTCAGCGTCCCGCTGAGCCGGCCGGCCGCGAGCCGTCGGGACATCGACGAGCTGCGGGTGTTCATCACCGGACACCTGGACGCCGACCTCTCGGCGCCCGCGCTGGCGGAACGCATGTGCCTGAGCGAGCGGCACTTCGCCCGGGTCTTCCACCAGGAGACCGGCACCAGTCCGGCCGCGTACGTGGAAGCGGTCAGGGTCGAGGCGGCGCGCAGACTGCTCGAATCCACCGATGAGCCGCTGGACCGGGTCGCGGCGGCGGCCGGTCTGGGCTCGGTGGAAACGCTGCACCGGGCGTTCCGCAAGCAGATCGGCACCACCCCGGCCGCCTACCGCCGCCGCTTCCGCACCACTGCCTGACCTGCTCTTTCCCTGTCCGGCCGACGCGCGACCGCGCCCGGTCCGCCCCTGCACGTCCGAACCGGTCTCTGCCTGAACCGGTCTCTGCCTGAACCGGTCTCTGCCTGAACTGGTCCCTCCGGTCTTTGTCCAGCCAGTCTCTGCCTAGCCGGTCCCTACCTGACCCGGTCTCTGTCTGACCCCGTCTCTGTCCGAACCGTTCGGTCCTGACAGTCCTGCCCGAAAGGAACCTTCTGCAATGAGCGTCTCCACGACCCTGCGCGACGTCATCGGTCTCGACAACACGCTGCCCGGCCTCGGCTCGGCCACTCTGCTCATGATCGACTTCCAGAACACCTACCGCACCGGCGTCATGGCGCTGGAAGGTGCCGAACCCGCCCTGGCAGCCGGGGCGCGCCTGCTGGCCGCCGCCCGTGAGGCGGGGGCGACGGTCATCCACATCGTCAACGACGGCGGTGAGGGCGGTCCGTATGACATTCGCGCGGAGATCGGCGCCATCAGCTCGGAGGTGGCCCCGGCCGAGGGGGAGCCGGTCGTCGTCAAGCGGTTCCCCGACGCCTTCCACGGCACGGACCTGGAGAAGGTCCTGCGGGAGCGGGGCGCCGGTCCGGAACTTGTGCTGGCCGGGTTCATGACCCACATGTGCGTCACGTTCACCGCCCAGGGCGCCTTCAACCACGGCTACCGGCCCACGGTCGTCGCCGAGGCGACCGCCACCCGCTCCCTGCCCGCCCCGGACGGCGGCGCACTGCCCGCCGCCGTTCTCCAGGCCGCCGCCCTGACCACCGTCGCGGACCTCTTCGGTGCGGTGGCCCCGACGGTCGGCCACCTCACGGACTCACACAAGTGAATGTTCAAACGAACACGAACATGTTAGAAATGAGGGCATGGGTGTCGCTAACCGTCTTGACCTGACCTTGCGGCTGGTGCAGGGCTCCGACCGGGTTCCCGTGTCGGAGCTCTCGCATCGGCTGGGGGTCTCCGAAATGACCGTGCGCAGGGACCTCGACGCCCTTGAGCGCCAGGGGCTGGTGCGCCGGGTGCACGGAGGTGCCGTCGCCACGCGGTCCCGTGAGGAAGGGGCGGGGTTCTCGGCGCGCGAGCCGTGGCAGGCCGCGACCAAGGACCGGCTCGGGGCGGCGGTGGCCGCGATGGTGGAGCCGGGTTCCAGGGTGCTGCTGGACGCGGGCACCACCACCGTCCACGTCGCGGAGCACCTCGCGGAACGGGCCCCGCTCACGGTGGCGGTCCTCAGCCTGCAGGCCGCGGTGAGCTTGGCGGACCGGCCGGGAATCGACCTGTTGGTCGTGGGCGGCCGGTCCCGTCCCGGCGAGCGGTCCCTCGTCGGCCCGCTGGCCCTGCGCACGCTGGAGGCACTGGCCTTCGACTGCTTCGTACTGTCCATCGGCGGTGTGCACGCCGAGTACGGGTGGTCGGAGTTCTCGCTGGACGACGCGGCGGTCAAGCAGTCCGCGCTCACGGCGGCCACCCGGACGATCGCGGTGGCGGACGCGACCAAGCTCGGGGTGCGCGCGTTCAGCCGGGTCGCTCCGCTGGGCGCGGTCGACGACTTCGTCACCGACGCCGCGGCCGAGGACCCGGCCACCCATCCCAACGGCCCCCAGACCCTTGCGGCCCTGCGCGACGAGGGCGTCCGCACCACCCTGGCCTGAACCCGGCCCACCCCGAGGAGCACCCGTCATGACCGCTGTCCCGCGCCCCCTGATGATCCTGGTCGCCGGCCCCTACCGTTCGGGGACCGGGGACGATCCGGCCAAGCTCGACGCCCATGTGCGTGCGATGAACCTGACCGCACTGGAACTCTTCCGTGCGGGCCACCTGCCGCTCACCGGCGAGGCGCTGGCCCTTCCCCTGGTCGAGGCCGCGGGGAGCACGGGGCCGGGCGACCCGGTCTTCCAGGAGATCTTCCACCCCGTCGCCGAGCGCCTGCTGGCGCGCTGCGACGCCGTACTGCGCATCGGAGGCCCCTCGGAGGGTGCGGACCGGATGGTGACGACGGCCCGGGGCCTCGGCCTGGACGTCTACACCGGCATCGACGAGATCCCGGCCGCGCGGTGACCGCCGGACTGGACACCCCGGACCGGCGCGGGCGCACGGGCCTGGACCGGCACGGCCGGGACCTGACCGGAAACCCGCGGGTGCGCGTCAGGGACGTGGACGTGCTCTCCTGCGACTGGTACGTCCTGCGCAGGACGACCTTCGACTACCAGCACAGCGACGGGCATTGGAGCCGGGAGCAGCGCGAGACGTACGACCGGGGCGACGGCGCCACGGTCCTGCTCCACAACACCGGGCGTCGCACCGTGCTGCTCACCCGTCAGTTCCGTCTGCCGGCGTACGTGAACGGGCACCCCGACGGGATGCTGATCGAGGCGGCTGCCGGGCTGCTGGACGGTGATGCCCCGGAGGAGGCCATCCGCCGGGAGGCGGCCGAGGAGACCGGACATGTCATCGGAGCCCCCGAGCCGGTGTTCACCGTCTACATGAGCCCGGGGTCGGTCACCGAGCGCCTGCATTTCTACGCAGCCCCCTACGATCCCGTGACCGCCGTGACCGCCGTGACCGCCGTGACCGCCGTGACCGCCGTGACCGCCGTGACCGCCTTGAACGATGGGCACGGGATCGCTGAGGAGGGCGAGGACATCGCGACCCTGGAACTCCCCTTCGACGAGGCGCTGGCGATGATCCGCAGCGGGGACATCGCGGATGCCAAGACCATCATGCTGCTGCAGTGGGCAGCCCTGGACGGACCGTTCAGGCACTCCGCCCCGGTGGCCTGCCCCTACTGATCGCTGTTGTCGCCGGCCGCCTGCTCACGCAGCACGGTGCTCATGCCGATGGGTTCGCGCCCGAGCAGGTCGGCCAGCGTCGGGTCGACGGCGGTGAACTCACCGGCGCGGGCGGCCGCGAAGATGCCGAGCAGCTGGTCCGCGACCTCCTCGGGGGCGCCGTGGCCCACCAGGTGTTCCCGGAACTCGGTGTCGGGCACGGTGGCCCTGGTGACGGTGCGGCCCGTGATCCCGGCGGCGATGCCCGCGATGTCGTCGAACGTGAGCGCCTGGGGGCCGGTGAGCGGCGGTGTGGGCCCCTCGAAGCGGCCCTCGTCGGCCAGGATGGCGGCGGCCGCGTCCGCGAGATCGGCGTGCGCGGTCCAGGCGACCGGGCCGTCCGCGGGGAGCGCGATCTCGCCCGACTCCAGACCCTGGGCGGCGAACTGCACCGCGCTGGAGGCGTAGAAGCCGTTGCGCAGCGAGGTGAACGGTACGCCGGAGGCGCGCAACGCGTCCTCGGTGGCGGCGTGGTCGCGGCAGGCCTGGAAGTGCGAGGCGTGGCCGGCGCCCATCTGACTGGTGTAGAGGATGCGGCCGGCGCCCGCCGCTACGGCTCCGTCGATCGCGGCGCGGTGCTGCCGCACGCACTCCTCGCCCATCCTGTCGGTGGAGACGATGAGCACCTGGGAGGCGCCCTCGAAGGCGTGGGCGAGGCTGCCGGGGTCGGTGAAGCTGCCCTGCCGCACCCGTACGCCACGGTCCGCGAACGTCTTCGCCTTCTGCGGGTCGCGGACGCTGACGCCGATCCGGTCCGCCGGCATGCGCGTCAGCAGCCTCTCGACGATCTGACGTCCGAGCTTTCCGGTGGCTCCGGTCACGATGATCATGATGTGCTCCAGTGTGCTGTTCCGATGTGCTGTTCCGATGTGCTGTGCCGGTATGGCGTTCCAGCACCATGTTTCCGGTGGAATCACATTCACCGTAACACTGGAACTATCGATGGAACCAGCGAATCTGTATCATCGATATATGGCACCACGTTCACGCGACACCGACACCGAAGCTGTCAGGAGCAGCGGCATGGGCGGCGATCACGGAGGTGGCAGCGCGGACAGCGACATCCGCGCCGCTTCCGGTATCGCTGCCAACGCCAACGCCAACGCCAACGCCGACGCCAACGCCGACTCCAGCGCCAACGCCGATGTCGATGCGCATGCGCAGCCCAGGCAGCGGATCATCGAGGCGGCGGCCGGTCTGCTGGCGCGGGAGGGGCGCGACGCCGTCACCACCCGCGCCGTCGCGGTCGCGGCGGGTGTTCAGCCACCGGCGATCTACCGCATGTTCGGTGACAAGGGCGGACTGCTCGACGCGGTGGCCGAGTACGGCTTCGCCAGGTTCCTCGCGACCAAGCACGTGGACCCCGATCCGCCGGACCTCATCGAGGACCTGAGGGGCGGATGGGATCTGGCGGTCGAGTTCGGCCTCGCCAACCCGGCGCTGTTCACGCTGATGTACAGCGAGCCCACCAGGCCCGCGTCGGCGGCCTTCAGGACGGGCCTGGAGATCCTCATGGGGCGGATACGGCGGCTGGCCGCCGGGGGCTGGCTCCGGGTCGACGAGGAGCTCGCGGCGATGCTCATCCACGCCACGGCACGGGGCGCGGTGCTCACCTGGCTGTCCCTGCCGGAGGACCGGCGCAACCCGGCTCTGTTGACGACGCTCCGGGAGTCCATGGTCGCCGCGGTGACCAACCGGGAGCCCGCGGTGCGGGACGCGGGCCCGGCCGGTGCCGCCCGCGCCCTGCGCGCCGCGCTGCCGGAGCAGACGGTTCTCAGTGGCGCGGAGCAGCACCTGCTGAGGGAGTGGCTGGACCGCGTGGCCTCCGACGGCTGAGGAGGAACGTCAGCTGAGGAGGAACGTCAGCCGAGGTAGTCCGCGCGCCCCTCGTCATCGAGTTCGAAGGGGCCTTCGGGGATGATGCAGAACTCGTTGCCCTCGGGGTCGGCCATCACCAGGAAGCCGCCGTCCGCGTACTCCTCCAGCCGTCGCCCGCCGAGTGCCTCGACGCGCTGCTGCTGGGCGGCCGGGTCCGGCGAGGTGATGTCGAAGTGCATACGGTTCTTGGCCGACTTGGGCTCGCCGGTCCGCTGGAAGCCGAGGCCCAGGCCGTTCTCGCGCCGTAGCCACACGTACGGTCCCATGCGGGCCACGACCGGCCTGCCGAGCAGCTCGGACCAGAACGCCGCAAGCAGCTCCGGGTCGGTGGCATCGACCTGCACAGGTGAGTGCGCCATGTCCTGATCCTCTCAGGGCGGTGACGGTAATCCTCTCGGGACGGTGACCGTGATCCTCTCAGGACGGTGACCGTGAGCCGCTCGGGACAGTAGCCGTACGCGTGGGCGCGCGGGGAGGTCCACGGCTCCGGCGTTCACCCCGTGTGCGACACGGTTGAATGACCGGAGCGGCCGGCACCGGCCGCCTCCCCGACCGGGGCCCGCCGTGGCACAGCCGTCGGCGCCGTACGTACGGAATGGAGCATCCGAGGATGGCTCGACACCTGGTAACCAGCGCGCTTCCCTACATCAACGGGATCAAGCACCTGGGCAACATGGTCGGGTCGATGCTTCCGGCGGACGTGTACTCCCGGTACCTCCGCCAGCGCGGCCACGACGTCCTGTACATCTGCGCGACCGACGAGCACGGGACGCCCGCCGAGTTGGCGGCGAAGGCGGCCCGACTGCCGGTCGCGCAGTTCTGTGCGCAGGCCCATGACGCGCAGAAGGCGGTCTACGAGGGGTTCCAGCTGGCCTTCGACTACTTCGGCCGTAGCTCTTCAGCGCAGAACGCCGAGATCACCCAGCACTTCGCGCGGAAGCTGAACGAGAACGGCTTCATCGAGGAGCGGGCGATCCGCCAGGTCTACTCGCCCGCCGACGGCCGCTTCCTGCCCGACCGGTACGTCGAAGGGACCTGCCCGCACTGCGGCTACGACAAGGCCCGCGGGGACCAGTGCGAGAACTGCACCCGCGTCCTCGACCCGACCGATCTGCTGAACCCCCGCTCGGCGATCAGCCGTTCCACGGAACTGGAGGTCCGCGAGACCAAGCACCTGTTCCTGCTCCAGTCGAAGCTCCAGCACGAGGTCGAGGCGTGGGTGACGCGTCACGAGGAGCAGTGGCCCCAGCTGTCCTCCTCCATCGCCCGCAAGTGGCTGACCGAGGGCCTGCACGACCGCGCCATCACCCGTGACCTGGACTGGGGGGTTCCGGTCCCGGCCGACACCTGGCCGGAGCTGGCGGCCGAGGGCAAGGTCTTCTACGTCTGGTTCGACGCCCCGATCGAGTACATCGGCGCGACGAAGGAGTGGTCGGATGCCGCCCGGCCCGGCGAGAACCGTGACTGGAAGTCGTGGTGGTACGAGGCCGACGACACCGTCCGCTACACGCAGTTCATGGCCAAGGACAACGTTCCGTTCCACACGGTGATGTTCCCGGCCACCGAACTCGGCGTGCGCGAACCGTGGAAGAAGGTCGACGTCGTCAAGGGCTTCAACTGGCTGACGTACTACGGCGGCAAGTTCTCCACCTCCCAGAAGCGCGGCATCTTCACCGACGCCGCCCTGGAGACCCTGCCGGCCGACTACTGGCGCTATTTCCTGATCGCCAACGCCCCCGAGTCCGACGACTCCTCCTTCACCTGGGAGCACTTCGCCGCCACGGTCAACAAGGACCTCGCCGACACCCTCGGTAACTTCGTCAACCGCGTGCTGTCCTTCTCCCGCAAGCGGTTCGGCGACGACGTCCCGGCGGGCGGCGCGGCGGGAGAGCCGGAGGCGCGGCTGGGCGAGGAGATCGCGCGTCTCCTCGCCGAGTACGAGGAACACATGGAGTCCCTCCAGTACCGCAAGGCCGCTGCCGCGCTGCGCGCCCTGTGGTCGGCGGGCAACTCCTACCTGGAGGACAAGGCCCCCTGGCTGGAGATCAAGGCAGCCCCGGAGGCTGCGGCCCTGACCCTGCGCACGGCGATGAACCTCATCCACCTCTACGCGATCGTCTCCGAACCGCTGATCCCGGCCTCGGCCGCCGCGATGCGCGGCGCCTTCGCGCTGGAGGGCGACACCGCGACCTGGGTGACCGCCGGAGAGGCGGCGTCCCTGGACGCCGTCGCGGCCGGAACGCCGTTCACCGTGCCGCCGGTGCTCTTCGCGAAACTCTCCGAGGAGGACCTGGAGTCCTTCCGGGCACGCTTCGGCGGAGCCGACGCCTGACGGGGCGGCCCCGTATCCGCGTACACCTGCTCATGTCCCGTACGCCCCTGAGGCGCCGTCAGTCAGTGGCGTCCGGGGGCGTTTTGGGCTTCGTGTGCAGGACGTCGCGGGCCTGTTCGGCGGAGCGGACGAGGCTCTCGGTGACGAAGTCGAGGAAGCGGGCGATGTTCTCCAGGCGGACGCCGGCCGGAGTGTTGGGACCGAGGACGCCGACGCCCTGCCGTGCGGTCTCGACGAGCTGGGCGGTCGACCGGGCGCTGGAGATCATCGACTGGTACCAGATGTCGTCGTCGACGACGTAGCGCTCGCGGCGGCGTTCGTCGCGTTCCCGGCGAACGAGGCCCTGGCTGTCGAGGAAGGCGATCGCCTTGGAGATGGACGCCGGGCTGACCTGGAGGCGCTGGACCAGTTCGGAAGCGGTGAGGCTGCCGGAGTCGGCGGTGTACAGACAGGTCATCACCCGGGCCATCATCTTGGGCGTGCCCGACTGTATGAGGGCGGTCGTGAAGATCTCCTCGTACTCCCGCACCGCCTCCGGGTCGCGCCCGTAGGCCTGGGCGGGCGCGGCGGACGCCCGGGGTGCGGTCTGCCCGCGCCGGTGGGTGCGGCGTTCGGTCGCACGGTGGGCGAGGTCGGCGCGGTACGCGGTGGGGCCGCCGTTGCGCATCACCTCGCGCGTGACGGTCGAGGTCGGACGGTCGAGCCGTCTGGCGATCTCCGCGTAGGCCAGGCCGTCGGCCAGTCCGAGCGCGATCTGCTGACGTTCCTGCTGGGTGAGCCTGCCTCCGGGCATCGCTGTCTCCTCCGTGGTCTGCGGTGCCGCCAGCATAGCGTTCGCTTTCAATTCATTGCAACGAACGCTGGTGGGGTTGTTGCATTACATTCAAAGCCGTTGCAACGATATTGGTGCTCTGAGCTGCGTGAACGCATTTCCAATGCAACGAGTACGTTGCCAGTTCACTGAACACAACGTAGCGTTTCCACTATCAGAAACGGCGGAAGCAAGGAGCGGCCGCCGAAGAAGAGGGAGAACGCCATGCAGAAGTTCAACACCCCCGCCGCCGTCTCGGCCGTCCTCGACATCCCCGCCGGACGCATCCGGCTCATCGCCGCCGACCGGGCGGACACCACGGTCGAGGTCCTCCCCGCGGACGCCTCGAAGGGCCGCGACGTGCAGGCGGCGGAGCGGATCACGGTCGAGTACGACGAAGGCGTCCTGCGGATCGCGGCCGCACCGCCGAAGAACCGCATCCTCGGCAGCTCCGGATCCGTCGAGGTGACCGTCCAACTGCCCGCCGACTCCAGCGTCGAGGCGAACGCGGCCGCCGCCGAGTTCCGGGGCGTCGGGCGGCTCGGTGACGTCGCCTTCGAGGGCGCACAGGGCTCGGTCAAGCTCGACCAGGTCGCCGGCGCCCGCATCAGCCTCCTCGCCGGCGACATCTCGGTCGGCCACCTGGGCGGCCCCGCGGAGATCAGCACCCAGAAGGGCGACCTCCGGATCACCGAGGCCGTACGCGGCACCGTCGTCCTGCGCACCCTGTCCGGCGACGTGTCGGTCGGCGCGGCCCGCGGAGTCTCCGCGTCCCTGGACGCCGGCACCGGCTACGGCCGGATCGAGAACGCGCTGAAGAACACCGAGGGCGCCGACGCCGGCCTGAACATCCGCGCCACCACCACCCAGGGCGACATCGTCGCCCGCAGCCTCTGAGGAGCAACCGGCATGACGAACCTGGCTATTGAGGCGAGCGGCCTGCGCAAGTCCTACGGGGACAAGCTGGTCCTCGACGGGATCGACCTGGCGGTCCCCGCCGGTACGGTCTTCGCCCTGCTCGGCCCGAACGGCGCGGGGAAGACCACCGCCGTGAAGATCCTCTCCACGCTCGTGTCACCCGACCCCGGCTCCGGCGGCATCCGGGTAGGCGGCCACGACCTGGCCACAGACCGGCAGACGGTACGCGCGGCGATCGGCGTCACCGGCCAGTTCTCCGCCGTCGACGGCCTGATCACCGGCGAGGAGAACATGCTCCTGATGGCCGACCTGCACCACCTGTCCCGTACCGAGGGCCGCCGCGCCACCGCCGAACTTCTGGAACGCTTCGACCTCACCGACGCCGCGAAGAAGCCCGCCTCCACCTACTCCGGAGGCATGAAACGCCGGCTCGACATCGCGATGACCCTGGTCGGCAACCCCAGGATCATCTTCCTCGACGAACCCACCACCGGCCTGGACCCCCGAAGCCGCCACAACATGTGGCAGATCATCCGCGAGCTCGTCTCCGACGGCGTCACGATCTTCCTCACCACCCAGTACCTCGAAGAGGCCGACGAACTCGCCGACCGCATCGCCGTACTCAACGGCGGAAAGATCGCCGCCGAGGGCACCGCCGAGGAGCTCAAGCGCCTCATCCCCGGCGGACACATCAAACTCCGCTTCACCGACCCCGCCACCTACCGCCACGCCGTCACCGCGCTGCCGGACACCACCCACGACGACGAAGCGCTCTCCCTCCAGATCCTCAGCAACGGCAGCCAGCACGAACTGCGCACCATCCTGGACCGCCTCGACGCCGCCGACATCCGGGCCGACGAGCTGACCGTCCACACCCCCGACCTCGACGACGTGTTCTTCGCCCTCACCGGCACCCCCGACGGCGCCACCCCCAGCACCACCGACATCCCAGGCCAGTTGAAGGAGACAGCCCGATGAGCACCCTGCCCCTCGCCGCACGCGACTGCACCACCATGCTGCGCCGCAACCTCCTGCACGCCCGCCGCTACCCCTCCCTCACCCTCAACCTCCTCCTCACCCCCGTGATGCTGCTCCTGCTCTTCGTCTACATCTTCGGCGGCGTGATGAGCGCCGGCCTCGGTGGCGGCGGCGGGGGCCGCTCCGCCTACATCGCCTACATCGTTCCCGGCATCCTGCTCATGACCATCGGGAGCACCGTCGTCGGAACCGCCGTGTCCGTCTCCACCGACATGACCGAAGGCATCATCGCCCGCTTCCGCACCATGGCCATCCACCGCGGCTCCGTACTCGTCGGACACGTCGTCGGCAGCGTTCTGCAAGCGGTCATGAGCGTCGTCCTCGTCGGTGCGGTGGCCGTGGCCATCGGCTTCCGCTCCACCGATGCCACCCCCCTGGAATGGCTCGCCGCCTTCGCCCTGCTCGTCCTCTTCGCCACCGCGCTCACCTGGATCGCCGTCGGCATGGGCCTCATCAGCCCCAACGCCGAGGCCGCCAGCAACAACGCCATGCCCATGATCCTGCTGCCGCTGCTCTCCAGCGCCTTCATCCCCGTCGACACCATGCCCGGCTGGTTCCGGCCCATCGCCGAGTACCAGCCCTTCACCCCGGCCATCGAAACGCTGCGGGGACTCCTCCTCGGCACCGAGATCGGCAACAACGGCTGGCTGACCATCGCCTGGTCCCTCGCCCTCGCCGCCCTCGGCTACCGCTGGTCGACATCGACCTTCAACCGCGACCCGAAGTAACCACCGCAACAAGGCGAACGCCAACGCGAACGCCAGGGCGAGCACGAACCACCGCACCCGCCCTCGCACCCACATCCACACAGCACTTCAGCAAGCCAGCATCCCCGGCCTCACCGAACCCGTGACCGCAGCAGATCAGTCCGCGTCCGCGCTGGACAACGCTTCGGTAATCATGCGGGTGGCGAAGTCGGGGTCGTCGGCGATCCGGTTGATGTGTTCCGCGAGCAGAAACGCGGTGGCCTCAAGGGGGGTCATCTCCGCGTCGGTCCAGTCCCCGTACTGCTGACGCCACAGATTGGGGCTCAGGCCGGTGCCCGCGGCGATGACGAGGCCGGCCATGGTGGGGATGACCTCGGGCGGGACGCTCCTGGGCATCATGCGCATCGACCCGACCAGGGTGGGCACCACGTATTCGATGACGTCCTTGTCGAGTTGCTCGTGGGTCACCCGCAGCCACTTCATGAACATGAAGATGAGCGTGCACGCGCCGTCCAGCAGGTCCTGAGCACCCTCCGGCCCCAGGGACGCGGCGAACTGTTCGTCCATCTCCTGCTGCCCGGGGTCGATCGCGGACTTGCCCTCGTGGACGCATCTGAGCCTGGAGTCGATCATCATGATCGCCGTACCCACGTCGCCGGCCGGAGCGTTCTGGGGGTCGCAGGGCGATGACACAGGGTTCCTCCTCGGTTGCCCACGGTGGGCGGAGCGGCGGGTTAGACAGTAGACCTGCGATGAGGCGCGGGTCCCGGAATTCCCGGCGCATGGCCCGTTTGTGGCCAGCGCCGCCGCTGGCGCCGGCCCCCGGCGGTCAGCGGTCGGTGTCCGGGGGCAGGTGGAAGGTGAGGCCGGAGACGTCACGGGCCTGGATCACCGGGGCGGACTGCGTTCCGCCGCTGATGCTGTTGTGCACCGTACCGCCCGCGCCCGCCTGGGCGGCCCGCCACCACGCGTCGAGGAGGGCACGGAACTCCCCGTCCAGGGCGGCCCGTACGCCCAGCGCCGTCGCCAGTGCCTGTGCGTGCAGCGGATCGGCGGGATTGGCCGCCAAGGCGGCGGCCTCCGGCTCGCCCGAGCTGACCACGGGCGTTCCGTCCCCCTCCGGGTCCTGTGCCGTACCGCGCCGGAACGGACGCCTCACCAGTGCGGTGAGTCCTTGCCAGGCCTGACGGCCTGCCTCGCCGCCCGCACTTGAGGCAAGTGCCCCGAGCGCCGCCGCTGTGATCGGGTCCATGAGAACACTCCCCTGAGTCACGATCCGTTCGCCACAGACTAGATCCGGGGTGCGGAGCGGTACAGGGACTGCTGGGGGATTACGTCCACGCGACGCTCACGGCGGCTGCGGCTGCCGTGAACGCCCACGGCACAGAAGGCCCACTCCGGCTGGTTGCGCATGCCCACCAACGCGACCATCGCCACCAGGCCCTCCAACCCCGGCTCACCCCCATCTTCGCGTCAAGCACCTTCAGGTCCAGGGATGCCTGGGGGCGGGGGCGGGGCCACATAACGAGTCAGGCCCGGTACTGATTTCTCAGTACCGGGCCTGACCTGGTGTTTCAGCTGTCGGGGTGGCGGGATTTGAACCCACGACCTCTTCGTCCCGAACGAAGCGCGCTGCCAAGCTGCGCTACACCCCGATCGCCGCCAGTGTCCTGGCGACATCGATTACTTTAGCCCACCTGCGGCCGGAGACGAAATCCGGTTTTTATCCCGATCGAGGTGCGGGTGAGGGATACCGGGGTGGGGTAGATCCGCTGGTGTGCGCGAAAGGCGCGAAAAGGTCGCGCGAGGGGATGTGCGAAGGGGTGCGCCGGGGGGAGTGTGGCAGAGGGTGCGCGAGGGGTTACGCGTCCCGGGCCGTCAGGGTCAGCAGTGTCGCCTCGGGCGGGCAGGCGAAGCGGACCGGGGTGTAGCGGTTGGTGCCGCAGCCGGCCGAGACGTGGAGATAGGCGCGGTTGCCGTCCACCGAGTGGGAGGAGAGGCCCTTCACGCGTTCCGTGTCCAGGTCGCAGTTGGTGACCAGGGCTCCGTAGAAGGGGATGCAGAGCTGGCCGCCGTGGGTGTGGCCGGCCAGGATCAGCGGGTAGCCGTCCGCGGTGAAGGCGTCCAGGGAGCGCAGGTAGGGGGCGTGGACCACGCCGATGGAGAGGTCGGCGCCCGTCTCCGGGCCGCCCGAGACCTCCGCGTAGCGGTCGCGCTTGATGTGCGGGTCGTCGAGGCCGGTGAAGGCGAGCTCCAGGCCGTCGAGCTTGAGTCGGCCGCGTGTGTTGGACAGGTTCAGCCAGCCCGCCTCGTCGAAGGCGTCCCGCATGGGCTCCCACGGGTTGTGGACGACGTTGACCGCCGGGGCGTTTCCGTTGAGGCCGTGCTTGCCCGCGGTCTTCTCGAAGAGGTAGCGGACGGGGTTGCGGAGCTTGGGGCCGTAGTAGTCGTTGGAGCCGAAGACGTACACGCCCGGGAGCTGCATCAGTGGGCCGAGTGCGTCCAGCAGCTCCGGTACCGCCTCCGGATCGGAGAGGTTGTCGCCGGTGTTCACGACGAAGTCCGGTCGCAGGCCCGCGAGTGACTGCAGCCAGGCGCGTTTCTTCCGCTGACCGCTCACCATGTGGACGTCGGAGATCTGCAGGACGCGCAACGGGCGTGCTCCGTGCGGGAGTACGGGGACCGTGACCCTTCGCAGGCGGAACGAGCGGGCCTCGAATCCGGCCGCGTAGGCGAGACCGGCGGCGCCGGCCGCGGCGGTGACCGCCGTGATTTTCAGGGGTACTCCGTAGCGTGCGCGCATGTGCCCATCGTCGCAGACGGTTCGTGTCCACGGGAAAACCGGCGGGCGACGGGTGCCCCGCACCTGCCACAATCACCACATGACCACGCTCAAGTCCAAGCTCAAGGAAGACCTCACCACGGCCATGAAGGCGCGCGACGAGCTGACCTCGTCCACGCTCCGGCTGACCCTCACCGCGATCACCAAGGAGGAGGTCAGCGGCAAGTCGGCCCGCGAACTCTCCGACGACGAGGTGCAGAAGGTGATCGCCAGGGAGGCGAAGAAGCGCCGCGAGGCGGCCGAGGCCTTCTCGCAGGGCGGCCGGACCGAGCAGGCCGAGCGGGAGAAGAAGGAGGGCGAGCTGCTCGACGCCTACCTCCCGCAGCAGCTGAGCGACGACGAGCTGGCCGCGATCGTGGCGTCGGCGGTCGACGAGGCGAAGGCCGGCGGCGCCGAGGGCCCGCGTGCGATGGGCGCCGTCATGAAGATCGTGAACCCGAAGGTCGCGGGGCGCGCGGAGGGCGGCCGGGTGGCCGCTCAGGTCAAGAAGCTCCTCGCGGGCTGAGACCGGGCCTCGGGAGTCGTCCGGAGCCGGAGCCGGGGCCGGAGCCCGGGCCAGGTTGGTGCGGTGGGGCCAGTGGAGCCCCGGAGCGGGTGGGACCGGCGGGTCCCGTCGCCGGTCGCCGTGTCCGGACATGAAGGTGGGGGGGGGCCCCCCGCGGGGGCCCCCCCCGGGAGGGGGGGCCCCGCGGCCCCGGGCGGGGAGGGGGGC
>NZ_JBIVLK010000006.1:266414-432125 GCF_044751215.1 Streptomyces sp. NPDC088730
CGTGTCCGGACATGAAGGTGGGGTGCCCCCGGCCGGGGGCACCCCACCTTCATGTCCGGACACGGCGACCGCGGCAGGTCAGGGACCTTGCGTGCCGTTGTTGCCCTGGCCGCGGCCGTGGCCGTTGTTGCCGCCGATCAGGTCCGGCGAAATGCTGATGCCGGGGAAGGGGGTGTCGCCGCCGGGCTTGTTGTCGCCGCCGCCCGGCTTCCCCTTGTCCTTGTCCTTCTTGCCCTTGTCCTCCTTCGGCTTCGACCGCGGTACGTCGACCGCGTTGAAGGCCGGGGTCTCGGAGGCGTTCAGTGAGCCGGTCATCGCGGTCTTCCAGATCGGACCGGGCAGACAGCCACCGCAGACGTCGTCGTAGTACTGACCGCCGATGGTGATGTTGCTCATCGGGATCTGCTGGGCACCGTCACTGCCGACCCACACCGCCGTGGACAGGTTCGGCGTGTAGCCGACGAACCAGGCGTTCTTGCGCTCGTCGGTGGTACCGGTCTTGCCCGCGTTGTCACGGTCGTCGAGTCCGGCCTGCTGACCGGTGCCGTCCGCCACGACGCCCTTGAGCATCTGGTTGATGGTGTCCGCGGTGTGCTCGCTCATGGCCTGCGTGCACTTCGACTTCGGTACGGCGAGCTGCTTTCCGTCCGGCTTGGTCACCGAGAGGATCGCGATCGGGGAGCAGTACTTGCCCCGGTTGGCGAAGGTGGCGTACACCGAGGCCATCGCCAGCGGCGTCGACTCCTGGCCGCCGAGGGTGGTGGAGGCGACCGGCTGCAGCGGCTTGTTGTTGCCGCGGATGTAGCCGACCTTTTCCGCCATCGAGAGGGTCTCGCAGAGGCCGGCCTTCTGCTCCAGCTTCGCGAAGTAGGTGTTGATCGACTTGCCCAGCGCGCTGGTCATGTCGAAGGTGCCCTTCTCCGTCTCCAGCTCGTTCGACACCTCCCAGGGGCGGTTGTCGGCAGGCCGGTTGTCGCAGGTGCGGAAGCTCTCGCCGGGCAGCGAGATCTGGTGGTCGGAGGTGAAGTCCTGTGCCGGACTGATCCCCTTCTCCAGGGCCGCCGCCGCGGTGATCGGCTTGAAGGTCGAACCCACCTGGAAGCCGGCGTAGCTGCCGCCCATCTTGTGGTCGACGTTGAGGTTCAGCACGGTCTGGTGCTTGGACTGGTCCAGTCCGTACGGGCGGGACTGGGCCATCGCGGTGATCTGGCCCGTGCCCGGCTTCACCTGCACGACCGCGTCGGCGATCTTGTCGTCCTTGTTGACCCGGGAGGTGGCGGCCTCGTTGGAGGCGGCCTGCGAGCGCGGGTCGAGCGTCGTCTTGATGGTGAGACCGCCGGTCGACCAGAGCTTGGCGCGGTCCTTCGCGGTCTTCCCGAAGGCGGGGTCGCCGGTGACGATCTGCCGTACGTAGTCGCAGAAGAAACCGGAGCCGCTGACCGCGGTGATGCACCCGTTCCGCGGCCGCTTGACCTTCAGCTTGATCGGCGTCGCCTGGGCCTTGGCGGCCTCGGCCTTCGAGATGTCCCCGACATCCGCCATCCGCTGGAGCACGGTGTTGCGACGCTTGGTCGCCTCCTCCGTGTCGTTCACGGGGTCGTAGCGGCTGGGCGACTGCACGATGCCGGCCAGCAGCGCCGCCTCCTCCATCTTCAGGTCCTTCGCCGACTTCGAGAAGTAGCGCTGCGAGGCCGCCTCGACCCCGTACGCCTGCTGCCCGAAGAAGGTGATGTTGAGGTAGTTCTCCAGGATCTTCTTCTTGCCGAGCTCTTCCTCGACCTGGATCGCGTACTTCAGCTCCTGGACCTTGCGGCCGAGCGTCTGCTGGGTGGCCTCTGCGACCTTGGCCGGGTCGTCGCCCGCCTCCTCGACGAAGACGTTCTTCACGTACTGCTGGGTGAGGGTCGACGCGCCCTGCGCGGTCCCGCCCGACTGAACGTTGCGGTTCATCGCGCGCAGGATGCCCTTGAGGTCGACCGCGCCGTGTTCGTAGAAGCGGGCGTCCTCGATCGCGATGATCGCCTTCTGCATGTACGGCGAGATGTCCTTCAGCGGCACCACCGTGCGGTCGCGCGAGTAGACCGTGGCGATCTGGCCGCCCTTGTTGTCCAGGATCGTGGTTCGCTGGCTCAGCGGCGGAGTCTTCAGATTGGCCGGGATCTCGTCGAACCCGTCGACCGTTCCCTTGGCGGCGAGACCCAGTGCTCCGGCGGCCGGCAGCGCGATGCCCGCCAGGACCACTCCGGAGAGTGCGGCGACACCGAGGAACTTGGCGGCCTGCTGGGTCGTGGTGAGACCCCCGCCCGAGCGCTTCTTTGGCATGGGGGCAGCCTACGTTCTCATTCGCCGGACACACGTATATGCCTTGGCCTAAGCTGCTCTCAACTGTCACAGCAGTCCGGTTTCGTATCAACCCCCCTGCATGACCCCGTGCGTGACCCGACCACGATTCAGGCGCTCCCGAAAACGCCTTGTGTGTCATCGAACGTCCGTTGTGTCGCAGATGGTCTGTCCCGATTCTCTCGGGATAGTCGTGGATGTCCTCACCTCACTCCCCTGGGTGATCTGCCGCATACGCATAGTCCGTTCGGGCCATTCAAGATTGGGCCCGAAGGGGGTGTTGTGCTGTCGCCACCTTCCGTAACGTCCTCAACTGGCAGCGGTGAATATGCCGCTGTCGCCGTGGGGGAGCCTCGATTCGGGAGAGGACGGCGCCGGGATGGGCTGGGTAACCGACTGGAGTGCGCAGGCAGCCTGCCGCACTACCGATCCGGATGAACTGTTCGTACAAGGGGCAGCGCAGAACAGGGCCAAGGCGGTGTGCACCGGATGTCCGGTGCGGACCGAGTGCCTGGCCGATGCGCTGGACAATCGCGTCGAGTTCGGCGTGTGGGGCGGAATGACCGAGCGGGAGCGCCGCGCACTGCTGCGCAGGCGCCCGACCGTCACGTCCTGGCGCCGGCTGCTGGAGACCGCACGCAGCGAGTACGAGCGGTCCACGGGCATCCTGCCCGTGGCGATCGGGCTGGAGGAAGACGAGCTGCACGAGACGCTCGCCGCCGTGGGGTAACCCGGACGGTGGGTGAGCGGTCCGGCCCCGTGGTGCGGACCACGTGGTGCGGGCGGGGTCCTGACGTGGACCTCGGATGACGTCTGCCGCGGATGACGTGCGCGTGCACTACGGATGACGTCTGCCGCGGACGGCGTGTGCTTCGGACGCCGACGCTCACGACGGATTACGCGGTGGCTAGGCAGCTCCGGCCGGAGCGGAACCGGTCGCGAGCCGGTCCCCGATGGCTCGCAGCCCTGCGAGGTCATGGACATCTCCGGGCAGCGCGGCCACCGCTGTCACGGCCACCTCGGGATGCCGCGCGGTGAAACGGTCGCGTGTGTGTTGTTCGCGTGCGACCACCTGCATCCTCTCGGCGTGCAGATGCAGCAGGCCGACGGTCAGCTGCTCGACGGAGACAGCCGGGGCGGCGGAGGTGTCCGCGTCCGTGTCTGCGCCATCTGTGTCTGTGCCATCTGTGTCTGCGCCGGCCTCTGGTGTGGCCTCTGGTACGTCTACGTCGGTGGGCTCGTGCTCAGGTCCGTGGTCGTGCCCCGAGGCATGCTCGGACAGGTCGGGGGTGGCGGCTCCAGCGGTGTCCGTGGTCTGGGCGGCCCGGGCCGAGGGGGAGTCGGCGGGCTCACGAAGTCCAGCCTTCCCGGCCCCCTGATCCACAATGCCGGCCGCATCAAGATTTTCTGCGGCGGCCAGCGCCTGCCCGGCCGAGAGCCGGGCGGCCTCACTGTCGTGCACCCGGTTGAGGACCAGCCCCGCCAGCGGCATGTCCTCCGCGGCCAGCCGTTCCACGAAGTACGCCGCCTCGCGGAGCGCGTCCCGCTCCGGCGTCGCGACGACGAGGAACGCCGTGCCGGGTGCCTGGAGCAGCTTGAACGTGGCATCGGCGCGGGTGCGGAACCCGCCGAACATGGTGTCCATCGCGGCGACGAACGTCTGTACGTCCCTCAGGAACTGGCCGCCGAGCAGCTTCCCGAGCGTCCCGGTCATCATCGACATGCCCACATTGAGGAACTTCATCCCGGCCCGGCCGCCCATTTTCGCCGGGGCCATCAGCAGCTTGATGAACTTCCCGTCCAGGAACGAGCCGAGCCGCTTCGGCGCGTCCAGGAAATCGAGCGCGGATCGCGACGGCGGGGTGTCGACGACGATCAGGTCCCACTCCTCGCGCGCCCGGAGCTGACCGAGCTTCTCCATCGCCATGTACTCCTGCGTGCCCGCGAATCCGGCCGACAGGGACTGGTAGAAGGGGTTCTCCAGAATCGCGCGGGCCCGCTCGCCGTCCGCGTGCGCCTCGACGATCTCGTCGAAGGTCCGCTTCATGTCGAGCATCATGGCGTGCAGTTCCCCGGAGCCCCGTGTCTCGATGCCCTTCACCCGGCGGGGGACGTTGTCCAGCGAGTCGATGCCCATCGACTGGGCGAGCCTGCGGGCCGGGTCGATGGTGAGGACGACGACCTTGCGGCCGCGCTCGGCCGCGCGTACGCCGAGCGCGGCGGCGGTCGTGGTCTTGCCGACTCCGCCCGAGCCGCAGCACACGATGATCCGGATGTCCGGGTCGTCGAGGAGGGCGTCCGTGTCCAGCGCGGGGGCGGTCGCCGCCGCGGCCCCGTCGCGGTCGCTGCTCACGTCGTGGTTCCTGTCCGATGTCATGAACCCACCTCCTGTCCCGCCGCCCCTTCGCCCACGCCTTGCTTACGGAGCTCCGTCGCCAGCTCGTACAGTCCGGCCGGGTCCACCCCCTCGCCGATCAGCGGGAGTTCGTAACCCGGAAGTCCGAGGTCTGCCAGTACGGCGCGCTGTTCACGCTCCAGCTCGACCCGCTGGGCGTGCTCGGCGGCCTGGGCGAGCAGCGGGCGCACGAGGGCCGCGGAGCCGGTCACGCCCGCCCGGGTGAGCGTCTTGGCGATCTCCTTGCGGCGGCCGCCCGCGGCGGTGCGCAGCGCGTCCTCGTCCAGCAGATGCGGGCGCACCATGTTCACGATGACCCGGCCCACCGGCAGTTCGGCCGCCCGGAGCTCGGCGATGCCGTCGGCGGTCTCCTGGACCGGCATCTCCTCCAGGAGGGTCACCAGATGGACCGCGGTCTCGGGGGACTTCAGTACCCTCATCACGGCCTGGGCCTGATTGTGTATCGGGCCTATCCGGGCCAGCCCCGCCACCTCGTCGTTCACGTTGAGGAAGCGGGTGATGCGGCCGGTGGGCGGGGCGTCCATGATCACGTAGTCGTAGACGAACCGGTTCTGCTTGTCCTTGCGGCGCACCGCCTCGCAGGCCTTGCCGGTCAGCAGGACGTCCCGGACGCCGGGCGCGATCGTGGTGGCGAAGTCGATCGCGCCGAGTTTCTTGAGCGCCCGGCCCGCGCTGCCGAGTTTGTAGAACATCTGGAGGTAGTCGAGGAGGGCGCGCTCGGCGTCGATCGCGAGGGCGTACACCTCCCCGCCGCCCGGTGCGACGGCGATCTTGCGCTCCTCGTAGGGGAGGGAGTCCGCCTCGAAGAGCTGGGCGATGCCCTGTCTGCCCTCGACCTCGACGAGGAGGGTGCGCCTGCCCTCGGTCGCGAGGGCGAGCGCGAGGGCGGCGGCGACCGTGGTCTTACCGGTACCGCCCTTGCCGCTGACGACCTGGAACCTGCTCACGTATTCGAGCCTAACCAGTCGTACCGCAGGCTACGCATGAGGCTGCGCGTCCCGTGGATTGCGCAGGCATTACAGTCGGGCCCATGACCAAGTGGGAATACGCGACCGTGCCCCTTCTCGTGCACGCGACCAAGCAGATTCTGGACACCTGGGGCGAGGACGGCTGGGAGCTGGTCCAGGTCGTTCCCGGCCCGAACAACCCCGAGCAGCTCGTGGCCTACCTGAAGCGGGAGAAGCAGTAGTGGCGGGCGTCGTCGAGGCGAAGCTCGCCGAGCTCGGACTGCCCCTGCCGGCCGTCGTGCCGCCGCTGGCCTCGTACCAGCCGGCCGTGCAGTCCGGGGTGTACGTGTACACCTCGGGCCAGCTGCCGATGGTGGACGGCAAGCTCGCCGTCACCGGCAAGGTCGGCGCGGAGGTCACGCCCGACGAGGCCAAGGAGCTGGCGAAGACCTGCGCCCTCAACGCGCTCGCCGCGGTGAAGTCGGTCGCGGGTGACCTGGACCGGATCGCGCGTGTCGTGAAGGTCGTCGGCTTCGTCGCCTCGGCCACCGACTTCACCGGCCAGCCCGCCGTGATCAACGGCGCGAGCGAGCTGCTCGGTGCCGTCCTCGGAGACAAGGGCGTGCACGCGCGCAGCGCCGTGGGCGTCGCGGTGCTGCCGCTGGACGCACCGGTCGAGGTGGAGATCCAGGTCGAACTGACCGGGGTCTGAGCCGGCCTCCCACCACCGGCTCCGCCGGTTCGGCCGGTTTCGCCGACTTCCTCCGATCCCGCCCGGTCACGACGACCGGGCGGGATCTTCTGTCTGCGGGAGCCGATCGTCTGTGTGCTGGGGTGGCCCGGCTGGGTGTGGGGGCGGTTCTGTCGCGCGCCGGGGTGGCCCGGCTGGGAGCGAGGGTGGTTCTGTCGCACGCCGGGGCGGACCGGCTGGGCGTGGGGACGGTTCTGTCGCACGCCGGGGCGGATCTTCTGTCTGCGGGAGCCGTTCGTCTGTGCGCCGGTGGCGATCATCTGTGTACGGGGGATGTACGGATCTCGGCCCCCCTCGAACATCCTCGCGGTTCCGGATAGCCTCCGGCCATGTCCAATGGTCAGTGGTACCCACCGGAATGGCCCGACCGGATCCGGGCCCTCGCCACCGGCGAACTGACGGCCGCCACCCCTCGGCGGGCCGCCACCGTGATGCTGCTCCGGGACGCCGTCGCCGGTTCCGGGGGCGGGCCCACTGTCCACATGCTGCGCCGGCGCACGTCGATGGCCTTTGCCGGAGGTGCGTACGCCTATCCGGGTGGCGGGGTCGACCCGCGCGACGACGACCGGCTCGTCGGCTGGGCCGGGCCCGCGCCGGAGAGCTGGGCGCGGCGGCTCGGGGTCGGCACGCCCGCCGAGGCGCAGGCGATCCTCTGCGCGGCGGTCCGCGAGACGTACGAGGAGGCGGGCGTCCTGCTCGCGGGCCCGACCGCGGACACCGTCGTCACGGACACCACCGGCGCGGACTGGGAGGCCGATCGCGAGGCCCTGGTCGCACGTGAGCTGTCGTTCGCGGAGTTCCTGGAGCGCCGCGGACTGGTCCTGCGCACGGATCTGCTCGGCGCGTGGGCGCGCTGGATCACTCCGGAGTTCGAACCGCGCCGCTACGACACCTGGTTCTTCGTCGCCGCGCTCCCGGCCGGCCAGCGCACCCGCAACGCCTCCACGGAGGCCGACCGCACGGTGTGGATCGGTCCGGGGGAGGCGTGCGACGGCTACGACCGCGGCGAGCTGCTGATGATGCCGCCGACGGTCTCGACACTGCGCGGGCTCAGGGCCCATGCCACCGCCGCACAGGCGCTGGAGGCGTCATCGGCCCAGGACCTCGCCCCCGTACTCGCACAGGCGCGCCTGGAGGGCGACGAGCTGGTGCTGAGCTGGCCGGGGCACGCGGAGTTCACCAAACACATCCCGGCGGCCGGCAGGGGCGGCAGCACGAGCGGGGCTGACGTCACGGGCGGTGGGGCGGCATGAGCGACGCGGCAGCACTGCCCGGACAGCCGCGCGGCGGAGTGCTCTCCGGCCCCGCCACCACTCGTGCGGTCAACGTCCTCGCGCCCAACGCGTCACCGATGACGCTGGACGGCACCAACACCTGGATCGTCGCCGAGCCCGACTCGGACCTCGCGGTGGTCATCGATCCGGGACCGCTGGACGACGTCCACCTGCGGGCCGTCATCGACACCGCCGAGCGCGCGGGCCGCCGGATCGGGCTCACGCTCCTCACCCACGGCCACCCCGACCACGCGGAGGGCGCGGCGCGGTTCGCGGAGCTGACCCGTACGAAGGTGCGCGCGCTGGACCCCGGGCTGCGGCTGGGGGACGAGGGCCTGGGCACGGGGGACGTGATCACGACCGGCGGGCTGGAGATGTATGTGGTGCCGACCCCGGGCCACACCGCGGACTCGCTCTCGTTCCACCTGCCCGCCGACCGCGCGGTGCTGACGGGGGACACGATCCTCGGCCGCGGGACGACGCTGGTGGCGCACCCCGACGGGCGTCTCGGGGACTACCTCGACTCGCTGCGGCGGCTGCGTTCGCTGACGGTGGACGACGGAGTGCACACCGTGCTGCCGGGACACGGGCCGGTGCTGGACGACGCGCAGGGCGCCGTCGAGTTCTACCTGGCGCACCGCGCGAACCGGCTGGCCCAGGTGGAGACGGCGGTGGAGGCCGGGTACCGGACATCGCCGGAGGTGGTGGCGCACGTGTACGCGGACGTGGACCCGTCGCTGTGGCCTGCGGCGGAGCTCTCGGTGCGGGCGCAGCTGGAGTACCTGCGGGAGCACGGACTGATCTGACGGGCCCTGCCCCCGTGACGTACGCGAGGGGCCCCGCCGGTGTCGGCGGGGCCCCTCGGGCGTTGCGTACGACGACGGGTCAGCGCGACCGCTTGGCCAGCCGCTCCACGTCGAGCAGGATCACCGCGCGGGCCTCCAGCCGCAGCCAGCCGCGGCCGGCGAAGTCGGCCAGGGCTTTGTTGACCGTCTCGCGGGAGGCGCCGACCAGCTGGGCCAGCTCCTCCTGCGTCAGGTCGTGCACGACGTGGATGCCCTCCTCGGACTGGACGCCGAAGCGGCGCGACAGGTCGAGGAGCGCACGGGCGACACGGCCCGGCACGTCGGAGAAGACCAGGTCGGACATCTGGTCGTTGGTCTTGCGCAGTCGCCGTGCGACAGCGCGCAGCAGGGCCGTGGCCACCTCGGGGCGCACGTTCAGCCAGGGCTGGAGGTCGCCGTGGCCGAGGCCGAGGAGCTTCACCTCGGTCAGCGCGGTCGCGGTGGCGGTGCGCGGGCCCGGGTCGAAGAGCGACAGCTCACCGATCAGCTCGCCGGGGCCGAGGACAGCCAGCATGTTCTCGCGGCCGTCGGGGGAGGTGCGGTGGAGCTTCACCTTGCCGTCGGTGACCACATAGAGGCGGTCGCCCGGGTCACCCTCGTGGAACAGCGCGTCGCCGCGCGCGAGGGTCACCTCACTCATCGAGGCGCGGAGCTCCGCGGCCTGCTCGTCATCGAGCGCCGCGAAAAGCGGGGCGCGCCGCAGAACGTCGTCCACGAGTTCTCTCCTTGTCGGCCTGTTCAGGGAACCGTGGTCCCCATCATGCCGGACGGTAAAACAGTGCGATCGATCACAAACCAGTTTGACGCACGTACGTGCCGAGACGTGCGGCAGGGGGCCGATTGGGGGTGGATCATCGGTGACCGGGGCGGATGTCAGTACCTGGCTCTAGGCTGGCCGGGTGTCCGGAACGCCGGTGGGAGCGCAGGCCAAGGGGGCTGATGGGGTGTCGGAAGGCCGCGATTCCGCTGTGGGCGAACAGGCCGCGAGTGGAGCGAAAAATGCGACAAAAAGCCCGGCTGGACGGATGAAACGGCAGGGAACGGCGGAACCGGTGAGGACGGCGAAACGGGTGGCATCAAAGAGCGGCACTGGCTCGACGACGGGGGCTGAGCTGGAGCCGGAGGCGAAGCTGAAACCGAAGTCGAAGGCCACCCCGGCGCCCGAGCCCAAGGGGAAGTCGAAGTCGAAGGCCACCCCGGCGCCCGAGCCCAAGTCGAAACCGAAGTCGAAGGCCACCCCGACATCCGAGCCCAAGGGGAAGCCGAAGCCGAAGGCCGCCACGACGGCCAAGCCCGAGCCCGAGCCGAAGGCCAAGCCGAAGTCGACGGCCAAGCCGGAATCGCACCTGGCCATGGTGCGCAGGGCCCGCCGGATCAACCGTGAGCTGGCCGAGCTCTATCCCTACGCCCACCCGGAGCTGGACTTCCGGAACGCCTTCGAGCTCCTCGTCGCCACGGTCCTCTCCGCGCAGACGACCGATCTGAGGGTCAACCAGACCACCCCCGCGCTCTTCGCCGCCTACCCCACTCCGGAGGACATGGCCGCGGCGGTCCCGGAGGAGATGGAAGAGATCATTCGGCCCACCGGCTTCTTCCGCGCCAAGACCAAGTCGCTGATGGGCCTCTCCGCCGCTCTCCGGGACAACTTCGACGGTGAGGTGCCCGGACGTCTGGAGGACCTCGTGACGTTGCCGGGAGTCGGCCGCAAGACCGCCAACGTCGTACTGGGGAACGCGTTCGGCGTACCGGGGATCACTGTCGACACCCACTTCGGACGGCTGGTGCGCCGCTGGAAGTGGACCGACCAGGAGGATCCGGTGAAGGTCGAGGCCGATGTCGCGGCGATCTTCCCCAAGAGCGAGTGGACGATGCTCTCGCACCGCGTCGTCTTCCACGGACGCCGCATCTGCCACGCCCGCAAGCCCGCCTGCGGCGCCTGCCCGATCGCCCCGCTCTGCCCTTCGTACGGAGAGGGCGAGACGGATCCCGAGAAGGCCCGGAAGCTCCTGAAGTACGAGATGGGGGGCCGCCCCGGGCAGCGGCTGAGCCCGCCGCCGGACTACCCGGGCGCACCCGCCCCCGCCCTGGGCGCCGGATGACCCGAGGCGCCGCTGCGGAACGAAATGCGTGACGACAGGCGTTGTGAGACGAGGGGTGCCCATGAGGACGCATGAACACAGCACGGACGCGTCGGCCGACGTGGCGGCGGCCGCCACGTCGGCCGCGCCCGCGCCCGGGGCCGGCCGAGAGGCCTCGATCACCGTCACCACCGAGGGCCTGCCCCGCTGGCTGGAGCCGGTCGCCAGCGCCGCGCGCACCGTCGAGCCGAGGCAGCTCAGCCGTTTCCTGCCGCCCGAGAGCGGTGCGGGTCGGCAGTCGGCCGTTCTCGTCCTGTTCGGTGAGGGCGCGCGGGGGCCCGAACTGCTCCTGATGGAGCGCGCGGGAAGCCTGCGCTCGCACCCGGGGCAGCCCTCCTTCCCCGGTGGCTCCCTGGACCCGGAGGACGGCGACCAGACGACGACGGGGCCGCTCAGGGCCGCGCTGCGGGAGGCCCAGGAGGAGACGGGCCTCGATCCGCACGGAGTGCAGCTGTTCGGCGTGCTGCCCCGGCTCTACATTCCGGTGAGCAGCTTCGTCGTGACGCCGGTCCTCGGCTGGTGGCGTGCGCCCAGCCCGGTGGGGGTCGTCGATCCGGGGGAGACCGCGCGGGTCTTCACCGTCCCCGTGGCAGATCTCACGGACCCGGCCAACCGGGCCACGGCCGTCCACCCGAGCGGTCACCAAGGCCCGGCGTTTCTGGTCGAATCCGCACTCGTATGGGGGTTCACGGCCGGCGTGATCGACCGGATTCTGCACTTCGCGGGCTGGGAACGCCCCTGGGACAGAGCCAAGCAGGTGCCGCTCGACTGGCGCGCATGACAGGCTGGCTCCCCGTGCTCCACTGCTCCGGGCCGCCCGCCCGGACCCGGAGAGACGTACGGGCCCGGTGACGAATCTGTGAGGCTATAGACGGTGAACGTGCTGGACATCCTGCTGCTGGCCGGCGCCGTGTGGTTCGCGGTCATCGGATACCGCCAGGGGTTCGTCGTCGGCATCCTGTCGGTGATCGGGTTCCTGGGCGGCGGTCTCGTCGCCGTCTATCTGCTGCCGGTCCTGTGGGACCAACTGACAGACGGCTCCGAGGTCTCGTCGACGGCCGCCGTGGTCGCGGTCGTCATCGTGATCGTGTGTGCTTCGGTGGGCCAGGCCTTCACCACCCACCTGGGAAACAAGCTCCGCCGGTACATCACGTGGTCGCCCGCGCGTGCCGTCGACGCGACGGGCGGCGCACTGGTCAACGTCGTGGCGATGCTCCTGGTGTCGTGGCTGATCGGCTCCGCGCTGGCCGGCACCTCGCTGCCGACCCTGGGCAAGGAGGTGCGCAGTTCCTCCGTGCTGCTCGGCATCTCCCGGGTGATGCCGCCGCAGGCCTCCACCTGGTTCACGGACTTCTCCTCGGTCCTCGCGCAGAACGGCTTCCCGCAGGTCTTCAGCCCGTTCGCCAATGAACCGATCACCGAGGTCAGGGCCCCCGACCCGGCGCTTGCGGGCAGCCCGGTCGCCGCCCGCGCCAAGAAGTCCATCGTCAAGGTCGTCGGTACCGCCCCGAGCTGCGGCAAGGTCCTCGAAGGCACCGGTTTCGTCTTCTCCGACCGCCGGGTGATGACCAACGCCCACGTCGTCGGCGGCGTCGAGGAGCCGACCGTCCAGATCGGCGGCCAGGGACGGCTGTACGACGCGAAGGTCGTCCTCTACGACTGGCGGCGCGACATCGCCGTACTCGACGTCCCGGACCTGGACGCGAAGCCGCTCGGCTTCACCGACACCGACCACGACGCCTCGACCGGCAACAGCGCGATCGTCGCGGGCTTCCCGGAGAACGGCGCGTACGACGTACGGTCCGCACGCGTCCGCGCCCGGATCGACGCCAACGGCCCGGACATCTACCACCGGGGCACTGTCCGCCGCGATGTGTACTCGCTCTTCACGACGGTCCGCCAGGGGAACTCCGGCGGACCGCTGCTGACCCCGGAAGGCAAGGTGTACGGAGTCGTCTTCGCGAAGTCGCTCGACGACCCGAACACCGGTTACGCGCTGACGGCCGACGAGATCCGCGATGACATCGAGCAGGGGCGAACCGCCAACCAGCAGGTCGACAGCCAGGCGTGCGCGCTCTAGGGCCTGTCCGGCCATGATCCGCCGGACAGGCCCAGTGCCCTTCCCGGCAAGCCTTGCCGGGAAGGGCACTGGGCCGTGTCCGCCGGAGGGGAAGGTTCGCGGGAGCCGGGTACGGGAAGCCCCGTCAGGCCCCGGCGTCGGGCGATGCGCTCAGAGCCCGCCGGTGGGGGACCGGCAGGTCGTCCGCGGCGGCCGCGAGGCCGGCCGGGGAGGACGGGGAGAGCGGGAAGTCATCCGCGCGGGTGGCGCAGCCGCGCCGAGACCCAGCGGGCCCTGCGGCGGAGGATGCGCGGAATGCCGAGCCGGGGATCATGCAGAACATGCATAGCGTGTACCCGGCCCTGGCGGCCGCCCCCCTCATGAGTGCCCGGACCCGCCGTGGCGGTCGAGCGGCGATTGCGTGCTGTGTCACTGAAGTCGTGCGTCCAGCCCATACCCGGACGTCTGCCCGTGGCCCATGGTCGGTAATCGCCTATCCGTCAGCCAATTGGCGTATGCGTCAGGCAAGTGGCTGTTCGGCGGACGGGTGTGCCCGTGGGTTAGCGGTCGGGCTCGGAATCCTTGAGCCAGCTGATGAGTTCGGCCGAGAATCCGGCCGGATCCTCCTCGTGGGGGAAGTGCCCCAGACCGTCGAAAAGTCGCCAACGGTACGGTGCCTCGACGTACTCGCCGGACCCCGCCGAACTCCGGGTGCGCACCGCCGGATCGAGTGAACCGTGCAGGTGCAGCGTGGGCACCCGCACCGGCCGTTTCATGCGCCGGTTGAACTGAATGCCGTCGGGACGGGCCAGCGAGCGCACCATCCAGCGGTACGGCTCGACCGAGCAGTGAGCCGTAGACGGGATGGACATGGCGCGCCGGTACACGTCCACCGTCGCGTCGTCGGGGAAGTCCGAGGTCCGCGGCCCCGCCCAGTCGTGGATCAGCCGCCCCACCAACGCGGCGTCGTCCGCCACGAGCTGACGCTCAGGCACCCAGGGCCGCTGGAAGCCCCAGATGTACGAGCCCGCGCGGGACTGCGCGAAGTCGGAGAGCATCGAGGAGCGCCACCGCCGCGGATGCGGCATCGAGGAGACCACCAGCCGGCGCACCAGCTTCGGCCGCATCACCGCCGCCGTCCAGGCGAGGTAGCCGCCCATGTCGTGGCCGACCAGCGCCGCATCGGGTTCGCCGAGCGAGCGGATCACGCCGGTGATGTCCAGCGCCAGGTTGGCCGGGTCGTAACCCCGCGGCGTACGGTCGCTGCCGCCCACTCCGCGCAGGTCCATCGCCACCGCCCGGAACCCCGCCTCCGCGAGTGCGGGCAACTGGTGGCGCCAGGTCCACCAGAACTGCGGGAAACCGTGCAGGAGCAGGACCAGCGGCCCTTCACCCATCTCGGCGATGTGGAAGCGGGCGCCGTTCGCCGCGACATCCCGGTGCGTCCAGGGGCCGTCCAGGCGGACGGGGCCACCGGACCCGGCCGCAGGGCCCAGCGGGCCGGTGAACGGCACCGATGCCCGGGGTGGCGGTGTGGCGGAAGGGTCTGCCGGGGGGCCGCCCGGCCCTGCGTGGCCCGTCAGGTCGTCCGGGCCTACTGGGCCGAATGCGTCGTCCGGGCCCAATGGGCCGAATGCGCTGGAATCGGGGACCGTCATGTAGATGAGCGTGCCACAGCCGGTGCCTTGTCCTGGACCGGACGGTTCTCGATGGCCTTGTCCGCAAGTGTGCTGCCGCCCGCCGGAAGGATCGCGTCCGCTGCGATGCCCGGACGGGGGTGCGGCTTGACGCTCTGGAGGACGGCGGCGGTCTGCTTGGCCGACGCGATGGACTTCTCCGGCGGCTTGACCTTCTTGAACTTGGCGTAGCCGAAGAGCGCGAGCAGGATCCCGAGCAGGATGAACGCGCCACCCACGATCAGGAACGACCAGGCGAGCCCTAGCCCCAGGTTGTGGATTCCGTACGCTGCCGCGAAGCTCAGCACCGGGATCGCGAAAAGAATCAGCACACCCGTGACGATGAACGCCACGCTGCCGATGACGCCACGCTTGACGTCCTGTCGCACCTCGGCCTTGGCCAGGGCAATCTCGTCGTGTACCAGCGCCGACAGTTCGGCCGTCGCCGAGGCGACCAGCTGGCCGAGACTGCGGTCGGCGCTGCCCGCGTAATTGCCGGGGTCGCTCATGCCTGACTCCCTCTCCTGTTCAACACATCCGATGTCAGATCATGCCGGACTGTCCGGCTTGTTGCTCGCTGCCCCCGCCAGTTGGGCAAGGCGGCGGTGCTCCGCAGCCTTCTTCTCGTGGATCGCGGCCATCCGCAGGTGGTACTCCGGATCATCCTGTTCATAGACGTCCGGTACCCCGGATTCGTCTTCGTCCAGCTCCTCCGCGTCCGTGAGTGCCCGGTATCTGCGTACCCGGAGTTTCAGCAGTACACCGGAGAGTACGGCGGCGATCAGGGAGCCGAGCAGAACCGACGCCTTGATCTCGTTGATCATGTCGTCGTCGGTGAAGGCCAGCTCGCCGATCAGCAGCGAGACGGTGAAGCCGATTCCGGCGAGCGAGGCGACCGCGAAGACATCGGCCCAGGCCAGCTCCTTGTTCAGCTCCGCCCTGGTGAACCGGGTGGCGAGCCACGTACCGCCGAAGATCCCGACCGTCTTGCCGACGACGAGCCCCAGCACGACACCGAGCGTCTCGGGCCGGGTGAACACGCCGGCCACCGCGCCGCCCGAGAGCGAGACCCCGGCGGAGAAGAGCGCGAACAGCGGTACGGCGAAGCCTGCCGACAGCGGGCGGATCAGATGCTCGATGCGCTCACCGGGGGAACGCTCCTCGCCTTCGCGCCTGGTGCAGCGCAGCATCAGGCCCATCGCGACACCGGCGATGGTGGCGTGGATTCCGCTGTTGTACATCAGCCCCCAGATGACCAGGGCGAGCGGCACGTAGACGTACCAGCCGCGGACGTTCAGACGCAGCAGCAGGTAGAAGACGGCCAGACCGACGAAGGCGCCGATGAGCGCGACGAAGTTGATGTCCGCGGTGAAGAACACCGCGATGATCAGGATCGCGAACAGGTCGTCGACGACGGCGAGCGTCAGCAGGAACGCACGGAGCGCGGACGGCAGCGAGGTGCCGATGACCGCGAGGACGGCGAGCGCGAAGGCGATGTCGGTGGCGGTGGGGACGGCCCAGCCGCTGGTGGAACCGGAGCCGAGCACCGTAACCAGTGTGTAGACGACCGCGGGCACGGCCATGCCGCAGAGCGCGGCGACGACCGGGAGGGCGGCGGCCTTCGGGTCACGCAGTTCACCCGCGACGAGTTCGCGTTTGAGCTCGACCCCCGCGACGAAGAAGAAGATCGCGAGCAGTCCGTCGGCCGCCCAGTGCGCCACGGACAGATGCAGACCGAGCACGCCCGGCCCGAAGTGGAAGTGGCTGACGGTCGTGTAGCTCGATCCGAAGGTGTTCGCCCAGATCAGCGCCGCCACCGCGGCGACCAGCAGGATGACCCCGCCGACGGTCTCGGTACGCAGCGCGTCGGTGAGGTAGTTCCGCTCCGGGAGCGACTGGCGTCCCAGGAAGGTGCGGCGGGGGGAGGGTGGTGCGGGAGTGGGCGCGGCCACGAGAGAGGACCTCCGGGTCGGTACGGCAGCGACGGCATGGCTGATGCACTTGCCGACCAGACTTCCCGGCACACCCTTTGGAGATTGTTCCTGTCATTTTGTTTGACCAGCTGCCACTGTACCCGGGGCGGGGTGTGCGGGGCCGTGAGCGGTGACTCTCACGGGGTGGTGATCTTCACCCTAAATGCCCGAAGGGCATCCGGCGCGCTGCTGGATGCCCTTCGGTGAGCTCGGTTCAGCTCAGCCCCTGGAGGAGACTTCAGCTCCTGGAGGAGGCTTCAGTCCTCGGAGGAGGCTTCAGTCCTCGGAGGAGGACGAGGGGAGCTGGGTCTGGATGAGGTCCATGACCGAGGAGTCGGTCAGGGTGGTGACGTCTCCCAGTTCCCTGTTCTCGGCGACGTCGCGGAGGAGGCGTCGCATGATCTTGCCGGAGCGGGTCTTGGGCAGTTCTGCGACCGGCAGGACGCGCTTGGGCTTGGCGATGGGCCCGAGGGTGGCGCCGACGTGGTTGCGCAGTTCCGCCACCAGTTCTTCGGAGGCGGTTGCGGTGCCGCGCAGGATGACGAACGCGACGATGGACTGGCCGGTCGTCTCGTCGGCGGCGCCGACCACGGCGGCCTCGGCGACGGCCGGGTGCGACACGAGGGCGGATTCGACCTCGGTGGTGGAGATGTTGTGCCCGGACACCAGCATGACGTCGTCGACGCGGCCGAGGAGCCAGATGTCGCCGTCCTCGTCCTTCTTGGCACCGTCGCCCGCGAAGTACCTGCCCTCGAAGCGTGACCAGTAGGTGTCGAGGAACCGCTGGTCGTCGCCCCAGATGGTGCGGAGCATGGAGGGCCACGGCTCGGTGAGGACGAGGTAGCCGCCCCCGCCGTCCGGCACCTCGCGGGCCTCGTCGTCCACGACGGTCGCGGCGATGCCCGGCAGCGCGCGCTGGGCGCTGCCCGGCTTGGTCGCGGTGACCCCGGGAAGCGGCGAGATCATCATCGCGCCGGTCTCGGTCTGCCACCAGGTGTCCACGATCGGGCAGGTGTCCGCACCGATGTGCTTGCGGTACCACATCCATGCCTCGGGGTTGATCGGCTCACCGACCGAACCCAGCACCCGCAGCGACGACAGGTCGAACTTGGCGGGGATGTCGTCACCCCACTTCATGAACGTCCGGATCGCGGTCGGCGCCGTGTAGAGGATGCTCACGCCGTACTTCTGGACGATCTCCCAGAAGCGCCCCTGGTGCGGGGTGTCGGGCGTGCCCTCGTACATGACCTGCGTCGCACCGTTGGCCAGCGGGCCGTAGACGATGTAGGAGTGTCCGGTGACCCAGCCGATGTCGGCGGTGCACCAGTAGACGTCGGTCTCCGGCTTGAGGTCGAAGACCGCGTGGTGGGTGTACGCCGCCTGCGTGAGGTACCCGCCGGAGGTGTGCAGGATGCCCTTCGGCTTCCCCGTGGTGCCCGAGGTGTAGAGGATGAACAGCGGCTGCTCGGCCTCGAAGGCTTCGGGGGTGTGCTCTGCGGACTGGCGGGCGGTGATCTCGTGCCACCAGACGTCGCGGCCCTCGTTCCAGGCGGTGTCCTGGCCGGTGCGGCGGACGACGAGGACGTGCTCGACGCTCTCGATCCGGGAGACGGCGTCGTCGACCGCGGGCTTGAGCGCGGAGGGCTTGCCACGCCGGAAGCCGCCGTCGGAGGTGATGACCACCTTCGCGTCCGCGTCCTGGATACGTGCCGCGATCGCGTCGGCGGAGAAGCCGCCGAAGACCACCGAGTGGGCGGCGCCGATGCGGGCGCACGCCAGCATCGCGATGGCGGCCTCGGGGATCATCGGCAGGTAGACGGCGACCCGGTCGCCCTTGCCGACGCCGAGCTCGGTCAGCGCGTTGGCGGCGCGGGAGACCTCGTCCTTCAGTTCCGCGTAGGTGATGGCGCGGCTGTCGCCGGGCTCGCCCTCGAAGTGGATGGCGACGCGGTCGCCGTTGCCCGCCTCGACGTGGCGGTCCACGCAGTTGTACGCGACGTTGAGCTTGCCGTCCGCGAACCACTTCGCGAAGGGCGGGTTGCTCCAGTCGAGCGTCTCGGTCGGCTCCGTGGCCCAGGTCAGGCGGCGGGCCTGCTCGGCCCAGAAGCCCAGCCGGTCCGCATCGGCCTGCTCGTACGCCTCGGCTGTGACGTTGGCGTTCGCGGCCAGATCGGCAGGCGGTGCGAACCGCCGCTCCTCTTTGAGCAGGTTGGCCAGGCTTTCGTTGCTCACGACATCTCCCATTCCCAGGGTGTCCGTTGTGTCCCGGGGCATAGCTCATCAGGCCAAAGGCCAGGTGACAAGTGTCTGCCGGGAATTGGTTTAGACCTGTGTTTCGTGTATGGAGGCACGATCCCGCCCCCGCGGCGGGGTGGAGCAGAATGCCGGGGTGCCGTGCGGTGGAGCAGGGTGCACAGCGCTGCGGAGGCGGGACCCACACGGTCTCACGGACCCGAGGTGTACCCGGTTCAGGCGCCGGTACGCGCCAACTCGGCCGGTTCATAGGGATCGTACGGGGCGGAGGGGCCGACCCGGTCGAATACCTCGTCGATCCCATGCCCCGCGCCGATTCCCTCGGTCAGCAGATACGACTGGGCCTCGGCGACGTGGAAGTACATGCCGTGCAGCTGGAGTGTGCCTTCCGCCAAGCGTCGGGCCACCGATCCATGGGCCCGCAGATGGTCCAGTTGCTGGACGACATTGGTGAGGCAGAGCTGTTCCACCTCATCGGCGGGCAGCCGGCCGGAGATCCGGGCCCAGGCGTGTCTTTTGGATGCCATCCGCTTCAGGCTGGGCACGCCGTGCCGCAGCCAGCGCCACAGGGGGGTGTTCGGGGTGTCGGGGCCCGCACCGAGCAGCGCGTTCATCGCACCGCAGCCGGAGTGCCCGCAGACGGTGATGGAATCCACCCCCAGCACATCCACCGCGTACTCGATCGCCGCGCCCACCGAGTCGTCACCTCTCTCGGAATGCGGCGGCGGCACCAGATTTCCGATGTTCCGTACGGTGAACAGGTCACCCGGACCACTTGCCGTGATCATGCTCGTCACCAGGCGGGAGTCCGCGCAGGTGATGAACAGCTGCGAGGGGCGCTGGCCCTCCCTGGCCAGCCTTGCCAGCTCCTCACGAACCAGGGGGGCGGTATCGCGCTGGAACGCGCTGAGGCCGCTGACCAGCCGCTGCCCACCGGTCCGGCGTGCTGGGGCGGCGTCGTGATCGGGTGTGTAGTCGGTCGAACCGCCGGTCGAGCCGCCGGTCGAAAGGGCGGGCGGCTGGGTGGGCGGCTGGGTGGCTGCGTGCTGGGTGCCTGTGTGCTCGGTGCCTGTGTGAGGCTGCCCGCTGGGGGCGGCACCGGTGATGGTCGTGCAGCCGGTGCTGTCCGTGGCGTCTGTCCTGTCTGTACCGCCGGTGCCGCTGGTGCCGCCGGTGCTGTCCGTGCCGTCCGACGTGGGCGGGGTGGGAATGGGGCCCGAGTGGAGCGGTGCCGGGCTGTCCGTCGCACCTGGGGCGGGGGTGAGGGCCGGGTCGGTGATCGTGCCGGCGGGTTCAGTCGGTCCGGCGGACGCGGAGAGTCCGGCGGGATCGGACCGGTCGTGGCAGTGGTGGTTGCGCCACGGTGTCCAGGGGCGGCAGCAGGAGTGCGCTGCGGAGGGGGGCTCGGCGATCCGGCCGCCGGACCTGCCGGCGAAGACGACCCGGCCACCGTGGGCGGCGTGGGCATTGCTCCAGTCCTGGATCATCTCGTACGCGGCGTGATCGATGAAGAAGCCGTCCAGCTCGACGAGCACGTCCGCGTCCTGGGGCAGTTGCCCCAGGGTCCGGTTGAGCCGCGGCACCGCGAGGAACGTCAACTGTCCCCGTACGACGACCAGATGCTGGCCGCCCTGTTCGGTCACGGTGATCCTGGTCCGCGCCAGCCGGTGCAGGGCGACCGCCACCGCCGCCGCGATCCCGATGGCCACGCCCTTGAGGACGCCGAAGAGCAGTACCCCGCTGATCGTCGCCCCGTACACCAGGAATTCGCGGTGCCTGTGGACGTTACGGATGTGCGCGAAGTTCACCATCTGGATGCCGACCACCATCACGAGCGCGCCGAGGGCGGCCAGCGGGATCCACTCCAGCGCGGTCACCAGCAGACCGGTGGCGAGCAGCACCCAGACACCGTGCAGCACGGTGGAGGCGCGACTGGTTGCCCCGGCCCGTACATTCGCCGAACTGCGCACCGCGCCGCCGGAGACCGCCAGGCCGCCCAGCAGCCCCGACACAGCGTTGGCGATACCTTGTGCGCGTAGTTCCCGGTCGAAATCGGAGCGCTTCACGGGGGGTGAGGCCGGTGGGCCCGATCCGGGCCCGGGAAGATCGGCCGACCGCTCGCTGTTTCGGTCCGCGGCCAGTTTGTCCACGGCGATGGCGGCGAGAAGAGATTCCAGGCTCGCCACCAGCATCATCGTGAACACGGCTGTGGCCAGACCGAGTACAGGCCCCTGTGGCATTTCGGGAAGGGCATGCGAGCGCCAGGACGGCAGATCGACCCGTGCGATCGACGGTGCCGCGAAGGCCGCCACAGCGGTGGCGACGGCCACGGACACCAGAGCCGCCGGAACCCGGCGCATGATGCGGCCTGGCCGCCCCGGAATCCGGGGCCACAGCACCAGAATCACCACGGTCAGACCACCGATGAGCGGTGCGGCCGGGACCACTTGTTCCAATCGTGCCGGCAGTGTGAGTGCGTTGGAGACGGCCGAGCTCTCCGGTGAACCGCCCAGCACGATGTGCAGCTGAGCGAGCGCGATGGCCACGCCGATACCGGCGAGTGTGCCGTGCACGATGGCCGGGCTGACGGCGAGCGCACTGCGGGCGGCACGCAGCGAACCCAGCAGGATCTGCAGCAGACCCGCGCCGATGGTGATCGCGCAGGTGGTGCGCCAGCCGTAGACCTGGATCAACTCGGCGGTCACCACGGTCAGTCCGGCGGACGGCCCGGAGACCTGGAGCGGGGTGCCCCCGAGCAGACCGGCGACGATTCCGCCGACCGCGGCGGAGATGAGGCCGGCTTCCAGCGGGGCATCCATGGCGACGGCCAGGCCGAGCGACATGGGGATGGCGAGAAGGAAGACAGTGATCGATGCGGACACGTCGGTGCCCGCGATGCGGAATCGTCCGCCGCGATGCGGCGGTGGCGGGCTGTGAGGTCGCTTGATCCCCGATGACCGGGGAGATCGCGAGCTGCGGGATGAGTGGTCATGACGAGTGGGGACGCAGGCAGGCATGTTTCCCGTCTCCTCCGGGGCAGCGCGGTCGCGGAACGTGGGACGCGGCCGTGGGTCACGGCGTGCAGCGGCGGGATATCTCAACTCTCGGTAAACAGATCGTAATGGAGAGTAAAGATCTGTGTCCATGCTTGAAGGTAAATGGTCTATCTAATCACCCATTCCAGTGAATAGGCAGCTTTTCATTCGGCCTGTCGCACGGATTTATGTGCGAATCGTGCGAGTTTGACCGCGCCATGTCGGCACTTCAGCGCAATCAAACCTGCACGGAAGAGAAGGAAGAGGGTGGGCGGATGATGGCCGCCACGAAGAGGATCGCTCTGGGCGCCATGGCCGTTGCGCTGGTCGCGGCAGTGGCCGGCTGCTCCGGGGCTACCCACGGTTCGGGCGCGTCCGGGCCCGGTGCGGAAAAAAGCCCCGCCGGTGGTGGTTCGAACGGTGTGGCCGGGACGGAGAAGAAGGCAGCGCCTAAGGCCCCCAAGAGCGTGTTCCGGCTCATCGGCGACGGTTCCACCTCCTTCACCGGCGCCCAGCCGAAGCAGCCCGCCGTACAGCGGCTGGCCCCCGGTCAGAAGCCCCCGCAGTTCGTGGTGTTCTCGTGGGACGGCGCCGGGGAGGACAGCCAGCAGCTCTTCTCGCACTTCCGGGATGTGGGCAAGAAGTACGACGCGACCATGTCGTACTTCCTCAGCGGTGTGTACCTGCTGCCGGAGGCGAAGCGGAAGCTCTACGACCCGCCCAAGCACAACGCCGGCAGCTCCGACATCGGCTTCAACGACACCAAGGGAATCCGGGACACCCTCACTCAGGTCCGCGGTGCCTGGCTGGACGGCAACGAGATCGGCACCCACTTCAACGGTCACTTCTGCGGCAAGGACGGTGGCGTCGGCACCTGGTCCGTTGCCGAGTGGAAGAGTGAGATCAACCAGGCGAAGTCCTTCGTGAAGGGCTGGAAGTCGAACGATCCTGAGCTCAAGGGCATGAAGCCGCTGCCCTTCGACTACGACAAGGAGCTCATCGGCGGTCGCACTCCCTGTCTGGAGGGACAGAAGAACATGGTGGCGGCCGCCCGCTCGATGGGCTTCCGCTACGACTCCAGCGGTGTCAACGACCAGGTCTGGCCGAAGAAGAAGAGCGGCATCTGGGATCTCTCGATGCAGCTCGTTCCGGTGCCGGGGCGCGAGTTCGAGACCCTGTCGATGGACTACAACTTCATGTTCAACCAGTCCGGTACGACGCAGGGCGACCCGGACCAGCACGAGTACTGGGGAAACCAGATGCGGGACGGTCTGCTCCAGGCCTTCGACCGCTCGTACGACGGAAACCGTGCCCCGCTGATCATCGGCAACCACTTCGAATCCTGGAACGGTGGCACGTACATGCGAGCCGTCGAGGAGACGATCGAGACCGTCTGCACCAAGGAAGGCGTGCGCTGCGTCTCCTTCAAGCAGCTGGCGGACTGGCTGGACGCACAGGATCCGGCGACGCTCGCGAAGCTCGGAACGCTGAAGGTCGGCGAGGCGCCCGCGAAGAGCTGGACGTCCTTCCTCGGCGGGGTCGCGAGCCCGGTCAAGGGCAAGGCCGCCGCGAAGGCGCCCGCGGGGCACTGACGAACAGGGCCTGCCAGGGCCGGACGGACCGGAATCCGCCCGTCCGGCACCGGCAGGCCATTTCTGGGGGTGCCCGTACCGGTATCGGTCAGGGCGCCGTCCGATCAGGCAGGCTGGGCCGACCCGGCCCGGACATGGTGTTCGGCGAGCACGAATGAGGGGTCCACCTGGGCGGCCAGGTCAGCCCCCGTCTTCTCGTTGCCCCAGCTCTCCGCGTTCTTCAGATGGAAGTGCACCATCTGCCGTGTGTAGCGCTCCCAGTCGCGTTGTCCGTACGAGTCCTCCGCGGCGTTCTGCAGGGCCTGCAGGGCCATCCGGTTGTCCGCCTCCAGCAGCTCGAACCGGGCGGGGCGGCCCTTCTCCATGGAGCGCACCCAGTCGGAGTGGCCGACAGTGACCAGCAGATCGTCGCCGACCTCGGCTCGCAGGAACTCCAGATCGTCCTCGCCCTGCACCTTGTTGCCGACGACCTTCAGCGCGACCCCGAAATCACGCGCGTACTCCTTGTACTGCCGGTAGACCGAGACTCCCTTGCGCGTCGGCTCCGCGACCAGGAACGTCATGTCGAAGCGGGTGAACATCCCCGAGGCGAAGGAGTCCGAGCCGGCGGTCATGTCGACGACGACGTACTCCTCCGGTCCGTCGACGAGATGGTTGAGGCAGAGCTCGACCGCGCCGACCTTGGAGTGGTAACAGGCCACACCCAGATCCGATTCGGTGAATGGCCCGGTGGCCATCAGCCGGATGTCCCCGTCGTCGAGCCCGACCGTGCGGGCGCACGCGTCATAGACCGGGTTGTCCTCGTTCACCCGGAGCAGCCGCGAGCCCTCGCCGGGCGGCGTGGTCTTGATCATCGTCTCCACGGAAGCGATGCGGGGATTGCTGCCGCGCAGATACTCCTTGATCAGAGGCAGCTGCGCTCCCATGGCGGGCAGCGCTGCGGCCTCCTCCTCGTCGAGGCCGAGCGCGGCCCCGAGATGCTGGTTGATGTCGGCGTCCACCGCGACGACGTGGGCCTCATTGGCGGCAAGGTGGCGGATGAAGAGCGAGGACAGCGTGGTCTTGCCGCTGCCGCCCTTCCCTACGAAAGCGATCTTCATGTTCACCTAGGGTAGTGGTTCGATTGCTATCTGTTTTCACACTTCGTGAAGAAGGCCACTCCGGGGCGGCAGGTGTGCAGGGGGCGCGTAGCCTCGCTACTTATGAGTACGACTTCCTCGGACCCGCTCGCCACCTTGGGCACGCTGCCGGGCGTGACGGACGCGGTGGACTCCGTACGCAGGGCTGTCGACCGCGTTTACGGTCACCGCGTCATGCGGCGCCGCAGCAACGAGGTCACCTCGGAGGCGGCCCTGCGGGGCGCCCGCGGGTCGGCTGCGCTCTCCGGCGCCGACTGGAACCTGGAAGAGGTGCGACGGCGTACCGACTTCACCGGAGACAGCGAAGCGCGTGTGGTCGGAGCGGCTCTGCGGTTGACCGCCGAGGCGGGGCAGCTGCTCTCCATCTGGCGGCAGTCGCCGTTGCGTGTGCTGGCGAGGCTGCATCTGGTGGCGGCGGGCGGCGCGGCACCTGAGGACGCTGTCGGGCGGCCCCGGCTGGCGGGCGAGCCGGTGGACGAGCCGCTGATCGAAGCGCCGCTGCCCGATGCGGACGAGGTGGCGGGCCGGCTGGAAGGGCTCAGCGGGCTCATTCTTTCGGGGAGTGAGGCGCCCGCGCTCGTGACGGCCGCGGTCGTGCACGGTGAGCTGCTGGCGCTGCGCCCCTTCGGTTCGTACAACGGCCTGGTCGCGCGGACCGCCGAGCGGATCGTGCTGATCGGGAGCGGGCTCGACCCCAAGTCGATCTGTCCGGCAGAGGTCGGCCATGCCGAGCAGGGGCGGGCGGCCTACGTAGCGGCTTTCGAGGGGTACCTGTCCGGAACGCCGGAAGGAATGGCGGCCTGGATCGCGCACTGCGGGCGCGCGGCGGAACTCGGGGTCAGGGAGTCGACGGCGGTCTGCGAGGCGCTCCAGCGCGGCGCCGCGTAAGGAGTCGCGTGGGTGCGTGAGTGGCGGGGCGCTGGAGGCTCTCGACGGCTCCGACGCCTGGCAGCGCCCGGTGAAATGGGTTGCGGCGGTACCGTCCTCGGTACCGCCGCTGGCATGTCCACCCAGTTACCAAGCGTCCTCGATGTATGCCCATCAGGTCGGGTGCTTTGCCCGTCCCTGGTGCGGCTGGCCCGTAATCGACGGGTCGACGTCGCGTGGGTGCCCGGCTTTCATGCGCGGTCCGTGGGGCCTTGTCTGCGTTACGGGTCATCCTCACGGATGTCCTTGGTCTCGCGGGCCGTTGAGTCCTTTGTACTCCTGGGGCCGGGCGGGCGGTAGTGGTGGCGGTACTTCTTTACTTTTGGCTTCAATTACGGACGAGTTGGTTCAATTGGGCGTGCGGCTTCGGGGGCGAGCTGTTCGGGGGCGAGCTGTGTCACGCGGACGCCGCAGCGGTGCGCCGGCGGGCGGTGTACCAGACGACTCCGGCGGTGAGCGCGGCCGCGCCCACCGCGGCCGCCGCCAGGAGCGCGGGGCGCGGTGGCAGTGAGAAAGCGGGCAGTCGCTGCTTGAGCCGGACGGGGCGGTCGAAGACGAGAACCGGCCACTCGCGGAGGGTCGCCTCGCGGCGCAGGGCACGGTCGGGGTTCACCGCGTGCGGATGGCCGACCGACTCCAGCATCGGCACATCGGTCGCGGAGTCGCTGTAGGCGTAGCAGCGCGCTAGATCGTAGCCCTCGGACAGGGCGAGGGCCTTGATGGCCTCCGCCTTCGTCGGCCCGTACGCGTAGTACTCCACCTCGCCCGTGAAGCACCCGTCGTCACCGACGACCATGCGCGTGGCGACGACGCGGTCGGCGCCGAGCAGCTCACCGATCGGTTCGACGACTTCGGCGCCGGAGGTCGAGACGATCACCACGTCGCGCCCTGCGGTGTGGTGTTCCTCGATGAGCGTCGCCGCTTCGTCGTAGATGATCGGGTCGATCAGATCGTGCAGGGTCTCGGCGACAATTTCCTTCACCTGCTGGACGTTCCAGCCTTTGCAGAGCGCTGACAGATACTCGCGCATCCGCTCCATCTGGTCGTGATCTGCGCCCCCGGCAAGGAACACGAACTGTGCGTACGCAGTGCGCAGTACGGCACGGCGGTTGATCAGTCCGCCTTGGTAGAAGGACTTGCTGAAGGTCAGTGTCGAAGACTTCGCAATGACCGTCTTGTCCAGGTCAAAGAAGGCTGCTGTGCGCGGCAAGAAGCAGTTTTCCACAAGGCAGAGCATAGGGGGCCGCCATTCGGCGTAAACTCCGGCGCGTGGGTTTGCCTGAGAAGGTGCTCGGGTACACCATGGAAGTCACGGATCGTTCGCGACCGTGCTAACCCGGTCCGGCTCCTCCCCCCCCCGAGTCGGCCGTGGGGACGACCCCCGCTCTCCCCCCCGGCGGGGGTCGTCGCATGTCCGGACGCATTTCAGTCGCTCGGAATCTCGCATTTCTCCTCCTTCTCGGCCGTTGTGGCCGGCCATCGCGCTGAACTCACATCAGCATGCATGGTCACGGTGCGTGATGGAAGGGCTGCTCTCGGAAGTCGCCGGTTCGAGGGACGGGGATATTCACAACGGCAGAGTTGTCCACAGTTTTTGAGCAAGATCCACACGATTTCCTGAAGCGCTGCACCGTGATTCCACCCGCGAAGTCCACGGGTTCCGGAATCACCGTTCTCGGAACATGCCGAGATCGCCGCCAACCGCGGTGAAGGTGAGTGAAGAGAGGGGCGAGAGCGTGGCTGAATCCAGCGCACGGGATCGTTTGAAGACCGTCGGTCAGAGGCGCGGCGGACCGCTGATCGTGACCGAGGATGTGGATCTGCTCGACGATCTGCTGAGGCTGTGCGCGGCCGCCGGCGCGGAGCCCGAGGTCCACCACACCTTGCCGGAGCAGCGAGGGGGCTGGGAGCGGGCCCCCATGGTTCTCGTCGGTGACGACGCGGCGCAGCGCTGCCTCGGAGCGGCTCGCAGGCGGGGCGTGATGCTGGTCGGCCGCGACCGGGACGCGCCCGACGTCTGGCGCCGAGCCGTGGAGCTCGGGGCCGAGTACGTGCTGCGGCTGCCCGATTCGGAGAACTGGCTGGTCGACCAGATCGCCAACGCGACCGAAGGCGTCGGCAGGCCGGCGCTCACCGTCGGGGTGATCGGCGGCCGGGGCGGCGCCGGTGCGTCCACGCTGGCCTGCGCACTGGCGGTGGCCGCGGCCAGGAGCGGGCGGCGGACCATGCTGATCGACGCCGATCCGCTGGGCGGCGGCATCGACGTGCTGCTCGGCGGTGAACGGGCAGAAGGTATGAGGTGGCCTGATTTCGCCCATTCCAAGGGGCGGGTCGGCGGTGGGGCCCTGGAGGAGTCGCTGCCCGCGCTGCACGGGCTGCGGGTGCTCAGCTGGGGCCGCGACGACTGGGTGGTCATCCCGCCGCAGGCGATGCAGGCGGTCCTGGCCGCCGCACGGAGGCTCGGCGGAGTGGTGGTCATCGACCTGCCGCGCCGTGTCGATGAGGCGGTGGCCGAGGCTCTTGCGCAACTGGACCTCGGGCTCGTGGTGGTGCCCGGGGAGCTGCGTGCGGTCGCGGCGGCGAAGCGCGTGGCGTCGATGGCGGGGATGGTGCTCGACGACCTCCGGGTGGTGGCGCGCGGTCCGTACGCGTCCGGTCTCGACGAACAGTGGGTGGCGCACGCCATGAGGTTGCCGCTTGCCGGTGAACTCCCGCTGGAGAAAGGGCTGCTGGCTGAACAGGACGCGGGGGAGCCACCCGGCGGGAACGCCCGCGGACCACTTGCCAGGTTCTGTTCGGCCTTCTGGGACCGGGCGTTCGCCGGTGAGAGTGTCATGGGCCCTGCTGGAGGTGCCTCATGACCGAGGCCCTGCTCGACGCCGTACGGCAGCGGCTGGCGCGGAGCGGAGCGGCGCCGACCCCGGCCGGGGTCGCGGCCGCGTTGCGGGCGCAGGGGCGACTGCTCGGCGACGCCGAAGTGCTTCGTGCGGCGGATGAGTTGCGGGGTGAGCTGGTCGGGACCGGCGTCCTGGAGCCGCTCCTCGCGGATCCTGCGGTCACCGACGTCCTGGTGTCCGCGCCCGACCGGGTGTGGGTGGACCGGGGCCGCGGGCTCGAACTGACCGGGGTGACCTTCAGCGACGCGGCGGCGGTGCGGAGGCTCGCGCAGCGGCTCGCCGCCGTGGCCGGGCGGCGGCTGGACGATGCCCGGCCCTGGGTGGACGCGCGGCTTCCGGACGGGACCCGGATGCACGCCGTGCTGCCGCCGGTGTCGGTCGGGTCGACCTGTCTGTCGTTGCGGGTGGTCCGGCCCAAGGCCTTCTCGCTGAGCGAGCTGGTCGCGGCGGGGACGGTTCCCCCGGGCGGCGACCGGGTGTTGCGGGGGCTGGTGGAGGCCCGGGTCTCCTACCTCATCAGCGGGGGAACGGGGGCCGGAAAGACGACGCTCCTCGCGAGCCTGCTGGGCGTGGTGGGTGAGCGGGAGCGGATTGTGCTCGCCGAGGACTCCGCCGAGTTGCGTCCGGACCATCCGCACGTCGTTCGGCTGGAATCGCGTCCTGCCAACCAGGAGGGCGCCGGGCGGGTGACGCTCCGGGACCTGGTGCGACAGGCCCTGCGCATGCGGCCCGACCGGCTGGTGGTCGGGGAGGTGCGGGGTGCGGAAGTCACGGAGTTGCTGGCTGCGCTGAATACCGGCCATGAGGGCGGCTCAGGGACGCTTCACGCGAACGCGGCCGAGCATGTCCCGGCCCGGCTGGAGGCGCTGGGGACGGCGGCGGGGCTGGACCGGACAGCGCTCCACAGCCAGTTGGCGGCGGCGCTGTCCGTGGTGGTTCACCTCGTACGGGACCGGGCCGGGCGGCGGCGGATCGCCGAGATCCACGTGCTGGAGCGCGACGCGGCGGGGCTGGTGGTGACCGTTCCCGCACTGCGATGGGGCGCTGTCGGGTTCGAACGGGAGCGGGGCTGGGAGCGGCTGCGGTCCTTGATCGGGGGTGTGCGGTGACCAGTGGCACGGAGTTGGGGGTTCCGGAGGTGGGGATGTCGGAGGCGGTGCACGCGACGGCGCTCTGCGTGGGAGCGGCGGCCTGGCTGATGGTGGCAGACCGGGGCCAGGGGAGCCGGAGGGCAAGGGCGTTGCTGGCCGTTGGGGCTGTCGATTCGCCCCTTGCGGAGCGCTGGGGGAGCGGCTGGAGGCGGCTCCAGATGTGGCTGGGCGGGCGGCGCGAGTTGCTGTGCCTGCCGGTGGCTCTGGTTCTGGGGATCCTCGGTGAGTCGGTGCTGCCGCTGGCCGCTGGGGCGGTCGCGGTGCCGCTGGTGCGCCGATGGCTGCGGAGGAGGGAGTCACGCAAGGACCGGGAGCGCCGGGCCGACGGGGTGGTGACGCTGTGCGGTGCGGTGGTGGGGGAGCTGAGGGCCGGCCGTGAACCGGGGCAGGCGCTACTTGTCGCGGTCCGCGGAACGGGCGTGATGGGCGAGGCCGAGGCGGGGGTTTCGGCCGCGGCGCGGTTCGGAGGCGATGTCCCGGGAGCGCTGGGGCAGGCGGCGTGCGAACCGGGCCTGGACGGGCTCGTCGGAGTGGCCGCCTGCTGGCGGGTGGCGGTGGACGGCGGGGCCGGACTCGCGGCCGGTCTGGACCGGCTGGAGGGCTCGTTGCGGGCCGAGCGGCGTCGCAGGGAGGAACTGCGGGCGCAACTGGCCGGAGCCTGGTCGACGGTCGCGGTGCTGGCTGTGCTGCCCCTGCTGGGCATGGGGCTCGGAGCCGCGCTCGGCGCGGACCCGTTGAAGGTGCTGCTGCACAGTACGGCCGGGCTGGTGTGCCTGGTGCTGGGCGGTCTGCTGGAGGCGGCCGGTCTGCTCTGGTCCGGCCGGATCGTCAGGGCGGGAGAAGCGCTGTGAGCGCCGGGTTCGGTGGCGTCGTCCACCGGGTGTGGGTCGTCGCGGTGGCGGCCTGGTTGTGCACCCAGTTGGTGCTGGCCCTGATCCGTCGGCGGACCGGGCGGCGGGTACGGCGCAGGGGAGCGCTGATTCTGGCGGTGGATGAGCGGTGGCCGGTGCGCCCTCGCGTCGGGATCGGTGCTGTCGGCCGGATGCCTCGGTGGCTCGGCCGACGGGTGGCGGGTGCCACGGCCGGGCAGTGGGCGGTGGCGTTGGGGGTCGTGCCGGCGGGCTGGATTCTGGTGGGCGGCCTGTTGGGCTGGGCCGTCGGCCTGGCGGCGGGGTACGGCGCCTGGCGGTGGCAGCGGGCTCGGGCGGAAAAGGCGCTGTGTGCCCAGGAGACGGTGAGTGCCGCGGAGGTCGTGCGCGGCCTTCCCCTGGCCGCTGACCTGTTGGCGGCCTGCATCTCCGTCGGGGCCGGTCCGCGAGAGGCGGCAGAGGCGGTGGGCGAGTCGCTGGGCGGGCCGGTCGGTGAGCAACTTGCGCGTACGGCGGCGGAGATCCGGCTCGGTGGGGACCCCGCCGTCGCGTGGGGGAGGTTCGGGGAGATACCGGGTGCCGCCGCGCTGGCCCGCTGTCTGGAACGGGCGGCTGAGACCGGCGCACCGGCGGCGGAGCCGGTCTCCAGGCTGGCTGAAGCGATGCGGGCCGAGCGGTCGAGCGCGGCGGTGGCGCGTGCCCAGAGGGCCGGCGTCCTGATCACCGCGCCCGTCGGGCTCTGCTTCCTTCCCGCTTTTCTCCTGGTGGGGGTGGCGCCGGTGGTGATCGGTCTGGCGACAGGGCTACTGAATCACTGAAGCGCCAAAAGAGGCTAATGAGATCAATAGGGAAATTCAGGTAGAAAGCTATCTCGTGGGGGTTGAAATGAAGCAGAAGCTGATGGTTTGGGTGCGGAATCTGATGCGCGCGACCCGGACTGACAGGGGTATGACGACGTCCGAATACGCGGTGGGGACGATCGCCGCCTGTGCGTTCGCTGCGGTGCTCTACAAGGTGGTCACCAGCGCGCCGGTCATGGCGCAGTTGCAGTCACTGCTGAAGGACGCCCTTGATGCGAAGTTCTGAGAGCGGCGCGGCGGTGTTGGCGGGACCTCGGGAGCGGTCCGGGGAGCAATTCGGGCCGGTGGAGCCGTGGAGTGACAGGGGAGCGGTGACGGCGGAGGCCGCCATGGCGATTCCGGTGCTGGTGGTCTTCACCCTCGCTCTGGTGTGGGCCCTGATGGCGGCATCGGCTCAGATCCGGTGCGTGGACGCGGCAAGGGCCGGCGCGCGGGCGGCGGCCCGCTCAGAGCCGGAGGCGAGGGTACGGGAGGCCGCCCTCTCGGCGGCGCCGGACCGGGCGGGGGTCGAGGTGCGGCGGGACGGGGAGCTGTGGCGGGTCAGGGTGACCGCGCCGACCCCGGGCCCCGGGCGGCTGGCCGTCACGCTGGGGGCGGAGGCTGTGGCGTCGGCCGAGGACATGGTGGGGGTGGCGCCGTGAGGCGGGCGGGGCGCCGGTGGGTGCCGGGCGAGTGGCTGCGGGGGCTGTGCGAGCGCTACAGGCGCTGCGGGCGGCGGGACCGGGGGCTGGCCACAGTGTGGGCGGCGGTGGCCACGGTGACGCTGTGCACGGTGTTCGCCGTGGTGCTGGCGCTCGGTCAGGTGGTGGCGGCCCGGCACCGGGCCGGAGGCGCGGCCGACCTGGCGGCCCTGGCAGCCGCGGACCGGGCCCTGGACGGAGCGGCCGAGGCCTGCCGCGCCGCTCGGCAGGTTGCCGGAGCACAGGGGGCGGAAGTGGTGCGGTGCGCCGTGCGGGGGGAGATCGCGGATGTGGCGGCCCGGGTGCGTGTCGGGCCCTACGCACCGGAGGTCAGGTCCCGGGCAGGGCCGGCGACGGCGCCACCTGTGGCTACAGGCCCGTCGGCGGCTCCGGCGGCTCCACCGAGTCCGGCGGCTCCGGCAAATTCCGGGAGACCGGGGAGCCCGGTGGTTTCGGGGAGCTCTGGGGGTCCGACGAGGCCAGTGGTTCCGACAAGTCCGACAAGTCTGGCGGGGCCGACGAGTCCGGCGAGTCCGACGGTTCCGGGGAGGCCGGAGGGGCATGAGGCTCGGGCTGCTCGGTAGGTGCGGATCGGAGGAGCTCGGTGAGCAGGCGCACGGCGCCGCGCTTGTGCAGCGGTTCGTTGCCGTTGCCGCACTTCGGGGACTGGATGCAGGACGGGCAGCCCGCGTCGCACTCGCAGGAGGCGATGGCCTGCCGCGTGGCCGTCAGCCAGTCGTGCGCGGTGTGGAAGGCCCGTTCGGAGAACCCGGCGCCTCCTGGGTGGCCGTCGTAGACGAAGACCGTCGGCAGCAGGGTGTCCGGATGCAGCGGCACGGACACGCCGCCGATGTCCCAGCGGTCGCAGGTGGCGAAGAGCGGCAGCATCCCGATCGACGCGTGCTCGGCGGCGTGCAGCGCGCCGCCGAGGATCTCCGGGTTGATCCGGGCGGCGTCGAGCTGGTCCTGGGTGACCGTCCACCACACGGCGCGAGTACGCAGGGTGCGGGGCGGAAGGTCCAGTTTGGTCTCGCCCAGCACCTCTCCGCTGATCAGTCTGCGGCGCAGGAAGGAGACGACCTGGTTGGTGACCTCCACGGAGCCGTAGCAGAGGCGCCCGTCGCCCCACGGGATCTCGGTGTCGGTCTCCAGGACGGCGATGGCGGTGGTGTCGCGTGCGGTCGTCGAGTACGGCGGGTTCGCCTCCTCGACCAGTGCCGCCGAGTCGTCGAGGTCCAGCTTCCGGACCAGGTAGGTGCGGCCCTGGTGGAGGTGGACGGCGCCCTCGTGGACGGCGGCGTGGGCGGCGGACTCGTCGACGGTGCCCAGCAGTCGTCCGGTGCCCTCCTCGACGATCTGGACGGGGCGGCCGCCCTCGCCCCGGATGTCGGTGAGGTCCGCGGCCCGTTCGCGCCGGGTCCAGTGCCAGCCCGAGGACCGTTTGCGGAGCAGCTTCGCGGCTTCCAGCTGCGGCAGCAGGCCGGTGGCGGCGGGGCCGAAGAGTGCCAGATCGGCCTCGGTGAGGGGTAGCTCCGCGGCGGCGGCGCACAGGTGGGGGGCCAGGACGTACGGGTTGTCCGGATCGAGGACGGTCGACTCCACGGGCTGCTGGAACAGCGCTTCCGGGTGGTGGACGAGGAAGGTGTCCAGCGGATCGTCACGGGCCACCAGAATGGCGAGGGCGCCCTGGCCCGCCCGGCCCGCGCGGCCGGCCTGCTGCCACAGCGAAGCCCGCGTACCCGGGTAGCCCGCTATGACGACGGCGTCCAGGCCGGAGACGTCGATACCGAGTTCGAGGGCCGTCGTGGCGGCCAGGCCGAGCAGCTGACCGGAGTGCAGAGCACGTTCCAGGGCGCGGCGTTCCTCGGGGAGATATCCCCCGCGGTAGGCGGCGACGCGGGCGGGAAGGGAGCGGTCGACCTCCGCGAGGCGTTCCTTGGCGATGACGGAGATGAGCTCGGCGCCACGCCGGGAGCGTACGAAGGCGACCGAGCGCACACCCTGCACGGTCAGGTCGGTGAGCAGGTCCGCGGTCTCCGCCGTGGCGGTCCGGCGCACGGGAGCGCCCTTCTCGCCGTGCAGCTCGGTCAGGGGCGGCTCCCACAGGGCGAAGACCAGTTCGCCGCGCGGGGAGGCGTCATCGGCGACCTCGACGACCCGGAGGCCGGTGAGGCGCCCCGCTGAGGCCGAGGGCTCCGCCGCGGTGGCGGAGGCCAGCAGGAACACGGGATCGGCGCCGTAGCGGGCGCACAGGCGGCGTAGCCGGCGCACCACCTGGGCGACGTGCGAGCCGAAGACACCCCGGTAGGTGTGGCACTCGTCGATGACGACATAGCGCAGGGCGCGGAGGAAGGAGGACCAGCGGGGATGGGACGGGAGTATCCCGCGGTGCAGCATGTCCGGGTTGGTGAGGACGTAGTTGGCGTACTGGCGTACCCATTCGCGTTCCTCGACGGGGGTGTCGCCGTCGTAGACCGCGGGACGGATCCCGTTGCCCAGCGGAGCCGCGAGTTCCTTCACGGAGCGCCTCTGATCGGCGGCCAGAGCCTTGGTGGGGGCGAGGTAGAGAGCGGTCGCACCGCGGCCGTTGGGAGCCTCTGAGCCGTCCAGGAGGGCGCTGAGGACCGGGGCGAGGTAGGCCAGCGACTTGCCGGAGGCGGTACCGGTGGCGATGACGACCGACTCGCCGTCCAGCGCGTGCTCCGCCGCGGCCGCCTGATGGGCCCAGGGACGATCGATTCCGGCCCGCTGGATGGCGGAGATCACTTCTGGACGGATGCGATCGGGCCAGATGGCATGGGTTCCCGTACGCGGGGGCAGGTGCTCCGTATGAGTGATGCGCGCGGCCCGGCCCGCCCCTGCGGCGAGCCGGTCGAGGACCACGTCCGGAGAGGGGCGGAAGCCCTCGCTCTCGGGCGGTCGACTGGGGCGGTGATTCTTGGCCATCGGCACCGAGTGTGTCACTGGCGAGGCGGACAATGGCCCCAAGGCGTCGTGCATGGCAGCTGGTAAGTGATTGAATGCCATCGCGGCTGGCGATCCGTCCCCTGGCTCCGCCGGGGAGACCGAGGGGCGACCGCTCGATAGCAAGGTGCTGGAGGATCCGTGGACCTGTCCTTGTCGACTCGCAATGTGTCCGGCCCTGGTGGCGACCGTACGGTCGTCGAGGTCGGTGGCGAGATTGATGTGTATACCGCGCCCAAGCTGCGCGAGCAGTTGGTCGAGTTGGTGAATGACGGCAGCTACCACTTGGTTGTCGACATGGAAGGCGTCGACTTTCTCGACTCCACCGGCCTCGGCGTGCTCGTGGGCGGCTTGAAGCGCGTGCGGGCCCATGAGGGCTCGTTGCGCCTGGTCTGTAACCAGGAGCGCATTCTCAAGATTTTCAGGATCACCGGTCTCACCAAGGTGTTCCCGATTCACAACACGGTCGACGAGGCCGTCGAGGCGACCGACTGACGGTCGGCTCGCGGCCGGACCGGCTCCAGGGCCGGTCCGGGGTTGGCGGGCGCAGCCGTGGCGGGTGCCGCCGGAAGCTCCGGAGGAAGACCGCCGGGGCGATGGCGGCCGTCTGGGTGCCCTGTCGGCAGCCGATGATTCGGCTGTCCGGCATCGGTACCGACCACGTTCCGGCATCGGTACGAGGTCGGACCGTCACCCGTTCGGCGGTCGTCGGCTGATCTGTTTTGCCGGTCTGTCTGCCGGTCCGGTTGCTGATCGGTCGCTCACGCGATCGGACCAGCCGCCGGTCGGTGGATCAGTGCCGGTTGCCGGATCTGTCGTCGGCTGTCGGATCAGCCGTCAGCCGTCAGCCGTGAGCTGTTCGGGTCGGCCGGCAGTCGTTAGCCGTCAGCAGCCGTCAGCCGTTCGGATCGGCTGTCAGCTGTCAGGCCAGTGGCTGAACTCTGGCCGTCGAGATCTGTCGGGCGGTAGCCCGGTGGATGCCGGCAGCTGCGCCGGTCGGCGGTGAGCCGGAGAGAAGAAGCCAGGAGTGCCGGGCCATCCACCCGGTCCCTGGGTGGACACACGTACGTTCGAGGGGGATCGCATGGCCACCGTTGAACTCCGCTTCAGCGCCCAGCCCGAACACGTCAGAACGGCCCGCCTCGTGGCGGCTGCCGTGGCGCGCCGGGCCGGGGTCGACGAGGCCGTGCTCGACGAGGTCAGGCTCGCCGTGGGAGAGGCCTGCAGCCGCGCTGTCGGGCTGCACCGCAGCCACGGCATCACCGCTCCGGTCACGGTCGTCCTGATCGAGGAGGAGAAGTCCTTCTCCATCGAGGTCGGCGACGAAGTGCCGGGCCCGGGTAGCGACGGTTCCGTGTCCGGCATGTCCGGACGGGGCGGCGCCGTGTCCGGCGTGGGGCCGGATGAGCCGGAGCCCGATCCTGAGGGTGACGGCGAGGACGAGATGGGCCTCGCGGTCATCAGCGGCCTGGTCGACGACGTGGAAGTCAGATCCGGTGCGGACGGCGGAGTCATCCGGATGAGCTGGCCGAAGACCCCGGCGACCGTACTTCCGTGAGACTTCCCTGAAACTTCGCTGAGACTGGCGACCGTGAGGCCCTGAGTGGGGCGCGTCCTGGGGCGGTCCGGCCGGCCCGGTGGCGCGCGAGTTCGCCGTTGATCGCTTTTTCGAGGCCCTGCTGAGCAGGGCCTTTTTCTTTTCCCTTGACCGGTCCTGCTTGATCAGTGATCTACGAACAATGCGCCTGCCCCATTACTGCATTCGGTCCAGTCTGCGAAGGTGATCAATTGTCGTTCGGTGGATAAGGTCAATTACATTTACCGCGCACTGTTTTGATCGTGTTCCGCTACCTACAATCCGTCCACGTCTTGAGCGCTGAGCGTCAAGGAGGACGTATGGCGGGGTTCGGCACCACACCACTGGCAGAACTGACGCAGTTTTCCGCACTTTCCGACCCACCCACCACTCTCGCGGCGGCGGTGCTCACCGATGACAACCGTGTCATCGTGATCGTCGTCGCGGTCGTCGCCATCGCGGCACTGCTGGTCGCCCGGCTGCTGGCCCGCCAGGTGCTGGCGGCCGGTGAGGGCACCGACCGTATGAAGGAGATCGCGGCGGCAGTCCAGGAAGGCGCGAATGCCTATCTGGCCCGGCAGTTGCGAACCGTAGGCATCTTTGCCGTCGTCGTCTTCTTCCTGCTTCTTCTGCTTCCGGCCGACAACTGGTCGCAGCGCGCGGGGCGTTCGGTGTTCTTCCTGGTCGGTTCGCTTTTCTCGGCGGCCACCGGATACATCGGGATGCGGCTCGCCGTACGGAGCAATGTGCGGGTGGCCGCCGCCGCGCGTGAGGCGACTCCCGCGGAAGGCGAACCGGAAAAGGATCTCACCGCTGCTTCGCACAAAGCAATGAAGATCGCATTCCGTACCGGGGGTGTGGTCGGCATGATCACTGTGGGCCTCGGGCTCCTGGGCGCCTCCTGTGTGGTGCTCGGCTACGCCGCGGACGCGCCCAAGGTGCTGGAGGGCTTCGGGCTCGGAGCGGCGCTGATCGCGATGTTCATGAGGGTCGGCGGCGGCATCTTCACCAAGGCGGCCGACGTCGGCGCGGACCTGGTCGGCAAGGTGGAACAGGGCATTCCGGAGGACGATCCGCGCAACGCCGCCACCATCGCGGACAACGTGGGCGACAACGTCGGGGACTGCGCGGGTATGGCGGCCGACCTCTTCGAGTCGTACGCCGTAACACTGGTCGCCGCGCTCATCCTCGGCAAGGCGGCGTTCGGCGACGCGGGGCTGGCCTTCCCGCTCATCGTGCCGGCGATCGGCGTGATCACCGCGATGATTGGCGTCTTCGCGGTCGCGCCGCGCCGCAGCGACCGCAGCGGGATGACCGCCATCAACCGCGGGTTCTTCATCTCGGCGGTGATCTCGCTGGTCCTGGTGGCCGTGGCGGTCTTCGTCTATCTGCCGTCCACGTACGCGGAGCTGGACGGTGTCACCGATGAGTCCATCACCTCGCACGGCGGGGATCCGCGGGTGTTCGCGCTGGTCGCCGTTGCCATCGGCATCGTGCTGGCAGCGCTGATCCAGCAGCTCACGGGCTATTTCACCGAGACCAACCGGCGTCCGGTCAGGGACATCGGCAAATCCTCGCTGACCGGACCGGCCACCGTCGTACTCGCCGGTATCTCCATCGGTCTGGAGTCCGCCGTCTACACCGCGCTGCTGATCGGGCTCGGCGTCTACGGGGCGTTCCTGCTCGGCGGTACGTCGATCATGCTGGCGCTCTTCGCGGTGGCACTGGCCGGTACCGGCCTGCTCACCACCGTCGGGGTCATCGTCGCCATGGACACGTTCGGCCCGGTCTCCGACAACGCCCAGGGCATCGCGGAGATGTCCGGTGATGTCACCGGTGCCGGTGCCCAGGTCCTCACCGACCTGGACGCCGTCGGCAACACCACCAAGGCCATCACCAAGGGCATCGCCATCGCGACCGCCGTTCTGGCGGCGGCCGCGCTCTTCGGCTCCTACCGCGACGCGATCGCCACCGCGGTCGACGACGTCGGAGCCTCGGCCGGGGAGATGGGCCTGAGCCTGGACATCTCGCAGCCCAACAACCTGGTGGGCCTGATCCTGGGCGCCGCGGTCGTCTTCCTCTTCTCCGGCCTGGCCATCAACGCGGTGTCCCGGTCCGCCGGGGCCGTCGTCTACGAGGTGCGGCGGCAGTTCCGCGAACACCCCGGGATCATGGACTACACCGAGAAGCCGGAGTACGGGCGAGTCGTCGACATCTGCACCAAGGACGCGCTGCGCGAGCTGGCCACGCCCGGTCTGCTGGCGGTGCTGGCGCCGATCGCGGTCGGTTTCAGCTTGGGGGTCGGGGCGCTCGGCTCGTATCTCGCCGGGGCGATCGGCACCGGGACGCTGATGGCCGTCTTCCTCGCCAACTCCGGCGGTGCGTGGGACAACGCCAAGAAGCTCGTCGAGGACGGTCACCACGGTGGCAAGGGGAGCGACGCCCATGCCGCGACGGTCATCGGTGACACGGTCGGTGACCCGTTCAAGGACACGGCCGGCCCTGCGATCAACCCCTTGCTCAAGGTGATGAACCTGGTGGCGCTGCTCATCGCGCCCGCGGTGGTGAAGTTCAGCTACGGCGAGGACGCGAACGCCGGGGTGCGCGCGGTGGTCGCGGTGCTCGCCATCGTCGTCATCATCGGTGCGGTCTACGTCTCCAAGCGGCGCGGGATCGCCGTGGGGGACGACGGCGACTCCGGTGGCGAGGGCGGCGGCAGCTCGGCCCGGCCGACCGATCCGGCGGCCGTTCAGTGAGCCGGCCGCCGGAGGGCGGCCGCGTCAACGGTGCTGCGGGCGGTCGGAGCAGGTAGCCGACGCACGGTCAGGAAGCGGACGGGCGGGGCATACTGATGCTCCGCCCGTCCGCGGTTGACAGGGTGCTTGTTCGATCAGACGTTCCCGTGCGTCGGGGCCGAGTGGGTGAGTTGTATCTCCCTCATTCCGCTTGGTGCAAATGGCTGCAAAAGCTCACCCATCGGACTCCGGGCGCCCAAATGCCGGGCGTTCGACGTGTAAGTTCCGGGGCCGAGAGCCTTGGAAGGGACCAATCCGGTGAACAAGAAGCTTGCGGCCGCGCTGTCCGGCGGTGCGGTACTGGTACTTACGCTGTCGGGCTGCAGCGACGACAGCGACAACAAGGTGAACGACTGGGCCAAGAAGGTCTGTGACCAGGTCCAGCCCCAGCTGCAGAAGATCGCGAACGCCAACGCCTCCATCCAGCAGCAGACCGCCGACAACAGCAAGCCCGCCGATGTCCAGAAGACCGACTCGGCCGCCTTCCAGCAGATCTCCCAGGCTTACAAGGCGCTGGGCTCGGCGGTCGACTCGGCGGGACCGCCGCCGGTCGACGACGGCGAGACCACGCAGAAGGAAGCCGTGAAGGAGCTCAACGCCTCCTCCGTGGCCTACGCGGATCTGCAGAAGAAGGTCGATGACCTCAACACGAAGGATCAGGCGAAGTTCGCCGACGGCCTCAAGGGCATCGCTGACGAGCTGAACAAGATCAGCACCAACGGTGACCAGGCGCTGAAGAAGCTGCAGTCCGGCGAGGTCGGCAGCGCGATGGCCAAGCAGAAGGGCTGCCAGAAGCCGACGGCCCCCGCATCGCCGTCGGCCGGCACCTCGAAGTCGGCTTCGCCCTCGAAGGACTCGAAGAACTCCGAGGACGCGAAGGACGTGAAGGACTCGAAGGACGCGCAGGACTCGAAGGACGCTAAGGACGCGTCTTCTTCCGCCTCGTCCAGCGACAAGTCGTAACCGGACGGGCTCCCGGCACGGCCGCCCGCACCACCCGGACGAGCAGCTGTACGACCCCCGGCCGGGGGTCGTACGAGCGGCCCGTTGGCCCGATGGGCCAACGGGCCGCTGCCGTTGTCAGTGGGAGCCGTCACAATGGGTCACGTGAGTAAGACCAGCCTTCCCGCACCCGACCATGCGACCCGGCTTCGCGAAGCCCTGCTCGCCGCCGCCTTCACCGCCGACGGGCTCCTCGACCTGCTCGGCGCACCCGCCTACGCCGCGCTCGCGCGCAGCGAGACCGTCCCGGCGCTGCGTGCCACCCGGGGGGACGCGCCGCTCGACACGCTCGTGCGGCTCTTCCTCCTCCAGCGCCCGGTCCCCGCCGGGCGGGCGGCCGCCGTGCTGCCGCTGCCGGAATGCGTGGCGGACGGCTGGCTGACCGAGTCGGACGGCGAGGTGCGCGCGTCCGTCGACGTACGCCCCTACGGCGGACCGGACGGTCAGGACTGGTTCATCGTCTCCGACCTGGGCTGCGCCGTCGGCGGCGCGGGCGGCATCGGCTCGCACGAGGAGGGCGTCGTCCTCGGCATCGGCGGCGCCTCCACCACTCTCGCCGGCATCACCGTCCGCAGGCCCGTCGCCACCGCCCTCGACATCGGCACGGGCTCCGGCATCCAGGCACTGCACGCCTCGCAGCACGCCACCCGGGTCACCGCCACCGACCTCAATCCGCGCGCCCTCGGCTTCACCCGGCTCACCCTCGCCCTGTCCGGCGCGGCCCCGGCCGATCTGCGCGAGGGCTCCCTCTACGAACCGGTCGCCGGGGAGACGTACGACCTGATCGTCTCCAACCCGCCCTTCGTCATCTCGCCCGGCGCCCGGCTCACTTACCGCGACGGCGGCATGGCGGGTGACGACCTGTGCCGGACCCTGGTGCAGCAGACCGCTGAGCGGCTGAACGAGGGCGGGTACGCCCATTTCCTGGCCAACTGGCAGCACACGGAGGACGAGGAGTGGCAGGACCGGCTGCGCTCCTGGGTGCCGCACGGCTGTGACGCCTGGGTCGTTCAGCGCGAGGTCCAGGACGTCACGCAGTACGCGGAGCTGTGGCTGCGTGACAGCGGTGACCACCGCACGGAGCCGGCGGAGTACGCGGCACGCTACGACGCCTGGCTGGACGAGTTCGAGGCCAGTGGGACCAAGGGTGTCGGGTTCGGCTGGATCACGCTGCGGAAGTCCGCCGCGGCGGACGCCGGAGACGCGTCGATCGTGATCGAGGAGTGGCCGCACGCGGTGGAGCAGCCGCTCGGTCCGGCCATCGAGGCGCACTTCGCCCGTCAAGACTATCTGCGGAAGCAGGACGACGCGGCGCTGCTGACCGGCCACTTCACCCTGGCGGCCGAGGTGGTGCAGGAGCAGGTCGGGCTGCCGGGCGCGGAGGACCCCGAGCACGTGGTGCTCCGTCAGAACCGCGGTATGCGGCGAGCGACGAAGGTCGACGCGGTGGGAGCGGGGTTCGCCGGTGTGTGCGACGGATCGCTGCCGGCGGGCCGGATCCTTGACGCCATCGCCCAGCTGATGAACGAGGACCCGGTGCTGCTGCGCGACCGCACCCCGCAGGCCATCCGGCTGCTGGTCGAGGAGGGCTTCCTGGAGCCGGTGCCCTCGGCGGGGCGGACGGCCGGATGATCCGGATCGAGCTGGGCGAGCCCTCGCACGACGCGACGCGGATCGCGATCAGTCCGCTGTGGGACGCCTTCCGCGGCCTCCGTCTCGTGATGCCGCACCGCGCCTCTCCCGGCCGTACCGGAAATGGGCGGTGCGCGCCCGGGAGGCGCTGAGGGAGGCGCTGAGGGAGGGAGGACGGACCGGACGCACGCGCTGCTGCTGCCCATCTCCGGCTGCCCATCTCTGACACGGCCCGGGTGCTGGGGCACGACGCGGCGCGGCGTCAGGCCCCGTCGCCGTACGGCGCGGGGTCGGATACGTCTTCGACGGCGACCGGTGGCGGCGAGGGGCCAGCGCCGCACCATCGCTGATCTGCGGTCCGGCGGCACGACCGTACTGCCGACGACGCGCTACATGGCCGATCCCGATCCCGATCCCGATCTCGATGAATCGTGGAACGCGGAGCGGAGCCGCGCGCTCAGGTGCGCGCGGCGCTTCACGGAGCCTCGGTCGGACGGGGCGTCACGGTGCCCGGGTCGGACGGGGCGTCACACGTGAACCCACTCCGGGGCGTCGTCTCACACGGGATGACGGGCCTGCTGCTCACGGCCACGTTCGTGCTGCCGGGCGCTCTGCGCTGGACGACGCCCCTGACGTTCATCGGCACCTGCTGCTCGGTCCGCTGCCGCACATCTGCTGTTCTTCGTCTTCCTGGAGCGTCAGAGCCAGGCCGGAACCGGCTCCGCTCTGGTTCGGCCGCACGCTGTCCGTCGTCCTGAACAGCCTTCTCATCAGCGCCTCCACGCTCACCGCCGCCTGCCTGCTGCTCGGTCTGCGGATTCCGGTTGGCGCTATTGCCGGGCCGGCCGCCGGTCTGCTCGCCGCCGCGGTGGAGCACCGCGCCTTCGGTCTCGGGCTCGGGGCGCTGGGGCTGCGCTTCCGCGATGTCTTCCTGATCTCGAACGTGGCGACTTCCGCGCTCCTGCCGCTGACCGGTGTGAACGTCCCGAGGAAGGGTCTTCCGGAGTGGATGCGTGCCGTCGGAGCCGTACTACCGCTGACCAGCGCGGCAGGAGCGGCACGTCAGTTGTCCGCAGGCGCCGGTCCCGATGTGCGGGCTCTCGCTGCCGGGCTCGGGGCGCGGGTGCCGGATACGGGCTGCTCGCCGTCGCGCCGCCGGCGGTGTTCGAACGTGGGGGCAGGCGGCGGGCGACCCTCGATGTGAGCTGAGTACAGCCCGGTTCCGCTGTTCACCCGGGGTTCGCGTCGTCGACGCTCCGTGGTGCGAGCCTCGCCCGAAACGGCGCGGTACGACTGCGGGCACCTCCGCCCCCGGTCCGCCCCGGTCCGCGCCGGGGACAGAGAGGCGTACGGGTATGGAGAGCGGACCTGCGGTCTTCGCCGGAACGGCGTTCGCGCTGTTCGGTGCCGCGCTGCTGCTGTGGACGGGGGCGCGCGTACTGCATCGCGCGCCGGTGGCGTACCGGGTGAGCCCCCTTGCCTCGACCGTACTCGCCACTGTGTTCGGCGTAGTTTTCCTCGTCCTCGGGGTGTGGTGCTTCACACGCGTCTGAATGCGGACCCGCACGTGCGTCTGGACGCACTCTCGTGCGTTTCCCGACGTGTGTCCGAACCCGCCGCGAAACACTCACCGGGCGGAGCGGCCCCGGAGCCGCCCCGTCGTCGGCCCCTCGCCGGCCCGGAACACGCCCGGACCGCGCGCACCCCGCCGCCGGTACGCGCGGTGCGGCCACAGCGCCGCCGAAACCCGCAGGCAGCAGCCCCGCGCACGGCGGACTGAGCGGGCCGGGCGGCAGGAAAGGCGGAAGTCGGGTTACCGTTCGAGTGGCCGTTGCGGGCTTTTGCCGTTTGACACGGGGGCGGGTTGTACCGTCACACTCCGCAGCGACAGCACTGTCGGCAGCGCGATCGCGCTGCCCTGTTGCCCACCGAGCGTCGACCGGAGAGAAGAGCGAAGTTGTCCCCGACCAGCGAGACCGCACAGGGCGGCCGCCGACTCGTCATCGTCGAGTCGCCTGCCAAGGCGAAGACGATCAAGGGCTATCTCGGCCCCGGATACGTCGTCGAGGCGAGCGTCGGGCACATCCGCGACCTCCCGAACGGCGCGGCGGAGGTGCCGGACGAGTACACCGGCGAGGTGCGTCGGCTCGGCGTGGACGTCGAGAACGACTTCCAGCCCATCTACGTCGTCAATGCCGATAAGAAGGCCCAGGTCAGGAAGCTCAAGCAGCTGCTGGCCGAATCGGACGAACTCTTCCTCGCCACCGATGAGGACCGCGAGGGCGAAGCCATCGCGTGGCACCTGCAGGAAGTCCTCAAGCCCAAGGTCCCGGTCCACCGGATGGTCTTCCACGAGATCACCAAGGACGCGATCCGGGCCGCCGTCGCCAACCCGCGCGAGCTGAACCAGCGCATGGTCGACGCCCAGGAGACCCGCCGCATCCTCGACCGCCTCTACGGCTACGAGGTCTCGCCGGTCCTGTGGAAGAAGGTCATGCCGCGCCTGTCGGCGGGCCGTGTCCAGTCCGTCGCCACCCGCCTCGTCGTCGAGCGGGAGCGTGAGCGCATCGCCTTCCGCTCCGCCGAGTACTGGGATCTGACCGGTACGTTCGCCACCGGCCGCAGCGGTGACGCCACCGACCCCTCGACGCTCACCGCCCGCCTCAGCGCGGTCGACGGGCGTCGCATCGCCCAGGGCCGTGACTTCGGTCCGGACGGTCAGCTGAAGTCCGCCTCCGGCCAGACGCTGCACCTGGACGAGACGAACGCCCGCGCCCTGGCCGCCGCGCTCGCCGACTCCTCGTTCGCCGTCCGGTCCGTCGAGTCGAAGCCGTACCGCCGCTCCCCGTACGCCCCCTTCCGCACGACGACCCTCCAGCAGGAGGCGAGCCGGAAGCTGGGCTTCGGGGCCAAGGCCACCATGCAGGTCGCGCAGAAGCTGTACGAGAACGGCTTCATCACCTATATGCGTACCGACTCCACGACCCTCTCGGATACCGCGATCTCCGCGGCCCGTGCCCAGGTCACGCAGTTGTACGGCGCCAATTACCTGCCGGACAAGCCGCGCACGTACGCCGGCAAGGTCAAGAACGCGCAGGAGGCGCACGAGGCGATCCGCCCCTCCGGCGACCGCTTCCGCACCCCTGCCGAGACCGGCCTCACCGGCGACCAGTTCCGGCTCTACGAGCTGATCTGGAAGCGGACCGTCGCCTCCCAGATGAAGGACGCGGTCGGTAACTCCGTCACCGTCAAGATCGGCGGCCGGGCGAGCGACGGCCGCGACGCCGAGTTCTCCGCGTCCGGCAAGACGATCACCTTCCACGGATTCATGAAGGCGTATGTCGAAGGCGCCGACGACCCGAACGCCGAGCTGGACGACCGCGAGCGCCGGCTGCCGCAGGTCGCCGAGGGCGACGCGCTGTCCGCCGACGAGCTCTCGGTCGACGGCCACGCGACGAAGCCGCCGGCCCGGTACACCGAGGCCTCGCTGGTCAAGGAGCTGGAAGAGCGCGAGATCGGCCGCCCCTCGACGTACGCGTCGATCATCGGCACGATCCTCGACCGCGGGTACGTGTTCAAGAAGGGCACGGCGCTCGTCCCGTCGTTCCTCTCGTTCGCCGTGGTCAACCTGCTGGAGAAGCACTTCGGCCGGCTCGTCGACTACGACTTCACCGCCCGCATGGAGGACGACCTCGACCGCATCGCCCGCGGTGAGGCCCAGTCCGTGCCGTGGCTGAAGCGCTTCTACTTCGGTGCGCAGCCCGGTGACGACACGGCCGGTGCCGGAAAGGCGTCCGACGCGGGCAACGGCGACGGCGACCACCTCGGCGGGCTCAAGGAGCTCGTCACCGACCTCGGCGCGATCGACGCCCGGGAGATCTCCTCGTTCCCCGTCGGCAACGACATCAAGCTCCGGGTCGGCCGCTACGGCCCGTACATCGAGCGCGGCGAGAAGGACTCCGAGGGCCACCAGCGCGCGGACGTCCCCGAGGACCTGGCGCCCGACGAGCTGTCCGTCGAGTACGCGGAGGAGCTGCTGGCCAAGCCGAGCGGCGACTTCGAGCTCGGTGCGGACCCGGTCAGCGGGAACCAGATCATCGCCAAGGACGGGCGCTACGGGCCGTACGTCACCGAGGTGCTGCCCGAGGGCACACCGAAGACCGGCAAGAACGCGGTGAAGCCGCGGACGGCTTCGTTGTTCAAGTCGATGTCGCTGGACACGGTGACGCTGGCCGACGCGCTGAAGCTGATGTCGCTGCCGCGCGTCGTCGGTGAGGACGCGGAGGGCGTCGAGATCACCGCGCAGAACGGCCGCTACGGCCCGTACCTCAAGAAGGGCACGGACTCGCGGTCGCTGACCTCCGAGGACCAGCTCTTCGACATCACCCTCGAAGAGGCCCTGGCGATCTACGCCCAGCCCAAGCAGCGCGGCCGGGCCGCGGCCAAGCCGCCGCTGAAGGAACTGGGCACGGACCCGGTGAGCGGTGCTCCGGTCGTGGTGAAGGACGGGCGCTTCGGCGCGTACGTCACCGATGGTGAGACGAACGCGACGCTGCGGTCCGACGACAGCGTCGAGGAGATCACGCCGGAGCGCGGCTACGAGCTGCTCGCGGAGAAGCGGGCCAAGGGGCCGGCCAAGAAGAAGACGGCGAAGAAGGCACCGGCCAAGAAGTCGGCCGCGAAGAAGGCGCCGGCGAAGAAGGCGACTTCGACTGCGGCGAAGAAGACCGCGGCCAAGAAGACGACTTCGACTGCGGCGAAGAAGACCGCGGCCAAGAAGACGACTTCGACTGCGGCGAAGAAGACGACTGCGAAGAAGACGACTGCGGCGGCGAAGAAGTCCGCGTCTGCGTCTGCGTCGTCGTCGACGGACGAGTGACCTCGCGGAGTTTCTGAACGCCGGGCGGGCTGGAGATGTTTCTCCAGCCCGCCCGGCGTTGTTCTGCGGGTGAGGTGCAGGCCGCGGGGTGGTGTGCCTGCGGCGGGCCTTGTCCCCTCCCCGCCCCTTCCCGTAACCGGGGCTCCGCCCCGGACCCCGCTCCTCAAACGCCGGAGGGGCTGGAAGTGGGGCTGGGGCTGGGGCTGGGGCCGGGGCCGGGCAGGGGTGGAGAGCGGGGCGGAGGCGGTGGTGTGGCGGTGAGGGGGGCGGGGGTCTGGCGGTGAGGGGAGCGGGGGTCTGGCGGTGGGGGAAGTGGTGGGTGGGAAGTCGGGGCCGGTAGTGAGGGCCGGGCGGGAAGGCTGGAAGTCGGAGCGGGAAGTGAGGGCCGGGAGGGAAGGCTGGACGTCGGAGCGGGAAGTGAGGGCCGGGGGGGAAGGCTGGACGTCGGGGGTGAGGGCTGGAAGCCGGGGGAAGCGGGGGCTGGAAAGTGGGGGGAAGTTGTGGGGAAGGGCGGTGGAACGGGCTGGGGTGGGTGTCCGGTGGTCGTATGTTCGGACGCGGCCCCCGGTCACCGGTTCGCTCCCGATAGGCTGGGCGGATGACGCGAGCCGAGCAGCCAACGGTCGTGAGCCCCACCTCCGACACACTTGCCGCAGACTCACGCGAGCGCGCCGTACGAGCCCTGTTGCGCATCCCCCCGCTCAAGCGGTTGTGGAGCGCCCAGCTCGTCGGTGGTACCGGCGATGCACTCGCCCTTCTCGTGCTGGTGTTGCTGTCGCTGCAAGCGGCGGTCCTTGAGGGCTCATTCGGATCCGGATACCGCGGGGCGGCCTTTGCCGTCGCCGCCGTGTTCGGTGCCCGGATTATTTCCACCTTGCTCTTCGGAGCCGTACTCCTGGGGCCGTTGACGACCCTGACGGCGCCGGGCGGGCCGATCGACCGGCGGTGGCTGATGATCGGGGCGGACGGGCTGCGGCTCGCGCTGCTGGTCGTCGCGCCGCTGTGGATCGACTGGACGCCCGACCGGGCGCTCATGATGATCCTGATCACCGTCTTCGTCACCGGCATCGGCGAACGCCTGTGGCGCATCGCCAAGGAGAGCGCCGCTCCCGCCCTGCTGCCCGCCCCACCCATCGAGGGCGCCGCCGTGCGCCCGCTGCCGGACCACCTCGAACCGCTGCGCCGGCTCTTCCTGCGCACCGACTTCGCCGCCGTCCCCGCCGCCGCGGCCGTGCTGCTGGTGGCCACGCTGATCGGGAACCTGCTGGGCTCTGGCCTGGACTGGTTCTCCTTCCATCAGGCGGCCCTCGGCTCGTACGTCGCGGCCGGGCTGTTCTCCGCCTCCATCTCCATCGTGTACTTCCTGGAACTGCCCGGTACCCCCACGCCCCGGCCGCGCTCCCCGCTCGAAGGGCTGCGCCGGCCGTCCACCGGCCAGGGGCCGGACAAGGGCCGCACCGGCGCGATGCCGCTGATCGTCGGGACCTGCGCCGCCGTCGCCGGAGCCATCGCGGCCGCGGGCGCTGTCGCCGTACTGCACGCCACCGACCTGGGCGGCGGCCCCGTCACCCTCGCGCTGCTGGTCCTCGCCCTCACCGGCGGTACGGGCGCCGGTATCCGCACGGCCGGCAAGGTGCTGCCGGCGCTGTCGCGGCGACGGCTGCTCTCCCTGGCCACCGCCGTCACCGGCGTCGCGCTGCTGGCCATGGGCCTGGTCCCGGACACGGCGACCGTCGTCCTGATCGCCGTGCTCGCCGGATACGCGGCGGGCGTCGCCGCGAACACCGGCCATATCCTCGTCGACCAGGAGACCGAGGACTCCCGCCGGGTCCGGACCACCGAACACCTCCAGGCCGTCGTCCGGGTGCTGATCGCGCTCGGCGCGGTCGGCGGCCCGCTGGTCGCCGCCGCCATAGACACGCACCGGCTGACAGCCGGGGACTTCGTCTTCGCGCACGGTGGCGCGGCGTTCACCCTGATGCTGATCGGCGCCCTGCTGCTGCCGGTCGCCGCGATCGTCCTCGCGAAGACGGACGACCGGTCCGGAGTGCCGCTGCGCCGTGATCTGCGCGAGGCGCTGCGCGGCGGCGATCCGGCCGTCGCACCCGCCGCGACCGGCTTCTTCCTCGCCCTGGAGGGCGGCGACGGAGCCGGCAAGTCCACTCAGGTCGAGGCGCTCGCCGAGTGGATCCGGGCCAAGGGCCACGAGGTCGTCGTCACCCGGGAGCCCGGCGCCACCCCCGTCGGCAAGCGGCTGCGGTCGATCCTGCTGGACGTGTCCTCCGCCGGGCTCTCCAACCGCGCGGAGGCCCTGCTCTACGCCGCCGACCGCGCCGAGCACGTCGACTCCGTCGTGCGCCCGGCCCTCGATCGCGGCGCGATCGTCATCTCCGACCGCTACATCGACTCGTCGGTCGCCTACCAGGGCGCGGGCCGCGATCTCGCGCCGACCGAGATCGCCAGGATCTCGCGCTGGGCGACGAGCGGGCTCGTACCGCATCTGACGGTGCTCCTGGACGTCGATCCGGAGACCGCGCGTGAACGGTTCACCGAGGCGCCCGACCGGCTGGAGTCCGAGCCGCCCGAGTTCCACGCTCGGGTGCGGTCCGGCTTCCTGACGCTGGCCGCGGCCGACCCGACGCGCTACCTGGTGGTGGACGCCGGCCAGCAGCCGGAGTCGATCACCTCCGTCGTACGGCACCGGCTCGACCAGCTCCTTCCGCTCTCCGAGGCCGAGATCAAGGCCCTGGAGGAGGCGCGCAAGGCTGCCGAGGAGGAGGCCAGGCGCCTCGCCGAGGAAGAGGCCGCGCGCAAGGCGGAGGAGGAGCGCCTGGAGCGTGAGCGGCAGGAGCAGCTCGCCCGGCTCCGTGCCGAGGAGGAGGAGCGCAAGCGCCAGGAGCTGGAGGAAGCGCGCCGCCGCGAGGCTGAGCGCCAGGCCGAGGAGGCCCGGCAGCGCGCCGAGGAGGCCCGCCGGATCGCGGAGGAGGAGCGGGCCCGGCTGGAGGCCGAGGAAGCGGCCCGCGAGGCCGAGCAGGCGCGACTGCGCAAGCAGGCCGAGGAGGAGGCGCGGCTGCGCAAGGAGGCGGAGGCGCTGCGCCTTGAGAAGCAGCGCAAGGCCGAGGAGTCGCTGCTGAGGGCAGAGGCGGCACGCCGCCAGGCCGAGGCCGAGTCGGCCGCCGCGGCCGAGACCGCGCGTGCGGAGGCCGCCGCGGCGGAGGCGGAAGCCGCGGAGGCGGCTGCGCGGGCTTCCCGGGAGCGTCAGGAGTCCCAGGAGCGTCGGGAGTCCCAGGAACATCGGGAGTCCCAGGAACATCGGGAGTCCCGCTCGTCCCAGGGGTCCGGGTCGTCCCGGGCGTCCGGGTCGTCCGTGCCGGACAACGAGCTGACGGTGCCGACTCCGATCGTCAACCCGAACGAGGTCACCCAGCCGGTTCCCTCCCCGGTGGATCCGTCGTCCGGTTCCACCCGTTCCGGTTCCGGTTCCCGGTCGCGGTCCTCGTCCGACACCTGGCCCTCCGACGAGGCCGAGACGACGATGATCCCGAAGTTCACGGACCGGGACGAGTCCTCCGGTGGCCGGGACGCGGCGGGCTCGATGGACGAGACGACGGTGCTCCCGCCGGTACGGGACACGGGCCGCGGGTCCGCGCGGGACGCCGATCCGGCCGACCGGGTACCGAGGGGCTTTTTCCGGGACGAGCACCCGGAGGGCTCCGTACCGGAGCGCGAGAACGAGCGCACCCGCGAGCTCCCGCAGATCACCGACCCGAACGCGCCCCAGCAGCCGGCCCCGGACCAGCAGGAGCGCTCCGGCCGGGCGTCCCGGCCCCGCCCGGACTGGGCGGAGGAGACCCCGCTGGACGATCTGCCGACGCTGGCGGACGAACTGCTCGGCGACCACGACGACGAGGGCCCCGCCCCCCGGGGCCGTGGCCGGCGCCCGCGCCGCTGATCCGGTATGCGATCGGGTACCTGACCCGCCGGTACGTGACCCGCCGGTACGTGATCCGGTACTGATCCGGTCGTACGGGAGCCCCGGATGTCCGGGGCTCCCGTGCTTCCGGGGCTCCTCCGTCCCGGGCGTGTGGCGGGGTTGTCAGACCCGTCCCTCACAATGGGAAGCCGGATCGACGCCTGACGCGCACCGCGTCCGGCCGCCGACCAGCGAGAGCCACGACCACCACCGGAAGGGCGGTGCCCCATGTCCGTATGGGACGACCTGGTCGGCCAGGACCGGGTGCAGGAGCAGCTCGGCGCCGCCGCCAGGGACGCCGACGTACTGGTCACCGCCATCTCGGCGGGAGAGCCGGTGCCGCCCGGCTCGAAGATGACCCACGCGTGGCTGTTCACCGGCCCGCCCGGCTCCGGACGGTCCACCGCCGCCAGGGCCTTCGCGGCGGCTCTGCAATGCACCAGCCCGGACCGCGCACTGGGCGGGGCGCCGGGCTGCGGCTTCTGCGACGGCTGCCACACCAGCCTCATCGGTACGCACGCCGATGTCGACGTGATCCGCACCGACCTGCTCTCCATCGGCGTGAAGGAGACCCGGGAGCTGGTCCGCCGCGCCCAGCTCTCGCCGGCCGTCGGGCGCTGGCAGGTCATCGTCATGGAGGACGCCGACCGCCTCACAGAAGGCGCGGGCAACGTCCTGCTGAAGGCGATCGAGGAGCCCGCACCGCGCACCGTGTGGCTGCTCTGCGCGCCCTCGCTCGAAGACGTGCTGCCCACGATCCGGTCCCGCTGCCGCCACCTCACGCTGCGCACCCCCTCGGTCGACGCGGTCGCCGATGTCCTGATCCGGCGGGACGGCATCGACCCGGAGCGGGCCGCGTCCGCCGCCCGTGCCACACAGGGCCACATCGGCAGGGCCCGCCGCCTCGCCACGGACGAGCGGGCCCGGTCCCGCCGCGCGGCGGTCCTGAGGCTGCCGCTGCGCGTCGAGGACGTCGGCGGCTGCCTCAAGGCCGCGCAGGAGCTGATCGACACCGCCACCGACGACGCGAAGCAGGTCGCGGAGGACGTGGACGTCAAGGAGACGGAGGACATGAAGGCCGCGCTGGGCGCGTCCGCCGGAGGCCGGATGCCGCGCGGCACCGCCGGGGTGATGAAGGACCTGGAGGACAAGCAGAAGCGCCGCAGGACCCGTACCCAGCGCGACAGCCTCGATCTGGCGCTCACCGAGCTGACCGGCTTCTACCGCGATGTGCTCGCCCTCCAGCTGGGCTCGCGGATCGCCATCGCCAATGCCGACGCGCAGGACTCCCTCGACCGCGTCGTCCGCTCGTCCACGCCCGAGCGGACCCTGCGCCGGATCGAGGCGGTGACCGCCTGCCGCCGGGCGCTGGACCGCAACGTGGCCCCGCTGCTCGCGGTGGAGGCCATGACGATGGCGCTGCGGGCGGGCTGACCACTGCGGCCCAGCGGCTGACCTGGCAGCCGAGGCACGCCGAATCACCCGTATGAGGTGAGAATCGGGCGAGTCGTCACCCGGCGGCTACGCTCCGGACATGGACACCAGGCGCCCGCTCCGCACCCTCGCCATCGCACTCGGCACTGCCGGCCTCCTCATCTCCGGCTGCAGCAGCGGAAGTTCGACGACGGGCGCCTCGTCATCCGGACCTGCGGCCACCGCCTCTCCGGTCCCGGCTGCGCTGAAGGCGTACTACGCACAGCACCTGAGCTGGCGGGACTGCGGCGTCACCGGATTCCAGTGCACGACGATGAAGGCGCCGCTCGACTACGCGAAGCCGGACGCCGGTGAGATCAAGCTGGCGGTCTCCAGAAAGAAGGCCACCGGGCCCGGCAAGCGGATCGGCTCGCTACTGGTGAATCCGGGCGGGCCCGGCGGATCGGCCATCGAGTATCTCCAGGGCTACGCCGCGGTCGGCTACCCCGCCCAGGTGCGGGCCCGGTACGACATGGTGGCCATCGACCCACGCGGGGTGGCGCGCAGCGAACCCGTCACCTGCCTCACCGGTCCGCAGATGGACGCCTACACGCAGGTCGACCAGACGCCGGACGACGCCGGGGAGGTCACCGCGCTGAGCGGTGCGTTCAAGAAGTTCGCCACGGGCTGCGAGCAGCGCTCCGCGAAGGTCCTGCCACACGTCTCCACGGTGGAGACGGCGCGTGACATGGACGTCCTGCGGGCGCTGCTCGGCGACGACCGGCTGAACTACGTCGGGGCCTCGTACGGCACCTTCCTGGGTGCGACGTACGCCGAGCTCTTCCCGGCGCGGGCGGGCAGGCTCGTCCTCGACGGCGCGATGGACCCGTCGCTCCCCTCGGTCGAGATGAACCGCGACCAGACCGCGGGGTTCGAGACGGCGTTCCAGTCCTTCGCCGGTGACTGCGTGAAGAAGTCGGGCTGCCCGCTCGGCACCACGTCCGCCACCGACGCCGCGGACAGGCTGAAGCGGCTCTTCGCCGGTCTCGACGCCAAGCCGATCGCCACGGGTGACTCCCGCAGGCTCGGGGAGTCCCTGGCCACCACGGGGGTCATCGCCGCCATGTACGACGAGACGGCCTGGCCCCAGCTCCGTGACGCGCTCACGGCCGCCGGGAAGGGCGACGGCTCCGGCCTGCTCTCGCTGGCGGACAGCTACTACGAGCGCGAGCCCAACGGCACGTACGCGAACCTGATGTACGCCAACGCGGCCGTGAACTGCGTCGACCTCCCGCCCGCCTTCACCACCTCCAAGGCGGTCACCGAGTCGCTACCCACCTTCGAGAAGGCCTCCCCGGTCTTCGGCAAGGGCTTCGCCTGGGCCTCCCTGAACTGCGCCTACTGGCCGGTCCGCGCCACCGGCACCCCGCACCGCATCAAGGCGGAGGGCGCGGCCCCGATCGTGGTGGTCGGCACCACCCGGGACCCGGCGACCCCGTACAAGTGGGCGAAGTCGCTGGCCGGCCAGCTCAGCTCCGGGACCCTCCTCACCTACGAGGGCGACGGCCACACGGCGTACGGCCGCGGCAGCGACTGCATCGACACGGCGATCAACACCTACCTCCTGGAGGGCACCCCGCCGAGCGACGGCAAGACCTGCTCCTGACCCCGGCCACCACCCCGCTGACCTGCGCCTACGCCCCGGCATCAGGGCGGTACGGAGCACCCTCGGAAACTGTGTAGACTTGGGCCCGCTGCTGATCGCACCATGGTGTGGCAGCGCGTGCCGCCTTAGCTCAGTTGGCCAGAGCAACGCACTCGTAATGCGTAGGTCTCGGGTTCGAATCCCGAAGGCGGCTCGGATCAGCCCCAGGACTCACTCGCCGTGACCTGGGGCTTTTTCATGCGCACCGCACGCGCGAAGGGGCACTGTCGAGCTGTCCATCGAGCTGTCCGTGGGCCGGGTCCCGGTGCGGGGCTGCGGCGGGCTCACGCGCCGGTGCCCCGCAGGCGGCGGGCGATGTCGATGTCCCGTTGCAGTGCGCTGAACCGGGGCTGCTCCCGGCTCGCGTCGAGCACGACGACGTGCAGCCGGTCCCCGGGCTTGGGGGGCGCGCAGTTCTCGTCCCACCAGGAGGGGTGCTTCAGCTGGTCGATGAATCCGGTCTCGCCGTCGACCTCTACCCGCGAGCCGACCGGAGCGACCGCGGTCACGGTCACATCGAGTTCCTGATGATCCTGGAACATGATCAGGGTCCTCCGAATATCGAAATCCAACTACGTCTCTGTGTGAGCTCGGTGAACCGGTCCAGCTTCTCCACGGGAATCTCGAACTCCAGGCGCACCGCCCCGTTGGGGCCGTTCCGGTCGATGACCTTCGCGTGCTCGCCGAACTCTTCCAGGAACGACGGGTGCATCTCGTACTTCACCATTCCCTTGGCGAAGTTGACGCCCGTCGGCCCAGCGTACTCGGCCGCAACGGAGCGTTCGCCGAAGTAGATCTTCCCGTCCGAGATGATGCCTCCGCCGATGTCCACGCCCGGTTGGTGGTTGGCCGGATTCGGGCCGTGGTCGAGTTCGTACTGCGCGTGCGCGCCCTTGGGCGTCCGGTAGATCGGGATGTAGTCCGGGGCCAGTCCCAGGCGGTCCGTCCAGCGGAGCGGGTTGTCCACATAGGCGACGGGGTTGGGGGCCGGGGCGAGGCCGAGGGGGTCGGGGGAGGCGTAGCGGCCGGTTTCGGGGTCGTAGTGGCGGAAGAGGTTGTAGTGGAGGCCGCTCTCGGGGTCGTAGTACTGGCCGGGGAAGCGGAGGGGGGTGTAGGTGCCGCTGTTGCGGGACCAGGCGGTGGTGCCCCAGAGGGTGGAGCGGGAGCGCCAGGCGATGTCGCCGGACTCGTCGATGAGCTCGGTGGGGGTGCCGATGAGGTCGGTGGCGATGGCGAAGAAGCGGCGGTCGATCTCGGTCTGCCGGTCGTCGGCGCTGAGGATGCGTTCGGTCTGGACCAGGGGCACGGCGTCCTGGTGGTCCCAGGTGAGGGCGACCGCGTGCGGGGTGTCCGGGTGGTGGGTGGTCTGTTCGCAGAGGTTCAGGCCGTCCCAGGTGAACCGGGTCTCCTCGGCGACGCTCTCGCCGTCGGCCGAGAGGCGCTGTTTCGCGGTGCGGCGGCCGAGCGGGTCGTAGCGGTAGCGCCAGCGGGTCCCGTCGGGGGTGGTGACGGAGGTGAGGCGGTTCTCCGTGTTCCAGGTGTAGCGCCAGATGTCGGGTTTGCGGGAGAGGCGGGTCTTGCGCCGCTGGGTGATCCTGCCGAGGGCGTCGTGTTCGAAGCGGACGTCTCCGGCGCGGGTGATGGAGGTTCCGGCGTAGGCGCGGGAGCCGGTGGCCTCGCTGCTGGGGTGGCGGGAGGGCCAGGACGCCGAGGTCTGGTTGCCGGCGTCGTCGTAGGCGTAGCGCTCCGTCCAGTTCCTGGCGTGGACGGCGGTGACGCGGCCCGCCGGGTCGAGGTCGAAGGTGCGGGTGCCCGACTTCCGGTCGGCGACGGAGGTCAGGTGGCCGTCGGCGCGGTAGGAGTAGGTGCGGCTGTTGACGGAGCGGGCTCCGGCGGTGATGTGCTGCTCGGAGAGCCTTCCGGCCTCGTCCCAGGCCGACGTCATGGTGACCGTGTCGCCGAAGACGCGGGACAGTTCCCGGCCTGCGGCGTCGTGGGTGAAGTCGATCCGGTGCTCGCCGCTGCTCAGGTGCTGGGGGCGGCCACCGGCGCCGTAGGTGTACGAGGTGACGTGACCGGTGGGTGTGGTGCGGCGCGTGCGGCGGCCCAGGAGGTCGTAGGCGTAGTTCATGGCGCGGCCGTCGACCAGTTCGGTCCTGGTGAGTCCGCGCCGGTCGTACTGGTACCGGAGTTCGGTGTCCGGACCGGTCGCTTCCAGGAGGCGTCCGGCCCGGTCGTAGGTGTAGGTCGTCACCTGGCCGTCGACATCCTTGCCGATCACCTGGCCGAGCTGGTCGCGCTCGAAGGAGATGGTCCCGCCGAGGGCGTCGGTGCGGGTGGCGACCTGGCCGGCGGCGTCCAGCCGGTAGGTGAGGGTGCGGCCGTCGAAGTCGGTCTCGGAGACGACGTCGCCGGCGGCGTCGTACTCGTAGGCCCAGGAGAGGCCTTGGGGGCTGGTGACGCGGTTGAGGCGCAGTTCGTTGTCGTGCTCGAACTCGTAGCGGGCGCCGTCCGGTCCGGTGCGGGCGACCAGCAGGTCGAAGTGGGTGTACTCGGAGCGGGAGACGCCGCCGGACGCGTCCGTGTGGGTCAGCGGGTTGCCCTCGCCGTCGTACGTCCAAGACTCCGTGGCGCCGTCCGGACCGGTGCGCCGGGCGAGCTGCCCGTCGGCGTGCCACTCCAGGCGGGTGATGCCGCCCGCCGGATCGGTGGTGCGGACCGGTCTGCCGAGGGCGTCCCGCTCCGTGAGCATGACGGCGCCGGCCCGGTCGGTCACCTTCACCGGCAGGCCCGCGGCGTCGCACACCACATGGGCCGTGGCGCCGAGTGCGTCGGTGACCGAGGTGAGCCGGCCCTCGCGGTCGTAGGTGTAGCGGGTCGTGGCGCCGGCCGGGTCGGTGGCCGCCATGCGGTTGCCGCGTTCGTCGAACTCACTGACCGTGCGAGTGCCGTCCGCCCCGACAGCCTCCACCGGCAGACCGAACCGGCCGCGCACGGTGCTCAGTTCGCTCCCGTCGGGGCGGATCACGGAGATGAGCCGGCTGTCCTCGTCGTAGGCGAAGGCGGTGGTGCGGCCCAGGGGGTCGGTGCGGGTGAGGAGGTTGCCGCGTGGGTCGTAGGTGAAGCGGGTGGTGTGGCCGAGCGGGTCGGTGACGGCCAGGGGGCGGCAGCCGGAGCCGAAGACGTGGCGGGTGGTGTGGCCGTCGGCGGTGGTGAGTGCGGTGGTGCGGTGGCCCGTCTCCGGATCCGGATCGGTGTAGGCCAGGGTGATGCGGACGTGGCCGGCCTCGCCGCCCTCTGCGATGACGCGGTCCTGGTCGTCGTAGACGTAGTCGTAGCGGCTGTTGTTGGAGTCGATCCACGCGGTGACGCGGTGGCGGTCGTCGTGGAGGAAGGTGGTGGTGGCGCCGGACGGTTTACGGACGGTGGTGAGGTTGCCGTCCTGGTAGCCGTAGCTCATCAGCGGCAGGTCCGCGCCGTCCTCGCCCGCACCGGCCAGGGACAGGGCGGTGACCAGGCCGTTGGCGGTGGACAGGTTGACCTGGTGGCCCGCTGAGTGGGCCAGGGCCAGCGGCAGGCCGTCCTCGTCACGGTCGATGGTGACCCTGTGACCGTTGCGCTCGGTGATGTCCGACAGCCACGCCACACCGTCGCCGCCGGGTTCGCTGCCCGGCGGGGCGTCGAAGTCGAGGACGAGGCCGCTGTCCGGGTCGGTGATGGTGTAGTCACCGTTGCCGTCGCGGGCCAGCAGGGTGCGGGACGCGCCGGACTCCGGTGTGGTGGGCGCGCCGGGCACCGGGTGCGGGTAGTGGATCAGGAGGCCGTCGGCGGTGACGTGGAGGACGCCGATGGCGTCGACTTGCAGGCGTTCGTCGACGGTGGACGTCCAGGACGGGCCCAGGAAACGGCCGACGGCCAGACCGGACTCGGTGCGGCGGGTGAACACCAGCGGCAGGATGCCGGGGATCGTGACATCGGTCTGGGGGAGATACATCCGGCCCGTCGCCAGGTCGACCGGGTCGGTGCCCTCGCTGACGCGCTCCCCGTCCGGGCGGCGGTGGGTGCCTTCCGGTACGTCGTCCACGAGCCGGCGCAGCCGGGCGGCCTCTGCGGCCTCCTCGGCGACGCGGGCGCCCTTGACCGCGGCGCCGCCGCCTCCGGTGGCCACGGTCAGCGCGATGTCGGGGATCAGCCGGCCCAGGCCCTCGGCCGGGTCCTTCATGAAGTCCTTGGCCAGCTGGATGCCGGTGCCGGTCGGGTCGTTCGCGGCGACCACCAGACCCGCGGCCAGGCTGTTCAGGGACGTGACGTACTCGGCCGGATGCGTCAGGTTGTACGGGTCCATCGGGTTCAGGCCGCGAACGAAGTTGAGGGTGCCCGCGGTGGCCTTGATGATGCCGCCGTCCAGATGCATCCCCATGATCTGCGCCTCTTCGAACCCGTCACCGAACTGCTCGGAGTACGAAGGCTTCTTCGGCGCCATGTCACGGGCCGCGCCGATCGCCGTGCGGGCGGTCTGAGCAGCCGAGTTCCGCTGCTCACGCGCCTCGGCCAGGATGTCCTGCGCATCCTTCATCAGCTTCTTGCCCGGGTCCTCGAACGTCGAGGCGGGCCGGGGCGGCAGCTCGGCCGGATCACGCTTGTCCGACGGCTTGGCGTTGTAGCGGTCGACCGCCTTGTTGTAGTCGTCGACCTTCTTACGATGCGCGTCCGCAGCCGTCTCCGAGGCCTTGACGCCCTCTTTCCACTTGTCGATCGCGATCTGCGCCTGTCCCTGCGCCCAGGTGACCGTGGACGCGAACGAATCCAGAGCCCCGAGGGCTTTGCTGGTGGCGTCGGCCGCGGCGTACCACTTGGCGGGCTGGGTACCCACCGCCGTGCGCAGCGCGTCGGCCGTCTCGCCCTTGAGCTGACCGGAGTCGAGCCCCTTCAACCCGTCGCCGGTGCTGTCGAAGGCCGCCTGGAACGCCCGGAGCTTGGAGACGGTGGAGTCGAGCTTGCCCGTGCTGCCGTAGATCAGCTTGGTCTTGTCCTCGGTCTGCCCGAGGTCCATCTCGTCGACCTCGGCGCCCATCCGGTTGGCGACCGAACGCGACTGCTCGCGCACCCAGTCCGCCCCGGACTCCCAGCCGACGTCGTCCAGCCGGTCGGCCGTCCAGTTCCCGACGTCCTCGACCCGGTCACCGGCCCACTCGACGCCGTCCTCGATCGCGTCCTCGACCGAATCGGGCGTGATGTCACTGATGAAGTCGCCTATACCCACAGTCAGTTGTCCCCCGACTCGCCCTGCTGCTGCGCCTGCTGGGCGCGTTCCTCCGGCGACGGACCGAACGTGTCGTCCAGGCTCTGGTCGAACTGCTCGTCGGAGACGCCGAGCGCGTTGTTGAACAGGTCGGACTGCCGTCCGCCGTAGCCCTCGGTCAGGACGGTGCGGCCGGTGTCCTTCCAGGTCTGGCCCATGTCCTGGCCGGCCTTCTCGAACGACTCCGGGCTGAAGTCCGGGTCCAGGTAATCCGGCGTGAAGATGTCACCCCAGTCCTGCTTGGCGATCTCCTCCTCACTCGCGTGCGGATTCCCGCCGAACACGGCATTGGCACCCACCTTGAGGGTGCCCGCGATGTACTGATCGTTCTCCCACTGCGTACCCGCCGCCAGACCGAGCCGGTCCGCGAGCCCGCTGGCATCCCGCACCAGGGCACGCACCCCCCACTCCCAGCGCTCACAGAAGTCCTCGAAGTCGACCGACACCCCGTGATGCCCGGCCTCCATCCCCGTGATCGCCAACGACGAGAAACCCTTGCCCATCACCGAACCCGTCGCACCACCCAGATCACCCAGCTCGTCGATCGTCGCGTTCAGCCCCTTGGTGAACTTGGTGACCGACTCCTTGTCGAGATGCAGATCCGCCCCGTCGCCACTCACCGGCCCGCCCCCTCGACGCCCTCACCAGCATCCACGGCGACCGCCTCCGGAACGATCCCGACAACCGGCGGGAAGAACATCGACCCGTCCTCGGTCGCGATATCGACGGCGAGGCCCGCGGGCTCGCCAAGCGCGGGCACGATCTCATCGACGATGCGGGCACCCAGCAGCGCCGCGTAATCCATCGACTGGTCCCCCGGACCGTGGTGCAGGGCGAACCGGGCCAACGCGGTCTCATCGGTGAACCCGCAGATCCACCGCACCCCACCCATCCGCACCGACCACAGGCGTTCATCAGCCACCGGCACCAGAAGGAGCGAACGCCGCATCTCACCCACCAACGCCCGCGGGTCACCAACACCGCTTCTGCGCTCGGCGATGCGCTCGGCCAGCGCTTCCCTTGTGTGCTCCACGGGCCCTCCCCCTCGTAGGCGACTTGATGGCGCCGTAGCTCACGACGCGCGGCATGGCGGCGCCGGTTCTCACGACGCGCTGCTCGATGCCGATTGGCCTCGAAAATACTATCGGCGGAGAAACGTGCTGGCGGGATGGCTTGTTGCGGCCCTGCGGTGGCGACCGCCGGCCCCGATCGCCCGTCAGGTCGCCGGGTCCGATCGTCAGATTGCCGGGTCCGCTCGGCGGGTCGTTGGCTCCGATCGTCAGGTTGCCGATTCCGCTCGGCGGATCGTCGGCTCCGACGGTCAGGTCGCCGGGTCCGCCGGGTGCGGGGCGACGCCTTGGAGGAGGTTGGCGATCAGCCGGTCCGCGAAGTCTCTGCTCAGCGGTTGTGCGGGCATCAGCAGCCGGTGGTAGACGGCGCCCCAGAGCTGGTCGACGATCGTCTCCAGGTCGGCCTCCGCGCGGATCTGGCCCAACTGCTGTGCACGGGCGAGTCGTTCGACGGCGAGTGCGCGGCGCTGGATGACGTAGTGGGTCGAGAGCGCCTCCGCCAGGCCGGGATCGCCCTGGGCGGCTCCGATGATCCCGGCGATGACGGGACCGTTGCGGTCCAGGAGGTCGACGAAGCTGTGCAGTTGTGTGGTGAGGTCCCGTCCGATGTCGCCGGTGTCGGGGAAGGCGAGGGTCTCCTTGAAGGTGTCGAAGTAGGCGTCGAAGGCCAGGGCGCCGGGGGAGGGCCACCACTTGTAGAGGGTCATCTTGCTGACGCCCGCGCGGGCGGCGACCTTCGAGAAGGTCAGGGCGTGGACTCCCTCGGCGAGCAGTAGCTCGGCTGCCGCGGTCAGCGTCGCGCGGCGGACGTCCTCCGCCCGGCGGCGTCCGCGCCCCGGCTTGAGCGGATCGGTCCGCTCGGCCTCTGATCGCTCCACGTGTCTGCTCCTAGTCCGGCGTGGCCGACCCGGTGGGAGCGGCCCTGGGACGGATTATATGGACTCACTGGCCATATCTATATGGACGATGTGTCCATATGTGGTTAGTGTACTCACTGTCCACAAAGACGAGAGGGAGGTGGCTATGGCCACCGTTGAGGAGTCCGCCACCCGTGTGGCGATCGTGACCGGGGGATCCGGCGGTATCGGCGGCGCCGTCGCGGCCGCGCTGGCCGCGCGGGGCATGGCGGTCGTCGTGCACTACTCCGGAGGTCCGGAGCGTGCCGGAAGGGTGGTGGCTTCGATCCAGGAGGCCGGCGGCCGGGCCGTTGCCGCCTCCGGCGACATCGCGGACGAGGCGGAGATGGCGGCCCTGTTCGACACCGCGGAGGAGCGCTTCGGCGGGGTGGATGTGGTGGTCAACACCGCCGGGATCATGCTGCTCGCGCCGGTGGCCGAGATGGACCTCGATGCCTTCGACCGGATGCACCGGGTCAACGTGCGCGGCACGTTCGTCGTCTCGCAGTTCGCCGCCCGGCGGCTGCGCCCCGGCGGAGCGCTGATCAATTTCTCGACTTCGGTCACCAGGCTCCAGCAGCCCACGTACGCCGCCTACGCGGCGAGCAAGGGGGCGGTCGAGGCGATGACCCTGATCCTCGCCCGCGAACTGCGCGGCCGGGACGTCACCGTCAACGCCGTGGCCCCCGGGCCGACCGCGACCCCGCTCTTCCTGGAGGGCAAGAGCCCCGAGCTGGTCGAGCGGATCGCGGCCGCCTCCCCGCTGGACCGGCTCGGCACGGGCGAGGACATCGCGGGCACCGTCGCCTTCCTGGCCGGCCCCGACGGGCGGTGGGTCAACGGCCAGGTGCTGTTCGCCAACGGCGGTATCGCCTGACGGTCGGCCGGTGACGGTTAGCCGTTGGCCGCTGGTCCGGGCCCGGGGTCGGGGTCGGGGTCGCTGGTCACCGGGTTCCTGGCTCCCGGCTTCGGGCTCCAGGGCTCCCGGCCCACGCGCGAATCCGTTGTCTCCCAGCCGGGCTCCCCTCCTACCGGCTCTTCGCCCGACCTCCGCGGGCTGACCCGGCCGCTCATCCGGGCAGGAAGCCGCGCGACCCTCCTCGGCGGGTTCCACGGGGGTCCGGAAGGCGTGAAGGGCCGAAGGGGAGGGGTGGCCCGCAGGCTCCTCGGTGAGGTGCTTCGCCTGGTACATTGCCATGCATGGAACCAGGTGAGGCAAGGCGCCGGATCTCGGGCAAGGCCGAAAGCCAGCTGCTCAAGGGAGTGCTGGAGTACTGCGTTCTCGCCCTGATGCGGGACGAGCCGAAGTACGGCGTCGAACTGCTCCGGGAGCTTCAGGCGACCGGAGCCCTGGCGACCGGCCAGGGCACCGTGTATCCGCTGCTGTCGCGGTTGCGGCGGGACGAGCTGGTCATCACCACCTGGCGAGAGTCGACGTCCGGTCCGCCGCGACGCTATTACGAACTGTCCGGGTCCGGACGGGCCGCGCTCGCGGAGTTCACCGCGATCTGGCCCGGCTTCCGCGGCGCGGTCGACCGACTCCTCACGCCGGGCAAGGAGCTCGGCGCGCACCTGGAAGGGCACACTCTTGAAGACCGATGAAACGCTCGTGCGGGACTACCTCGCGGCGGTCGAACGCGAGACGTCGACTCTGCCGCCGACCGCCCGCCAGGAACTCATAGCCGACCTCGGCGAGCACATCGAGGTCGCGCTCGCCGAACGTCCCGGCAGTACCCGCGAGATCCTGGACGAGATGGGTGACCCCCGCGCGATCGCCGCGACGGCGTTCCAGGAGCTGGGCGAAGGTGCTGGCGCGGGCGCGAAGCCCCGGAAGCCGGGGAGGCGCCGTTCTCCGGTGTGGCTGCCCCTGGTTCTCATGCTGGTCGGCACCGTCCTGCCCTACCTGGCCCCGGGCATCGTCCTGGTCGACATGGCCTTCGCGGGCCTGGTCGTCGGCGTCGTGATCATCTTCCGTGCCCGTTACTGGACCCGGGGCGAGAAGTGGACCGCGGTGACGCTGACCTTCATCCTCCCCATCGTCATCAAGCTCTGGTGGCACTACTTGGTCCTTCCCACCGACGGAAGCGCCGCGGACCCGGCGCAGCGCGCGTTGGCCATCGCCCTGTCGTTCGTCCTGGTGCTGGCCGGAATCGGATACCTGTGGCGGACCAAGCGTCCGTGACCTAGCTGAATGCCGGTTGTCCGGAGGCCTGTTGCTCGAAGGCCCCGATGTTCCGGCCCGCCCACTCGGTGAGGGAGGGTGCGGGTCGGACGGCCGAGGAGCTGTTCGGCCGCGGGGCTGATCCGTTGCTCGGCGGGGGTGGGCTCGCCGAGGATCGCGAGCGTCGTCGCGGCCACCGTCTCGGGCATGAGCCGCAGCATCTCCGTACTGGCTTGGTCGCGGCTCTGCTCGACGAACGCGACCGGCTCACCGAGTACTCCCGAGTACCTCCCGAGTACCTCCCGAGTACCTCCGCGAGGTCCCGCGCCCGTTGCCGGGGTGTGGTGAGAGCCGGTCCGGTCAGCTCGTACGTGTTCCCCGCACGGCCGTCCTCGTGGAGTGCCGCGGCGGCGGTCTCGGCGATGCCGGCCGGGTCGGTGACCGGCAGTTCCACATCCCCGAACGGCGCCGCGACGGTCCGGTGGTCGCGTACCGAGTCCGCCCGGTCATGGGCGAACCGCCGGGGCGCAGGCTGCCGGGGCGGGCGACCGCGCTGTCGTGCCGTACCGCCGGGGCGGCCCCGGCGGACCGGTCTGCCGGGGCCGTCCCGTCGGTACCGCCGTCACGGCCGGGCCGACTGCGGCGAGTGCCTGGACGAGCGGGCGTCCTGCGTTTCCGGTGCTCCGGTCACGGCGATCGTGCGGTCGGGTCCTCCGGTTGACGGGCGGTTGGCGCTGGTTCCGCGCCGGGGACCGCGTTCACGGCTTCCGGCCGTACCAGGAGACGAGCCGGTCGATGTCCTCGGCATGCGCGCCCGTCTCCACCACGGCCCCGAACGGAACCCGGCCGCCGCGCGGTTCGGCCGGCAGGGCGCGACGCATCGCGGCCAGTGAAACCGCCAGCACCGCCGGGTCCCAGGCGGGGCGCAGGCCCACCGCCTTCGCCAGGTCCCAGGTGTGCAGGGTGAACTCGGTCGTGAACACGGTGGCGGCCGCCGCCCCGGGCAGGGTGCCGAACGGCAGGCGCAGGGGGCGGCTCAGGATCGCGGGGTCCGACCACGCGTCCTCGGCCTCGCGGACGGCGCTCTCCCACGCCGTCGCCCGGTCCGCGTCGGTGACGTCGTCCGCGATCACCGGGAAGTCCAGCGGGTCGCCGCCGCGCCCGATCAGGGCGACCTTGCGCAGCCCGGCGAGCAGGTGGCCGGAGAGCTGCCGCACGGTGTAGTCGGGGCAGGGCGTCGGGCCGTCCAGCTGCTCCGGGGGGAGGGCGGCAAGGGTTGTTCCGGCCAGGCCGACGGCCTTCCAGAGAGCGGTGCGGGTGTCGGTGGGGTGCGTGGTGGCGTTGTTGGTCATGACCTCATCCTGGAAGCCAAAGCGGCCATCTTCTGGCCACTTAGAACAGGAGAATGACGGGCATGAGAGCTGACCGTCTGGTGGCCCTGCTGCTGTTCCTCCAGTCGCGCGGCCGGGTGACCGTCGCTGAGGTCGCGGCTGAACTCGGCGTGGCCGAACGCACGGCCCGCCGCGATCTGGAGGCGCTGGCCACCGCCGGGATTCCCGTCTACTCCCAGCGCGGCCGGGGCGGCGGCTGGTCGCTCGTCGGCGGAGCCCGTACCGACCTCACCGGGCTGACCGCCGACGAGAGCCGCGCCCTGTTCCTGCTCGCCGGGCCCTCCGCCGCGACGCCCGAACTGCGTACCGCTCTGCGCAAGTTGGTACGGGCCCTGCCGGCGACCCTGCGTCCGGGCGCGGAGGCGGCGGTACGTGCCGGGGTCGTCGACGCCACCGACTGGTCGCGGACCGAGGTCACCGCCGACGCGCCCAGGCTCGACGCGCTCCAGCGGGCGGTGATCGACGGGGTGCAGGTCAGGCTCGGTTACGCGGGTCCCGGCAGGCCCGGGGGCGAGCGGACGGTGCATCCGCTCGGGATCGCGTCCAAGGCGGGCGTCGGGTATCTCGTCGCGGACACCGAGCGCGGCCTGCGGACCTTCCGGCTCAGCCGCGTCACGTCCGTCGAGCCGACCGGGGAACCCGTCGTGCGGCCGGACGGGTTCGACCTCGCCACGGCCTGGCGTTCCCTCGCCGGGCCGGTGGAGGACCGCATGCACGCGGTGACGGCGCGGGCCCTCGCGGACCCCGGGACCGAGACGGTCCTGCGGCGGCTGTTCGGCGGCCGGCTGCGGATCGCTGCGGTGGGCGCGGACGGGCGGCTCCAGATCGAGGTGAACGGCCCGACGCCGGAGGTGCTGGCCGCCCAACTTGCGGGCCTGGGCGCCGGGGTGGAGGTCCTTGGCCCGCCGGGCACACGGGCCAGGCTCGCGGAACTGGCTGCGGAATTGGCCTCCGTGTACGGGGCCCCGGATGCGGACTCGGCCCCGGATGTGGATGTGGATGTGGATGTGGATGTGGACGTGGACGCGGACGTGGAGCGGTAGCCGACAGCGGCCACGGATGCGGATGTGGACGCGGCCCCGGATGTGGATGCGGATATGGACGCGGCCCCGGACGCGGAGGCCGCTCAGAATCCGGCCGGGTGATCCCGCAGGGCCTTCGCGATCAGGTCGTGGATGAAGTGTTCGCCGGGGGCGCGGTTCTCCGTCAGGCGGGGGAGGTCGTCCGGGCCGAACCAGTCGTAGGCGGTGTGCTTGGCCCACTCCAGGGCGGGGTGGCGCAGATCGCCGTCGACCTCGACGAGGTAGTCGGCCTCGTGCCGCGTACCGGCCCCGTCGTCGCCGGTCCAGGTGGTGATCCCGAAGAGGCGGCGGACGCGGCGCAGGCGCCAGCCGGTCTCCTCCTCGACCTCGCGGGCGAGGGCGGCCAGCAGTGATTCGCCGGGCTCCACGTGGCCGCCGACGATGTCCCAGCAGTCGGGGAACAGCCGCCGGTGGGGGCCGCGCCGCTGGGCGAAGGCCCTGCCGTCCCGGTCGAGGACGACCGCGCCGACCGCCCAGACCTCGCCCTCCGCCGGGACCGGGAACTCGACGCCGTCGTCCACGGCCACGCCGGCACCGGGGCCGGGGCCGTCCCCGCCGCCGTGACCGGGCGCGCTCATGACGGTCCGGGCAGGCCCTGGCGGGCGGCCAGCCGTTCCATCAGGGCCGCGCTGCGCGCGAGCAACCTGCGTTCTTCGTCCGAGAGTTCGGCCTCGATGGCCAGGGCCAGCCAGCCCGCCCTGCGGCCGCGTTCCGCTTCCAGCGCGACCCGGCCGGCGTCCGACAGTTCGACCAGGGTCTTGCGTCCGTCCGTCGGGTGGGACCTGCGGGTGACCAGGCCCTGATCGAGGAGGAGGCCGACCGCGCGGGCCATCGACTGCGGGCGTACGCGCTGGTCGGACGCGAGATCGCTGGTGGTCATGGCGCCGTCGCGGTCCAGCACGCCGAGCACGGCGATCTGCCCGACCGGGATCAGGTCCTCGCGCTTCACGCGCCGGCTGAGCTTGCCCATCGCGGTACGCAGTTCGGTGGCGACGGTGGCGGCTTCCGGGGTCGGCATAGGGCACTTTAACCCGGAAACGCCGTCGCGCAGCATAACTGAACAGTCGAGCTGAGCAGCCGAGCTGAACAGCTGTGCTGCACAGACATGCTGAGCAGCATTGCTGTGCAGAGAGGCTGAGCAGCATCGCTGTACAGCATGACTGAACAGCAATGCTGTACAGTTTTCATGTGTCGGGCCGAGCGCCAGCGTCGTCGCAGCCAGGGTCCGGCAGGCGACAAGGGAAGGAAATCCCATGCCCGTGAACACAGTTGAGACCACCACCGTTCGTGACGTCACCGCCCGTGCAGTCCTCGACAGCCGAGGCAACCCCACCGTCGAGGTCGATGTCGTCCTCGCCGACGGATCCCTGGGCCGCGCCGCCGTCCCCTCCGGCGCCTCCACCGGAGCCCGCGAAGCGGTGGAACTGCGGGACGGTGACCCCGGGCGCTGGCACGGCAAGGGCGTCGACCGGGCCGTGGCTCACGTGAAGGGCGAGATCGCGGACGCCGTCACCGGGCGCGATGCCGATGACCAGGCCGGCCTCGACGCCGCGCTCGTCGCGCTCGACGGCACGCCCGCCAAGGCGCGGCTCGGCGCGAACGCCCTGCTCGGGGTCTCCCTCGCCGCCGCGAAGGCCGCCGCCGTCTCGCACCGGCTTCCGCTGTACCGCTACCTCGGCGGGGCCGGGGCCGCTGTGCTGCCGGTGCCGATGATGAACATCGTCAACGGGGGTGCCCACGCCGACAACCCGCTGGACTTCCAGGAGTTCATGATCGCGCCGGTGGGCGCGGGTTCGTTCGCGGAGGCCGTCCGGATGGGTTCCGAGGTCTTCCACACGCTCCGCCGCGATCTGCTGGCGGCAGGTCACTCCACGGGCGTCGGCGACGAGGGCGGCTTCGCGCCCGCCCTGCGCACGGCCGAGGAGGCGCTCGACTTCGTCATGGCGGCGGTCGAGCGGGCCGGGTACCGGCCCGGCGCGGACATCGGCCTCGTCATGGACCCGGCCTCGTCGGAGTTCTACCGGGACGGTGCCTACGTGTACACGGGCGAGGGTGTTCGGCGGACGTCCGCCGAACAGGTTGACTACCTCGCCGAGTTGATCGACGCGTACCCGATCGTCTCGGTGGAGGACCCGATGGCGGAGGACGATCTCGACGGGTGGCGCGAGCTGACGGCGCGGGTCGGGGCCAGGTGCCAGCTGACCGGGGACGACGTGTTCTGCACCAACGAGGCGCTGGTGCGGGAGGGCATTCGTACCGGGGTGGGGAACGCGGTCCTGGTCAAGGTCAACCAGATCGGAACGCTGAGCGAGGCGCTCGGGACGGTGGACGCCGCGCGGCGGGCCGGGTGGGCGGCGGTCATCTCCCACCGCTCCGGCGAGACGGAGGACACGACCATCGCGGATCTGGCCGTCGCCACGGGGTGCGGGCAGATCAAGACCGGGTCCCTGTCCCGCTCCGACCGCACGGCCAAGTACAACCAGCTCATCCGGATCGAGGAGGAGCTGGGCGATTCGGCGGTCTACGGATACGCGACCCCGTCCGCCGGGCCGGACCCGTCCGCTCCGTCCGTCCCGTCCGCCACTCCGCAGGGCAGCCGCTAACCGCGCAGGTACGCCAGTACCGCCAGCACCCGGCGGTTCGTCGTGTCGTCCAGCGACAGGTCGAGCTTGCCGAGGATGCTGCCGAAGTGCTTGCTGACCGTGCCCTCGCTGACCGTCATCGCCGCGGCGATCGAGGCGTTCGACCTGCCCTCCGCCATCAGGGCCAGCACCTCCTGCTCGCGGGCGGTCAGCCGCGACAGCGGGTCCCGGCGGTGCCGGATCAGCTGGCGGACCACCTCGGGGTCCACCACCGTGTCCCCGGCCGCGACCCGGTGCAGGGCGTCGATGAACTCCTCGACGTGGCCGATCCGTTCCTTGAGCAGATACCCGACGCCCCGGCCGTCCGCCGAGTCGAGCAGGTCCTCCGCGTAGGCGCGCTGGACGTACTGGCTGAGTACGAGAACGGGCAGGTCCGGCTGGAGGGTGCGCAGTTCGACCGCGGCGCGCAGCCCCTCGTCGGAGAAGCCCGGAGGCATCCGGACATCGGTCACGACGATGTCCGGGCGGTGCTCGGTGACGGCCGCGATCAGCTCGTCGGCCGTTCCGGCTCCCGCCACCACCCGGTGCCCGAACCGCTCCAGCAGGCCGACCAGTCCCTCCCGCAGGAGCACGCTGTCCTCGGCCAGTACGATCCGCACGGTCAGGTCCTCCCGGACGACGGCGTGGACGGGGCGGGGACCTCCAGCCGGAACACCGTGGGCCCGCCGGGGGGACTGGACAGTAGCAGGTGGCCGCCGAGCACCGAGAGGCGGTCGGCCACCCCCTCAAGTCCCGTTCCGCCGCTGGTCACCGCGCCGCCCGCGCCGTCGTCCGAGACCTCCACCACCAGCCGGCCCCGCTCGGTGCGGCCGGTCACCCGGGCCCGCTCCGCCCCGCTGTGCTTGGCGGCATTGGCCAGCGCCTCGCAGACCGCGAAGTAGACCCCGGTCTCGACCGCTTCGGGCAGCCGCTCCGGCAGGTCGAGATCCACGTCCACCGGCACCACGGAGCGGTCCGCGACGTCCTCCACGGCGGCCCGCAGCCCCCGGTCGGTCAGGACCCGCGGGTGGATGCCCTGGATCAGCTCCCTGATCTCCACCAGGGCGGCACCGGCCTCCTCGTGGGCCTTGGCCAGCAGCCCGGCCAGCGGCTGCGCGGGGCTCTCCAGCCGGGCCAGGCCGAGCGTCATGGACAGGGCGACGAGCCGTTGCTGGGCGCCGTCGTGCAGATCGCGTTCGATCCGGCGCCGTTCCGCCTCGAAGGCGTCCACCAGACGCATCCGGGACCGGCCCAACTCCCGCAGCCTGGAATCGAGTCCGGCCTCCGGCGGGGCGAGCAGCTGCCGGGTCAGCATCGCCCGGCCGGCCGCCAGCAGCCCCAGCGGATACGCGAACACCGGCAGCAGGACCACCCCGGCGAGCAGCGCCGCGAAGGCGGGCGGATAGGAGTGGGCGAGCCAGATCTTGAGCACCCGGACCTCCTCGCCGCCGCTCGCCGCCAGCATCACGGGCGCCGCGATCAGCCCGCCGCAGACCGTGAGGGCCGTCCCCACGGCCAGCGCCTCCAGCGGCCACAGCACCAGGGCGAAGAGCAGGGCGTAACCCAACTCGCGCCAGGTGGAACGCTCCTGGAGCCGGGTGCGCAGCCAGGACGACAGCCCGGTGCCGTCCGGTTCGCGGTGTGCCGGGGGCAGCGGCCGGGGGTCGAGCAGCCGCAGCCTGCGCCGTTCCAGCGCGGCCAGCGGAATGCCCGCGAGCACCAGGGTCAGCAGCAGCGGTATCCCGATCAGGACCACCGAGAGCGCACCGCCCGCGACCGTCAGCAGGAGCAGCGCGGAGAGCGTCGCGATGCCGAGGGGCACGCTGGTCAGCAGGTAGAGCGCGGCCCGCCAGGGCCACCCGCCGAGTACGTAGCGGCGCTGTCGCAGTGCCTGCGGGAGGCCGGGAGAGGAGGGCATGGGGGGAACGGTAGGACGCGTCCGGGAGCCCGGACCACCCAGCCCTCTCGACTCCCGTGGTGGAGCTACCTCCACCACGAGGACTCCCCCTCGCTGCGATGTGCCGGAAGGGCGGTGCCGGTTGGCTCTTACCCATGAATCAAGCAGCTGTCCGACTCCGTTCGGTCACCCGGTCCTACGGCAGGAAGTCCGGCGCGGTGACCGCGCTGGACGGAGTGAGCCTGGACATCCCGCGCGGCACCTTCACCGCCGTCATGGGCCCGTCCGGCTCCGGCAAGTCGACCTTGCTCCAGTGCACCGCCGGGCTCGACCGGCCGACCGGCGGCCAGGTGTTCCTCGGTGACACCGAGCTGACCGGGCTCAGCGAGCGGAGGCTGACGCTGCTGCGCCGCAGTCGCATCGGCTTCGTCTTCCAGGCGTTCAACCTGCTGCCCTCCCTCACCGCCGAGCAGAACGTGGCGCTCCCGCTGCGGCTGGCCGGCCGCGGCCCGGGGCGGGCCGACGTCCTCGACGTGCTGGAGCGGGTGGGGCTGCGCGAGCGGGCGGGCCACCGGCCCGGCGAGCTGTCCGGCGGCCAGCAGCAACGGGTCGCGCTGGCCCGCGCGCTGGTCACCCGGCCCGAGGTGCTCTTCGGTGACGAGCCCACCGGTGCGCTCGACTCCACCACCGGGCAGGAGGTGCTCTCGATGATGCGCTCCATGGTCGACGACGGCCAGACCGTGATCATGGTGACGCACGACCCGGTCGCGGCGGCCTGCGCGGACCGGGTGCTGTTCCTCGCCGACGGCCAGGTGCGCGACGAGCTGTACGCGCCGGTGGTCGAGCAGGTCGCCGCGCGCATGACCAGGATGGCGGCGGTCCCGTGCTGACTCTCGTGCTCCGGGGCGTCCGGACCCGCTGGGTCACCTTCGCCGGCTCCTTCCTCGCGCTGGTCCTCGGCGTGGGGATCGTCGCCACCACCGGCCTGGCGCTCGCGGCGACGTTCGACGCCCCGCGCCAGGGCCCGGAGCGGTTCGCCGCGGCCCCCGTCCTGGTCAGGGGCGAGGACCGGCTGCGGGTGGACACCCCGATCGGCGTCCGTACGCGGCCGCTCACCGATCCCCGCCCGGTCCCGGCGGGGCTCGCCGCCGAACTCGCCGGTCTCGGCCGTACGGAGCTGGACCGCACGTTCCCCGTGACCGTCGGGACCGCCGCCCGCCCGGCCGGTGACGGCGGGCAGGCCGTCGGCCACCCCTGGCCGGTCGCGGCCGCCGCCCCCTACCGGCTCGTCTCCGGACGGGCCCCGGCCGCGCCCGGCGAGGTCGTCGTGACGGCGGGAGACGGCTCGGGGACGGGAACGGGGACGGGGACGGGGGACAGGATCACCGTGACGACCCCGGCGGGCAGCGGCACCAGGACCGTGGTCGGGACGGTGCGCCCCGCCCGTGACCGCACCGGTTTCGAGACCGCCGTGTTCTTCACCGAGGCCGAGGCCGCCAGGATCTCCCCGGACATCGACGCCGTGGTGGTGCACGCGGCTCCGGCGGCGGTACGCGCGACCGTGCGGAAGGAAGCCGGCCGGGGCTCCGGTGCGGGCCCCGGCATGGCGGTCCTCATCGGCGACGAACGCCGCCGGGCCGACCCCGATCCGGACCGCGACGCCGAGGCCCTGGTCTCGGTCAACGCCCTGCTCGGCACGGCGGCGGGCATCACCGCCTTCGTCAGCGTCTTCGTGATCGCCTCGACCTTCTCCTACGGAGTGGCCCAGCGCCGCCGAGAGTTCGGCCTGCTGCGCACGGCGGGCGCGACCCCCGGACAGGTGCGCCGTCTGGTGTACGCGGAAGCCGTCCTCGTCGGCGTACTCGCGTCGGCCGCCGGCTGCCGGCTCGGCCTGTCCGGTGCGCCCCGGCTCGCCTCCTGGATGGCCGGTGAGGGGATCGCGCCCCGCTGGTTCGCGATCGGCGACCAGGCCTGGCCGCTGCACACCGCGTTCTGGACCGGGCTCGCCGTGGCCCTGGCCGGTGCGGTCACCGCCGCCCACCGGGCCGGCCGGACCGGACCGGTCGAGGCGCTGCGCGAATCCGCCGTCGACAGCGGCTCGATGCCGCTGAGCCGGATTCTGCTGGGCGCGGCCGTACTGCTGACCGGGGCGGTGCTGGTGGCCGTCGCGCTCGTCCAGGACCCCGGCGGGCTCCTCAAGCGCAAGACCTACCTCACCCAGCCGATGCCGCTGATCGTCGGGTTCGCGCTCTTCGCACCCGTGCTGGTCCGCCCCGCCATCCGGTCGCTCACCTGGCTGCCGGCCCGGCTGCCCGGCGCCACCGGCCTACTGACCAGGGAGAACGCCTCCGCAGCGCTGCGCAGGACGGCCGCCGTCGCCGCTCCCGTGATCGTCACCGTCGCCCTGGCCGCGTCGCTCATGGGTACGACGGCCACCATCGACGGGGCCAAGGGCGCCGAGGCGCGTACCCAGGCGACCGGGGACTTCACGGCCACGGCGGACGGCGGGGCGGTCCCCGCGCGGTTCGTCGAGCGGGCCCGGCGCATCCCCGGCGCGGTGGTCAGCGCCTCGCGCGCCACCTCCGTGACCGTGCTGGAGGAGGGTGTGGCGCTCGTCGGCTCGGAGGCCAGGGCGGTGGACCCGGCGGACGCGGCTGCCGTGTCCGCGTTGCCGGTGGTGGCGGGCCGGTTCGCGGACCTCGACGACGGCGGCATCGTCGTCAACGAGGAGTGGCTGACCACGACGGTCGGCGAGCGCGTCGGCGTCTGGCTGGGCGACGGCCGCAAGGTCACCCTGCGGGTGGTGGCCGTGCTCGCCACCGGCACGGGCGGCAACGGCGTCTACGTCACCCCGCGCAACGCCGCCGGTGCCGGGATCGACCGGGTCGACGTCGGGGTCCGGCCCGGTGCGGACCGGCCGGCCGTCGCGGAGCGGTTGTACGCGGCCGGCCGGGCGACCGGTACCGATGTGCTGACCACGGCGCAGTGGGTGGAAGCCACCCACCCGGCGACCGGCGGCAACACCCGGACCGGGCTGCTGATGATTCTCGCGATCGCCCTGCTCTACACGGGGATCGCGCTGGCCAACACGCAGGTGATGGCCACCTCGGACCGGGTGCGGGAGCTGGCGGTGCTCCGTCTCGCCGGGGCCACGAAGGCGCAGGTGCTGCGGCTGGTCGGTGTGGAGGCGCTCGCCGTGGTCGCGGTGGGCGCGGTGCTCGGCGCACTGGTCGCCGCGCTGAACCTGCTCGGCGTGCGCACCGCTCTCGGGCTGCTCGGCGTCGGATCGGGCGTCGTCGTCCCGTGGGGCGCCATCGGTCTCGTGGCAGGGGTGAGCGCGGCGCTGGCCGTGGCCTTCGCCGTGCTGCCCGCCTCGCTCGCGCTGCGCACCCGGCCGGTCGAACTGGCCGGCACGCGCGAGTGACCGGGCCCGCGCGGTACGGGCGGGCCCGGCACCGGCAGTGAGGTGAACGGGCGGGAGCCGGGGGCCGGGGCCTACACCGACAGCGAGGCGACCAGGTCCGACGCCGGGCCGATGAGGGCCAGTTCGGCCGGGCTCATCGTCGGGTTGGCGGCTCTGCGGGCCGCCGCGCCGGCGAGGTGGCGGGCCGGGATGCCGTCGTCGGCGGCCAGCAGCGGCACCAGGATGTCCACCAGCGCGCGGGCGCCCGGCGCCGCCGGTTCGTGGGGATCGACCGCGACCTGGGCCAGGATCAGCGCGGTCATGGCCCGGTCCAGGGCGGGCGGGCCCTCCTCCGTGTTGCTCCAGTCGATCACCACGGGACCGTCGGCCGTCAGCATCACGTTGCCCGGGTGCAGGTCGAGGTGGAGGATCCGGTCCTCCGGATCCGCCGAGAGCCGGGCCGGGACGGTGTGCAGGTCCGCGAGCAGGCCGACCAGCATGGCGGAGCCCTCTTTGCCGCCGAGCCCGCCGGACATCAGGGACTCCAGCATCGTCGGACCGCTCAGGCGCTCCATCACCAGGTCGCCGGGGCCGGCGGAGACGGGCAGCGGGCCGAGCCGGGGGACCGGATAACCGGAGGCCGACAGGTAGGACATGACGGGCATCTCGCGCCTGGCGTCCAGCCCGTCGCGGTAGCGCCGCAGGACCCACTGCTCGTCCAGCTCGTATACGTCGGCGGAGCGTCCGGCGCCCAGCAGTTGGCCTATTCGCATGAGGGGAACCTACTCGTCCCGGGCGTGAACGGGGAGGCCGGAGCCCGGGTTTCACCGTATCGCCGCCGGTCACGTGCGCCCCATAACGCGATGCGATGGGGCGGACGGGATCTCCTGGAGCCGGGTGCGCGCGGCTACGTTGTCGGCAATTCCCCCGCAATGAAGGAGAGTTCCATGGAGAGTTCCGTGGAGAGATCCATCCTCCGAAGACGCGTACTGGCCGCAGGCACCGCAGCCGTGGCCGTCGGCGCGCTGGCCCTGGCCGGACTGACCGGCACCGCGTCCGCGGACCCTTCCCCCGCCTCCTCCGCCGCTCCCGTCGCCGGGGCGGACCGGCTCTCTCCCGGACTGATCGAGGCGATGCGGCGCGATCTCGGGCTCACCGCCGACGGTGCGCGGGCCAGGATCGGCGCGGAGTCCCGTGCGGCAGCCGCGGCCGCCGGACTGCGGCGCTCCCTCGGTGCCGGTTTCGGTGGTGCCCGGGTGAGCGGTGACGCGGCGGAGCTGACCGTCGCCACCACCCGCGCGGCGGACACCGCCAGGATCACCGAGGCCGGTGCGCGGGCCGTCGTCGTCGCCCACAGCCTGGCCGACCTCACCTCGGCCAAGGCGGCCCTCGACCGGGTGGCGCGGCAGAGGCCGCCGAAGGACGTACCCGCCTGGTACGTCGATGTGCGCACCAACCGCGTCGTCGTCGAGGCCGGCCGGAGCGCCGCCGCCGAGAGCTTCCTCGCCGCGGCCGGGGTGTCGCACAAGGTGGTCACGGTCAGTCAATCCACGGCGCGGCCGCGCACGTTCACCGATCTCCGGGGCGGTGACGCGTACTACATGAACGGCACGGGCCGCTGTTCCATCGGCTTCCCCGTCAAGCGCGGCACCCAGGGCGGCTTCGTCAGCGCCGGGCACTGCGGCACCCCGGGTGTCAGCACCAGCGGCTACAACCAGCAGGCCCAGGGCTCCTTCCAGGGCTCCACCTTCCCCGGCCGCGACTACTCCTGGGTCGCCGCGAACACCGGCTGGACGCCGCGGCCGCTGGTGAACGGCTACGGCAACGGCGATGTGACGGTCACCGGTTCCACCGAGGCGCTGGAGGGCTCGTCGGTCTGCCGCTCGGGCTCGACGACCGGCTGGCACTGCGGCACCGTCCAGCAGCGCAACAGCAGCGTCACCTACCAGGAGGGCACCGTCTCCGGGGTGACCCGCACCAACGTGTGCGCCGAACCCGGCGACTCCGGCGGCTCGTTCATCTCCGGAAGCCAGGCCCAGGGCGTCACGTCCGGCGGCACCGGCAACTGCTCCCAGGGCGGTACGACGTACTTCCAGCCGGTCAACCCGGCACTCCAGGCGTACGGGCTGACCCTGGTCACCAGCGGCACCCCGACCGATCCGCCCACCGATCCGACCGACCCGCCGACCGATCCCGGCGGCAGCTGGGCGGCCGGCACGGTGTACGCCGCGGGCGACGTGGTGACCTACGGCTCCGGCAGCTACCGCTGCCTCCAGGGGCACCGCGCCCAGCCCGGCTGGACGCCCCCGAACGTCCCGGCCCTGTGGCAGGCGCTGTAGATCCCGATCCCGGCAGCGCGGCCCCACCACCCCGGCAGCCCCCGCAACCTCGTACCCCATCCCGAGGAGTCCGCCATGACGCCCGACCCCGTCGACCGTTTCTCCGAGGACCGGCCGATCAGCCGCAAGACCCTGCTCAAGGCGGCCCTGGTGGCCACCGCTGTCCCGCTGTTCGCCGGGACCGGGGTGGCGCTGGCGCGCGACGCCGGTTCCAGTGGCCGGCCGCTCGCCCCGACACCGGACTGCGACGACGGTGACGGCCCGACCCACGACCAGATCGAGGGCCCGTACTTCAAGCCCGACTCCCCGCTCCGCACCAGCCTGGTGAGCGCGGGCACGCCCGGTGTCCGGCTGACCGTCAGCGGCTACGTCTTCGGGCGGGCCTGCGAGCCGCTGTCCGGAGTGCTGCTCGACTTCTGGCAGGCCGACACCAACGGCGCGTACGACATGAGCGGATTCGCCTTCCGCGGCCACCAGTTCACCGACGCGACGGGGGCCTTCACCCTCTCCACCGTCGTACCGGGGCTGTATCCCGGCCGCACCCGGCACATCCACGTGAAGGCCCAGGCACCCGGCTCCGGGGTCCTCACCACACAGCTCTACTTCCCGAACGAGCCGCGCAACAGCACCGACACCCTTTTCGACCCGGCACTCCTGATGAACGTCCGGTCCGTCGGCCCGGCCAAGGAGGGGACCTTCGACTTCGTCCTCGACGTCGCGCAGGACCCGACCGATCCCACCGATCCGCCGACCGGGCCGGGCGGCGGCTGGGCGGCCGGGACGCTCTACCGCGCGGGAGACCGCGTCACGTACGGCGGGGCCGCGTACCGCTGCCTGCAGGCGCACACCGCCCTGACCGGCTGGGAGCCGCCGAACGTCCCCGCGTTGTGGGAACGCGGGTAGACGGGCGGACCGGCGGGCACCACCGCCAGGCGTGTGCCCCGGGCTCCTCCCCGGGGCACACGCCCTATCCGCCTTTCCGCAGTAGCCTGGAGTGACGGCGGGGGAGGCCCGAGGAGGCCAGAACGCATGGAGACCCTGATCACCGTGTTGGTCGTCATCGGCATGATCGCCGTCGTGGCGCTCGCGATCCACCTGCTCAACGGCCGCCACCGGCACCGGCACCTGGCCGGGGCCACCGCCCCCCGCGACCACGGGCTCACCGTGTTCCGCACCCGTCGCCGCTGACCCGCCCCGTCACTTGGCGTCCGAGTACCGCCGCACCACCGCCGCGGTGAACGGGAAGCGCACCGGTGTCTCACCGAAGGCCGTCCGGCCGGCCAGCGCACCGGCGGCCCGGATCGCCTCCACCACGGTCTCCGCCTCCTCCAGGGGGCAGTGCACGATCACCTCGTCGTGCTGGAAGAAGACCAGTTCGGCCCGGAGCCCGGCGGTGCTGAGCGAGCGGCGCAGCGCCGCCAGGAGCAGCAGGGCCCAGTCGGCGGCGCTGCCCTGCACGACGAAGTTGCGGGTGAAGCGGCCGCGGGCACGGGCGTTGGACGAGGCGTAGCCGGGCGTGAAGCCGACGTCCGCCGGGGGTCCGGGGAGGTCGTCGCCGCCCTCCTGCGGTATGCCGGCCTCCCCGTCGTCCCCGCTGCCGGCCGCGGGCGGGCTGGTCCGGCCGAGCCAGGTCCGTACGAGACGGCCCTCCTCGCCGGCCTTCGCGGCGTCGTCCACATAGGCGACGGCGTGCGGGAACCTCCGGCGCAGGGCGGCCAGATTCTTCAGGCCGTCCCCCGAGGTCTGGCCGTAGACGGCACCGAGCAGGGCGATCTTGGCGTGGTCGCGGTCGCCGTGGAAGGCGCGGTCGGACAGCGCGGTGTAGAGGTCGCCGTCGTGCCCGGCCACCTCCATCAGGCCCCGGTCGCGGGAGATCGCGGCGAGCACCCTCGGCTCCATCTGGTCGGCGTCCGCGACGACCAGCCGCCAGCCCTCGTCCGCGACGACCGCCCGCCGGATCACCTTGGGGATCTGCAGTGCTCCGCCGCCGTTGGTCGTCCAGCGGCCGCTGACCGTGCCGCCCGGCTGGTACTCGGGGCGGAAGCGGCCGTCGCGGACCCAGTCCTGGAGCCAGCTCCAGCCGTGTGCCGTCCAGATCCGGTACAGCTTCTTGTACTGGATGAGCGGCCGCACCGCCGGATGGTCCAGCCCCTCCAGCTCCCAGCGGCGGGTCGACCGCACCTTGATGCCGGCCCGGCCGAACGCCCGCACCACGTCGGCGGGGAGATCCGGGCGGACCCGGTGGCCGAAGGCGGCGGACACCTCCTCCGCCAGCTCGGCCAGCCTGCGGGGCTCGCCGCCCGCGTACCGCTCGCCCAGCAGCTCCTGGAGGACGTCGCGGTGGACGTCGGCCCGCCAGGGCAGCCCCGCGCGGTTCATCTCGCCGGCGACCAGCATGCCCGCCGACTCGGTCGCCGTCAGCAGGCGCATCCGGTCCGGCCGGTCCGTGGCGTCGTGCCGGGTGAGCTGGTCCGCGTACACCTGGAGCAGGGCGTCGAAGGGCAGCTCGGTGCCGGAGCGGGGTTCGAACAGGGCGGACTGGGAGCCGGGCACCGCGTGGCGCGGCGCCGGATCGGGCGGCACCGGGGCGCGCAGCAGCCGGGCGTGGGCGGCGGCCGCGGAACGGGGTTCACCGAATCGGCCCTCGTGCCCCAGCAGAAGGGACTCGGCGGCCTCGATGTCGTAGCAGCGGTCCACGGGCACTCCGGCGGCGAGCAGCCGGGGGTAGATCTCGGTGGTCGAACGCCACACCCAGCGGGTCACTCCGGGGCGGCTGCGGACGGCCTCTGCCAGGTCGGGTTCGGTCACGGCCGGGGCGGTGGGCAGGCCCGCGGCGTCCAGCGGGACGAGGCGGGCGCCACCGTTCTCCGTGGCGGCTACCGCCCAGCGTTCGGTCATATGACCGAGTCTGGCACCCGAGACTGACAGCGCGGGGCGACGTGCACCGGCGGGTCGCAGCCGGGAAGATCGGCATGGGCCTGCTCCGGGGCCCCGGAACACTCACCGAGGGGACAGACGCGATGGAAGCGATCGTTTTCGAGGAGTTCGGCGGACCCGAGGTACTGCACCCCGCCCGGGTCGAGGACCCGCATCCCGGTCCCGGGCAGGTGCGGGTGAAGGTCATGGCCGCCGGGGTGAATCCGATGGACTACAAGATCCGGCGCGGCTGGATGCGGGAGATGTTCCCGACCTCGCTCCCGGCGATCCCGGGCGTCGAGTTCGCCGGAGTGGTCGACCGGACCGGGGAAGGGGTCACCGGTGTCGAGGTGGGCGACGAGGTGCTGGGCCGCAGCGTCACCGGTTCCTACGCCGAGTACGTGCTGGCCGACGCCACCCGCGTCGCGCCCAAGCCGGCCGGGCTGAGCTGGCAGGACGCGGCCGCGCTGACCATCGCCGCGGACACCGCCCAGCGCGTCCTGGACGAGCTCGCGGTGGCCGAGGGCGACACGCTGCTGCTGCACGGGGCGGCCGGAGCCGTCGGATCGGCCGCGGTGCAGCTGGCGGTGGCCAGGGGCGCGACGGTGATCGGCACGGCGTCCGCCGCCAACCACGACTACCTGCGGGTGATCGGCGCGACCCCGGTGGAGTACGGGGACGGGCTGGTCGCCCGGGTCCGCGAAGCCGCTCCCCAGGGTGTGGACGCGGTCTTCGACGTGGCGGGGCGCGGTGCGCTGCCGGACTCCATCGAGCTGCGCGGCGGCACCACGGACCGGATCGTCACCATCGCGGACCCGGCGGCGGCCGAGCACGGCGTCCCCTTCTCCGCGGGTTCACCCGGATCCGCGGAGCAGCTGGCCGAGCACGCCCGGCTGGCGGCGGACGGCGAGCTGCGGGTGCCGGTCGAGCGGGCCCTCCCGCTGGTCGACGCGGCCGACGCGCAGCGGCTGAGCGAGGCGGGGCACGTACGGGGGAAGCTCGTCCTCCTGCCGTGACCGGCTGCGGGCGGGCCCCGGCTCGCGAGCGGCGGAGTTCGTCCACAGCCTGTGGACGAACTCCGCTGCTCGCGGCCGACCCGGTTCGCGGCCGACCGGCTGTCTCGGCCGGACCCGGCGTCTCGGCCGGACCCGCCGTCTGCGCCGAACCCGCCACCTCCGCCGAACCTGCCCCGCCTACCCTGACCTCATGGAACCGGTGATCGACCAGGCATTCGCGGCCGCCCTCTACTCGGACGGTGACGCCGGTCTCGACACCGGGGCCTCGCTCCTCGCCGCGGACCCGGCGAGCGATGGCGAGCTGCTGCGGCGCGGCGAGGAGTTCGTCCGGCGGGCCTGGGAGCGCGGCTGGCTGCCCGCCGATCTCGTACGGGTGGTCCGCCGCGAACTCGACGAGCACGGGGCCGCGCTGGCCGCCGGGCTGATCGTCTCCGAGGTGCGGCGGTACGAGCGGCTGCCGCCCCGCTGGCAGTCCCAGCTGGACGAGCTGCCGACGGCGCCGCGGCCGGGCCGGCCCGACCGGTTCTCGTACGCCTCCGCGTTCCTCGGGCTCTGCCGGCTGCTGCTGCGGCTGCCCGCCATCGAACCCGTCGGGCCCCCGCCCGGGGCGCCGCGCGACGGGCTGAGCCTGCCGCCCGCGCACGACGAACCCCGCATGCTGACCCGTATCAGGGCGCTGCTGGCCAAGGCGGAGGCGACCGGGTTCCCCGAGGAGGCGGAGGCGCTCACCACCAAGGCGCAGGAGCTGATGGCCCGGCACAGCATCGACGAGGCACTGCTCGCCGCCCGTACCCACAGCGACCGCGCGCCGGGTGCCTGCCGGATCGGGGTGGACGCCCCGTACGAGACGGCGAAGGCGATCCTGCTCGACGCGGTCGCCTCCGCGAACCGCTGCCGGGCCGTGTGGAACAGCGACCTCGGCTTCTCGACGGTCGTCGGCTTCGAACCGGACCTGGAGGCCGTGGAGCTCCTGCACACCTCGCTGCTGGTGCAGGGCACCGTGGCGATGACGAGGGCGGAGGCGGGCCAGCGGGCCGGCGGGCGCAGACGGACCAAGACCTTCCGGCAGTCCTTCCTGATGGCGTACGCCCAGCGGCTGGGCCGCCGGCTGGCGGAGGGCACCGCCCGCGCGACCGCGGAGGCCGACGCCGAGGACGCCGCGGCCGGACCGTCCACCGCGACCGGCCCCGGCCTGCTGCCCGTGCTGGCCGCCCGCGACATGGCGGTCACGGACACCGCGGAACGGATGTTCCCGCGGACCACGGCCACCCGGGTGCGGGGCGCCGTCGACCCGGACGGCTGGACCCACGGAACGGCCGCCGCCGACCGGGCCAGGATGGGCTCGGACGCCCCGGAGATCCCCGGCCGGGGCCGCCGGACCCCAGGCGGGTAAGAGCGGAGCCCGGCGGATCGGCACGCGCCGTCCCAGTGACTCCAGGAGGCCGGCGACTCCAGTGGCCCGAGCAACTCCAGTGGCCCCAGCAACTCCAGCAACCCCGACAGCTCGGGCATAACGCCAATTCCGGTTAGGCTCTCGGCATGAGCTGGCTCCGGGCGCTGAGGGAGACCGCCCGCTCGGGGCTGACGATCGAGCGGCGGCGCCTCGAACCGCTGATCGCGATCCGGGGCGCGGCCGGTCTCGCCCTGGTGATCGGGGTGAGCCTGGCCCTGTTCGGCCCGGTGGTCGCGGCCGGCGCCGCCTTCGGCGCGTTCCAGGCGGCCATCGCCACCTTCCAGCGCAGCTGGCGGCCCCGGCCGGTGCTCGCCCTCGTCTCCGGCGCGAGCCTCGCCGTCTCCACGTTCCTCGGCTACGTCACCGGCTCGCATCTGCCGCTCTTCATGCTCCTGCTGGTGCTCTGGACCTTCGTCGCAGGGCTCGCCTGGGCGGCGGGTCCGACCGGCGGCATCATCGCCGCGTCCAACGTCGCGATCATGCTGGTGACGATCACCCTGCCGACCTCCGTCGCCCAGGCGGCCCTGCACGGGGCGATGATCGCGTTCGGCGGGGTGGTCCAGGCGGCGCTGATCGTGCTGTTCCCGGTCCGGAGATGGGGCGCCCAGCGCGACGCGCTGGCCGACGCGCTGGCCGCGGAGGCGGACTACGCCCGCAGGCTGCGCCACGACCCGGTCGCGCACTTCGATCCGCTGCCGCTGATGGAGGCCCGCAGCGCGGCCGCCGTCACCCCGCGCCAGGCCCGCCGCCGGCCGGCCGAACTGCACGGCTCACGCGGGGTCGCGGAGCGGATCAGGCCGGTGCTCGCCTCCCTCGCCGACCCGGCCATGGGCGTACCGGCCGAGGGCCCGGAGCGCGACCGGGTCCGCGAGCTGCTCGCCGCGGCCGGATCGCTGCTCGACGCGGCGGCCAGGGCGATCCGGCACGGCGACCCGGTGCGGCTGCCCGCGTCCGCCGTCGCCGCGCTGAGGACCCCCGACACCGGGGCGCTCCTCACCGGCCCGCCGCTGCGCGCCGCCGACCGGCTCGCCGACCTGCTCTCCGACGTGATCGAGGCGGCCGAGGGCGACGGCACCAAGGAGGAGCGGGCCCAGGCGGAGGAGTCCGCCGACGCCGTCTCGGCGAGCCGGGGCCGGCGGCAGCCGGACCACCAGCGGCGCCCCACCCTGCTGCGGCTGGTCCCGGTCGTGATCGCTTCGATGCGCCGGGAGCTGCACCCCGGCTCCCCGATCCTGCGGCACGCCATCCGGGTCTCCGCCGTCACCGCCGGCGGCTACCTGCTGGGCACCGTGCTGCCCTACGGCCACGGCTACTGGGCGCCGATGACGGCCGTGATGGTGATGCGGCCGGAGTTCTCCCGGACGTACGAGCGCTCCGTGGCCCGGTTCGGCGGCACCGTCGTCGGGGTCTTCGTCGCCACCGTGATCGTGCAGTCCGCCCACCCGGGGGCGGAGCTCTCCGCCGTGCTCGCCGTGGTCTGCGCCCTGCTGATGTACCTGCTGATGCGCACCGGTTACTCGGTCGCACAGGCCTGTGTCGCCGCGTACGTCGTCTTCCTGCTGGGCATGGCGGGCGACGACTGGTCGCAGACCGTGCTGGAACGGCTCGTCCTCACCTTCGGCGGCGGCCTCCTCGCGATGATCTCGTACGCCGTCTACCCGGCGTGGGAGACCCCTCGGCTGCGCAACCGGCTCGGTGACTGGCTCAAGGAGGACGGCCGGTACGCCGCCTCGGTCGTGGACCAGTACGCCGAACCGGCGGAGCGGGGCCACCACGACGTGCGCGAGGCGCTGCTGCGCACCCGGGCGGCCCGGGTCGCCTGGCAGGAGGCGGTGGCCACCGCCCAGCACGAACCGGTGCGCCACCGCGGCCTGTCGCACGCCGCGGCCGGTGACACCCAGCGCGCCCTGTCCCAGCTCGGCCGGGTCGCGATGCTGATGGAGGCGCACCTCCCGGAGGGCGGCGCCACCCCCGTACCGGAGGCCGGTCCGCTGGCCGAGGCGTTGCGCCGGGCCACGGACCAGGGCGCCAGAGCGGTGCGGGAGCGGCGGGTGCCGGACTGGGGGCAGGTGCGGGACGCGCTGGAGGAGTGGGACGAGCGGGAGCGGCTGCGCGACGGAGTGGCGGACCCGGTCGTGCGCAACGGGGCCGGTCTCCTGCTCGAAGCGCTGGAGGAATTCTCCCGGGGCCTGGACGACGGCCCGCGGCCCGGGGCGTCCGGCGCCCCCGCCGGGCCGGGGGACTGAGGGCGCGGCCCGGGAAGCCGCGGACGGGGGTGCCGCCGGGCCGGGTGTTACGGGGTCGGCAGGCCGGGCAGCCCTTCGAGCGAGCCGGCGTCGGTCTTGCCGAGGGAGTCCTTGGTGCCGCCGTCCCACGCGAGGACGACGGTCTTGCCGTCGTTGGACTCGACGGTTCCGGCGGTCCGGTCGGTGTCGCCGTCGGCGCACCTGAGCGCCAGCGTCACCTTGTCCGTGCCCTTCGCGCTGCCCGAGCAGACATGGGAGTCGGCGACGACGACGGCCTTGCCGTGCGCGACGGACAGCACCACGGCCTTGCCGTCGGTCTGCCCGGCCCAGGCGCCCTCCAGCGCCTTGAGCCCGTCGGCGGACGTGGCGCCGCCGTCCCCGCCGCCCGTCGAGGAGCCGTCGCTGTGGTCCGGCGCCGGCGCCGGGGCGGAACCGGATTCCTGGTCCGCGCCGGGCTTGTCGTTGTCACTGCCGCAGCCGGTGAGCGCGAGCGCGGTCAGCAGGCCGGTGGCGACAACCGCACTGGTACGTACGAGTTTGCGCATCTGGAATTCCCCCTGGATGACGAAAGGCCATCCAAGCTACCAGTGGGTCGCAACGGGCTTCGGGCGGTCGGCTCGGTGAATCGGGAGCGGAACAGGCCCGTCGTCCGTCTGTCTCTCAGGAGAAGCTGTAATCAAGGGAACACCGCCCGTGCACGTGCATCTGCGCATGCATCCGCTCATGCATAGGAATTTGAACACAGCTATGATCCGAGACAGTTGACACTTGCACCTTGCAACTCGGGAGCGTCCTGTGCACCACGTGTACAACGGCATGGCGGCGACAGAGCTTCGCGGAGTCGCCTGGCAGAAGAGCAGACACAGCAACTCCCAGGGATCCTGCGTGGAGTTCGCGAAACTGCCCGACGGAGATGTGGCGATGCGCAATTCGCGCCACCCCGACGGGCCGGCGCTGGTCTACACGCCGGCCGAGATAGAGGCGCTGCTTCTCGGCGTCAAGGACGGGGAGTTCGACCACCTCATAGCGGAGGGCTGAGCTCCGCCCGGTCGCGCCCTTCCGCGTCCCGCCGTCGCGTCCGACGGCGTCCGGTCAAGGCCGGCCGGTTGTCTCACCCGGGCCGGCGGCGGGTCACGCCGGGTCTGACAGCCGGAAGAGCGCCCAGACGACCTTTCCGTGCCGGGCCGCGCCGGAGGCGCTGTCCGCACCCAGCGCGGGCGAGGGGTGCCAGCCCCAGGAGTCGCTGAAGGACTCCACCAGGAACAGCCCGCGGCCCGATTCCGCCGAGTCGGCGGCTTCCGACGCCACCGGGCTCGCCTGGCTCGGGTCCCGTACCGCGCACACCAGCCGTGAGGTCCACCGCATCAGGTGCAGCCGCACGGGCGGGTCCTGCGATTCGCGCGGGACGTCGGAGGGCAGCGCGTGCCGCAGGGCGTTGGTGACCAACTCGGAGACCACGAGGGCGACATCGTCGAACCGCTCGCTGAGCCCCCAGCCGGTCAGGGTCGACCTGGTGAACTGCCTGGCCCCGCCCACGGCCTCGTAACGGGCGGGCAGGGTGCAGGTCGCTGATCCGGAGACGGCGGAGGGATCGATGGGGGGAAGGCCCTGCCGTAACGGCTCGAAATCGAGCATCGTCGATCCATTCGTCCCCATGCGAGGCACTCCCGGGATTCGCGGCTGTCTCGGTACTGCGGTACTCGGGTACAGCGGCACAACACGAACGAGCACGCAGGTGCGCGACGCCCATGGTTCCGAATGCGCAGGGCAGATGCAAGGGCAGATGCACGTGCACGCGCCTGACCTGTCCGACCCCGTGCCGGTTCTGGCTCATTTCTTCCCGGGGGCAGTTTTGGAGTCTTGGGCAAGTCTTCCCATTTCCGTAATCGAATGAGTACGGGCTGAAGCGTTTTGATGGCAGAATCCGCCCCTGGGGTTCAGGGGGAGCCCCGATGCCAGGGAAGCGATGGGGAGGGCTGGACCAGTGGCGGCAGGCGAGTCGAGTGGATCCGTGGTGCGGCGCATCCTGCTGGGCTCACAGCTCAGACGGCTGCGTGACTCGCGCGGTATCACCCGTGAGGCGGCCGGCTACTCCATCCGGGCTTCCGAATCGAAGATCAGCCGCATGGAGTTGGGACGGGTGAGCTTCAAGGCCAGGGACGTCGAGGACCTGCTCACGCTCTACGGCGTCACGGACGAGGTGGAGCGCGACTCCCTGCTCGGCCTGGCCCGTGAGGCCAACGTGGCGGGCTGGTGGCACAGTTTCGGCGATGTGCTGCCTGGCTGGTTCCAGACGTATATCGGTCTGGAGGGTGCGGCCTCGCTCATCCGGATCTACGAAGTCCAGTTCGTCCACGGCCTGTTGCAGACCGAGGGCTACGCCCACGCGGTCGTCTCCCGGGGCATGCGCGGCGCCCCCGCCGCCGAGATCGACCGCCGGGTCGCGCTGCGGCTGGAGCGCCAGAAGGCGCTCGTCGCGGAGCGGGCTCCGCGATTCCACGCGGTGCTGGACGAGGCGGCGTTGCGCCGTCCGTACGGCGGACGCGAGGTGATGCGCGAGCAATTGCGGCATCTGATCGAAATGTCGGAACAGCCGAACGTGACTCTCCAGGTGATGCCCTTCAGTTTTGGCGGGCACGCGGGCGAGAGCGGTTCCTTTACGATGCTGCGATTCCCGGAATCCGATCTGTCGGACATTGTCTATTTGGAGCAGCTGACAAGTGCGCTCTATTTGGACAAGGCCGAAGAAGTCGCCCAGTACGAAAAGGCGATGGTGCGGCTCCACGCGGACAGTCCGGGTCCAGAGGAGAGCCGGGATCTGCTCCGTGGTCTACTCCAACTCGCCTGATATTTCAGTACCATGACATCCCCACAGGAGTCTGCACCTGCAGTAAGGGATCGCATGTCCTTCTTCCACGAGACGGCCGACCAGTACATCGACGGTGAATGGCGCACCGGGACCGGCTCGTGGGACATCATCGATTTCAATCCCTACAACGGGGAAAAGCTCGCGGCGATCACCATCGCCACCGCGGCGGAGGTCGATCTCGCCTACCGCGCCGCCGAGCGGGCCCAGCGGACCTGGGCCGCCAGGAGCCCGTACGAGCGAGCCCGGGTGATGGAACGGGCCCTGCGCGTCACCGAGGAACTGGCCGACGAAATAGTCGACGTCGTCATCGACGAACTGGGCGGCACCCGGGCCAAGGCGCTCTACGAACTGCACGCGGCCCAGGAGTTCCTGCGCGAGGCCGCCCACCAGGCGCTGGTCCCCGGCGGCCGGATCCTGCCCTCCCCGGTGGACGGCAAGGAGAACCGGCTCGTCCGGCAGCCCGTCGGGGTCGTCGGTGTCATCAGCCCCTTCAACTTCCCCTTCCTGGTGACGATGAAGTCGGTCGCGCCGGCCCTGGCGCTCGGCAACGCGGTCGTCGTCAAGCCCAACCAGAACGCCCCGGTGGCCGGCGGCGGACTGGTCGCCAGGATCTTCCACGACGCGGGGCTCCCGGCCGGACTGCTCAACGTCCTTGTCACCGATGTGGCCGAGATAGGCGACGCGTTCATAGAGCACCCCGTCCCCAAGGTGATCTCCTTCGCCGGATCGGACCGGGTCGGCCGCCATATCGGCGCGACGGCGGGCGCCCTCTTCAAGCGCACCATCCTCGAACTCAGCGGCAACAGCGCCCTGGTGGTGCTCGACGACGCGGACATCGACTACGCGGTCGACGCCGCCGTCTTCAGCCGCTTCGTCTACCAGGGTCAGGTCTGCATGGCCGCCAACCGCATTCTGGTGGACCGGGCCGTCGCCCCGGAGTTCACCGAGAAGTTCACCGCCCGGGTGGCGGCGCTGCGGACCGGCGACCCGCGCGACCCGGAGACCCAGATCGGCCCGGTCATCAACACCTTCCAGGCCGACGCCCTGACCGTGCTGGTCGGCCAGGCGGTCGCCGAGGGCGCCACGGCGCTGGTCCGGGGCCGCACCCGGGGCAACCTCGTGGAGCCCACCGTGCTCGCCGGACTCGCGGAGGACTCCCCGCTGCTCTCCCAGGAGATCTTCGGCCCGATCGCGCTGCTGGTCACCTTCGACGGCGAGGCGGAGGCCGTACGGATCACCAACGACAGCCCGTACGGGCTCAGCGGCGCCGTGCACACCGCGGACGTGGAGCGCGGGGTGCGGTTCGCCCGGCGGATCCGCAGCGGGATGTTCCACGTCAACGACGCCACCGTCCAGGACGACCCGCTGGTCGCCTTCGGCGGCGAGAAGGACTCCGGGACGGGCCGGCTGAACGGCGACGCGACGGTGGACGCCTTCACCACCCAGAAGTGGATATCGATCCAGCACGGCCGGAGCGTCTTCCCGTTCTGAACCGGAGCCCCCTCCCGCTCCGGCCCGGAGCGTTTTCCCGGTCCGGATCACGCACCGCTACTCTCATCAAAGTTGAGTAGAGAGGTGTGTGGGTATGTCCGCGATCCGGCTGCTGGTCCTGTGTGCCGTACGGCAGCACGGCCGGGCGCACGGCTATCAGATCCGCAACGACCTTGAGTACTGGGGCGCCCACGAGTGGTCGAGCGCCAAGCCGGGCTCGATCTACCACGCACTGAAGCAGATGGCGAAGCAGGGCGTCCTGATCGCCCACGAGGTCGCCCCGAGCACGGCAGGCGGCCCGCCGCGCACCGAGTACGAGATCACCGAACAGGGCGACGCGGAGTACTTCACGCTGCTGCGCGCGGCGCTCACCTCGTACGACCAGAAGCTGGACGTGCTCTCGGCGGGACTGGGCGGCATCGTCGACTTGGAGCGGTCGGAGGCGGTGTCCCTGCTGAAGGAGCGGGTGGCGGGCCTGGCCAGGTGGCGGACGTCGGTCACCGAGTTCTACACGCCGGAGGCGGGCCCCGAGTCGATCGGCCACATCGGCGAGATCATGAACATGTGGGTGCACTCGGCGGACGCGGGCGCCGAGTGGACGCGCGGGCTGATCGCCCGGATCGAGCGCGGCGCCTACACCTTCGCTGGTGAGGGCGAGCCCTTCGTCGGCGTACTGGCCGAGGGCGAGGAGAACCCGTACGCGACCGGTGTGGCCGATCCCGGGGACGCTCACTAATCAAGTTTGACGAATGCGGTGCGAGCGGTTACCTTTCCCTCGCTAGTCAAGTTTGACTACGAGAGGGTGTGGCGATTTTGACCGACGCGATCGTCGTCGAAGGAGTGCACAAGCGGTACGGCGCGAAGCGGGCCCTGGACGGCCTCGATCTCGCGGTCGCCCGCTCCACGGTGCACGCGGTGCTCGGCCCCAACGGCGCGGGAAAGACCACCGCGGTCCGCATCCTGTCCACGCTGCTGCGGCCCGACGGGGGCCGGGCGCGGGTGGCGGGGTACGACGTACGGCGGGAGGCGGGCAAGGTCCGGCGCCGGATCGGGCTGCTCGGGCAGCACGCGGCGGTCGACGAGCGGCTCGGCGGCCGGCAGAACCTGGAGTTGTTCGGACGGCTGTACCACCTGGGCGCACGCCGGGCGGGTGTCCGGGCGGACGAGCTGCTGGAGCGGTTCGGCCTCGCGGACACCGGCCGCAAGGCGGTCGCGGCGTACAGCGGGGGTATGCGGCGCCGGCTCGACCTGGCCGCCTCGCTGATCACGGACCCGGAGGTGCTCTTCCTGGACGAGCCGACGACCGGGCTCGACCCGCGCGGCCGGGCCGAGGTGTGGGCGGCCGTCCGCTCCCTGGTCGGCGGCGGCACGACCGTACTGCTGACCACCCAGTATCTGGAGGAGGCCGATCAGCTCGCGGACCGTATCTCGCTGATCGACGGCGGACGGGTGGCCGCGGAGGGCACGGCCGACGAGCTCAAGGCGAGGGTGGGCGGCGACCGGATCGACGTCGTCGTCCGCGACGCGGCGGATCTCGACCGGGCGGCCGGACTGCTGCCCGGCGGCGCGGTGCTGGACCGGGACCGCAGACTGGCCGGCGCACCGGCCGGCGACCGGATGGCGACGCTCACCCGGACCGTACGGGTGCTGGCGGAGGCGGGCATCGAGGCGGAGGACATCGCGCTGCGCCGCCCGACGCTGGACGAGGTGTTCCTCTCCCTGACCGGACACGGGCCCGACGGCGTGGAGGCCGCGGCATGAGCGCGGCGGGCTGGGCGGTGGCCGACTCCTGGACCATGACCCGGCGCGAACTGGCGCACTGGGCGCGGCAGCCGGTGCAGGCCGTCGTGGGGCTGGTCTTCCCCGTGATGCTCCTGCTGATGTTCAACTACCTGGTCGGCGGCGGCCGGGGCGTCGAGGGCGACCCGGCCGAGTACCTGGTGCCCGGCATGCTCGCGCTCACCATGGCCTTCGGCCTGGAGTCGACGATGCTCGCGGTCGCCCAGGACCTGGACAAGGGGGTCGTGGACCGGTTCCGCTCGATGCCGATGGCCTCCGGCGCGGTACTGGTCGGCCGGTCCGTCGCGGACATGCTCCAGTCGGTGGCCGCGCTCGCGGTGATGGGAGCGGTGGGGTACGCGATGGGCTGGCGGTGGCACGACGGGGCGGCCGCGGCGCTGGGGGCGGTGGGGCTGCTCCTGCTGCTGCGGTTCGCGATGCTGTGGCTCGGCATCCTGCTGGCGCTGGTGGCCGGGCGGCCGGAGATGGTGCAGGCGGTGCAGATCCTGGTCTGGCCGGTCGGCTTCCTCTCCAACGTGTTCGCGGCGCCGGAGTCGATGCCGGGGTGGCTGGGCGCGGTCGTCGAGTGGAACCCGATGTCGGCGACGGCCACGGCGGTACGCGGCCTGTTCGGCAACCCGGGCGGCGGCGGGGACTCCTGGGCCGCCGCCCATGCCGGACTCCTCGCGGTGCTCTGGCCGTTGGCGCTGCTGGCGGTGTTCTTCCCGCTGGCGGTACGGCGGTTCGCGCGGCTCAGCCACTGAGCTGCCGGGCGGATCCGGTCCGGCCGGTCTTCGAGGCCGGCACCGGCGGCCGGCCGGGACCGGTGCCGTCGCGTATGGGTGGCGACCGGCGCCGGCTCAGTGGTGGAACGACGTCGCCGCCCCGTGGTCCCGGCTCAACGGATGGTCCTGCGCCCGCAGTTCGGGCAGCAGCAGCCGCAGGTCCTCCAGCAGCAGCTCCGCGAGGTCGGAGGAGAAGCCGTTGCGGCACACGATCCGCAGCACCGACAGATCCTCGCGGTTGGCCGGGAAGGTGTACGCGGGAACCAGCCAGCCCCGCTCGCGCAGCCGCCGGGACACGTCGAAGACGTCGTACGCCGTCACCTCAGGCGCGGTCGTCAGCGCGAACACGGGCAGCTGGTCCCCCCGGGTGAGGAGGCGGAAGTCGCCCAGGGCCTCGATGCGTTCGGCAAGGCCGCGGGCCACGTCCCGGGACGCCTGCTGCACGGCCCGGTAGCCCTCCCGGCCCAGCCGCAGGAAGGTGTAGTACTGCGCCACCACCTGTGCGCCGGGCCGGGAGAAGTTCAGTGCGAACGTCGGCATGTCGCCGCCCAGGTAGTTGACCCGGAAGACCAGCTCCTCCGGCAGCTCGGCGGGCGAGCGCCACAGCGCCCAGCCGACACCCGGGTAGACCAGCCCGTACTTGTGCCCCGAGGTGTTGATCGAGGAGACCCGGGGGAGCCGGAAGTCCCAGACCAGGTCCTCGTCCAGGAACGGCGCCACCATCGCTCCGGACGCGCCGTCCACATGGACGGGGATGTCCAGGCCGGTGCGCTCCTGGAGGGCGTCGAGGGCGGCGCAGAGTTCCTCGATGGGCTCGTAGGAGCCGTCGAAGGTGGAGCCGAGGATGCCGACGACGCCGATGGTGTTCTCGTCGCAGAGGTCGGCGGCGGCCTGCGGGTCGAGGTGGAAGCGGTCGCCCTCCATCGGGACCAGGCGCGGTTCCACCTCCCAGAACGTGCAGAACTTGTCCCAGCAGACCTGCACGTTCACGCCCATGACCAGATTGGGCCGGGCGGTCGCCGGATAGCGGTCGGCGTTCCGGATGGCCCAGCGGCGCTTCAGCGCGAGGGCGGCCAGCATGCAGGCCTCGCTGGAGCCGGTCGTCGAACAGCCCACCGCCGTCGCGGGGTCGGGGGCGTTCCACAGGTCCGCGAGCATCGCCACGCAGCGCCGTTCCAGCTCGGCGGTGCGCGGGTACTCGTCCTTGTCGATCATGTTCTTGTCGCGGCACTCGCCCATCAGCACCCCGGCCTGGGGTTCCATCCAGGTGGTGACGAAGGTGGCGAGGTTGAGCCGCGAGTTCCCGTCGAGCATCAGCTCGTCGTGGACCAGCCGGTACGCGGTGGCGGGCGGCAGCGCGCCGTCCGGCAGCTTGTGCCGGGGTGGCGCCGACTCCATCCCGGCTGTCGGATCGGCCTCCCCGAAGAACGGGTTGAGGGCCAGCCTGCGCTGCTCCGCGGACGGTTCGCTGCGGGATGAGCCCTGGTGGAGCGGCATCGCCGGCCTGCCCTTCGTCGGTTCCTGGCCGCGAGGCCGTACGAATCCGACCATACGGATATTCCGGTCGTCCGGCGCGCCGGGCGGGTCCGCCCGGGTCAGCGCAGCGGTGTGCCGTCCTCCTTCAGCTGCATCTGCGGACGCCCCGTCACCAGCAGCCAGGCGGGCAGCGTGGCGACGCAGAGCAGCGGGAGCAGGTTCATGTCGGAGGCCAGCACCGCGGCCGTGAACAGGCTGAGCCAGCCCTGCCGGGTGACGGCCAGCAGCACCCCGAGCACCCCGCACGTCACCGCGACGGCCACCGGCACCCCGCCGACCAGGGCATGGGCGCACAGGCCCAGCGCGACGCCGGAGAACACGGCCGGGAAGATCCGCCCGCCCCGGAAACCGCAGGTCGCCGCGATCAGCAGGGCGGCGGTCTTCACCACGGCCATGAGCGCGAACCGCCCCGCCGACCAGCCGTCCGGGTCCGCGGCCAGCTCCTTCACCTCGTCCAGCCCCTTGAACAGGGTGAGATGCCCGCCCAGGGCGCCGAGCAGTCCGAGCAGCAGCCCGCCCAGGGTCAGCGCGAGGACCGGATGGGGCAGGGCGCGGAACGCGCGGTGCGCGTACGGGAAGGCGTACACCGCCGCCAGTCCCAGCACCGCCCCCGCGGCGGCGATCACGACGGCGGCGAGCAGGTCGCCCCAGTGCGTGTGGGTGTAGTCGGGCAGCGAGAGGTCGAAGCTGGGGTGGGCGGCCAGCGTCATGGTGAGGGACCCGGCCGCACCGGCCGCGAGCGGCCCGAACAGCCGGTCCCAGAGCGCGCCCGGCCCCGGCTTCGAGGCCAGCGACTCGGTGAGGATCAGCGCGGCGGCGATCGGTGTGCCGAACAGCGCGCCGATGGTGCCCGCCGCGGCGAGCGACACCCACAGCTCGGCCGGGGCGCCCGGCGCGAACCGGCGGCCGGCCCAGAAGGCCAGCGCGATGTTCGCCGCCGTGATCGGGTTCTCCGGGCCCAGGCTGACCCCGCCCGCCAGCGCCACCACCGTGACCAGCAGCAGCCCCGGCACGACACCGGGCGGCAGCGGCGGATCGACCAGGCCCATGGTCGCCGGATCGGGACCGGCCCGGCCGGGCACCGCCCGGATGACCAGCCCGGCCACCAGCCCGATCGCCGTGAGCATCACGATCATCCACAGCGAGGAGTACCGGCCGATCGACAGCGCGTCGGGCAGCGTCTCCCAGAGCACGTCCTGCAACCGGTCCGCGAGCAGGCTGACCCCGAGCAGTACGAGGGCCGAGGCCACTCCGACGGTGAGCGCGGGGACGAGGAGCGGCAGCAGCCTGCGGGCGGGGGTCGGTTCGGCGGAGACAACGGAATCGGTGGACATCGGCTCACCATAGCGAGGCAAAAGCCCTATAACCTGCCAAAAGGGCGCGGTGTGGCTCCCTTTCGGACTCGCACCTGACATCACGCCGGGGCCCGCCGCGCCTCACGCCACGTCGCGGGCGCACCTCACGCCGGGGCCGCCGCGCCTCACGCCATGTCCGGTTTGCACCTCACGCCGCGTCAGGACGCAGGCGCGGTCACCGATCCCGTTACGGAGACGGGGTGCGGGACGGCCCGTCCCCGTAAGGCGTTCAGAGCCTGCTGATCACCGCGGCCGTGCCGTACGCGCAGACCTCGGTGCCCACGTCGGCGGCCTCCGACACGTCGAAGCGCATCATCAGCACCGCGTTGGCGCCCCGCGCCCTCGCCTGCTCCACCAGTCGTTCCATGGCCTGGTTGCGGGTCTCGACGAGCGTCTTGGTCAGCCCCTTCAGCTCGCCGCCGATCATGGACTTCAGCCCGGCGCCGATCTGGCTGCCGAGGTGCCTGGACCGCACGGTCAGGCCGAACACCTCACCGATGACCTGGGTCACCTGGTGGCCCGGCACGTCGTTCGTGGTGACGATCAGCACATCGGCCTGTGCCGTCTGGCCGCCGCCGTAATCCTCAATGCCCATGGGTGTGGCACCTCCTGGGACCGAGTTTTGCCCCGGTTCGCCCGGTGTGCATCTCCACGGGGGCCAGTGGAACCCGGAGGCGCTCCGTTGCGTTGATAGCTTTGGGCGGCCACGCAGCCGTCATCCACCACATCCTGGAGCCCGGACCCTTGAATACGCTTGCGCTCGGACCGAGCTGGCTGGACCCGGACTATCTCATCGGTGAGTTCGGACTGATCGGTGTGCTGGTCATCGTCTTCGCCGAGTCCGGGCTGCTGATCGGGTTCTTCCTGCCCGGAGACGCCCTGCTGTTCACCACGGGCCTGCTGGTGACGACGGACAAGCTGCACAATCCGCTGTGGCTGGTCTGCGTCCTGGTCGCCCTGGCGGCGATCATCGGCGACCAGGTGGGCTATCTCTTCGGCCGCAAGGTCGGCCCCTCGCTCTTCAACCGGCCCGACTCCCGCCTCTTCAAGCAGGAGAACGTCGAGAAGGCCCACGAGTTCTTCGAGAAGTACGGGCCGAAGTCGCTGATCCTGGCCCGCTTCGTGCCCATCGTGCGCACGTTCACCCCGATCATCGCCGGTGTGAGCCGGATGAACTACCGCTCGTTCATCACGTTCAACATCATCGGCGGCATCATCTGGGGCGTCGGGGTGACGGTCCTGGGCGCGGTCCTGGGCAAGATCGAATTCGTGCACAAGAACATCGAAGCGATGCTCATCCTGATCGTGCTGATCTCGGTGGTGCCGATCGGCATCGAGTTCCTGCGCGCCCGCGGCAAGTCGAAGAAGGAAGCGGCCACGCGGGACGACGAGGGCCAGGACCCGGCCGCCGGGGGCGGCACCGGGCGCCGCGGCCGCCACGCCAAGCGCTGACGGGGTCCGGCGGAGCCCCTGACGGGCGGCTCCCCGCGCCGGGCTCGTCCCCGGGAGCCCATCCGCGCCTCAGAAGCCGCGCGTCCGCTTGGCCGCGCGGCGGTTCGCGCCGCCGATCGCGCCCGGCACCCGCATGAACAGCCGGGAGATCTCGCTTCCCAGGTTCACCCCGATGGCGATGGCCCCGGCCGTCGCCACCGCGGTCGACAGTGAGGCGAGGCCCCGGTCCAGCTCGTTCTGCGCGATGCCCAGCAGACCGAAGTACGTCGCGGAACCGGGCAGCAGCGGGCCGATCGCGGCCGTGATGAACGGCAGCGAGGACGTGTAGCGGTACCGCGAGAACAGCTGACCGAACAGCCCCACCAGGCCGGCCGCCACCGCGGTGGCCGCCACCGGCGAGATCTCGCCCGTCCGGGCCATCGCCCCGAAGATCACCCAGGCCACACCGCCGTTCAGGGTCACCGCCAGCACCGTGGACCGGTCCTGCTGGAGCAGGATCGCGAAGGCCAGACTCAGCAGCATCGAGGCCAGGATCTGGAGCCACGGCCGGTCGTGCGAGATCAGCCGCTCCTCCGGGTTCAGCTGGGCGCCCAGCTGAAGGCCCCCGTAGAGCACCAGCAGCACACCCGCGACGATCCCGATGAAGAAGTACATGACCTCCAGCAGCCGCGCGGCCGCGGTGATGTAGTAGCCGGTCAGACCGTCCTGCACCCCCGCCACCAGGGCCCGCCCCGGAAGCAGCGCGAACAGCCCACCGGTGATGACCGCGGACGGCCGTACGTCCGACCAGTGGGTCAGGGTCAGTGCCACCCCCAGCGCGGCGGGCGGCATCGCCGCCACCACGAACTGGTAGAACTCGGGCAGCCCGCGCCCGGCACACAGCCAGGCCAGCCGGTCCCCGAGCATCGCGCCGAGCGCCGCGATCAGGAAGACCACGGGGCCACCGCCGACCAGCACCGATGCCGCGCCCGCCAGCCCGCCGGCGGCCAGCGTGAGCACCCAGCCGGGGTACGGATGCCGGTTCCTGCGGATCTCCGCCAGGCGCCGGTAGGCCTCCTCCAGCGAGACCTCGCCCTCCTCCGTGGTGATGTCGTCGATGAGCCGGAAGACCGCGGCCAGCCGGGTGTAGTCGGTGCCGCGACGGCGCACGGTACGGCTCGCCGTCACCGGGTCGTCGACCAGCGAGGGCTGGTGCGAGATCGACAGCAGCGTGAAGGTGACGGTCGGCTCGCAGCGGTCCAGCCCGTAGCTGCGGGTCACGGCGAACATCGCCGCCTCGACGTCCTCCGCGCCCTCGCCGCCGGCCAGCAGCAGCTCCCCGATACGCAGCGTCAGGTCGAGCACGCGCGGCACCGCGGGGCCCGCGTCGTCGTGCTTCTGGACCGGCTCGGGCGCCGGGCGCTCGGCCACCGGCATCCGCAGCATCGTGCGCATCCGGTCCTGCCAGGGCGCTTCCTTGGTCAGCCGGATCATCGGGATGCCGTGCGCGGGCGTGAAGGCGGGGGAGTCCCGGGCGCTGTAGGTGCGCGGCGGCGCGAAGGCGGAGCCGATCGTGTCCGAGCCCGGGCCCGAGGCCGTTCCGGAACCTGAAGCGGAACCCGTGCCCGAGGAGCCGCCGGAACCCTGCGGCTCAGGCGTCAGACCGGCCGGAAGGGCGAATTCCGACGTCGGGTGGTCCTCCTCGGACGGCGAAGCCGACCTCCCCACCCCGGCGGGCTGGGAGAACGCGCTGCGTGCCTCGTCGGACTGGGGCTTCTGGTCCTCGGGACCGCCCGGTTCCGCCACCACTGACCTCTCTCTTCATCGGGCTGCGCATCTTCTGTAGCGCTCCTGCCCAGTATGGCCGCGGAGATGGACGGCCACGCGAAACGGGCGGCACACCGGTGAAGGTGTGCCGCCCGTCGCTGGAGCAGATGCACAAGCGGAACCGCGAACGGAACCGCGAACAGAGCGCGAACGGAACCGTGAGCCGGAACCGCGAACGGAACGTCAGTGCGCGCCGCCCTGCGCCTCAAGGCGCTTGTACGAGTTCTCGATCTCGGCCTCGGCCTCGGTGCGGCCGACCCAGTCGGCGCCCTCGACGGACTTGCCGGGCTCCAGGTCCTTGTAGACCTCGAAGAAGTGCTGGATCTCCAGGCGGTCGAACTCCGACACGTGGTGGATGTCGCGCAGGTGCTCCACCCGGGGGTCGGAGGCCGGCACGCACAGCAGCTTGTCGTCGCCGCCGGCCTCGTCCGTCATCCGGAACATGCCGATGGCGCGGCACTTGATGAGGCAGCCGGGGAAGGTCGGCTCCTCCAGGATGACCAGCGCGTCCAGCGGGTCGCCGTCCTCGCCGAGGGTGTTCTCGACGAAACCGTAGTCCGCCGGGTAACTGGTCGAGGTGAAGAGCCGACGGTCCAGACGGATCCGGCCGGTCTCGTGGTCCACCTCGTACTTGTTCCGCGAACCCTTCGGAATCTCGATAACGACGTCGAACTCCACGGGTGGCTCCTCCATGATCAACACATACGACTGATGGTTAAGTGTCCCTCACGGAGATGTGTGCTCGCGAAAGGGGCTGGTCAACGGTGGGCGATCCGGTGAAAAGACCGTCGGTCAATCCGTTCGGCAAGCTGAACGGGGTGGCCCTGAAGAACCACCTCGGCCTGCGGAACGGGCTGAGCAACTGGCAGTTCACGGCCGTCTCCGCCGCCCTCGGCCTGGCGCTCGCAGCCGGCGTCGTCCTTGCCGCCGGTCCCTGGGACTCGGGTCAGCGTAAGGCCGAGCAGGACTGGGCCGCCGCCCGGGACGGCACGGGTGGCGCACATCACGACCCCGAGGCGCCCGCCGGACCGGCCCCCGCACCCAGCGCCCCCGCCGTGCTCGCCGCGCTCGGCACCGCCGCGCAGCGGCCCGCCCCGGACACCCAGGACGGCGCGGCGGCCGGACTCGCCCCCGTACTGGACCCCCTGCTGAAGGACTCCGCGCTCGGCACCCGGCGCAGCGCCGTCGTCATCGACACCGCCACCGGCAGGCGGCTGTACGGCAAGGGGGCCGACGCCCCCATGACCCCGGCCTCCACGGTCAAGATCGCCACCACCGTCGCGGCCCTGACCGCGCTCGGCCCCGACCACCGCATCCCCACCACCGTGCGGACCTCCGCGGACTCCCGCACCGTCACCCTGGTCGGCGGCGGCGATCCCACCCTCGACCGGCCGGCGCTGCGCACCCTGGCCGCGGACACCGCCCGCGCCGTCAAGGCCGCCGGCGTCCACGAGGTCCGGCTCCGGTACGACACCTCCGGCTACTCCGGGCCGGCACTCCACCCGATCGGCCCCAACGAGAACATCGCCCCGCTGAGCGCCCTGATGGTCAACGAGGGCCGCCTCGACGACACCGTGAGCGGACCCGCCCAGCGCAGTACGGACCCCGCCCGGGACGCCGCCGACGCCTTCGGCGAACTGCTGGACAAGGCCGGTGTCGGCACCCGGTCCGGGCCGGAGGCGGGCCGGGCGGCCGCGAAGTCCCGTCCCGTCGCCAAGCACCTCTCCGCCCCGCTGTCCGGGCTCATCGAGCGGGCGCTGACCAACAGCGACAACGACATCGCGGAGGCGCTCGCCCGGCAGACCGCGCTGGCCGCGGGCGAACCGGCGGACTTCGCCGGCGGCCGACGGGCGGTCACCGCCCAGCTGAAGAAGCTGGAACTGCCGCTCAAGGGAGTGGTCCTCGCCGACGGCAGCGGACTCGACCGCCACGACAAGGTCACCGCCGCGCTGCTCGCCGGACTGCTCGCCCGTACGGCCGATCCCGACCACCCCGAACTGCGCTCCGTCCTCTCCGGACTCCCGGTGGCCGGCTTCAGCGGCACGCTGAGCGGCCGCTACACGACGAAGTCCGGCGGCACCGGCCTGATCCGCGCCAAGACGGGCACCCTCACCGGCGTCAACACCCTCGCCGGCACCGTCGTGGACCCGCGCGGCAGGCTGCTCGCGTTCGCCTTCCTGGCATCGGGCACCACGGACCCGTCCGCGGCCCAGTCCGCCCTCGACTCGCTCGCCACCGCCCTGGCCGCCGGCAAGCACTGACGGCACCCCCCATTCGCCGTTCGGTCCGGGGACCGAGCACGTACGGTTGACGCATGACGAGCATCGGTGGTGCGGGGATGGTCGACTGGAAGCTCGCGGTTGCGACCGCGACCCGATTTGTCCGGCCGGGGCCGGAGATCAGCCGCGAGGAGGCCCGCGAGGTCGTCGCGGAGCTGCGCAGGCATGCCAAGGCCGCGGAGGAACACGTCCGCGCCTTCACCCGGATGATCCCGGAAGGGACCGAACCGGAGGACACCCCCGTCCTGGTCGTCGACCGGGCCGGCTGGATCAAGGCGAACGTCGCGGGCTTCCGCGAACTGCTGCGTCCTCTCCTGGACAAGATGGAGGAACGCCGCGGCGGCGGTGCGGGCGGCGCGGTGCTCGGCGCGGTCGGCTCCAAGGTGACCGGGGTCGAGGTGGGGATGCTGCTGTCGTTCCTGGCCTCCCGGGTCCTCGGCCAGTACGAGACGTTCGCCCCCGCCACCCGCGACCTCCCGGCCTCGGCCGACGGCGGCGGCAGGCTCCTGCTCGTCGCCCCGAACATCGTCCACGTCGAACGGGAACTGGAGGTCGACCCGCACGACTTCCGCCTCTGGGTGGCCCTCCACGAGGAGACCCACCGCACCCAGTTCACCGCGGTGCCCTGGCTCCGCGACCATCTGCAGGGCGAGATCCAGTCATTCCTGGACGAGACCGACGTCGACCCCATGACCCTGCTGGAACGGCTCCGCGAGGCAGCCCAGTCGCTGGCCGGCGGCCGGCCGGAGGGCGAGGAGGGCGAGGACGGCGGACGCAGCCTCGTCGAGGTCGTGCAGACACCCGCCCAGCGCGAGATCCTCGGCCGGCTCACCGCGGTGATGTCCCTGCTGGAGGGGCACGCGGACTACGTGATGGACGGCGTCGGCCCCGAAGTCGTCTCCTCCGTAGGGGAGATCCGGGAGAAGTTCCAGCAGCGCAGGGCACGCGGCGCGAGCCGGCTCGACCAGGCGCTGCGCAAGCTCCTGGGCCTCGACGCGAAGCTGCGCCAGTACCGGGACGGCGAGCGGTTCGTGCGCGCCGTGGTCGACGAGGTCGGCATGGACGGCTTCAACCGGGTCTGGACCTCGCCCAACACCCTGCCGACCAAGGCGGAGATCGCGAAGCCGGCGGACTGGATCGCGAGGGTGCACCGTAAGGCAGAGTCATGATCACGGCGCGAACAGGGGCTCGCGGCCACGGTCGAACGCGCCGGTAATCACCCATCCGAGGGACCGTAGGGGCATGGGAAGGCGTGCAATGCTCGTTGAACGGCATTGCTCTGTCACCATCGACGCACTCTGAGTGACGGCACTCTTTCCTGTCCCGGCACTCCGAGGCTCCCCTCCGAAACTTCACGAAGGGCACCGGACATGGGTCCCCATCCTGCGGTCGCGGCGATACGCCTGGCGGTCCGCCGCGTACTCCACGACGTCATCACCGACTTCGCCGAACAGACCGAACGAGCTCCGCACGCCGGACGCGCCCCGCACCCCGAGCTCGCCGAAGCCGGCGCCGGCCGGCGGCGCGCCGCACTTCCCGAACGACCCGATACCCCTCTGGTGCTGGTGGCATGCTCCGGTGGCGCCGATTCCATGGCGCTCGCCTCCGCCCTCGCCTTCGAGGCCCGCAAACTCCCCGTCAGGGCCGGCGGCATCACCGTCGACCACGGCCTCCAGGACGGCTCCGACACCCGGGCCACCGAGGTCGTCGGCCGCCTCACCGCCATGGAGCTCGACCCGGTCGAGGCCGTCGCGGTGCGGGTCGGCCACGACGGCGGACCCGAGGCCGCCGCCCGAGACGCCCGCTACGCCGCACTGGACGCGGCGGCCGAACGCCACGGCGCGGCCGCCGTCCTGCTCGGCCACACCCGCGACGACCAGGCGGAGACGGTGCTGCTGGGGCTCGCCCGCGGCTCCGGCATCCGCTCCCTCTCCGGCATGGCCGCCGCGTCCGGCCCGGCGGGCCGCTACCGCCGCCCCTTCCTCCAGCTCGACCGGCAGACCGCCCGCAAGGCCTGCCTGGTCCAGTCCCTGACGGTCTGGGACGACCCGCACAACATCGACCCCGCCTACACCCGCTCCCGGCTGCGTCACGAGGGACTGCCCGCCCTGGAGAAGGCGCTGGGCAAAGGAGTCGTCGAGGCCCTCGCCCGTACCGCACAGCTCTCCCGCGACGACGCCGACGCCCTGGACACCTGGGCTGCGGAGGCCGACCGTGACGTACGCGACGAAGCGGGCCGCCTGGAGTGCGCCAAGCTCTGCGTCCTGCCGCCCGCCGTCCGCCGCCGGGTCCTGCGCCGGGCGGCCATAGAGGCGGGCTCCCCGGCCGGTTCGCTCTTCGCCCGCCACATCGAGGAAGTCGACCGCCTCATCACCGGCTGGCGCGGCCAGCAGGCCATCAACCTGCCCGGCCGCGTCGAAGCCCTGCGCCAGGGTGGCAGACTGGTGATTCGGCAGAGCTGACGCACAAGCGGCTGACATGCAGGCGAGCGGCCGCGCAGGTCCGGGACACCACCCGGGCCGGCAGGCAAAGAAAGAGACGCGGGTGAACGAGAAGGACATGGGTACCGACCTTCAGTCGGTGCTCCTCACCAAGGAAGAGATCGACGCGAAGCTCGTCGAGCTGGCCGCGAAGATCGACGCGGAGTACGCGGGCAAGGACCTGCTCCTCGTCGGTGTCCTCAAGGGCGCGGTGATGGTCATGGCGGACCTGGCGCGCGCCCTGTCCACCCCCGTCACCATGGACTGGATGGCCGTCTCCTCGTACGGGGCGGGCACCCAGTCCTCCGGTGTCGTCCGGATCCTCAAGGACCTCGACACCGACATCAAGGGCAAGCACGTCCTGATCGTCGAGGACATCATCGACTCCGGTCTGACCCTGTCCTGGCTGATGTCGAACCTGGGCTCGCGCGAGCCCGCCTCGCTGGAGATCTGCACCCTGCTGCGCAAGCCCGACGCGGCGAAGGTCGCGCTCGACTGCAAGTGGGTCGGGTTCGACATCCCCAACGAGTTCGTCGTCGGCTACGGGCTCGACTACGCGGAGAAGTACCGCAACCTCCCCTTCGTCGGCACGCTCGCCCCGCACGTCTACGGCGGCTGACCAGGACCCGCGCAACCCGCACCGACTCCGGGGAACCCTCACGGATTTCCCGCCGTTGAGCCTTCGAAGGCGGGTTTGACAGACGTCCCCGGCGGTCGTCGGTGACAATGCTGGGGTACCGTCCGAAGAACAGTCTTTACTCACACGCAGCATTTACCTACGGGCAGGAGGGACGGGGCGACTTCGCTCCGTATGGATGGACGTGAAGCGATACTTCCGTGGGCCGGTCATGTGGATCGTGCTGGCCGTCCTCGCCGTGGTCGTGTTGATGCAGGTCGTCGGCTCGTCCGGCGGCTACAAGACGGTGGACACCGGCAAGGTGATCCAGGCGATCAGTAAGAACCAGGTGGAGCAGGCCAAGCTCACCACCGGTGACGATCAAATCCTCAAGATCGAGATGAAGGACGGCCAGAAGCTCTCTGGCGAGTCCGGCAGCAAGTTCCAGGCGAGCTACATCGGCAACCAAGGCGTCGAGCTGGCCGACACGCTGCAGAAGAAGTTCGAGAGCGGTGACATCGAGAAGGGTTACACCGTCTCGCCGTCGAAGCAGTCCCCGTTCGTCTCGATCCTCTTCTCGCTGCTGCCCTTCGTCCTCATCGTGGTCGTCTTCCTGTTTCTGATGAACCAGATGCAGGGTGGCGGCTCCAAGGTCATGCAGTTCGGCAAGTCCAAGGCCAAGCTGATCACCAAGGACACCCCCAAGACGACGTTCGCCGATGTGGCGGGCTCGGACGAGGCGGTCGAGGAGCTCTACGAGATCAAGGAGTTCCTCCAGGAGCCGGCGAAGTTCCAGGCCGTCGGTGCCAAGATCCCCAAGGGTGTCCTGCTGTACGGGCCTCCCGGTACGGGCAAGACGCTGCTCGCACGCGCCGTCGCCGGCGAGGCGGGCGTCCCGTTCTACTCGATCTCCGGTTCCGACTTCGTCGAGATGTTCGTCGGTGTCGGTGCCTCCCGGGTGCGCGACCTCTTCGAGCAGGCCAAGGCGAACGCCCCGGCGATCGTCTTCGTCGACGAGATCGACGCGGTCGGCCGGCACCGCGGTGCCGGTATGGGCGGCGGTCACGACGAGCGCGAGCAGACGCTGAACCAGCTGCTCGTCGAGATGGACGGCTTCGACGTGAAGGGCGGCGTGATCCTGATCGCCGCCACGAACCGGCCGGACATCCTCGACCCGGCGCTGCTGCGTCCGGGCCGCTTCGACCGGCAGATCGCGGTCGACCGGCCGGACATGATCGGCCGGCTGGAGATCCTCAAGGTCCACCAGAAGGGCAAGCCGGTCGCACCGGACGTCGATCTCGGCGCCGTTGCCCGTCGTACGCCCGGCTTCACCGGTGCCGACCTGTCGAACGTGCTGAACGAAGCGGCGCTCCTCACGGCGCGCGGCAACCTGAAGCTGATCGACAACAACATGCTCGACGAGGCCATCGACCGCGTCGTGGCGGGTCCGCAGAAGCGGACCCGGATCATGTCCGAGAAGGAGAAGAAGATCACCGCGTACCACGAGGGCGGACACGCCCTGGTCGCGGCGGCCTCACCTCAGTCGGACCCGGTCCACAAGATCACGATCCTCTCCCGCGGCCGCGCCCTCGGTTACACGATGGTGCTCCCGGAGGAGGACAAGTACTCCACGACGCGCAACGAGATGCTCGACCAGCTGGCTTACATGCTGGGCGGGCGCGCGGCCGAGGAGCTGGTCTTCCACGATCCGACCACCGGCGCTGCGAACGACATCGAGAAGGCCACCGCAACGGCCCGCGCGATGGTCACGCAGTACGGCATGACGGAGCGGCTCGGCGCGATCAAGTTCGGCGGCGACAACACCGAACCCTTCGTGGGCCGCGAGATGGGCCACCAGCGCGACTACTCGGAAGAGGTCGCCGCGCTGGTCGACGAAGAGGTCAAGAAGCTCATCGAGAGCGCGCACAACGACGCGTGGGAGATCCTGGTCGAGAACCGAGACGTTCTGGACGCACTGGTTCTCCAGCTCCTTGAGAAGGAGACCCTCGGCAAGGCGGAGATCGCGGAGATCTTCGCTCCGATCGTCAAGCGTCCGGCCCGTCCGGCGTGGACCGGGTCCGCCCGGCGCACGCCGTCCACCCGGCCGCCGGTGCTCTCCCCGAAGGAGCTCGCCCTCACCAACGGCGCCACCACGGCGAACGGCTCCCCGGTCGCGGACATCGTCCCGGCCACCGAGTCGATCCCCGAGGATCGTCCCGAGAGCTAGGTACCGGACCCGTGCGACCCCCGTCACAGGGGTTCGGACGGGCCCGGAATGGAAGCCGCGTCCTCCAGGTTTTAGCCTGTGGGGGCGCGGCTTTCGTATATCTGCGCGAATGTCCACGCAGCTGACAGTTCAGAGGAACGAGGCACAGATGACCGACCCGGTGACGCTCGACGGCCAGAATCCGATCGGTGAGTTCGACGAGAAGCGGGCGGCGGCGGCCGTACGCGAGCTCCTCATCGCCGTGGGGGAGGACCCGGACCGAGAAGGGCTGCGGGAGACCCCGGGGCGGGTGGCACGGGCGTACCAGGAGATCCTGGCCGGTCTGTGGCAGGAGCCGGAGGACGTCCTCACGACCACATTCGACCTGGGCCACGACGAGATGGTCCTGGTGAAGGACATCGAGATCGTCAGCCTCTGTGAGCATCATCTGCTCCCCTTCCACGGAGTCGCGCACGTCGGGTACATCCCGGCGGAGAGCGGCAAGATCACCGGGCTGTCCAAGCTCGCGCGCCTTGTCGATGTCTTCGCACGCCGTCCGCAGGTTCAGGAGCGGCTGACCACACAGGTCGCGGACTCGCTGATGCGCATCCTGGAGGCGCGTGGCGCGATCGTGGTCATCGAGGCCGAGCACATGTGCATGTCTGTCCGGGGTATCCGCAAGCCCGGTGCGAAGACGACGACGTCGGCGGTGCGCGGTCAGTTGCGCGACGCTTCCACCCGCGCCGAGGCGATGAGTCTGATTCTGGCGAGGTAGCCGGACTGTCAGTGCCGGGTCGTCCTCCTGAATGGCGCATGGCTGTGGGATTCAGGAGGAGTGCCGTGGGGGCACCCAGCAGGCAGACGGTCAATTCGGTCGGCGGGCGCGAGCGATCGCATCGCACCTGTCGTCATCGACGACTGGGCCGCTCGTGGAACCTTCCGGTCCGAGCAGCATGCTGTGCAACCGATGGAACCGTCATGGGCCGAGGTCGGCGAAGTGCGCGAGCGAACGGCGGCCGCCAAGCCGTTCACGTTCTCCAGCTACCGGCTCGACCCGTACCCGGCCTTGCTGATCAATGGACACCTCGTCCGCCAGATGTGGTGAGACGGGCGGCTGAGACAGGCCGAGTGCCGGGGGTCGGCTACGCCGCGTTCTTGTTGTCGTCCTCGTCGTCCGGGAGCTTGCAGACGCGTTCCAGGAAGAGGGCGGCCGCTATCACCGCGAGGCCGGCCAGGACCGCGAAGCCGGCGTAGATCGCCTGGTCGCGGCGGGCCGGCATGTCGAGGGAGCCGAGCAGGAAGACGCCGACGCCGCCGTACATCCCGGCGACCAGGGCGACGACCAGGGCGCTGGCCTGGCCGAAGACCACGGCGCGTGCCGCCATCAGGGGCTCGACGCCCTTCGCGCCCGGCCGGCGCTCACGCTGGGCGCGCAGCCGGGAGCGGATGGAGAGCGCCGTCGCCAGCAGGACGACGGCGATCACAGCGAGCACGATGGGGGCGGCCAGCGGCACGCTCGGCAGGGTGCCGAAAGAGTCCCAGAGGCGGGCGCCGCCCCAGGACAGCACCCCGGCGGCGGCGAAGAGGCCCGCCAGTACTCCGAGCCGTAGTTGCTTCACCGGGTGAGCCGCCCTTCGCCGCCTGTGATCCGTGCCGCCGTGATCATTCCTGCTGTTCCCCAGAGCCTAACGACTACTCGGGCAGCCGGAGTTCCAGGTCGGCCCGGGGCAGTACGCTGCCGCGGCCGACACCGGCCAGCAGATCGGCGACCGGGCCGACGCCGGGCAGTTGGGCCGCCGGATCCACGTCGTGCCACGGGGCGAGGACGAAGGCGCGCTCGCGGGCCCGCGGGTGCGGGAGGGTCAGCACCGGATCGTCGGAGACCACATCGGCGTACGCCACGATGTCGACGTCGATCGTGCGCGGGCCCCAGCGCTCCTCGCGGACCCGGTCGAAGGCCTCCTCGATGGCCTGGCCGCGCTCCAGGAGGGAGGACGGGGGCAGCGTGGTCTTCACGACGACGACCGCGTTGAAGTACGAGGGCTGCGAGCCGGGGTCGACGCCCCAGGGCTCCGTCTCGTACACCGGGGAGACCGCCTTGACCCGGAGGCCGGGGGTGTCCTCCAGGGCGTCGATGGCGCCCTGGAGGGTCTCCAGGCGGTTGCCGAGGTTGGAGCCCAGGGAGATCACGGCGCGTTTGGGGTTGGAGAGGGTGATGTCCGCGGCGTCCACCTGTTCGACCACGGAGGTGGGAACCGGCTGTACGGTCGGGTCGCTCTGCCCCTCGGTGGAAAATGCAGTCATGCTCGGCTCCGGGTGATGGTGATGGTGACGTCGTCGAAGGGGACGGTGATGGGCGCATCCGGCTTGTGCACCACAACTTCCACCTCCTCGACGCCTTCGTGCTTGAGGCACTGCTGGGCGATGCGCTCCGCGAGCGTCTCGATCAGATCGACCGGCTCGCCCTTGACGACATCGACGACCTCCTCCGCGACCACGCCGTAGTGCACGGTCTTCGTCAGGTCGTCGGCGGCTGCCGCGGGGCGGGTGTCGAGGCCCAGCACCAGGTCCACGATGAACGTCTGCCCCTCTTCCCGTTCCCGGGGAAAGACGCCATGGTGCCCACGGGCCTTGAGGCCGCGCAGCGCGACACGATCCACGCGAATCACTCCTGCTGTTGTTGGTCGTAGGGGCACGGGCCGCGTGCGGGCGACGTCCTGCCCTCGTGGGAATCTACCTGCGGGCACCGACAGCACTCGCCTGTGGGGCCCGCGGCGGACCGCACGGGGCCGGGTAGCCGCAGATACCCCGATGTGCCCGATTCCAATCCCGGGGAGTCGCTGTTCGGTCCTCCACCGGGGTTCTACCCATTCAGGAGGAGGACTCTTCGTCCTCCTCCTCATCGGTTTCGGCCAGTACGGGCGAGCCGTGGTGGGACCAGAGCTTCCAGCCGTCGGGAGTGCGCCGGAACACATTGGTGGCGACCACCAGCTGGCCCACCAGCGGCCCCAGCGAGCTGCCCTCCTCCGCGGGGCCGCCGCTGAGGATGTTCTCCGTGCAGGTGACCAGGGCGGTGTCGCCCGTCATGGAGACCCCCACGTCGGTCAGGAAGAACTGGATGTACTCGGTGTTCGCCATGATCAGCGCGTAGCTGCGCAGCACCTCGCCGCGGCCGGTGAGCACCGGCCAGCCCGGGTGGACGCAGGAGACGGTGAGGTCGTCGCCGGGCAGCCAGAGCCCGGTGAGCTCGTCGAGGTCCCCGCGCTCCATCGCCTCGTAGAAGGCGGTGTTGGCCAGCTCGACCGCCTCGATGTCGGCGGCCGCGTCCGCGTGCTCGTCCCGCGACTCGTTCACGCGGCTCCCTCGACGGCGCGGGCGACGCGTACGGCGTCGGCGGTGGCCCGTACCTCGTGGACCCGGACGGCCCAGGCGCCGGAGCGGGCGGCGAGCGCGGAGACCGCGGCGGTGGCCGCGTCGCGTTCGCGGGCGGGCGGCGGGGCGGCGCCCGGCCCGGCCAGTACGTGGCCCAGGAACCGCTTCCTGGAGGCGGCGACGAGCAGCGGACGGCCCAGGGCGTGCAGGGCGTCCAGCCCGGCGATGAGCGAGAGGTCGTGGCCGGCGTCCTTGGCGAAGCCGAGGCCGGGGTCGATCACGATGCGTTCGGGGGCGACACCGCCGGAGACCACGGCGTCCAGCCGGGCCCGCAGCTCCTCGACGACCTCGGCGACGACGTCCCCGTACACCGCCCGGCTGTTCATGGTGTCGCTGAAGCCGCGCCAGTGCATGACGACGAAGGGCGCCCCGGCGGCGGCGGCGACCGGGACCATGTCCGGGTCGGCGAGCCCGCCGCTCACGTCGTTTATGAGGACCGCGCCCGCCTCGACGGCCTGCTCCGCGACCCGGGCCCGCATGGTGTCCACGGAGACCGTGACCCCTTCGGAGACGAGTCCGCGGACCACCGGGACGACCCGGCGCAGCTCCTCGGACTCGTCCACCCGGCTGGCTCCGGGACGGGTCGACTCACCGCCGACGTCGACCAGGTCGGCCCCCTCGCCCACCAGGTCGAGACCGCGCTTGACGGCCGTCGTGGTGTCGAACCAGCGGCCCCCGTCGGAGAAGGAGTCGGGGGTCACATTGACGACCCCCATGACCGCGCAGCGGTCCCACTCCGGCAGGCCCTGGACCGTGCCTCGTCCACGCAACGTACTCATACGACCAGCCTAGGGCCTGTCGTCGGACTGCCGTCGTCGCCCGGAGCGCGGCGGACGGCGGTCCGACGACGGGCCCTGGGCCCGTGACGGGCCCCTCACGCCGGGTGGACGCCCTGCTCCGGTACGGAGGGGCGGGTGTGCTCACAGGGCCGCCGCCCGCCCGACGGCAGTCGGCGGGCCAGCGGGCGGGGCAGCGCGAAGCTGACGAAGCCCTCGGCCTGCATCGCGGCCAGCGAGATCCGGGGCAGGTCGCGGGCGGTGCGGTAGACCACGAACCGGGGCTCCCAGCGGGGCCGGAACTTGGCGTTGAACTTGTACAGCGACTCGATCTGGAACCAGCGCGACAGGAAGATCAGCAGGCCGCGCCAGACGCGCAGCACCGGTCCGGCGCCGAGCTTCTCGCCGCGGGCCAGCGCGGAGCGGAACATCGCGAAGTTCAGCGAGACGCGGGTGATGCCGAGCCGGGGCGCGGCCTGGAGGGAGGCGACGATCAGCAGTTCGTTCATCCCGGGGTCGGCGGCGCGGTCGCGGCGCATGAGGTCCAGGGACATGCCGTCGGTGCCCCAGGGGACGAAGTGGAGCACGGCCTTCAGGTCGCCGTACGGGGATTCGGAGGTCTGTTCGTCGGTCTTGTGGGCGGTGGCGATGAAGCAGTCCCCGTCGGCGGCGTCACCGATCCGGCCCAGCGCCATGGAGAAGCCGCGCTCGTTGTCGGTGCCGCGCCAGTCGGCTGCGGCCCGCCGGATGCGGGCGAGCTCGGTCTCACCGATGTCAGCCACGCGCCGGACGCGGGTCTCGTAGCCGCCGCGCTCGATGCGCTTCACCATCTGGCGTACGTTGCGCATCGCCCGTCCGGCGAGGGAGAAATCCGCGACGTCCACCACCGCCTCGTCCCCGAGTTCGAGGGCGTCGAGTCCGGTCTCGCGGGTCCAGACCTCGCCGCCGGTCTCGCCGCAGCCCATCACGGCCGGCGTCCAGGAGTGGGCCCTGGCCTCGTCCATGAACCGTTCGATGGCGCCCGGCCAGGCCTCCACGTCGCCGATCGGGTCGCCGCTGGCCAGCATCACCCCGGAGACCACGCGGTAGCAGACGGCGGCCTTGCCGCTGGGGGAGAACACCACGGCCTTGTCGCGGCGGAGCGCGAAGTGGCCGAGCGAGTCGCGGCGGCCGTGCCGCTCCAGCAGCGCGCGCAGCCGGACCTCGTCGTCCTCGGTGAGGCGGGCGGCGGGATGTTCGGGGCGGAACGCGAAGTAGATGGTGGTGACGGCGGTCAGCAGGCCGAGCGCGCCGAGCGAGTAGGCCACGGTCCAGGAGGTGACACCGGCGTACTCGACCGGGCCCTCGAAGCCGAACAGGCCGTACAGCACGTGCTGGAGCCGGTCGGCGATGCTGGGGTTCCCGACCAGCCGGCCGGGGTGGACGCTGACGATGACCAGGCCGAGGCCGATCGAACCCGCGCCGAGCAGGACGAAGTTGGCCAGGGCCCGCCAGCGGCTGCGCGGGTCGGGGAGCGCCGCGAACTCACTCCGGTGGCGTACCAGCAGATAGCAGAGCGTCAGGGAGACGACCGCGCCCAGCACCGAGTGCCGGTAGAGGAACTGCGACAGGGCACCGGCCGGGAGCAGTACGACGGCCGCCCGCCAGGCCCGTCGCTTGTGCCGCTTGAGGCCGTGGGCCAGGAGCAGCAGCAGGACGCCGGCGCTCAGCGAGAGCGCGGCGGCGAAGGGGCCGAGGGCGCCGGGCAGGACCTCGGCGAGGGTGTGCATCCGGCTGTGGCGGAAGCGGGGGAAGACCCCGGAGGCGACGTCGATCAGGCCGACTACGGTGCAGGCGGTGCCGACGAGCACCGGTACGGTCTCTGGTCGCGGTCCGCGCACGAACTTGCGTGCGCTATTCGGAACCGATACCGATTTATCCCCATCTAGCGTGACAGACATCGCTTCCCGTGGTTCCGCGTGAGATGTGTGGAGTACGTCGGCCGGAGCCCGGCGGACGCTGTGCGACCTCTAGGACGAGCCTTCCGGGCGGAGGGTTCACCCGTATCCGGGAAATTTCCAGACAGAAAGTTCAATCGTCATGGGCCTTACCGGCAAGGCAGTGCTGATCCTGGCGATCACGCTGGCCGTCGTGCTGTTCGCCGTCACGATCTGGCTCTGGCCGAGGTTCGCCCGGCGGAGCGTCCCCATGGTGTTCGGCAGGGTCGGCCTGCTCCTGGCGACCCAGGTGGCGGTCTTCGCCTCGGTCGGCCTGATGGCCAACAACACGTTCCTCTTCTACGGCTCCTGGGCGGACCTGTTCGGCCAGAAGCAGGATCTGGGTGTGGTCACCGACAACGCCGCCGGGACCCTGGCCGCGAAGAACATCGTCCGGGTGGGTACGCAGCGGCCCGACGTGCCGGGCGGTTCGCTGGCCACCAGGGGAGGCCGGATCGACAAGGTGGTGATCGCGGGGCGGCACTCCGGGATCGAGAGCTCGGCGTACGTGTACCTGCCGCCGGAGTACTTCCAGCCGGCGTACGCCCGGCGGAAGTTCCCCGCGGTGGTGGTGCTCACGGGCTACCCGGGCACTTCGGAGAACCTCCTCAAGGGGCTGCGCTACCCGCGTACGGCACTCGATCAGGTGAAGGCCGGGCGGTCGCAGCCGATGATCCTGGTGATGCTGCGGCCGACCCTGGCACCGCCCCGGGACACCGAGTGCGTGGACATAAAGGACGGACCGCAGACCGAGACGTTCTTCGCGCGGGATCTGCCGCACGCGGTCTCGGCCGCCTACCGGGTGGGTGGCCGCGCCCGCAACTGGGGCATCATCGGCAACTCGACCGGCGGCTACTGCGCACTGAAGATCGGGCTGCACCACCCGGACCGGTTCACGGCGAGCGCGGGACTCTCCGCGTACTACAAGGCGGCGGAGGACCCGACGACCGGCGACCTCTTCCACGGCGACCAGGAGGCCCGGGACCACGCGGACCTGCTGTGGACCCTGGACCACCGGCCGATGCCCGACTCGTCCTTCCTGGTGACGACCTCCCGCCACGGCGAGGAGAACTACGCCGACACGAAGAAGTTCCTGGCCAAGGTGAAATCGCCGGCGCAGGCCTCGTCGATCGTGCTCGGCAGCGGCGGGCACAACTTCAACACCTGGCGCCGGGAGATCCCCGCCGCCCTGGTGTGGCTGAGCAGCCGGCTCAGCGAGAACTGAACCGGCTCCGGCGCCTCACCTGCCCGCGGCCCCGGTCCCGGTTCCGCCCGAAACGCTCGCGACGCTCTCCACCGCCACCTCCGCGCGTGGCACGGCCCGGTCGTCCGCGTCGATCGAGCGGCGCAGCGCCTCGTGCAGGCGGGCCGGGGTGAGCACGCCGAGGAACCGGCCCGCGCTGTCCTCGTCGATGACCGCGATCCAGCCGGCGTCGTGCTGGAGCATGGTGGCGAAGGCCTGCTTGAGCGGGGCGCCGACGGGCAGCCAGGCCTCCATCCGGCGGGCGTGCTCGCGGATCGTGCCCTTGGTGGCGGTGAGCGCGTCGCCGGCCGGGATCCAGCCGTGCAGATGGTCGTCGCCGTCCAGTACGACGGCCCAGCGCGCGCCCTCCGCCCGCAGCCGTTCGGTCGCCGTGGCCAGCGGGTCGTCGAGGTGGACGACCGGCGGCTGGTCGAGGTCGCTCTCCTCGATGGGGGTGACGGAGAGCCGCTTGAGCCCTCGGTCGGCGCCGACGAAGTCCGCGACATATCCGGTGGCGGGGGCGCCGAGCACGGTGGCCGGTGAGTCGAACTGCTCGATCGAGCCCTGTCCGTAGACGGCGATGCGGTCCCCGAGGCGGACCGCCTCCTCGATGTCGTGCGTGACGAACAGCACTGTTTTGCGGACCTGCGCCTGAAGCTTGAGGAATTCGTTCTGCAGCCGTTCCCTGACGACCGGGTCCACCGCGCCGAAAGGCTCATCCATCAGCAGTACCGGCGGGTCGGCCGCCAGCGCCCGTGCCACGCCCACGCGTTGGCGCTGACCTCCGGACAGCTGTTCCGGATATCGGTCGCCATAAACGGAAGGATCGAGTCCGACCAGGTCGAGGAGTTCCGCGGCGCGTTCACGGCCCTTTCCGCGTTTCCAGCCCAGGAGATGGGGCACAGTAGCGGTGTTTTCGAGGACCGTCCGGTGCGGGAACAGCCCGACCTGCTGGATCACGTAGCCGATGCGGCGCCTCAGCTGGACGGGGTCGATGGCCGATATGTCGTCCCCGTCGAGGAATATCCGGCCCTCGGTCGGTTCGATCAGCCGGTTCACCATCTTCATGGTGGTCGTCTTGCCGCACCCCGATGGCCCGACGAGCGTGACGAGTTCACCCTCGGCGACCTCGAAGGAAAGGTCGTCGACGGCGGTGGTGCCGTCCGCATACCGCTTGGTGACGTGCTCGAAACGGATCATGGTTCCCCATTGTGGCGCGTGTTTTGTGAAGGACATGTTGCTGGAATACAACGGCTTCCGTGATTGTCAGTGGTCGAGGATAGGCTCGCCGGACATCAGTACGAGTGGGCGATCGGGAGGTGGGGGACAAGATGGCCGCACAGAACTGCCTGGTGACGAACGACTGGATCTGCGGGGAGTATCTCCGTTCCCGCAGCCAGGAGTTGACCGACGCCACGGTCCAGCACATCTGGATCACCGCGGTCTCGGTGGCGATCGGGGTCGCCGTGGCATTCCCGCTGGCCCTGCTCGCCCGCCGCAGCCGGCGCTTCGCCGGACCGGTGCTCGGGCTGACCACGGTGCTCTACACCGTGCCGTCGCTCGCGATGTTCTCGCTGCTGCTGCCGCTCTTCGGGCTCTCCGCGGCGCTGGTCGTCACCGGGCTGGTGCTGTATTCGCTGACCATTCTCGTGCGGAACATCCTGGCGGGCCTGGAAGCGGTCCCCGAGGAGGCGAAGGAGGCCGCTCGCGGCATGGGTTACGGGCCCGCCCGGCTGCTGTGGGAGGTGGAGCTGCCGCTCGCGATGCCCGCGCTGATGGCCGGAATACGCATTGCCACGGTCTCCACGATCGCGCTGACGACCATCGGTTCGATCGTCGGCCGGGGCGGTCTCGGCAACCTCATCGACGACGCCCTGCCGAGCTTCTTCAAGGCCCAGGTGCTGGCCGCCTCGGTGCTCTGCGTACTGCTCGCGGTCGTCGCGGACCTGCTGCTGCTCTGCGTGCAGCGGCTGCTGACCCCGTGGACGCGCATATCAAGGACCCGCGGAGCCGTGGAAGCGGCCGGTACGGCGAAGGCGGTCTGACCCATGGGAGTTCTCGGCGAGGCCTGGACCTGGCTCACCACCGGCACCAACTGGTCGGGGGAGAGCGGGGTGAGCCACCGGCTCGGTGAGCACCTGTACGTCAGCGGCGTGGCGCTCGCCCTGGCCTGCGCCATAGCGCTGCCCATCGCGCTGTACCTCGGACACATCGGGAAGGGCGGCGCGCTGGCCGTCAACATCTCCAACGTGGGCCGGGCGGTCCCGGTCTTCGCGGTGCTGGCGCTCTTCATGGTCTCGCCGCTCCGCAACAGCGGATACGTGCCCACCGTCATCGCCCTGGTGCTGTTCGCCGTGCCGCCGCTGCTGACCAACGCCTACGTCGGGATGACCGGGGTGGACCGTTCGGTGGCGGAGGCCGCACGCGGGATGGGCATGTCGGGCGGCCAGCTCTTCCTGCGCGTCGAGCTCCCGCTGGCCTACCCGATGATCATGACCGGGCTGCGGTCGGCCGCCGTCCAGGTGGTGGCCACGGCGACGATCGCCGCGATGGTCGGTCAGGGCGGCCTCGGCCGGATCATCACCGCCGGCTTCAACACGTACAACACCCCGCAGGTGGTCGCGGGGGCCCTGCTGGTCGCCGTGCTCGCCCTGCTGGTGGAGTCGGTGCTGGTGGCCCTCGACCGGCTGCTGTCACCGCTGCGCCGCCGCCGGACGGTGTGAGCCCGGCCCGCTTCCGTAACCCCCCGCATATCGCACCCTCGCAGATCGCACACCTCGCATATGGCCTTGTTGCCGTGGACGGAGAACCAACATGAGCAAGACCTCGCGCATAGCCGGCGCGGTCATCGGCATGGTCGCGCTGGCGGGCTCGCTCGCCGCCTGCGGCGGTGACACCCTGGAGAAGGACAAGGGCGCCCCGGCCGGCGGCGACAGCTCCGGGAAGAAGGGCTCGCTCGTGGTCGGCGCCGCCGCCTTCACCGAGTCCAAGGTGCTCGCGGAGCTGTACGCGCAGATCCTGGCCGACGCCGGATACAGCACCTCGGTCACCACGGTGAAGAACCGCGAACTCTACGAACCCTCCCTGGAGAAGGGCGAGATCGACGTCGTACCCGAATACGCGGCGACGATCACCGAATTCCTCAACGCCAAGGTGAACGGGGCGAAGGCGGCCGAGGCGAAGCCGCTCGCCTCCGGCGACACCGAGGCCACCGTCGCCGCCCTGGAGAAGCTCGCGACCCCGCGCGGACTCAAGGTCCTGCCGCCCGGCAAGGCGATCGACCAGAACGCCTTCGCGGTCACCAAGGAATTCGCCGCGAAGAACAAGCTGAAGACGCTTTCGGATCTCGGCGCGTCCAAGGTCAAGGTGAAGATCGCGGCGGGTGACGAGTGCGAGGTGCGGGCGTTCTGCGCACCCGGTCTGAAGAAGACGTACGGCATCGATGTGACCGGCATCGATCCCAAGGGAGTGGGCACCCCGCAGTCCAAGCAGGCGGTCAAGGACGGCAAGGACCAGCTGGTCCTGTCCACCACCACGGACGCGGTGCTGGACAGCTACGGCCTGGTTTTCCTGGAGGACGACAAGAAGCTGCAGAACGCGGACAACGTACTGCCGGTCGTCAATGCCAAGGACGCGGGCGGTGAGGACATCGCCGGTGCGCTCGGCAAGCTCACCGGCACACTCACCACCGAGGACCTGGCGGAACTGAACCGCAAGGTCGACGCGGAGCGCGCCAAGCCCGAGGACGCGGCCAAGGAATACCTCCAGTCCAAAGGTCTGATCAAGAAGTAGGCGAGTTCGGAGAGGGTGTTTCGGGGGCCGTCAGGTAACCGGCGGGGAACAGATTGCCGGGCGGCCCCCCAAGCAGGCCGTACGCACGGTAAATTTCAGGCCATGCCACGTGGACGCCATCGCCATTCGCCACCTCTGCACAGAATCCTTCCGCCTTCGGTCGTGGCCGGAGCCTCGGTTCTCTGTGCCGCGGGGGCCTGGCTGCTCGCCGAGCCCCTCGTCCTGCGCGCCCTGGTCGCCGCCTCCGCGGCCGCCGCCCTCACCGGCGCCTATCTGATGCGCAGCTGGGACCGGGAGGCGGGCCGCCGCGTCGCGGAGCTGACGCGCGCCCGCGCGGGCGACGAGTGGCGGGCCGAGGAACGCATCGCGGAGATCGAGGCCGATCTGGACGAGTCGCGCGAGCTGCGCGCCCGGCTGGAGACGAAGCTGCGCCGCAAGCGCGTCGAGCTCGCCGGGCTCCGTGGCGAGCACGCCGCGCTGCTGCGGCGGTACGCCAACGCCGAGACCGAGCGCGCCAGCGTGCTGGAGAGCCGTCGGCAGCTCGCCCTGGAGGCGGCCGCGCCGCCGCCCCGCGAACTGCCCGCCGCGCGCAGCACCCCGACCCCGGCCGGATATCTGCGCGCCGCCCAGGCGCTGGAGGACCTCTCCCGCAACCGCGCGCTCCAGGAGGCCCGGCGGACCGCGGAGCAGGCCAGGGAGCGCGAGCTCGCGGAGCGTGCCCGGGAGGCGGAGGAGCGGCAGGGGAAGCACGCCGCGGCCGCGCTCACCGGCGCCCCGACGGGCGACGGGCAGCACCGTCGCCCCGCGGCCGCCCTGCCCGCCCCGCCCAGGCCGTCCCAGGAGCCGCAGTCCCAGGCACTGCCGTCCCAGGAGCCGCCGTCCCAGACACTGCCGGAGCGGCGTGCCGTCCCGGTCGTCCCGTACGCCGCGGCCCGCCGCCACCTGGTCCCGCAGGGCAGCTTCGACTTCTTCGGTACGCAGAAGGCGCACGCCGCGATCGAGTCCGTGCAGAACGAGGACCTCGCCGACGTGGTGGGCGAGGAGGCGCTCGCGGCGCACCGCACCGGCGCGGCCGAGAACCGGGCCGTCGGCAAGGTCATCGACCTGACCGCGCACGACGAGACCGAACAGCTGGACGTCGCGGAGCTGCGCAGCGCGATCTCGTAGCACGGAACGGAACAGGCGGAACGGTCGGAACAGGCGTCAGCCGGCTACTTGTCGATGTCCCCGACGACGAAGAACAGCGAACCGAGAATCGCCACCATGTCGGCGACCAGGGTGCCGGGCAGCAGCTCGGTGAGCGCCTGGATGTTGTTGAACGACGCCGAGCGGAGCTTCAGCCGGTACGGGGTCTTCTCGCCCTTGGACACCAGGTAGTAGCCGTTGACGCCGAGCGGGTTCTCGGTCCAGGCGTAGGTGTGGCCCTCCGGCGCCTTGAGCACCTTGGGCAGCCGCTGGTTGATCGGACCGGGTGCCAGATCGGCGATCCGGTCCAGGCAGGCGTCCGCCAGGTCCAGGGCGTTGTGCGTCTGGTCCAGCAGGCATTCGAACCGGGCCAGGCAGTCGCCCTCGGCGCGGGTGACGACCTTCAGGGTGTCCTGGAGCTCCCCGTACGCGAGATACGGCTCGTCCCGCCGCAGATCGAAGTCGACGCCGGAGGCGCGGGCGATCGGCCCGGACACCCCGTACGCGTGCACGGCCCGCGCCGACAGCACGCCGACTCCGCGGGTACGGCCCCGGAAGATCTCGTTGCCGAGCACCAGCTTGTCGTAGACGTCCATCCGGGACCGGACGGAGGCGACCGCGTCCCTGGCCCGGCCGAGCCAGCCCGCCGGGAGGTCCTCCTTGAGGCCGCCGACCCGGTTGAACATGTAGTGCATCCGGCCGCCGGAGACCTCCTCCATCACCGCCTGGAGCTCCTCGCGCTCCCGGAACGCGTAGAACACCGGGGTGATCCCGCCGAGTTCCAGCGGGTAGGAGCCGAGGAACATCAGGTGGTTGAGGACCCGGTTCAGCTCGGCCAGCAGGGTGCGGGTCCAGACCGCGCGCTCCGGGACCTCCATGCCGAGCATCCGCTCGACGGCCATCACGACGCCCAGCTCGTTGGAGAACGCCGACAGCCAGTCGTGGCGGTTGGCGAGCATCACGATCTGCCGGTAGTCACGGGCCTCGAAGAGCTTCTCCGCGCCCCGGTGCATGTAGCCGATGACAGGTTCGGCGTGCTGGACGCGTTCCCCGTCCAGGACGATCCGCAGTCGGAGCACACCGTGCGTGGAGGGGTGCTGCGGGCCGATGTTGAGCACCATGTCGGTGCTTTCCGCCGCGCCGCCGATGCCGACTGTCGTCTCCGTCATGCCGACAGTATCGCCTGCGGCCCGGCTTCCCGGGGCTCCGCCCCGGACCCCGCTCCTCGATCGCCGGAGGGGCTGGACGGGGCGCTGACCCGTTGCGTCAGCCAGCCGAAGTCGCCCAGCCCGCCCCGTGCCGTCAGCTCCGCCGCCTCGCCCGCGGCGGCCAGCGCCCGTACGTAGCCGGCCGGGTCGCTCGACGCGAGCGTCAGCGGCGGGCGTTCACCGCTGACGCCCAGCTCCCGCAGCGCCTCGCGCTGGGTGCGCAGCTCCGCACCCCGGCCGCCCGCCGCCGCACACGCGTCCAGCGCCACGTGCGAGGTGAGGTCGCAGCTGCCGTCCGGCACCGGACGCACCTCGCGCCCCGCCCGGAAGCCGGTCAGCGTGCCGAGGGGCGGCCGGGCCTCCCGCACATGGCTGTAGTCCACCGCCACCGCGAGCCCGGCGCTCATGGTGGCCACCGCACGCGCCCACGCCTCGTCGCGCGGGCGGCCGATCTCCGCCCGGCTGCCGGGTCCGGCCGGCGGCCACCAGCGCTCCAGCCACCGGGCGTCTGCCCCGCTCACCGGATCGCCCAGCCGCTCCGTACCGTCCGAGGGGCGGACCAGGACGTAGCGGCGGACGCCGTCCTGATCCGTCTCGGCCACCGGCGTCACCACGTTGTCCAGCCACTCGTTGGCGAAGAGCAGCCCGCGCACGCCCCGCGGGGGCTCGGCGCGCCACTCCACCCGGGGGTCCAGACCGTCGGGGCGCGCGGCCAGCTCCACGGCGTACGCCCGTACCGCGAGTCCCTCACCGCCCTGCGCCGGGAGCGCGGCGAGCACCCCCGTCAACAGCTCTCCGCGCCCCGCCCCCAGATCCACCAGGTCCACCGAACCGGTCCCGAGCTCGTCCGCCGTCCTGACCAGCAGCCGCGCGACGGCCGAGGCGAACAGTCCGGAAGCGTGCACCGAGGTACGGAAATGACCCGCCGGCCCTTCGGGGCTCCGGTAGAACCCCCCGTCCCCGTACAAAGCGGTCTCTGCCGCCTCCTGCCACCCGCGCCAGTCATCCGTCACATATCCAAGTCTCCACCTTGGGGAGTACGGTCTCCGGACCCGGATCGGCCCTTTGGCTGACCCACCCACCTGTCGGCTGTCCCTACGCTGGGTTACGTGCAGCGCCTCTACGATTTCATCCGCAGACACCCGACGGGCGTCGACAGCTTCTGGGCTGTCTTCCTCCTCGGGCTCTCCGGCATGACCATTGTGGCGGGCGGTGCCGGGCGCGGAGGCGGTGAACGCTTCGCCGTGGTGCCGGTCGTCGTCGGTCTCAGCGTCGTCGTCGCACTGCGCCGCCGCGCGCCGGAGAAGATGCTGCTGCTCGCGATCGCGATGGGCCTCGCCCAGCTGGTCTTCGGGGTCAGACCGACCACGGCGAACTTCGCCATGCTGGTGATCACGTTCACCGTGGCCACGGTCGGCGAGCGCTGGGCCTCCCGGCTCGCGCTGACGTGCAGTCTCTGCGCGGCGGGCATCTCCCAGCTCCGCTGGCCGAACCAGGACCCGGGCGGCTGGGCGCAGAAGCTGTTCATCGTCATCGTGATGACGGTGCCTTTCGTGCTGGCCTGGGTGCTGGGCGACTCGATGCGGACCCGGCGGGCCTACTTCGACCAGCTGGAGGAGCGCGCCGCCCGGCTGGAGCGGGAGCGGGAGGCGCAGTCGAAGGTCGCGGTGGCCGCCGAGCGGGCCCGTATCGCCCGCGAACTCCACGATGTCGTCGCGCACAACGTCTCGGTGATGGTGGTGCAGGCCGACGGTGCCGCCTATGTCATGGAAGCGGCCCCCGACCAGGCCCGGCAGGCGCTGGAGACCATCTCCAGCACCGGCAGGCAGGCCCTCGCGGAGATGCGGCGGCTGCTCGGCGTGCTGCGGACCGGGGACGTGCGGGAGAGCGGGGAGTACGTCCCGCAGCCCGACGTCCGGCAGATCGAGGATCTGGTCGACAAGGTCGTCCAGTCCGGCCTGGCCGTCGACTTCAAGATCGAGGGCACCCCGCGCCCGCTGCCCAGCGGCGTCGAGCTGACCGCGTACCGGATCGTGCAGGAGGCGCTGACCAACACCCGCAAGCACGGCGGCCCGAACGCCGGGGCCAGCGTGCGGCTGGTCTACTTCGACGACGGGCTCGGCCTGCTGGTGGAGGACGACGGCCGGGGAGCCGCGCACGAGCTGTACGAGGACGGCGGCGCCGACGGCGCGGGCCACGGGATGATCGGCATGCGCGAGCGGGTCGGCATGGTCGGCGGCACGCTGGACGCCGGACCGCGCCCCGGCGGCGGATTCCGGATCAGCGCGCTGCTGCCGCTCAAGCCGGCCAGCTGAGCCGCCCCACGGAACCCGCGCGGCCGGCTGACCCGCTCCACGGAACCCACGGACGAAACCCACCGACGACCGACGGCCCACGACCGACCGCAGGACGAAACAGGAGACAGTGACCCCCATGGCGATCCGCGTGATGCTCGTCGACGACCAGATGCTGCTGCGCACCGGCTTCCGGATGGTGCTGGCCGCGCAGCCGGACATGGAGGTCGTCGCGGAGGCCGGCGACGGCGCGGAGGCGATCGAGAACCTGCGGACCACCTCGGTCGACGTCGTACTGATGGACGTGCGGATGCCGAGGCTGGACGGAGTCGAGGCCACCCGCCGGATCTGCGCGGAGCCGGGCGCGCCCAAGGTGCTCATCCTGACGACGTTCGATCTCGACGAGTACGCGTTCTCCGGGCTGAAGGCCGGGGCCAGCGGCTTCATGCTCAAGGACGTGCCGCCGGGCGAACTGCTCGCCGCGATCCGTTCCGTGCACAGCGGCGACGCGGTCGTCGCCCCGTCCACCACCCGCAGGCTGCTCGACCGCTTCTCACCGATGCTGCCGAGCGGTACGGCGGAGCCGCGCCACAAGGACATCGCCAAGCTCACCGAACGGGAGCGCGAGGTGATGCTGCTGGTGGCGCAGGGCCTGTCGAACGGCGAGATCGCCGCGCGGCTGGTGCTCTCGGAGGCCACCGTGAAGACGCACGTCGGCCGCATCCTGACCAAGCTCGGCCTGCGCGACCGGGTGCAGGTCGTCGTCCTCGCCTACGAGACCGGACTGGTGCGCGCCGGCGGCGGCCACTGACCCCTGCCGCGTGGCGCCGCGTCGCGCTCAGCGCAGGATGCCCTCCAGGAAGTCGCTGCCGAGCCGCGCCACCACCGTCAGGTCCAGCTGGTGCAGGACGTACCGGCCGCGCCGCCGGGTCGTGATCAGACCGGCCTTCTTCAGCACCGCGAGATGGCGGGAGACCTCGGGGGACGTGATGCCGTTCGTGTCCGCGAGTTCCCCGGTCGTGTACGGGGAGCGGGCGATGTTGCGGCACAGCCGCATCCGCATCGGGTGGGCCAGCGCCTCCATCCTCCGCTGGAGCAGCTCGACGGAGGCGGGCGAGGGCAGCTCGGGCCGGTGCACCGGGTAGTGGATCACCGGTCGCCAGCCCGGCGCGTGCAGCACCGTCAGGTGCGGCCGGCCGAGGCTGGTCGGGATGAGGGTGAGACCGGGGCCGACCGCCGGGTCGGTGGCGTCGGTCGCGCCCTCGGTCAGCTTGTCGATGCTGATCCGGTCCCCGGTCGCGTTCAGTGACATCGCGGCGGACACCGCTCCCAGCGCCTCACCGATTCCCTTGCGGCGCAGCAGATCCGTCTTGTGCCGGGCGTCGGCCACCAGCTGGACCCGGGTCCGCCGCCAGGTGTCCGCGAAGAACGCCTGGTCGCAGTCCTCGAAGAGGCGCCGCACCCAGCGGCGTACCGAGGCGGGGTCGGCCAGCAGCCGCCGGGCGAACTCCACCTGCCGGGGGCCCCGCGTCGCCGCCATGTCCAGGGCGCGGGCGCGCATCCCGGCATCGACGAGAGGCGAGGGGGCGCCGGCCCCGTACTGGGCGGCGCAGGTGAATTCCAGGGCGGCGGCGACGAAGCGCTCGTCGTCCAGCCGGTCCAGGATGTCCAGGTCGTCCGCGAGGGCGGCGCCCGTCCGGCCGTCGCCGCCGCGGACCCCGGCGAACGGCATGAAGACGTCGGAGAAGGTGTTCCGCCACAGGAAGTCCGCCTCGTGCAGCCGGTCCGCGAGGTCCGGCTCCAGGGCTGTCGTGGTGGCCGTCGCCCAGCCGTGCAGCCCGGGGTGGTGTCCCGGCTCGGAGAGCGCGTGCAGGGCGAGCCCCAGCTCCGCGAGGGGGGAGGTCTCGAAGACGATGCGTCCGGGGTCCAGCCCCGTGATGTCGATGGTCACGCTCACCCCTCCATGGTGCGGGGTGAGCGGGCCGGTCCGGGCCCCGATTGACGGCCGGCGTCAATCGGGGCCCGGCGCGTTCTACGGGTTCCGGGCGAGCCGCTCCTGCTCCGCCACCCGCTCCAGGAACCCGCCCAGGGCCGTCCTCACGTCCGCGGCCGTCCAGTCGAGCCCCGCCGCGGTCACCGTGACCTCGGTGCGGGAGATCCCGGGCGGCCCGGCGCCGGCCGGCACCCACATGCGGAAGAGCGCCGTGCCCGTCTCCTCCGCCAGCCGCACCGACGCCTGGGTCAGGACCTCGGGCGCGTACGGCAGCCACACCTGGAACTCGTGGGTGTGCGGCGGTTCCGGATGCACCCGGAACCAGCCGGCGCCGGCCTCCGCGAACCCCTCGGCCAGCGCCCCGGCCACCATCCGCGCCTGCGCCACGTACGACGGCAGCTTCGGCAGCTCCCGCGCCAGGCCGCTCAGCGCGGACAGCGCCGCCGGGAACTGCTGGAAGAGCTGGCCGCCGTACCGGTGCCGCCAGGCGCGGGCCTCCTCGATCAGCGAGGCGGAACCGGCGAGCGCGGCCCCCGATATCCCCCCGAGGGTCTTGTAGAACGACACGTAGACGCTGTCCGCGAGCGCCGCGATCTCCGGCAGTTCCCGCCCGAAGTGGGTCGCGCACTCCCACAGCCGCGCCCCGTCGAAGTGGACCACCGCATCGCGCTCGCGGGCGGCCGCCACCACCGCCTCCAGCTCCTCCCAGGAGGGCAGGACATAGCCCGCGTCGCGCAGCGGGAGCTCCAGCATCAGGGTGCCGAACGGCTCCTCGAAGTCGCGGATCTCGTCCGCCGTGGGCAGCCGGGGCTCCGACGTCGGATGGACGGTGCGCAGCCCGCTCACCACGGAGAGCGCGCCGCGCTCGTGCATCTCGGGGTGGGCGAGCGGGTGGAGCGCCACGGTCGGACTGCCGGTGCGGCCCGCCCAGGAACGCAGTGCGGCCTGCTGCGCCATCGTCCCGGTCGGGAAGAACGCGACCGCCTCCTTGCCGAGCACCTCGGCGATCCGCTGCTCCAGCTCCGCGACCACGCCGCCACCGTAGATGTCCACGGGCTGCCCGAGGTCGGTGAGTGTGCCGGCGTCCGCCGCCAGCGCGGCCAGCTGCTCGCCGACCGAGCGGTCCATCGGAGCCCGCCACAGGGTCCGCCCGGCCCGCTGCCAGGCGGCGATCCGGCGGCTGCGCGGGTAGTCGCCCGCGCCCCGGGCTCCGTCCGCGTCCGGCGTCCCGTCCGCCGCCTCGCCGCGCGCCTGCTGGTTCGTATCTGCCATGGGACGATCATCACGCAGAACCCGGCCCCTCTCCACGGGATATTCGATCCCGGGTTCGAGTCCCGGTCCGCGCGGGCACGAGTGGGGTACGGGGTTTCCCACAGCCTGTGGACAGCCGGGAGCCGGACGAAACGCTGGCGTAGCATGCAGAGAAATCGTCCGGTACCCCCCGCGGACTGGAACGGAAGGCCTCTGCCGCGTGAACGCAACAGCCCCCAAGGAGCCCCTCGACGCGAGGGACCGCCCCGCCCGTCTCACCGTCGGCGTCGTCGGCGCCGGCCGGGTCGGCCCCGCGCTGGCCGCCGCCCTGCGGCTCGCGGGACACCGCCCGGTCGCCGTCTCCGGCGTCTCCGACGCCTCGGTGGCCCGCGCCGCCGCCCTGCTCCCCGACGTCCCCCTGGTGACGCCCGCCGAAGTCCTGGCGCGCGCCGAGCTCGTCCTGCTGACCGTCCCCGACGACGCCCTGCCCGGCCTCGTCGAGGGACTGGCCGAGACCGGCGCGGTCCGGCCGGGGCAGCTGATCGTGCACACCTCGGGGCGGTACGGCACGAAGGTGCTGGACCCAGCACTGCGGGCGGGCGCCCTGCCGCTCGCCCTGCACCCGGCGATGACGTTCACCGGCACCTCCGTGGACGTCCAGCGGCTGGCCGGCTGCTCCTTCGGCGTCACCGCCCCCGAACAGCTGAGGCTCGCCGCCGAGGCGCTGGTCATCGAGATGGGCGGCGAACCCGAGTGGATCGCGGAGGAGTCCCGCCCGCTCTACCACGCCGCCCTCGCCCTCGGCGCGAACCACCTGGTGACGCTCGTCGCCCAGTCGATGGAGCTGCTGCGCACCGCCGGGGTCGCCGCCCCCGACCGGATGCTCGGCCCGCTGCTCGGCGCCGCGCTGGACAACGCCCTGCGCTCCGGTGACGCCGCCCTGACCGGGCCGGTCGCCCGGGGCGACGCCGGTACGGTCGCCGCGCACATCGGTGAACTGCGCGCCCACGCCCCGCAGGCGGTGGCCGGATACGTCGCGATGGCCCGCGCCACCGCCGACCGCGCCCTCGCCCACGGCATGCTCAAGCCGGAGCTGGCCGAGGACCTGCTCGGCGTCCTGGCCGAGGACGGCCGCACCGACGGCGGCCGCACCAGCGGCACCGGACCGGAGGAGCCCCGATGACCCAGCCCGCCGCCACCCTGCTCCGCACCGCCGCGGAACTGACGGCGTACGCCCCCGGAGGGCCGGGCGCCCCCCGGCCCGAGCGCGCCGTCGTGATGACGATGGGCGCACTCCACGAGGGCCACGCCTCCCTGATCCGGCACGCACGCGCGGTCGTCGGCCCGGCCGGCCAGGTCGTCGTCACCGTCTTCGTCAACCCGCTCCAGTTCGGGGAGGCGGCCGACCTCGACCGCTACCCCCGCACTCTGGACGCCGATCTCGCGCTCGCGGGCGCGGCCGGCGGCGATGTCGTCTTCGCGCCGTCCGGCGACGAGGTCTACCCGGGCGGCGAGCCGCAGGTCCGGATCTCGGCCGGCCCGATGGGCGAGCGCCTGGAGGGGGCCTCGCGCCCCGGGCACTTCGACGGGATGCTCACCGTCGTCGCCAAGCTGCTCCACCTCACCCGCCCGGACCTCGCGTTCTACGGGCAGAAGGACGCCCAGCAGCTGGCGCTGATCCGCCGCATGGTGCGTGATCTGAACTTCCCCGTGGAGATCGTGGGGGTCGAGACGGCCCGGGAGCCCGACGGCCTCGCGCTCTCCAGCCGCAACCGTTTCCTGGACGCATCCGAGCGGCACACCGCCCTCGCCCTGTCCCGGGCCCTGTTCGCCGCCCGCGACCGGCTCGCCGCCCAGCAGGCGCTGCACGCCCGCGCGCTGGCCGGCGGGGCGAACGAGGACCGGGCCGCCGGACTCAACAGGCTCGGCGAGGCCCGGCTGGCCGCCGACGCGCAGGCGGTCGCCCGAGCCGTTCCGGACGGCGGACCCGCCGCGGTGCGCGCCGCCGCCCGCGCCGTCCTGGAGGACGCGGCGACCGCGCGGCCCCCGCTCGCGCTGGACTACGTGGCGCTCGTGGACCCGGCGGACTTCACCGAGATCCCCGACGGCCACACATCGGGCGACGCGGTACTCGCCGTCGCCGCCCGGGTGGGCGCCACCCGGCTCATCGACAACATCCCGCTGACCTTCGGAGCCACCCCGTGACCGGAATACAGCTGACCGCACCCGCCCCCGGCTGGTCCATCGACGCCGATGTGGTGGTCGTCGGCTCCGGCGTCGCCGGGCTCACCACGGCCCTGCGCTGCGCCGCCGCGGGCCTCGCCACCGTCGTCGTCACCAAGGCGCGCCTCGACGACGGCTCCACCCGGTGGGCCCAGGGCGGCGTCGCGGCCGCCCTGGGGGAGGGCGACACTCCGGAACAGCACCTGGACGACACCCTGGTCGCGGGCGCCGGCCTGTGCGACGCGGCGGCGGTCCGCGCCCTGGTCACCGAGGGCCCCGACGCCGTACGCCGGCTGATCGGCACCGGCGCCCACTTCGACACCGCGGACGACGGCACCATCGCGCTGGGCCGCGAGGGCGGCCACCACCGCCGCCGCATCGCCCACGCGGGCGGCGACGCGACGGGCGCCGAGATCTCCCGCGCCCTGGTCGAAGCGGTCCGCGAAGCCGCACTGCACACCGTGGAGAACGCGCTCGTGCTCGACCTCCTCACCGACGCCGAGGGCCGTACGGCGGGCGTCACCCTGCACGTCATGGGCGAGGGCCAGCACGACGGGGTCGGCGCGGTCAACGCCCCCGCGGTCGTCCTCGCCACCGGCGGCATGGGCCAGGTCTTCTCCGCGACCACCAACCCGCCGGTCGCCACCGGCGACGGCGTGGCGCTCGCGCTGCGGGCCGGCGCGGAGGTCTCCGACCTCGAATTCGTCCAGTTCCACCCCACCGTGCTCTTCCTCGGCTCCGGCGCGGAGGGCCAGCAGCCCCTGGTCTCCGAGGCGGTACGGGGCGAGGGCGCGCATCTCGTCGACGCGCACGGCACGCGCTTCATGCTCGGGCAGCACGAGATGGCGGAGCTGGCCCCGCGCGACATCGTCGCCAAGGCCATCACCCGCCAGATGCAGCTGCACGGCACCGAGCACATGTACCTCGACGCCCGGCACTTCGGCGCCGAGATGTGGGAGCAGCACTTCCCGACCATCCTGGCGGCCTGCCGGGCCCACGGCATCGACCCGGTCACCGAGCCGATCCCGGTCGCCCCGGCCGCGCACCACGCCTCCGGCGGCGTCCGCACCGACCTGCGGGGACGTACGACCGTGCCCGGCCTGTACGCCTGCGGCGAGGTCGCCTGCACCGGGGTGCACGGCGCGAACCGGCTGGCGTCGAACTCGCTGCTGGAAGGCCTCGTCTTCGCCGAGCGCATCGCGGCCGACATCGTCGCGGACCGCCCCAGCGCGGGCGCGGCGCCCGTCGGCGCCCGTCCCGCGCCCTCTCCGCTGCTGCCCCCGGAGGCCCGGAGCACGATCCAGCGCATCATGACCCGCGGCGCCGGGGTGGTGCGTTCCGCCGACAGCCTGGCCAGGGCCGCGGAGGAGCTGGAGGACCTGCACCGCAGCGCGTTCCTGAGGGCCGGGGCCGCAGAGCCCAAGGACGCCGAGCCCGGCGTCGAGGCCTGGGAGGTCACCAACCTGCTCCTGGTCTCCCGGGTGCTGGTCGCCGCCGCCCGGCAGCGCGAGGAGACCCGCGGCTGCCACTGGCGCGAGGACCGGCCCGAGCGTGACGACGAGAACTGGCGCCGCCACCTCGTCGTCCGGCTCACCCCCGACCGGCAGCTGACCCTCCGCACCACGGATACCGAGGCGTTCGGCCCCGTACGCCCGGCCGGGGCAGCAGACTGCGCAGCAGCAAGCACCACCCACCCCACTCCCGAGGAGCCGTAACCGTGAGCACGCCCGAAGAGAATCCGCGCCCCACACCCGTGGACGTACCGCTGATCCAGATCGGCGCGCCCGCACCTGCCGCGGGCGGCTGCGGCGACGGCTGCGGCTGCGGCGGGGACGACGGCTACGGGGACGAGTGCGGGCTGGACCCCGCGCTCGCCCAGCTGCTCGCGGACGCCGGTCTCGACCCGGTCCAGGTCGAGGACGTCGCCCACGTCGCCATCGCGGAGGACCTCGACGGCGGGGTGGACGTCACGACCGTGGCCACCGTTCCCGAGGACGCCGTGGCGACCGGTGACTTCACCGCACGGGAGGCGGGGGTGGTGTCCGGCCTGCACGTGGCCGAGGCCGTCCTGTCCATCGTCTGCCCGTCCGCGTTCGAGGTCGAGCGGCACGTGCTGGACGGCGACCGCGTCGTCCCGGGCCAGAAGCTGCTGACCGTCACCACCCGGACCCGTGACCTGCTCACCGGCGAACGCGGCGCGCTCAACCTGCTCTGCCGGCTCTCCGGCATCGCCACCGCCACCCGCGCCTGGGCCGACGTCCTGGAAGGCACCAAGGCCAAGGTCCGGGACACCCGCAAGACGACGCCGGGCCTGCGCGCCCTGGAGAAGTACGCGGTGCGCTGCGGCGGCGGGGTCAACCACCGCATGTCGCTGTCCGACGCCGCGCTCGTCAAGGACAACCACGTCATCGCGGCGGGCGGGGTGGCCGAGGCCTTCAAGCGGGTCAGGGACGAGTTCCCGGACCTCGCGATCGAGGTCGAGGTCGACACGATGCAGCAGGTCATCGAGGTGCTGGAGGCGGGCGCCGATCTGATCCTGCTGGACAACTTCACCCCCACGCAGACGGCGGAGGCAGTCGCTCTCGTGGGCGGCCGCGCGGTCCTGGAGTCCTCCGGCCGGCTGGCGCTCGACTCCGCCCGCGCCTACGCCGAGGCCGGTGTGGACTACCTGGCCGTCGGCGCCCTCACCCACTCCGCGCCGATCCTCGACATCGGCCTGGACTTCCGCGACACCGATGGGGCCGGCGCCTGATGCTGCTCACCATCGACGTCGGAAACACCCACACCGTGCTCGGCCTGTTCGACGGCGAGGAGATCGTCGAGCACTGGCGGATCTCCACCGACGCCCGCCGCACGGCGGACGAGCTGGCGGTACTGCTCCAGGGCCTGATGGGCATGCACCCGCTGCTGGGCATGGAGCTCGGCGACGGGATCGAGGGCATCGCCATCTGCTCCACCGTCCCGGCCGTCCTGCACGAGCTGCGCGAGGTGACCCGCCGCTACTACGGCGACGTCCCCGCGGTTCTCGTCGAGCCGGGCATCAAGACCGGCGTGCCGATCCTGATGGACAACCCGAAGGAGGTCGGCGCGGACCGCATCATCAACGCGGTCGCCGCGGTCGATCTGTACGGCGGTCCGGCGATCGTCGTCGACTTCGGCACGGCCACCACGTTCGACGCGGTCTCCGCCCGGGGCGAGTACACCGGCGGCGTCATCGCGCCCGGCATCGAGATCTCGGTCGAGGCGCTCGGCGTCAAGGGCGCCCAGCTGCGCAAGATCGAGCTGGCCCGGCCGCGCAGCGTGATCGGGAAGAACACCGTCGAGGCCATGCAGGCGGGCATCATCTACGGCTTCGCGGGCCAGGTCGACGGGGTCGTCGGGCGGATGAAGAAGGAACTGGCGGCCGACCCCGACGACGTCACCGTCATCGCGACGGGCGGCCTCGCCCCCATGGTGCTGGGCGAGTCCTCTGTCATCGACGAGCACGAGCCCTGGCTCACGCTGATCGGCCTGCGCCTGGTGTACGAGCGCAACGTGTCGCGCCTCTAGACCGTGACCGGTGACGCGGCGGCCCGCCCGGCCGCCGCGCCGCCCCACGGCCAGTTAAACGGATTTTGTCCATTTAGCACGTATTGTCGCGTCATGCCCACGCCCTACGGATCACGCGGCGGTATGGCGTTCAGCGCGGACGAGCTGCGAGTGCTCCGACGCGCCCTCGCCATCGCCCTCCACCCCGCGCCCCTGCCCGAAGAGGATGTCCAGGACTGCCTGCGGCTAGCGGGCTCCGTGGACGAGACGGTGAGCGAGGCGGGACGGCTGCGCGCCTTCCTCCTCGCTGACCTCGCCCGCTACAGAAACGCCCTCCCCGGCTCCCTCAGCGGCTATCTGGAGCTCCTCCAGGACGCGCTGGCCGCCGGGTACGACCCCCGTCCCGAGGATCTGGCCGCGCTGCGCGCGCTGCGCGGCGGACCGGTCGCCGCGGCGCTCCTGGCACGCTGTCAGGTGCTCGCGGAACGTTCGGTGCGCGCCCGGCTGGCCGGGCGTGCCGTGTCCGCGACGGCCCCCGCGCCCCGCAGCCGGCTGCTCGCGCTGCCCGGCGGCCGCGCCGCGGAGCCGGACAGGCCGAAGGTGCCCGCGGCCCCGGCCCGCCCGGCGGCACCGTCCGACCGCCCGGCGCCGAAGCCCTCCGAGGTGTTCCCGCCGCGCCGCCGTCCGGCGCCCCCGCCGCAGCAGCGCGCCGCGGGCTGACGGCGCACCGTGGGGGGCGCGCGGAAGTCCGCACCCGCCTCGCTACCCTGGACGTCATGGACTACGTATCCGCGCTCGTGCCCCCCGTGGTGATGGCAGCCTTCTTCATCGGCCTGGTCGTGACGATCGTCAAGAGCCAGGGCGGTCCCAACAAGGCCAAGGAAGACGCGGCCGTGGACGCGGCGATCAGTCGCGCGGAGGCGGCCCACCAGGCCCCGCGGACCGAAGCGGTCTGATTTCCGCCGGTTAGCGCGTACAGCGCACGGCACCGTACGAAGGGCGTACGGCTCCCAGAGAGCCGTACGCCCTTTTGTTGTGTGAATAACCGCCCATTCCAGACATTTGGCACTAGGGTGACGCTGTGCCCCGTCAATTGGGAGAGCTGGAAGACGCCGTGATGACCCGGGTCTGGCAATGGAACCGTCCGGTTACCGTGCGGGAAGTCCTTGAGGACCTTCAGCAGGAACGGTCCATCGCCTACACCACCGTCATGACGGTAATGGACAATCTCCATCAGAAGGGCTGGGTGCGCCGGGAAGTGGACGGCCGCGCATATCGATATACGGCCGTCTCCACCCGCGCCGCGTACTCGGCCGCACTGATGAACGAAGCCTGGTCGACGAGTGACAACCCGGCCGCCGCGCTCGTCGCCTTCTTCGGGATGATGTCGGCCGAGCAGCGTGAGGCTCTCCGGGACGCCATGCGGATGGTTGTGCCCACTCTTGCCGAGGACGCCGCGGCGCCTGCCGGCGAAGCCTCCGAAGCGCCCGATGGGGCGGAGCCGGAGCCCGAACGATAGCGTCTGGGTATGTCCTCAGAGCTTCCGCAAACCGATTTCCGGACCGTACCGTCGGTTATAAACGTACCCATCACCGTCCGGCGTGCGAGGACGAGCGATGTGGCCTCCGTCCGGCGTCTCCTCGACGGCTACGTGCGTGAAGGCATCCTGCTCGACAAAGCGACGGTCACCCTTTACGAGGACATCCAGGAGTTCTGGATCGCGGAACGCGACGAGGACGCCCGGGTCATCGGCTGCGGCGCACTGCATGTGATGTGGGAAGACCTAGCCGAAGTCCGTACTCTCGCGGTCGACCACAGCATCAAGGGAGCCGGGGTCGGGCACCAAGTACTGGACAAGTTGTTGCAGACCGCCCGCTGGCTGGGCGTGCGACGGGTTTTCTGCCTCACCTTCGAAGTCGACTTCTTCGCGAAGCACGGCTTCGTGGAGATCGGAGAGACGCCGGTCGACGGAGATGTCTACAGCGAGCTGCTGCGTTCCTATGACGAGGGAGTCGCGGAGTTCCTGGGTCTCGAACGGGTGAAGCCGAACACCTTGGGTAACAGCCGGATGCTTCTGCACCTGTGACGGTCGGAAGAACCCCGAGGTCTATGTCCGAATCGCGCACGTTTCCCGTCTTCTTGTGCTCCCGAACCTCTCCCGAGGGTTTGTGTTTTCCGGGGAAAAGCGGTTTCCTTTCCGCGTACTCCATTTTCGATGAAAGGAAATCCGGTGGCACAGAAGGTTCAGGTCCTTCTTGTTGACGACCTCGACGGCGGCGAGGCGGACGAGACCGTCACGTTCGCGCTGGATGGCAAGACCTACGAGATCGACCTCACCACGAGCAACGCCGACAAGCTGCGCACGCTGCTTGAGCCTTACGCCAAGGGCGGCCGTCGCACCGGTGGCCGTGCCGCCTCCGGGCGCGGCAAGGGCCGCGCGGTTCCCGGCGGCAACAAGGACACCGCCGAGATCCGTAAGTGGGCGCGCGAGAACGGCCACAACGTGAATGACCGGGGCCGTGTCCCCGCGGACATCCGTGAGGCTTACGAGAAGGCCAACGGCTGAGCAGTCGGCTCATGACCGGCCGGCCTCTTCCGGGCACGCGTCAGCCTGGCCCGGTGGCATTCCGTCGCCACGGCGTCCACGAGCCGGACGAGATCGGGAGTACCCCCAGCCCTGCTCCCGAAGCCGGAGAGGGCCGGGAGCACCGGTTCCCCGTTCCGCCCCTGCGGTGACCAGGGGGGTCGCAGCCAGACGGCGGCCCCCGGCGGGCCCGGCCGGCCAGGCGGCGGGGGCGCGGTGATCCGGCCGCCGGTGCCGAGGGCGGCCAGCGTGAGGGCGACCGGCCCCCACTCCAGCCAGTCGAGCAGTCCGGGCAGCTCATCCGCGCTTCCGGCTGCCACCAGCAGACTCATCCGCTCACCCATGAGCGCCACGGGTCCCGTACGGCCCACCCGACGCAGCGCCGCGTGGCCGGCGGCGGCGGGGACGACGAGCGCGTCGAACCGCAGCCCGGTCAGCAGCCGCACCGGGGCGACGCCGGCGGTGGCCCAGCCGAGCCGCTGCTCGTACCACTGGGACCAGTCGCCCCGCGGCCCGGCTCCGGCACCGCCGTTCCGGCCTGCGGGCGGCGGAGTTCGGGGCGGCGGGACGGTGAGAGCCATGCCGGAAGAACTCCCGATCCCACCCCGGGGTTACGCAGAGTCCTCGACCGAACGCGTAGTGTGTCCGGGTTGGGGGCGTACGGGCGCATTCAGGAGTACGAAGATGTTCGCCCGTAGCGGAGGGAACCCGCGTACGCCGCATGGACTGTCTGTAATTGCGGGTAAGACATCCCTAGTGGGGAGGGGCGACACGCGGCCACCGGACGTCTCACGTTCGCCATCGGCGTACTGGCGATAGGGGTATCTGCCTGGCCTGCGGGAACATCGTCTCGCACCATCGGGTTGGAGCAGTTGTCGGCGTTCGGGGCGGGAGTCCCCCGGGAAGCAGGGCCGGGTGTCGGCAGTTGAAATGAGCGGTCCCCGCTTGCGGGACTAAGCTGCGGAAGGACAGGGAGGGGACCGACCCCTTACTGCCTGACCGCTCTGAGGAGCGATTAACGATGTTCGAGAGGTTCACCGACCGCGCGCGGCGGGTTGTCGTCCTGGCTCAGGAAGAAGCCCGGATGCTCAACCACAACTACATCGGCACCGAGCACATCCTCCTGGGCCTGATCCACGAGGGTGAGGGTGTCGCCGCTAAGGCCCTGGAGAGCCTCGGGATTTCGCTCGAGGCGGTCCGCCAGCAGGTGGAGGAGATCATCGGTCAGGGCCAGCAGGCCCCGTCCGGCCACATCCCCTTCACCCCCCGAGCCAAGAAGGTCCTGGAGCTGTCGCTCCGCGAGGCCCTTCAGCTCGGCCACAACTACATCGGCACCGAGCACATCCTGCTCGGCCTGATCCGCGAGGGCGAGGGCGTCGCAGCCCAGGTCCTCGTGAAGCTGGGCGCCGACCTGAACCGGGTCCGCCAGCAGGTCATCCAGCTGCTCTCCGGTTACTCGGGCGGCAAGGAGGCTGCCACAGCGGGCGGCCCCGCGGAGGGCACGCCCTCCACCTCCCTGGTGCTGGACCAGTTCGGCCGGAACCTCACCCAGGCCGCTCGTGAATCCAAGCTCGACCCGGTCATCGGGCGCGAGAAGGAGATCGAGCGGGTCATGCAGGTGCTGTCCCGCCGTACGAAGAACAACCCGGTCCTCATCGGCGAGCCCGGCGTCGGCAAGACGGCGGTCGTCGAGGGCCTGGCCCAGGCCATCGTCAAGGGCGAGGTGCCCGAGACCCTCAAGGACAAGCACCTCTACACCCTCGACCTCGGTGCGCTGGTCGCCGGTTCCCGCTACCGCGGTGACTTCGAGGAGCGCCTGAAGAAGGTGCTCAAGGAGATCCGCACCCGCGGCGACATCATCCTGTTCATCGACGAGCTCCACACCCTGGTGGGTGCGGGCGCCGCCGAGGGCGCGATCGACGCGGCGAGCATCCTCAAGCCCATGCTGGCGCGAGGCGAGCTCCAGACCATCGGCGCCACCACGCTCGACGAGTACCGCAAGCACCTGGAGAAGGACGCCGCTCTCGAGCGCCGCTTCCAGCCCATCCAGGTCGCGGAGCCCTCGCTGCCGCACACCATCGAGATCCTCAAGGGTCTGCGCGACCGTTACGAGGCCCACCACCGCGTGTCCATCACGGACGAGGCGCTGGTCCAGGCCGCGACGCTGGCCGACCGGTACATCTCGGACCGCTTCCTGCCGGACAAGGCGATCGACCTGATCGACGAGGCCGGCTCCCGGATGCGCATCCGCCGGATGACCGCGCCGCCGGACCTCCGCGAGTTCGACGAGAAGATCGCGGGCGTCCGCCGGGACAAGGAGTCGGCCATCGACTCCCAGGACTTCGAGAAGGCGGCCTCTCTCCGGGACAAGGAGAAGCAGCTCCTCTCCGCGAAGACCAAGCGCGAGAAGGAGTGGAAGGCCGGCGACATGGACGTCGTGGCCGAGGTCGACGGCGAGCTCATCGCCGAGGTCCTCGCCACCGCCACCGGCATCCCGGTCTTCAAGCTGACGGAGGAGGAGTCCTCCCGTCTGCTGCGCATGGAGGACGAGCTCCACAAGCGCGTCATCGGCCAGAAGGACGCCATCAAGGCCCTCTCGCAGGCGATCCGCCGTACGCGGGCAGGCCTGAAGGACCCGAAGCGTCCCGGTGGCTCGTTCATCTTCGCCGGTCCGTCCGGTGTCGGTAAGACCGAGCTGTCCAAGACGCTCGCCGAATTCCTCTTCGGTGACGAGGACGCGCTGATCGCCCTCGACATGTCGGAGTTCAGCGAGAAGCACACCGTTTCCCGGCTCTTCGGTTCGCCCCCCGGCTACGTGGGATACGAGGAGGGCGGCCAGCTCACCGAGAAGGTGCGCCGCAAGCCGTTCTCCGTCGTCCTCTTCGACGAGGTCGAGAAGGCCCACCCCGATATCTTCAATTCCCTGCTCCAGATCCTGGAGGACGGTCGCCTGACCGACTCCCAGGGCCGGGTCGTGGACTTCAAGAACACGGTCATCATCATGACGACCAACCTCGGGACCCGGGACATCTCCAAGGGCTTCAACCTGGGCTTCGCCGCCCAGGGTGACGTGAAGACGAACTACGACCGGATGAAGAACAAGGTCAACGAAGAGCTCAAGCAGCACTTCCGGCCCGAGTTCCTCAACCGTGTCGATGACACGGTCGTCTTCCACCAGCTCACCGAGGAAGACATCATCCAGATTGTCGACCTCATGCTCGCCAAGGTGGACGAGCGGCTGAAGGACCGCGACATGGGCATCGAGCTCAGCGCGGACGCGAAGTCGCTCCTGGCGAAGAAGGGCTACGACCCCGTGATGGGCGCCCGGCCGCTGCGCCGGACGATCCAGCGCTCGATCGAGGACATCCTCTCCGAGAAGATCCTCTTCGGTGAGCTGCGCCCCGGTCACATCGTGGTCGTCGGCACCGAGGGCGAGGGTGACGAGAAGACGTTCACCTTCCGTGGCGAGGAGAAGTCGGCCCTGCCCGACGTCCCTCCGATCGAGCAGGCGGCAGGCGGCGCCGGCCCGAACATGACGAAGGAGGCGTGACAGGCGCCTAGCGCGTCCGAGCGTCAGAAGGGGCGGCCCCCGACCGGTTTCGACCGGCCGGGGGCCGCCCCTTCGCCGTGCGCTCAGCGGTATACCTCCAGCCCCCTGCCGCCGGACACCTCGACGAAGCCCGTGGCATCGACCTCCAGGCCCGGCAGGGCTTCCAGCGGGGTCAGGTCGACGGCGGCGCCGCCGGACGGCAGGGGGCGGAGCTGGAGCCTGGTCAGCGCGGGAAAGACCCGGGGGAGAGAGCTCAGGTCGTTCAGCTGTCCGGACAGGTCGAGCGTGAGCGCGGTGACCGAGGGAACCACGGCGACGCCCCGGAACTCCGACGCGAACGCCCGCACCCTCAGGTCCGTCACCTGCGGGGACTTCCGGAGTGCGATGCACAGGGGAGGAACCGACGTGGCGGATGTCAGGGCGAGGTACTCCAGGTGGTCCCAGCCGCGCAGTGTGTCGATCGACACCGGGTTGGGGCCGTCGAGCACCAGCGTCGTCACCCGTGGGTGCGCCGGCACCCGGCTCAGGTTCTGGGCCGACATGTCCTCCAGGTGCAGGGAGAGCAGTCCGCTGCCGGCGGTGGCGCCCAGCGCGGCGGGCGAGAGGTGACTCATGTCCAGCCGGAGCGTTCTCAGTTCCTGGAGCAGGCCGAGCGGACCGAGGTCCCGCACACTCCAGGAGTCCAGCAGCGTCAGGGCGGTGAGCGTCCCGGCGCACAGCTCCAGGAAGGACAGATCGCTCAGCCGGGCGTTGTCCCTGATGCCGAGCGCGCGCAACGGACGGTCGCGCAGCCCGGCCCGGAGCTCGGCCGAGGTGAGGTTCCCCTGGATCTCCAGCTCCGTGACGGAGGGGAAATGGCGCAGGGCTGTCAGCTGCTCCGCCGAGCGCACATTCAGCGTCCGGTGCTTCAGCCTGCCTGTGGAGAGAACCCGCTCGGCGAAGAGGTCCGCCGGATACCGGTCCCAGCCTTCCTGGAACCGCAGGATGAGCTCAGGGCGGGCGAGCACCCACTCACGGGCGTGCGGAACGGCTTCCGCCCCGCCCACCTCGTTGATCATCTGGACGATGTAGTTCGCCTGCGGATCGGTGAGCCCGGGGTCCGACGGGTCGGGGAGATGACGCAGTCCGGCCGGACCGAGCCGGGAGAGCAGCCGTGCCTCCCCGGTCGAGTCGAACGGGAACAGCGACGCCACGGCCTCCGAGACCCGGGCACGCGTCGCGTCGTCGAGCCAGGTCGCGTGCTGCGCGCAGAGCGCGGCCAGGACGTGCAGCTCGGTCCGGGTGACGCCGTCCGCCGACCGCGCCTCGGCGTCCAGCAGGCCGTTGACCAGTACGGGGTGCTCGCGGCGGCCGCAGTGTCCGGCGGACAGCAGGATGACGTCCTGCCACTGCTGGGAGTCCGCCCGGCCGATCAGTTCGTGGAGGTGGCCGCCCTCGACGAACTCCTTCGCCGCGAGGAAGTCCTGGAAGGTGCGGTGGGTGAACTGGTAGACACCGTCGACCCGCTCCTGGAGGACGCCGCTGCGGTTCAGCAGATGGGTCAGGATCTCCGGCGCCGAGCCCTGGCGCCGGATCTGCTCCATGCCCCGCAGCCCCTGCTCCAGCTGGTGCAGCGCCTGCTCGCGGTCCAGCTCCGTCTGGCCGCCCCGCACCAGCCAGATCGCGATGCGCTGGAGGAGCTGGGCCTGCTCGTCCACGTTCATCGTGATGCCTTCCGGGGCATCGATCCGGCGCCGCTTGTCGCGGTTGCCGAGCAGCATGGCGAGCGCCGAGTCGTAGAGGCTCCAGCGGGTCTCGGGCAGGAGGCCCTGGCGCTGCCGGTGCAGGGCGCAGATCACGGCGCACAGGAGCGGGGTGCGGGCCAGGTTGCGCAGGGTGGAGTTGGTGGCGAACTGCCGGGTCAGATCGCGCTCCAGCTCGCCCAGCGCCGCGTGGTCCGGGTCGTCCAGCCGGGCCGCCCGGTGCCAGGCCGCGACGAACGCCGCGATGTCCTCGTTCCGCATCGGCAGCAGCCGCAGCTCCTCGAAGTCCTCGGAGGCCAGCCAGCCCGGGGCCACCGCGTGCGGGCGCACGGTCGCCACGCAGCGGGTCGCCGGGTAGCGGCGCAGCAGCCGGGACAGCCAGTCGTACGCGGCCTCGCGCTCGTCCGGCGGGACCTCGTCCAGTCCGTCCACGAGCAGCAGCCCGCGGCCGGCCTCCAGGACCCGGCCTGTCCAGCCCTCCGGCGGGTCGTCGACGGCCGCCGAGGAGGCGGCGGCCAGCTGCCCGACGGACGGGAAGGCGCCGCCCCGAGCCCGCAGGGTGCGCAGCGGGACGACGAAGGGCACCAGTCCGTTGAGCGCCGTCAGCCTCGGCCCGAGGGTGCCGGCAGAGGCGTGCGCCGCCAGCCACCAGACCAGGGTGGTCTTCCCGGCTCCCGCGTCGCCCCTCAGGAGCACCCGGGGGCGTTCGGCGAGCAGGGAGTCGACGCGCCGGGGCGCGGGGCGCGGCTCCTCGCGCGCCACGGAGCGGCCGCGCGGCTGGGCCTCCAGGCCGAGGTAGGCGGTGTCCAGGTCCCATTCGGAGTCGTGCCGGCCGAGCTCGTCCAGCCCGAAGATCTTGGTGCGCCGGTACGCGGCGCCGAGCGCGGCCGCGTACTCCTCCTCGTAGCGCAGGTCCTTGGGGAAGTGCCCGTGGACCCGCTCGTGGTGGAGCTCGTTGCCGGTCTGCCGGTACACCAGCCGGAAGGGCTGCGAGTCGAGGAGCGGACCGAGCGGTACGCATTCGACCCGGCGGCCCCCGCGTTTCGGCGGGATCTGCCGGGCGATGCCGAGCAGGACGTTGCCGGCGAAGACCGGACCGCCGGAGAGCCCGCGCAGCGCGGGCGGCTCGCGGTCCGACCCGGCGGGCGGGCCGTCCAGCTCGCAGACGAGCACATTGCGCGGGCGGCCCGCCATGGGCAGCACGGTGACGGTGTACTGGTCGGTCTCCAGATGCCCGTCGGGGAAGCGCTGTGCGTCGGGGAAGCCGGTGATCTCGCAGTCGGCGAGCGCCTGGACTGTGTGCAGGACGCCGAGCCGTACCGGTTCCGCCGGGAGCAGCGGGGCCGCCGTCTCGACGAGGGCGGCGTCCAGGGCGTGGTCGATCCAGACGACGGCCGAGTCCGCGTGCCCGGTGACGTCCGGGTGGGCGACGTCGCAGCGGCCGCCGCCCCTGACGACGTGGGCGCAGGTCAGCACCAGCCGGTCGGTGAGCAGGACACCGCTGCCCTGGACGGAGCCGGCGCCCAGGACCACGACGGTGCGGTCCGCGGGCGGTATGGCCGTCACGGCCGGGGCCGCCCCTGGCCGAAGCGCCCGGTACCGCGGTCCGTGCCGAGCCGGTCGGGACGGCTGTCCGTGCCGAGCCGGTCCGTACCGCCGTCGGCGCCGAATCGTTCGGTACTGCCCTCGGTCTCGTTGCCGATCTGCCAGGCCTCGCCGGTCGTGACATCACGCGGTTTCAGGGTGAAGGCGACCTTGTGGGTGTGGCCGGTGGAGCGGCCCGCGTCGGCACCGGCCTCCACCACCCAGGCCTTCACCCGGGCGGAGCCCTTGACCTCCTTGCGGAGTTCCAGGGTGAACTCCATCTGGATGTCACCGACCTCGAAGGCCAGCGGGCGGCCGGTGCCGCGGGCGGCGGCCTCGATGAGCTGGTTGCGGACCGATTCGACGGCGTCGGCGAGCTCGATGCCGTCGTGGCGCCCGCTGCCGGGGGCGCCGCTGCTGTTTCCGCCCGTGCCTGCGGTGTTGCCGGTCATGTTCCGTCCCCCCGGAGCTGGTCGGTTCTCGCCGTGCCAGCGTAGTCAGGTTGCCCGCCGAAGGTCCCGAAACGGACGGCCTTTGGTCCCACCGGCGGTGACAAGGCGCACAGCCCTTTCGGGGCCTACTAGCCGGCTTAGGAGCACGCGCCATGATCGCCGGAGGGACCTTCGGCCCTGAGCCGGGCGGGACCTTGGGGACTACGGGATGAAGTGCGCAGAAAATGGGGCCGTGTCCGTTTGAGGTGGTTTGGAACTGGGCTTAAACGTCTCCGGACGAAGAGAGGCGACGTGATCCCGGTGCCTTCGGGGAGGCGCGGTCCGGGACCCGTGGAAGCTGATTCCCGGGGTGGCTGCTACGGCTTTTCGTCGTAGATGGGGGGTTTGAGCACCGATGGGGTGGCGGGTTACCAAGGGATGGCCAGCCCGGCAGGAGCGCCGGGTCCAGTCATCCCGGAGGTTTTCCGCTTATGTCGAAGCGCGTAACGTTCAAGCACTCCCACCGCCCGTCCGCTTCCCGTGTGCGCGGCGCCGTGGTGGCGGCCGGACTGGGGACGTCGATGGTTCTCGGTGCGGGCGCTGCGTTCGCGGCCGGCACGACGGGTACCCCCCACGCCGCGAGCCTGTCGAGCAGCGCCACGGCCGACTCGGTCGCCGAGCAGGCGGCCGCGCAGGGCAAGGCCGCCAAGCACAAGGCCGAGAAGAAGGCCGACGCGGCGAAGAAGAAGGCCGAGGCCAGGAAGAAGGCGGCGAAGAAGGCCGCCAAGAAGCTTCGCTGGGAGACCCCGGTCCACCACTACGAGCTGAGCGCGAGCTTCGGCAACGACGGCAGCCGCTGGGCCCACAAGCACTCCGGCCAGGACTTCGCCGTGCCGATCGGCACCAAGGTCGAGGCCGCGCACACCGGCACCATCGTGAAGGCCGGCCCGAACGGCGGCGGCGACGGTCCCGCGTACGGCAACGCCATCGTGATCAAGCACAGCAACGGCCGGTACTCGCAGTACGCGCACCTGTCGAAGATCGACGTGCACATCGGCCAGCACGTGAAGAAGGGGCAGAAGATCGCCCTGTCCGGCAACACCGGCAACTCCAGCGGCCCGCACCTGCACTTCGAGATCCGGAACACCGCGAACTACGGTTCCGCGATCAACCCGGTCAACTACCTGCACAAGGTGGGCATCAACGTCTGACCCGCCACGACCCGGTCCGCTATCCGGCGGCCCCCGGGTCGTGCGCCTGAGTCACCAGATCGACGGCGACCTCCAGGACGGCCTTGCGCTTCTCCTCGGGGTCGCCTTCGACGTCCTTGAGGGCGAACATGCCGGCGTGCATCGTGAAGAGCGCGCTGAAGCACCGCACCTGGTCGATCATCGGCGCCTCCGGGTCCTTGATCAGGTCGACGAGCCCCAGGACCCGGTCCTTGATCGTCACGCCGATGCTCAGTTCCCGCACGGTCGCCTGGTTCTCCTGCATGAAGCGGAAGAGCGGGGCGGCGGTGGTCAGCGCCTCGCTGTAGCGGGCGAGGATCTCCTTCTTCGTCTCCAGGGTGTGCGGCTGCTCCCGGCCCCAGGCGATCAGGTCCTCGACGGGGCGGTTGAGGTCCTCGAAGATGCCGACGAGGATGTCCTCCTTGGTTTTGAAGTGGTAGTAGAGGGCGGCCTTGGTGACGTCCAGCTTCTCGGAGATCTCTCGCAGGGAGGTCTTCTCGTAGCCCTGCTCGGCGAAGAGTTCCAGCGCGACGTCCTGGATGCGCTGGCGGGTGTTGCCCCGGCGCGGCTGCGTCGTGCTGCTCATGGTGCTCTCCCCAAACTTACTTGACGCCCGGCTAGTTGCGGGGGTACTTTCCCCCAGTGTAGTCAACTAGCCGGGCGGCAAGTAAGGGCCCGGTGAGCAGGGGATCAGGGGAGTTGGGGAAGATGTCGGATCTGAAGACGGCGACGGACGGGAAGGCGGCCGGCGGCAAGCCGAAACGTGCGCCGAAGAGCGAGCCGCAGCAGCGCAGCGTCCGGGTGGTGATCGTCGCCCTGCTGATCGCCATGCTGCTGGCCATGCTCGACAACCTCATCGTCGGCACCGCGATGCCGACGATCGTCGGAGACCTCGGAGGACTGGAACATCTGTCCTGGGTGGTGACCGCTTACACCCTTGCCACCGCGGCCTCCACGCCCATCTGGGGCAAGCTCGGCGACATGTACGGGCGCAAGGGCATGTTCCTCACGTCCATCGTGATCTTCCTGATCGGCTCGGTCCTCAGCGGCATGTCCCAGGACATGGGCCAGCTGATCGGCTTCCGCGCGATCCAGGGGCTCGGCGCCGGCGGTCTGATGGTCGGCGTCATGGCGATCATCGGTGACCTGGTGCCGCCCCGCGAGCGCGGCAAGTACCAGGGCCTGATGGCCGGTGTGATGGCGATCGCGATGATCGGCGGACCGCTGGTCGGCGGCACCATCACCGACCACCTCGGCTGGCGCTGGGCCTTCTACATCAACATCCCGCTGGGCATCGTCGCCCTGGCCATGGTCACCGCCGTACTGCACCTCCCCAAGCGGGAGCGCAGGAAGGCGAAGGTCGACTACCTCGGGGCCGGGCTGCTGACGGTCGGCATCACCGCGATCGTGCTGGTGACCACCTGGGGCGGCTCGGAGTACGACTGGAACTCCGCCGTGATCATGGAGCTCATCGCGATCGGCGTCGCCGCGCTGGCCGGGTTCGTCTTCGTCGAGACGAAGGCCGCGGAGCCGATCATCCCGCTGCACATCTTCCGCAACCTCAACTTCACGCTGATGTCCGTGGTCGGCTTCATGGCGGGCTTCGTGATGTTCGGCGCGGTGCTGTTCCTGCCGCTGTTCCAGCAGTCCGTCCAGGGCGCGTCCGCGACCAACTCCGGACTCCTGCTGCTGCCGATGCTGCTCTCGATGATGGTCGTCTCGCTGATCGCCGGGCGCGTCACCACCAACAGCGGCCGGTACAAGATCTTCCCGATCATCGGCTCGATCCTGATGGTGGCCGGACTCTTCCTGCTCTCCACGATGGACACCGGCACCACCCGCTTCACCTCGGGCCTCTACATGGCGGTGCTCGGCGCCGGCATGGGCTTCCTGATGCAGATCACGATGCTCGTCGCGCAGAACAGCGTCGAGCTGAAGGACATGGGCGTCGCCTCGTCCGCCACCACCCTGTTCCGTACGCTCGGCAGCTCCTTCGGCGTCGCGATCATGGGCGCCCTGTTCACCGGCCGGGTGCAGGACGAGATGGCCGCCCGCGGTGGCGGGGGAGCCACCGCGCACTCCGCCCAGCTGGACGCGGCGAGCCTGGCGAAGCTGCCGGTGCCGGTGCGCGAGGCGTACGAGTTCGCGGTGTCGTCCGGTACGCACATCGCCTTCCTGGTGGGCGCCTCTGTCGGAGTGGTCGCCCTGGTGGCGGCGCTCTTCGTCAAGGAGGTCCCGCTGCGCGGCGCGGCCCCGGACCCGGCCGAGAGCATGGTGTAGCCGTAGCGGCGCAGCCGTACGAAGAGGCCCCCGGTCCGCACGCGATCGCCGCGTGCGGACCGGGGGCCTTCCCGTTCCGGGGCCGGCCGGGCCCCCGTGCGTCCCCCTCAGCCCTCCGAGGGGCCGCGGCCGGACTCCTTGCCGCTGCCCGCGGCCGTCCGGCCGTTCGGCCGGGGACCGCGCTGCTCGGCGAACTGGAGCATCGGGTAGCTGCCGGTGTCGGTCGGCGCGTGCTCGGGCAGCCACAGCACGGCGATCGCCCCGCCCACGCCCGGGGCCGCACCCTCCGGGGCGGCGTTGCGGAAGGTCAGCCGGGCACCGAGCACCCGCGCCTGACCGGCCGCGATCGTCAGCCCGAGACCGTGCCCGTGGCCCGCCCGGTCGGTCGATCCGGTACGGAACCGGCTCGGCCCCTCCCGCAGCAGCGCCGCCGGGAACCCCGCCCCGTGGTCGCGGATCCGGACCACCCGGCCCTCGACCGTGGCCTCCACTGGGGTGGAGCCGTGCTTGGCGGCGTTGCCCAGCAGATTGCCCAGGATGCGCTCCAGCCGGCGCGGATCGGTGCTGACCCACGACTCGTGGACCACCTGGACCCGCACGTCCGGGGCCAGCAGCGCGATCCGGCGGCTCACGAAGTCCCCCAGCGCGATCTCCTGCAGCTCGGCCCGCTCCGAGGCGCTGTCCAGCCGGGCCACCTCCAGCACGTCCTCGACCAGGGTGCGCATCGCCTGCGCCCGGTCCCGTACCAGCTCCGTGGGGCGGCCCGGCGGCAGCAGTTCGGCCGCCGTCAGCAGCCCCGTCACCGGGGTGCGCAGCTCGTGCGCGATGTCCGCGGTGACCCGGCGCTCCGCCTCGATCCGCTCGTTCAGCGCGTCCGTCAGCGCGTCCACCGCACCGGCCAGCTCATCGGTCTCGTCCCGCACGACACCGCCGACGGCGTCCCGGACCCGGACCTCCGTATTGCCCTGCGCGACCTTCCCGGCCGCCGTCGCCGCCTTGCGCAGCCGGCGGGACAGCTGGCCGCCGATCAGCACCCCCAGCGCGCAGCCGCCGAAGACCACCGAGACCGAGCCGATGATCAGGGCCCGGTCGAGGTCGCCCATGATCGTGGTGGAGCGGTCCGCGAACCGGGTGTGCAGCGAGAGCACGTCACCGTTGGCCAGCGGCACGGCCGCCCACACGTCCGGCACCCCGCCGCCGTCCTCCACGTGGGTGGCACGCCGGTTCTTCCGGGTCTCCTGGCGCAGGCTGTGCGGCATCGTCGGATCGTTGATCTTCGCGCCGAACCGGGGGTCGGCCTTCTTCGTCTTCGTCGCCTCGTAGAGCAGCTGGGCGTAGGTCAGCCGCTCCAGCTGGACCTCGCGGGCGTTCTCCAGCATCGAGACCCGGGCCGCGTTGTGCACGACCAGGCTCAGCGCGACCGCGATCAGGGCACCGACCGCGGCGATCGCGATGCTGATCTTCCAGCGGACACTCGTCCGCAGGGACGGCCGCCTCATGCCCTGAGCTTGTAGCCGAAGCCGCGGACCGTCTCGATCCGGTCCTGGCCGATCTTCGTGCGCAGCCGCTGCACATGGACGTCCACGACCCGGGTGTCACCGCCCCAGCCGTAGTCCCAGACCCGCTCCAGCAGCTTGTCGCGGGAGAGCACGGTGCCGGGCGCGGACGAGAACTCCAGCAGCAGCCGCATCTCGGTCGGCGTCAGGCCCACCTGCTCGCCGGCTCTTCGCACCTCCATGCCCTCGGTGTCGACCTCCAGGTCACCGAAGACCAGCACCCCGCCCTCGGGTCCGTCCTCCGCCCCGCCGGCGCTGCCCTGGCCGCTGCCCGAGGCGTGGCCGAAGCGGCGCAGCACGGCGCGGATCCGGGCGACCAGCACCGCGCCGTCGAAGGGCTTGGTGACGTAGTCGTCGGCGCCGGCCTCCAGACCGAGCACCACGTCGATCGAGTCGGCACGGGCGGAGAGCATGATCACGGGCACCGTCGACTCGTCCCGGATCCGGCGGCACAGGCTCACCCCGTCCAGTCCGGGCACCATCACGTCGAGCAGCGCGATATCGGGCCGGTCGGCCCGGAACGCTTCGAGGCCCCGGAGCCCGTCGGGCATCGCGGTGACCACGAAGCCGTCCCGCTCCAGCGCCAGCTGGGTGGCCTCGCGGATGACGTCGTCGTCCTCGACGAACAGCACATGGGTCTCGGCCATCGGAAAGCTCTCAGTTCTTCGTCGGTTCCGTGGGCTCCGGGAAGTCCCCCTCCCCGGCGCCGACGGCTCGGTTGAAGTCGTTGTGCACCCGGTCCGTCTCGCTGAACCGGGTGTTCGCCCAGTGGTACGTGATCACTTCCTCGCCGGAGGGATAGGCGACCGCGTCCTTCTTGCCGTAGACCTGGGTCGTCACCACCAGATCACCGCGGTCGATGGTCCCGTAGACCGCCGGCTGCTCGGTGGTGAACACGTTCTCGTACGTGCCGTCGGCCCGGGGCCGGTACACATAGGTGCCGACGCCCACCGAATCGCCGCAGGTCATCACGTTCACGACCACGTCGGCGCCGGGGCCGCCGGTCAGCTTCCCGTACGAGGTGTCCACCGGGTACTCGTCACCGGTGCAGGGCTTCAGATCCGTCCGGACCCGCTCGCTCACCCTCGTGTCCGCCTTGAGCAGGGCGACGGCGTCGACCCGCGGGGTCGGCCTCGCCCTGGACGGCGTCGTGGCGGTCGGCGTGATCCGCACGACCGGCTGGGTGCCCGCCGGGCCCTCGTCGCGGGTGCCGGTACCACCGGTGGAGCAGCTCACGGCGAACAGGCCGACGACGGCGAGCCCGGCCAGTGCCGTACTGCTCGCCGCCCATCCGGTCAGCCGCCGGCCGCGTCCGCCGCCGGTTCTGTCGCCGCTTCCCCCGTCGCCGACCGCGTCGCCTCTCGTGTCGCCGCCGTCACCGCTGCCTGTCAGGCCGCGCACCGCTCCCGCCCCCGCTCGTCATGACGCCCGATCCCCCGCTCCGCGCTCCGGGACCGCACCGGAGCCGTGGCCGACGCGGCGCGGGCGGCCGGCCGGTGCTCCCGGTCCTCGCGGATCCGGGCCTCCCTGGCCGCCTCTTCCCTGCTCTCCAGCTCCTGGCGCAGCCGTGCCAGGGCACGGTGCAGGGTGCTCTTCACCGTACCGGCCGACATGCCGAGCGCCGCGGCGGTCTCCTCCGTGCTCATCTGCTCCCAGTGTCGCAGGACGACGACGCTGCGCTGCTTGGGAGCCAGCACGCCCAGGACGTCCATCAGCAGGGCGCGGTCGGCGCGCTGCTCGGTGCCGTCCTCGATGCTGGCGTCGGGGAGCTGCTCGGTGGGTACCTCGTCCAGCCTGCGGGCCCGCCACCACTCGGTCCGGGTGTTGATCATGACGCGGCGCAGATAGGCGTCGGCGAGGGACTTGTCGGCGATGCCGTCCCAGCGGCGGTAGGTACGCGCCAGGGCGGTCTGCAGCAGGTCCTGCGCGTCCACGGGATCGGGGACCAGCCGGCGTGCGCTGCGCAGCAGCGCCTCCTGCCGGGTACGCACGTACTCCTCGAATCCGAGCACCTCGCCCTGCGCCATAACAACCGCCTCCATCCCCGTGGATCCCCGTGGTACCGCTGCCAGCCGCTTGGTCGTCGGGCTGACGTCGGTGACGCTACGGAGCGGTTGTCACGAGGCTGTGCGGAGCAGCCATACGCCGACGCACGGCTGTCCATCGGTTGTGTAACAGCGCGGCAGGAGTGGGGCAAAGAGGCCCGGGGGGCTGCCGGCGGTCCGGGCGGGGGAGCGCCCCGCCCGGCCGTCAGGTCAGCGGCAGCCGGTACTGCGCCCCGGCCAGCGGTTCCACCAGTCCGTCGGCGACCAGCCCGTCCAGGGCGCGGGCCCGCTGCACAGGTTCGTCCCACACGGCGTCCAGCGCCGACTGCGGCACCGGTGTCACCGCCTCGCGCAGCACGGCGAGCAGCCGGCCGCGCACCTGCCGGTCGGTACCGGCGTACGTCTGGCCGCGGCGCGGCGGCCCCTGGTGCGCGGGCTTCCCGGCCAGCCGCCAGGCGCACTGCTCCGCGATCGGGCAGCGCGCGCAGTCCTCGTTCTTCGCGGTGCAGACGAGGGCGCCGAGCTCCATCGTCGCGGCGGCCCACTGCGCTGCCCGCTCGTCCTCCTCCGGCAGCAGCGCGCGGGCGAGCTTGCGCTCGGCGGCGGTGGTTGCGTTCGGCGGGTACTGGATGCCGGTCGCCGCCCGTGCGAAGACCCGGCGGACGTTCGTGTCGAGGACGGCGTGCCGCTGCCGGTAGGCGAACGAGGCCACGGCCGCCGCCGTGTACTCGCCGATTCCGGGCAGCGCGAGCAGCTGGGCGTGCTCGCTCGGCACGTCGCCGCCGTGCCGTTCCGTTATTGCCTGGGCGGCCCCGTGCAGCCGCAGTGCTCGCCGGGGGTAGCCGAGCCGGCCCCAGGCGCGGACCGCCTCGCCGGGAGGGTCGGCCGCGAGGTCGGCGGGGCGCGGCCAGCGGGCCAGCCACTGTTCGTAGACCGGGAGCACCCGGTTGACGGGGGTCTGCTGCAGCATGAACTCGCTCACCATCACACCCCAGGCGCCCGCTTCGGGGCGGCGCCAGGGCAGATCGCGGGCGTGCTGGTCGAACCACCCGATGACGGGGGTGTGGAGGGAGGCGGGGGGCGTCTGTGTCGCTGTGGTGGCAGTCATCGCACCTCCGATCCTGGCACGGAAGAGCAGACGACGGACCGGTGCACGGGGGTGTCGCCCCTCATAAGAGCCCTTGGAGTGATAGTGCCACCCGTCTGTCCCCGCGCCGCCTGACCTCCGGTCCGGCAACTGGCCGCACCCCCGGACCCGGTTGCGGCACGTGGCCGCACGGCGGGGTCCTCGGGTTGCGGATACGCCCTCCCGGGATGATGATCCGCAAAACTTGGGGATCAGAGCGGCGGGTGGGGCGGGAGTTGGGGCGGATCTCTCGTACAGTTTGCGCCGTGGGATCTTTGCGTAATCCGATCGGGCCGCTTCCCTCCACCATTTACTGGCGACGGAGGGCAGTCGCGGCGACGCTGATCGCGCTGCTCGCGTTGCTGGTCGTATGGGCCGTCACCTCCCGTGGCGGCAAGGGGGACCACGACGACTCCAGGGCCCCCGGCTCCGGTCCCACCGACGCGATCACGCCGGGGCCCTCGGGATCCGGCCCGGCGATCAGCGAACAGCCGGGCGGGCGCGACGAGTCGGGCGGCTCCGGCGGGGGCGACGGCAACGGTGGCGCGGGCTCCGGCGGTGATTCCGGCGGCTCGGGAAGCGGCAACGGCGGCTCGGGCAGCGCCGGTTCCGGTTCCGACGGCGGCTCCGGCAGCGGTTCGGGTTCGGGTTCGGGTTCCGGCTCCGGCAGCTCCGGCGGCAGCGGCACGAGCGCCGGACAGCGGCTCCCGGCCGGCTCCTCCGTCCCCGACTGCACCGCGGGCGCACTGCGGTTGACCCTCAAGAGCGACGTGAGTTACGCGCCCGGCGAGAAGCCGAAGTTCCGGCTGATCGCCGAGAACACCTCCTCCACCGACTGCAAGGCCGACCTCGGCCCGAAGAGCACGGTGCTCACCATCACCGAGGCCGGCGGCGACGACGACGAGGTGTGGTCCTCCAAGGACTGCCCGCGCAACGCGGCCGCCGTGCTGCTGAAGGTGCCGGCGGGCGCGACCGTCGTGCACACAGTGGAGTGGAACCGCGCCAAGAGCGCCCCGAAGTGCGCGACGCCGCCGCCGGGGAAGGCCGGACCCGGTACGTACCTGGTCGAGGCCAAGGCGCCGGGCGAGCCCGTGCAGCGCGCCTCGTTCGTCCTCGCGAAGGACTGACCGCCGAGGGACACGCGAAAAGCGGGGCGGGGGGCGCACGCCCCCCGCCCCGCTTCCGTACCGCTACACGTACCGTTCGAGGATCGACGACTCGGCCAGCCGCGACAGGCCCTCGCGCACACTGCGCGCCCGCGCCTCCCCGACCCCGTCCACCGTCTGGAGATCGTCCACGCTGGCCGCGAGCAGCTTCTGCAGACCGCCGAAGTGCTCCACCAGCCGGTCGATGATCGCCCCGGGCAGCCTCGGCACCTTCGCCAGCAGCCGGAAACCGCGCGGCGAGACCGCGGAGTCCAGCGTCTCGGGGGAGCCGCTGTAACCCAGGGCCCGCGCCACGACGGGAAGTTCGAGCAGCTCGGTGTGGGACAGCGCGTCCAGCTCGGTGAGCGCCTCCGCCACCGTGCGCGACCGCCTGGCGGTCGGCTCCGGCACGTAGTCGCGCACGACCAGCTCGCGCTCCGGCTCCACGCCCGCGATCAACTCGTCGAGCTGGAGCGAGAGGAGCCGGCCGTCGGTGCCCAGCTCCACCACGTACTCGGCGATCTCGGTCGCGATCCGGCGCACCATCTCAAGACGCTGCGCGACGGCCGTCACGTCCCGGACGGTCACCAGGTCCTCGATCTCAAGGGCGGAGAGCGTGCCGGCCACCTCGTCGAGCCGGAGCTTGTAACGCTCCAGGGTGGCGAGGGCCTGGTTGGCGCGCGAGAGGATCGCGGCGGACTCCTCCAGGACCCGGCGCTGGCCGTGCACGTACAGCGCGATGAGGTGCATCGACTGCGAGACCGAGACCACCGGGAAACTGCACTGCCGGGAGACCCGGTCCGCCGTGCGGTGGCGGGTGCCGGTCTCCTCGGTCGGGATGGAGGCGTCCGGGACCAGCTGCACGCCGGCGCGCAGGATCTTGGTCATGTCCTTGTCGAGGATCAACGCCCCGTCGAGCTTGGCCAGCTCTCGCAGCCGGGTCGCGGTGAATTCCACGTCCAGCACGAAGCCGCCGGTGCACATCGACTCGACGGTCTTGTCCATGCCGAGCACGATCAGCCCGCCGGTGTTGCCACGGAGAATGCGCTCCAGGCCGTCCCGCAGGGCCATTCCGGGCGCGACGGCGGTCAACGAGGCGCGCATCAGCGCCTCGTTACCGGTGCCTTGGCCGGACTTTCCGGGCGATGCTGCCCGGTCGCTGGCTGCCACTGCACTCCTCCGGTCACAGGTTTGCGGTGCCCTCGGGGCCTCTCCTCCGGACCGGGCACGATCCGAACGAAACACCCCACGTCCCTCGTACCGTTCGTACGGACGGGCGAGACCAGGGCAAAGTCTACCGGCGTGCGCCGTCCTCCTGCGGGGCCTGTGCACGAGACCGGCGCGGGAGGACTCTCAGCGCGTCGCCCATGTTGGCGACTTCCGTGACCTTCATACCGGCCGGCACCTTCCCCGGATCGGTCGGCACCAGCGCGTGTGTGAAGCCCAGACGGTGTGCCTCGGCCAGTCTGCGCTGGACCCCCGTGACCCGTCTGACCTCGCCCGCGAGCCCCACCTCGCCGATCGCCACAAGATTCTTGGGCAGCGGTGTGTCACTCGCCGCGCTGGCCAGGGCCAGTGCGATCGCGAGGTCCGCGGCGGGCTCCGTGAGCTTCACGCCCCCGACCGTCGCGCTGTAGATGTCCCGCTTGCCGAGCGCGCTGATCCGGCCGCGCTGCTCCAGTACGGCCAGCATCATGGACACCCTGGACGTCTCCAGACCCGAGGTGGTGCGCCGGGGCGAAGGGATCTGCGAGTCGACCGTGAGCGCCTGCACCTCCGCGACCAGGGGGCGCTTGCCTTCGAGCGTGACGGTCAGGCAGGTGCCGGGCACGGGTTCGTCGCGCCGGGTGAGGAAGAGGCCGGACGGATCCGCGAGGCCGGTGATGCCCTCGTCGTGGAGCTCGAAGCAGCCCACCTCGTCGGTCGCCCCGTACCGGTTCTTCACGCCGCGTACGAGCCGGAGCCGGGCATGGCGGTCGCCCTCGAAGGACAGCACCACGTCGACCAGGTGCTCCAGCAGCCGGGGCCCGGCGATCGCCCCGTCCTTGGTGACGTGGCCGACCAGCAGGGTCGCCATGCCGCGCTCCTTGGAGGCCCGGATGAGCGCCCCGGCGACCTCGCGGACCTGCGCCATCCCGCCGGGCGCGCCCTCGATCTCGGGCGAGGCCACGGTCTGCACGGAGTCCAGGACGAGCAGGGACGGCTTGACCGCGTCCAGGTGGCCGAGGACCGCCGACAGATCGGTCTCCGCGGCCAGGTACAGATGGTCGTTGATCGCCCTGATCCGGTCGGCCCGCATCCGGACCTGGCTGGCGGACTCCTCCGCGGTGACGTAGAGCGTGCGGTGCTCCTCGCTCGCGGCCTTGGCCGCCACGTCCAGCAGCAGGGTGGACTTGCCGACGCCCGGCTCGCCCGCCAGCAGCACCACGGCGCCGGGCACCAGACCGCCGCCCAGCACCCGGTCCAGCTCACCGACGCCGGTCGAGCGGGCGGTGGCCTGCCGGCTGTCCACCTGGCCGATCGGGAGCGCCGCGGTGGAGACGCGGCCGGCCGCCGTCGTCCGTACCGCGGGGGCGCCGCCGAACTCCTCGACCGTCCCCCACGCCTGGCATTCGGGGCAGCGGCCGAGCCACTTGGCGGTCGTCCAGCCGCACTCCGTGCAGCGGTAGGACGGCCGGTCCTTCGCGGATTTCGTACGGGTGGCCATGGCGCCACCGTATAGGTGCCCTCGGACAGTGCCGTCCGGCGAGGTACGGGAGAGGTGCGTGCGCGGGCGTACGCCCCGCGCACCGGGGCGCCGGGAAACGGGAATTCCGCCCGATCCCGTCCGCTTTCGCGCGATACGTTCACCCGAAAGGGTTAAATCCACGCAAGTGGCTCCAGGGCCGGGCCTCGTCCTGCCTACGGTCGCAAGGTGACGAGCAGCAGGCTGGAGACACCCGCGAGCACCCCCGGCGCACACCGGACACAGCACCGTGCGCCCCAGTCGGCACCGAAGAAGCCGCCCGCCCGTTACGAGCCGCATCTCGACGGTCTGTTCACCTACTGCCTCTCCGTGCTCTGCGACCACGACGCCGCCACCGACGCGCTCGGCGGGGTGCTCGCGCTGGCGGAACGGCAGGGCGGACGGTGCCCCTCGGACGAGGAGGAACGTAAAACCTGGCTGTACGCCCTGGCCAGGTGGACGTGTCTGCGCAGGCTCACCGAGCAGAAGCAGGGCCGCCAGGCCCACCGGCAGCACGACAAGGCCGTACCGGTGCAGGGGAACCGTCGCGCCCCGGCCGTCCAGGGAGCGCGCGCAGGCCGGCGTACGCCCCCCGCGGCCGCCCACGCCCCCAAGGCGCCGGCCGCACCGCACCGGTCCGGGCTGCCGGCACCCGTACCCGAGAGCCCCGCGGCCGCGGAGGCGCACCGCCGCGAGCTGGCCCAGCTGGCCTGGCCGGAGGCCGCCGGCACCACCCCCGAGCAGCGGGAGGCGCTGGAGCTCGCGGTACGGCACCGGCTCACCCCGGTCGCGGTCGCCGCGGTCCTGGGCCTGGAGACCGCCGCCGCCAGGGAACTCCTGGCCGCGGCCGCCTGCGAGGTCGAGCGGACCAGGGCCGCCCTCGCGGTCGTCGAGTCGGGCGGCTGCACCGCGGCGGGCCGGCTCACCGGCGACCGGCGGGTGCTGCTCTCCGCCACCCTGCGCCGCGAGCTCGTACGGCATGTGGACGACTGCCCCCGCTGCCGTCGCACCGCCGAGCGGGCCGACGCCGAGGGCCCGTGGCCGGGCGTGGCCGTCACCCCGGCCGCCGCGCTGGCGGTCGTCGAGGCACCGCGCCCGTCCGCCTACGTGGCGATGATCCACGCCCAGAAGCACCAGAAGAATCGGTCCGCCACGCCGCGGTTCGACCGGGCGGGCTTCCCGATGGACCCCAAGGACCACGCCGCGCGCCGGGACCGGCTGCGGTCGAGGGTCATGACGACGACGGTGGTCGCCACGGTCGTCGCCGCCCCGGTGATCGCCCTGTGGTCCGCCTACCGGGGCGCACCGCTCACCGGCGAGGGCCACGACGGGGCCTCGGTCACCGCGACCGAGACGGACGGCGGCCGCGACCCGTACGAGCGCTACGAGAACGCCGGCAACGCCACCCCCGAGTCCGGCCCCCGGTTCGCCGACGACGACGGCCGCCCGGACGTCTCGGCAGAGGTCATCAGTGTCGACAACGAGGCCGGTCCCGACGGGGGACGGCACCGCGCGGGCGGGCTCACCGTCGAGGCGCGCCCCTACGGCGCCACCACGATGATCACCCTGACCGCGTCGAAGGCCGGACCGGTCGTCTGGTCGGCCCGCACCGCCGCGTCCTGGCTGCGCCTCAGCAGTTCCTCCGGGAAGCTCGCGGCGGGCGGCAGCGTCACGATCCGGGTCCTCGTCGACCACGGGCGCGAACCGGCCTCGCGCTGGACGGCACGGGTCGCGCTCGCCCCGTCGGGCTCCGCCGTCGCGATCCACGGCAACGGCGGGAGGCGCCCGTCGGGCCTCAGGCCGCACCCCTCGAACCTCCCGCAGCCGAGCCGTTCCGTCCACCCGCACCCGCCGGTGCCGCCGGACCCGTCCCCGTCCTCACCGGACCCCACGGAGCCGACACCCCACCCGACGGAACCGACGCCGGACCCGACGGACCCCACCACGACACCGACGGACCCGGGCGGGCCGAGCCCGTCCCCGGACCCGACAGGCCCGGGAGAGAGCCCGAGCGCCCCGCCCCCGGCGAACTGACGCACCACCCGGCAGAACGGCCCCCGGAACCGCGACCGAAGACCGCGAACCGTGAATCGAAGACCGCGAACCGAGAACCGCGACCGAAAGCCGCGAGCCGCGAGCCGCGACCGAAGACCGCGAACCGCGAACCGAAAGCCGCGAACCGCGAAAAGAACCGCGGGTACTACGCCGGATCGGCCGGGTGGGGCGCCATCGGCAGCAGCGAGGAGAGCCGCTCCTCGCACAGCCCGGCCAGCCGGTCGTACGCCTCCTTGCCCATCAGCTCGGTCAGCTCGGGGCGGTACGACACGTACACCGGCTCCCCGGCCCCGTGCGCGGAGGTCGCGGACGTGCACCACCAGTGCAGGTCATGGCCGCCGGGACCCCAGCCCCTGCGGTCGTACTCACCGATCGTCACCTGGAGCACCCGGGTGTCGTCGGGCCGGTCGATCCAGTCGTACGTACGCCGGACCGGCAGCTGCCAGCACACGTCCGGCTTGGTCTCCAGGGGCTCCTTGCCCTCCCGCAGCGCCAGGATGTGCAGCGAGCAGCCGGCTCCCGCCGCGAAGCCGGGCCGGTTCTGGAAGATGCACGAACCCTCCCAGCGCCGGGTCTGGCGCTCCCCGTCGTCATCGGTCTGCACCCAGCCCGACTCCGTGCCCACGTCGTGGAACTGCCACAGTTCGGGGGTCAGCCGGGCCACGTTGCCGGCGACCCGCTTCTCGTCGTCCTCGTCCGAGAAGTGGGCGCCCAGCGTGCAGCACCCGTCGTCCGCGCGACCGGCCTGGATGCCCTGGCAGCCGCTGCCGAAGATGCACGTCCACCTGGATGTCAGCCAGGTCAGATCGCAGCGGAAGACCTGCTCGTCGTCGGCGGGGTCCGGGAACTCCACCCAGGCCCGCGCGAAGTCGATCCCCGTCTCGTCGGACCCGTCGGGCCCCTTTGCGTCCGCTGCTTCCGCCTGCCGCATCTCCCGCTTCGTCATCTGCTTCTTCGTGACTTTGTCCGGCTTCGCCTTTTTCGTCTTTGGCACGCGCCCAGAGTACGACCGACCGGCGTTGAGGACCGGCGTTGAGGGGGCGGCAGGCGGCAGTAGCGTTCGTCGTATGAGACTCGGAGTCCTCGACGTGGGGTCGAACACGGTTCATCTGCTGGTGGTCGACGCGCACCCCGGCGCCCGCCCGCTGCCCGCGCACTCGCACAAGGCGGAGCTGCGCCTTGCCGAACTCCTGGACGAGGACGGCGCGATCGGTCCGCTCGGCGTGGACCGGCTGGTGGCGACGGTCACCGACGCGGCACGGGCGGCGGAGGACAAGGGCTGCGAGGACGTGCTGGCCTTCGCCACCTCCGCGGTACGGGAGGCGAGCAACGCCGACACCGTGCTGGCCCGGGTGCGGGACGAGACCGGCATCGGCCTCGCCGTCCTGAGCGGCGCCGAGGAGGCCCGCCTCACCTTCCTCGCCGCCCGCCGCTGGTTCGGCTGGTCGGCGGGCAAGCTGCTGGTCCTGGACATCGGCGGCGGCTCGCTGGAGATCGCGTACGGCATCGACGAGGAGCCGGACGCCGCCGTGTCACTGCCGCTCGGCGCCGGACGGCTCACGGCCGGCTGGCTGCGGGGCGACCCGCCGGACCCGGTGGAGGTGCGGGCGCTGCGCCGGCACGTCCGGGCGAGGATCGCCCGCAGCGTCGGCGAGTTCACCCGCTTCGGCCGCCCCGACCACGTCGTGGCCACCTCCAAGACCTTCAAGCAGCTCGCCAGGATCGCCGGCGCCGCCCGCTCCACCGAGGGGCTGTACGTGCAGCGCACCCTCAGCCGCAAGGCGCTGGAGGAGTGGGTGCCGAAGCTCGCCGCGATGACCGTGGAGGAGCGCGGCAACCTCCCCGGTGTCTCCGACGGACGGTCCGCCCAGCTGCTGGCGGGTGCCCTGGTCGCGGAGGGGGCCATGGACCTGCTGGGCGTCGAGGAGCTGGAGATCTGCCCCTGGGCGCTGCGCGAGGGCGTCATCCTGCGCCGCCTGGACCACCTCCCGACGCGGGACGCGGCGGCCCTGGCCTGACGGCTGCGAAGCACGGCCGCGGCGTACGGGTGCGGAACGGCCATGGCCCTTCTCACTTTCAGCCGGGCTCACTCGGCGCCGCGCACCGGGGCCCGTACGCTGTCTGCGTGGCAGAACCAGTGGTGCGCATCCCGGATGCGAAGGTCGCCCTGTCGACGGCCTCCGTCTATCCGGAGTCGACGGCTACGGCCTTCGAGATCGCCGCGCGCCTGGGGTACGACGGCGTCGAGGTCATGGTCTGGACCGACCCCGTCAGCCAGGACATCGAGGCGCTGCGCCGGCTCTCGGACTACCACCAGGTGCCCGTACTGGCCGTGCACGCCCCCTGTCTGCTGATCACCCAGCGCGTCTGGTCCACCGACCCCTGGGTCAAGCTCCAGCGGGCCCGCGCCGCCGCCGAGAAGCTGGGCGCCTCGACCGTGGTCGTCCACCCGCCGTTCCGCTGGCAGCGGCAGTACGTGCGCGACTTCGTCACCGGGATCTGGCGGATGGCGGACGAGACGGACGTGCGGTTCGCCGTCGAGAACATGTACCCGTGGCGCTACCGGGACCGGGAGATGCTCGCGTACGCCCCCGACTGGGACGTCACCAACGACGACTACCGGCACTTCACCGTGGACCTCTCGCACACCGCGACCGCCCGCACGGACGGCATGGCCATGGTCGACCGGATGGGCGACCGGCTGGCCCACGTCCACCTCGCGGACGGCAAGGGCTCCGGCAAGGACGAGCACCTGGTGCCCGGCCGGGGCGACCAGCCCTGCGCCGAGCTGCTGGAGCGGCTGGCCCGTACCGGCTTCGGCGGCCACGTCGTCGTCGAGGTCAACACCCGCCGGGCGATGTCCACCGCGGAACGCGAGGCGGACCTGGCCGAGGCGCTGGCCTTCACCCGGCTGCACCTCGCGTCGTCCTCCGCCCCGTCGCCGCGCCCGTGACCGAGGGCGACGGGAGCCAGGGCCCGCCCCCCAGACGCCGCGGCCGCCCCTCCCGCACGGAGGCGGAGACCGGCCCCGACGCCCGCACCCGCATCCTGGAGGCGGCCCGCACCGAGTTCTCCGAGCGCGGCTACGACAAGACGTCCGTCCGGGGCATCGCGAAGGCGGCCGGCGTGGACGCGGCCCTGGTCCACCACTACTTCGGTACCAAGGACGAGGTGTTCGGCGCCGCGATCGAGCTCTCCTTCGAACCCGCCCTGGCGATCCCGGACATCCTCGGCAGCAGCACGGAGGGACTGGGGGAGCGGCTGGCCGGCTACTTCATCGGAGTGTGGGAGAACCCGGAGTCCCGGGCCCCGCTGCTGGCGATCATGCGTTCCGCGATGACCCACGAGGCGGCGGCGAAGGTCCTGCGCGTCTTCGTGCTGCGACGCCTGCTGGACCGGATCGCCGACCAGCTGGACGTCCCCGACGCCACCTTCCGCGCGGAACTGGCCGCGTCGCACATGGTGGGCATCGCGGTACTGCGCTACGTGATCCAGGCGGAACCCCTGGCCTCCGCGGAACCGCAGAAGATCATCGCGATGGTGGGCCCCACGCTGCAGCGCTACCTGACAGACGCCTGACCGTTCCGGGGGCTCCGCCCCCGTACCTCCCCGCCCCTCGAACGCCGGAGGGCCGAATCTCACCCCGGTCCCGGATACCGGACACCCCGTCCAGATCCTGGCCTCACAGGCGTACGCTCGGAACCAGTCTTTTCTGTCGAAGGAGCGAGAGACGATGCCCCAGCTGAGGTCCCGCACTGTCACCCACGGACGCAACATGGCGGGCGCGCGCGCCCTTATGCGCGCCTCGGGCGTAGCGAGCGAGGACATCGGCAAGCCGATCATCGCGGTCGCCAACTCCTTCACGGAGTTCGTCCCGGGCCACACCCACCTCGCCCCCGTCGGCCGGATCGTCTCCGAGGCGATCCTGGCCGCAGGCGCCGTCCCCCGCGAGTTCAACACCATCGCGGTCGACGACGGCATCGCGATGGGTCACGCGGGGATGCTCTACAGCCTCCCGTCCCGCGACCTGATCGCCGACTCCGTCGAGTACATGGCCGAGGCGCACTGCGCGGACGCGCTGATCTGCATCTCGAACTGCGACAAGATCACCCCCGGCATGCTGATGGCCGCGATGCGCCTCAACATCCCCACGGTCTTCGTCTCCGGCGGCCCGATGGAGGCCGGCAAGGCCACCCTCGTCGACGGCACGGTCCGCAAGCTCGACCTGGTCAACGCGATCAGCGACGCGGTCGACGAGAGCATCTCCGACGAGGACATGCTCCGCATCGAGGAGAACGCCTGCCCCACCTGCGGCAGCTGTTCCGGCATGTTCACCGCCAACTCGATGAACTGCCTGACCGAGGTCCTCGGCCTCTCCCTCCCCGGCAACGGCTCCGTCCTCGCCACGCACACCGCCCGCAGGGCGCTGTACGAGGAGGCCGGCCGCACGGTCGTCGAGATCACCAAGCGCTACTACGAGCAGGACGACGAGACGGTCCTGCCGCGCGCCATCGGCACCCGCGCCGCGTTCGACAACGCGATGGCGCTCGACATCGCCATGGGCGGCTCGACCAACACGATCCTGCACCTGCTCGCCGCCGCGGAGGAGGCGGAGCTGGCGTACGACCTCGACGACATCAACGAGGTCTCGCGCCGGGTCCCGTGCCTCGCCAAGGTCGCGCCCAACGTGGCGCCCGGCGGCACGTACTACATGGAGGACATCCACCGGGCCGGCGGCATCCCCGCCATCCTCGGTGAGCTGCACCGCGGCGGACTGCTCAACGAGGACGTGCACTCGGTGCACTCCGACACCCTCGCCGAGTGGCTGAAGAACTGGGACATCCGGGGCGGCTCGCCGTCGCCGGAGGCCGTCGAGCTGTGGCACGCCGCCCCCGGCTGCGTCCGTTCCGCGACCGCCTTCTCGCAGTCCGAGCGCTGGGACACCCTCGACCTGGACGCGGCGGGCGGCTGCATCCGCGACCTGGCGCACGCGTACTCCAAGGACGGCGGCCTCGCGGTCCTCAAGGGGAACCTCGCCGTGGACGGCTGCGTCGTGAAGACGGCCGGTGTCGACGAGTCGATCTGGACCTTCGAGGGCCCGGCGGTCGTCTGCGAGTCGCAGGAGGACGCCGTCGACAAGATCCTCCGTAAGGAGATCGAGCACGGCGACGTCGTCGTCATCCGTTACGAGGGCCCGCGCGGCGGCCCCGGCATGCAGGAGATGCTCTACCCGACCTCCTTCCTCAAGGGCCGGGGCCTCGGCAAGACCTGCGCGCTGGTCACCGACGGCCGCTTCTCCGGCGGCACGTCGGGCCTGTCCATCGGCCACGCCTCTCCGGAGGCGGCGTCCGGCGGCACCATCGCGCTCGTCGAGGACGGCGACCGGATCCGGATCGACATCCCGAACCGCTCGATCGAGCTCCTGGTCCCGGAGGACGAGCTGGCCACCCGCCGGGAGGCGCTGAACGGCGTCTACGCGCCGAAGAACCGCGACCGCAAGGTCTCGGCCGCGCTGCGCGCCTACGCGGCCATGGCGACCAGCGCGGACCGCGGCGCCGTCCGCGACGTCTCCAAGCTCGGCTGACACCCGCACGCACAGCCCCGCACCACCGTCCGGCCCCTCTCGCGAGGGGCCGGAGGCGTTTTCGGCCGGACGCGTGTGGCCGGGACCCGCTCCGGGCCGGACGCGTGTACGTCCCCCGGGCGTCGCCGCCGCCACACGCGCCCGTCGTGGCCCGAGAACGACTCCGTGTGACCGGTCGATCGCAGTAAGCTCACCCCCTTGCCATGTATGACCATGATTGGGGGAGTATGCGCACTACCGTACGCAGCTCAGTAGTCATCGCGTCAGCCGTCACCGCCCTCGCGGCCCTGGGCGCGGTCCCGGCCGGTGCGGCGTCGGCCGCACCCACGCCGATCGCACCCGCACCGGCCGCCGCCACTCCGGCCGGCGTCTGCGGATCCGGATACACCCAGATCGACTCGCACGTGTTCAAGGACGCGTCGGCCGAACTGGCCCGCGTCTACCTGCTCTACAACGCGAGCACCAAGTTCAACTGCGTCGTCACCTTCCACGCCGCCGCCACCGAGGGCAAGGCGCTGACCACCGGCGCCTGGCTCGACGTCGACGGGGACGGCAAGGAGCAGGTCAAGGACCAGGGAAGGTACTCCTCGTACGCGGGCCCGGTCCGGCTCGCCGCCGGCAGCCACTGCGTGAAGTGGGGCGGCCTGATCGAGACGGCCGGCGGTACGTACGCGTACACCAGCCCGTGGAGCCACTGCGGCTGACGCGCGACGGCGCCGCGCCCGCCCCCTCGGGAGGCGGGCGCGGCGCCACCGCCCCGGCCCTGGGACAATCGATCCTGTGAGCGAGAACAGCGAGACCCCCGACGGCAGCGCGCCCGGCACCACCGAGTCCGCGAAGGCGCCCGCCGGTGCCGCCGCGACCGCCCCCGGTCCGCAGCCCGAACCCATCCGCTTCTTCGGCACGACCTGGGTCGCCCACGACGGCAACTACGGTCTGCGCCGCGTCGGGGTCGCCGTCGGTTCGCTCGCCGCGGCCGCCGCGTCCTGCTTCGTGCTGCGGTTCGCCTACCAGGGTCTGGAGATCGCCGACGTCGGCAGCTTCGTCGGCATCCTGGTGGTCCTGATGTTCGCCGTCTGCAGTGCGATCGCCTTCCGCAAGACGTGGGAGGGCTTCAGCAGCCGCCCGGCCGACCCCGCCCGCGAGGACAATCTGCGCGGCCTCAGGACCATCGGCTTCATCGGCGGGCTGCTCGCCTACTTCATCCGTACGTTCTCCGAGGCCCCGGGCGAGAAGCTCCGGCGTACGGAGTACGAGGCGGCCCAGCTCCGGTACGCGAAGCGCCGGTCGGCCCGCACCGGGAATCCGGCGGCCCGCAGGACGGCCAAGGCGAAGAAGGCCCGCCGCAAGTAAGGCGACGCAGGTAAGCCGCCGCAAGTACGACGCCGCAAGTAGGCCGACGCAAGTAACGCGACGCCCACCGCGGGGTCTGTCCCGCGGATCATGGCCGGGGCCACCATGGGGCACATGCCCACCACAGACACCCCTGGCACCCCTGGCACCCCTGACCCCGGCTCCCGGCCGCCGTCCCCGCAGCCGCCGCCCCCTCAGCCCTCGCCCGCGTCCCCGCGCGCCCTGTCGTTCGACCGCGCCGCCGCCCAGTACGGCGCGGCCCGCCCCGGCTACCCGGACGCCCTCCTGGACGCCGTCGAGGAGCTCGCCGGCCGGCCGCTGCGAGGCGCCCGCGCCCTCGACGTCGGGGCCGGCACCGGCATCTCGACCCGCCGCCTCCGCGACCGGGGCGCCGCCGTCGTCGCCGTCGAACCGGGCCCCGGGATGGCGGCGGAGCTGCGCAGGAGCCTGCCGGACGTCCCGCTGGTACGGGGCGACGGCAACCACCTCCCCTTCGCCGCGGCCTCGGCCGACCTGATCACGTACGCCCAGTCCTGGCACTGGACGGACTCCGCCCGCGCCGCCCCCGAGGCCATGCGCGTCCTGCGGCCGGGCGGCGCGCTGGCCCTGTGGTGGAACGTGGCCGACCCCGGCGTCGGCTGGATCGCGGAACAGGGCGCGCGGCTGCTGGGCTTCTTCGCCACCGAACTGCCCGAGCTCGCCGGCCCCGGAGCGCCGGGCGGACCCGCGGCGGCCCACACCGGCGCCCACGGCTCGCCGGTATCCGCCCGCGACCTGCCGGCCGGGCTGACGTTCGTACACCGCCGGGTGCCCTGGACCCGGCGTGTCCCCCTGGACACCCACCTCGCCAACCTCGGCAGCCACTCCGCCTTCCTGGTCCTCGGTGACGAGCCCGCCGGGCGCTTCCTCTCGGAGGAGCGCGAACACCTCGCACGGCGCTTCCCGGACGGTCTGGTGGAGGAGACGTACGTCGTCGAGCTGAGCGTGACCATCCGCTGAACCGGCGGGCGCGGAGGCCGCGGACCCTTGACGGAAGACCGCCACCGCGACAAAATTCATCACATGATGAATTCTTCGGGTGCCGCCATCGAGGCCCGCGGCCTCACGGTCGTACGGGGCAACCGCACCGTCCTCAAAGGCCTCGGCTTCACCGTCGAACCCGGCAGGATCACCGGACTCCTCGGCCCCTCCGGCTGCGGCAAATCCACCCTGATGCGAGCCGTGGTCGGCACCCAGGCCAAGGTCACCGGCACCCTCGACGTCCTGGGCAGCCCGGCCGGCCACCCCGGTCTGCGGCCACGGATCGGGTACGTCACGCAGGCGCCGTCCGTCTACACCGACCTCACCGTCCGGCAGAACCTCGACTACTTCGCGGCGATCCTGCAACCGGGCCGCCGACACCGGGACGCCCGCCGCGAAGCCGTCACCCGGGCCATCACAGAGGTCGACCTGACCAGCCACTCCGCCGCCCTCGCCGGCACCCTCTCCGGCGGCCAGCGCACCCGCGTCTCCCTCGCCGTCGCGCTGCTCGGCACCCCCGAACTGCTCGTCCTCGACGAACCCACCGTCGGCCTGGACCCGGTGCTCCGGCGCGATCTGTGGAGCCTCTTCCACCACCTCGCCGCCGACCGGGGCACCACCCTCCTCGTCTCCTCCCACGTCATGGACGAGGCCGAGCGCTGCCACCGCCTCCTCCTGATGCGCGAGGGCGAGATCCTCGCCGACGACACCCCCGAGGCACTGCGCACCGCCGCCCGCACCGAGACCGTCGAAGAAGCCTTCCTCCACCTGGTCGACGCGGCCGCCACCCGTCAGGAGAACGCCCGATGAGCACGGCCACCACCTCACCCATCGGCGCCGCCCGCACCCTGGCCACCGCCGCCCGCGTCCTGCGCCAGCTGGCCCACGACCCCCGCACCATCGGACTGCTCCTGCTGATCCCGGTCGTCATGATCGCGCTGCTGCGGTACGTCTTCGACGGCAGCCCGCGCACCTTCGACTCCATCGGCGCCTCACTGCTCGGCATCTTCCCGCTGATCACGATGTTCCTGGTGACCTCGATCGCCACCCTGCGCGAGCGCACCTCCGGCACCCTGGAGCGCCTGCTCGCCATGCCGCTCGGCAAGGGCGACCTGATCGCCGGCTACGCCCTCGCCTTCGGCGCCGTCGCGGTGGTCCAGTCGCTCCTGGCCACCGGGCTCTCGGTGTGGGTGCTCGGACTGGACGTCACCGGGTCCCCGTGGCTGCTGCTCCTGGTCGCCGTACTCGACGCCCTGCTGGGCACGGCGCTCGGCCTGTTCGTCTCGGCCTTCGCGGCCTCCGAGTTCCAGGCCGTCCAGTTCATGCCGGCCGTGATCTTCCCGCAGCTGCTGCTCTGCGGACTGTTCATCGCCCGCGACCGGATGGCGCCCGTGCTCGAAGCGATCTCGAACGTGCTGCCCATGTCGTACGCCGTGGACGGCATGAACGAGGTCCTCCGCCACCCGGACGTCACCGGCGACTTCGTCCGCGACGTCGTGATCGTGGCGGGCTGCGCCCTTCTCGTCCTCGCCCTCGGTGCGGCCACCCTCCGCCGCCGCACCACCTGACGGACCGGTGCGAGGATGGCGGACACGAGTACCGAGAACAGCCGGCACCGCCAGGACGTGATCTGAAAGTCCCGACTGCCCGGCAGCGCCTGGCACGCACGCTCGCGGCGTCGCGGAAATGACCTGTCAGCTCCGCTACGGGGCCACTTCCGCGCCTTGCGATCGCACGCACCATGCGCCACCGGGCCCGCCCTTCGGGCGGACGACGCTACTTTCAGAACGCGCCCCGGCCGCCGGCACCGCCCGGAGGGTGAAACCGCATGACCCAGACAGTCGCAGTCCTCGGCACCGGCAAGATCGGCGAGGCCCTGCTCAGCGGCATGATCCGGGCCGGGTGGCGCCCGGCCGATCTGCTCGTCACCACCCGCCGCTCCGAGCGTGCGGAGGAGCTCCGCAACCGCTACGGGGTCGACTCCGTCAGCAACGCGGAGGCCGCCGCGCGCGCCGACATCCTCATCCTCGCGGCCAAGCCCCAGGACATGGGACGCCTCCTCGACGAGCTCTCCGCCCATGTCACCGCGGACCGCCTGGTCATCAGCGCCGCGGCAGGCATCACGACCGCTTTCATCGAGGACCGCCTCACCGAGGGCACCCCGGTCGTCCGGGTCATGCCGAACACCCCCGTCCTGGTCGACGAGGGCATGTCCGTCATCTCCGCGGGCAGCCACGCCACCGGCGCCCACCTCGCCACCGCGGAGACGATCTTCGGCGGCGTCGGCAAGACGCTGCGCGTCCCGGAGTCCCAGCAGGACGCGGCCACCGCGCTCTCCGGCTCGGGCCCGGCGTACTTCTACTTCCTCGTCGAGGCGATGACGGACGCCGGAATCCTGCTGGGCCTGCCCCGCGCCCAGGCCCATGACCTGATCGTCCAGGCCGCCATCGGCGCCGCCGTGATGCTGCGGGACAGCGGAGAGCACCCGGTCAAGCTCCGCGAAGCCGTCACCAGCCCGGCAGGCACCACGATCAGCGCCATCCGCGAACTGGAGAACCACGGCGTACGCGCCGCCCTCATCGCCGCCCTCGAAGCAGCCCGCGACCGCAGCCGCGAACTCGCCTCCGGCAACGGCTGACCTACTCCGCGGCGGCGATCAGCTCCGCACTGCGCACCACCTTCGCGAACCCACCGCCGTGCAGCGTCACGGCGGTGGCCCGCGCCAGCTCCTCCGCGCTCATCGTCCAGCCGAACGGGCCGGTCCCGTCGAAGGTGTACGTCGCGTCGAAAGCGAAGAACACCTCGTACCCGAGGTTCCCCGCCATCCGGGCCGTCGTCTCCGCGCACATGTTGGTCTGGATACCGGCCACCACGATCTGCCGCACCCCGCCCTCGCGCAGCCAGTCCGCCAGATCCGGCGTCCCGTAGAACGCCGAGTTCACGCTCTTCGTCAGAAACAGCTCGGGCCCACCGCCCTTTCCGCGCCGCTCCTCCACGTACGGCTTGAAGCCGTTGCCCGGATACCCCACCCGCAACGGCGAATCCGGCTTGGGCGAGTCATGCCGGACGAAGACGACCGGCCGCCCGCTCGACTGCCAGGCATCGATCAGCCCGGCGATGTTCCCGTCCGCCGAGGGATTGTTCCGCGGCCCCCAGTACGCCTCCTCCTCGAATCCCTGCTGCACATCCACCACTACCAGCGCTGCGTTCTCCGCGATCTCCATGCCCCCATGCTTCCGCGCGAACGACCGGCCGCCCAGAGGTCACAAAGCCATCGATCGATGGTTTACTGCCGACATGACCGCCGACCCCGCCACCACCCGGATCGCCCTCGTCTCCTTTCCGGGCATCCGAGCGTTCGACGTCTCGGTCGTCACGGAGGTCTGGGGCGTGGACCGGACGGACCGCGGAGTACCGCGGTTCGAGCTGCGCCGCACCGCGGCCGCCACCACACCCGTCCCCCTGCGCGGGGGACTCTCCCTCACCCCCGACCGCACGCTGAGCTGGCTGGCCCGAGCCGACCTGATCGTCGTCCCGGGGCTGGACGACCATGTGACGCCGGCGCCCGAACCGGTCCTCGAAGCCCTGCGGCGCGCCCACACCCGCGGCACGCCGATCGCCGCGCTCTGCGGAGGCGCCTTCACCCTCGCCCAGGCAGGCCTCCTCGACGGCCGACGCGCGGTCACCCACTGGAACCTCACCGACCTCCTGCGCACCCGCCACCCCGGTGTCACCGTCGTACCCGACGCCCTCTTCGTCCACGACGGCAATCTCTGGACCTCGGCGGGCACCGCGGCCGGCATCGACCTCTGCCTCCACCTCGTCCGTACGGTCCACGGGGCCGAGACCGCGGCGACGATCGCCCGTTCGATGGTCACCGCCCCGTTCCGCACCGGAACCCAGGCACAGTTCATCGAGCACCCGACCCCGCACACGGACCGCGACGCCGACACCCTCGCGGCCGTACGCGCCTTCGCTCTGACCCATCTGGCCGAACCGCACACGGTGGCGGAGCTCGCCGACCGCGCCGGCATGTCCCCGCGCTCCTTCGCCCGCCACTTCCAGGCGACCACCGGCACGACACCGCTGCGCTGGCTGATCACCCAGCGCGTCGCGGCAGCTCAGAAGCTGCTGGAACGCACCGACCTGCCCCTCCCCGAGGTGGCCCGCCGCACGGGTTTCGGCAGTGAGATCACCATGCGCCAGCACTTCGCGACCCACCTGGCCACCAGCCCCCGTGACTACCGGCTCGCCTTCCACCGCACCCCGTCGGAGACCGGGGTTGACACGCCCGCACCGCATCCGTAGTGTGCTCCGAGTTGTCCGACGTGAGCGCCGACCCCGGTCGGTCCCCGGACAGCCATTCCGCAGTAACCACAACGAACGAGCGACAGCTGTCGCCTGTCTCCGCGTGCGCATTCGCGAAATGAGGAATCCACGTTCGAAGGAACGTGACCCCGATTAGCGTCGGGGCCCCGGATTCCGCTAATGTCTCACTCGTCGGAACGGCCCAACAGCCGGGAAGACAAACCCCGCTGACTGGGAATCAGGCCCGAAAGGATCTGATAGAGTCGGACTCGCCGGAAAGGGAAA